>JAVBVI010000145.1:0-39589 GCA_031554505.1 Bacteroides sp. | reverse complement strand
GTAGATGAGGCTGGCGCTTCCCTTCTTACCCGTTTTGAACAGGATAAAGCGGTTGACATCCTCTTTGAGTGGCGGCAGTTGGTAGTAGCCCGACTGGATCTCTCCGTTCGATACCACCTCCTTCACCTTTCGGGCCTTCTTTTTGTCGGCCTCCAGGCATTGCAGAATTTGGGGTAGGGCATCGGTTGCATCCTTGAATACGAGGCTTTTGTACAGGGTCATCTGGTAAGTTTCCAACACTTCGTTGGACATCTCTACCATCGTTACACCTTTCTGCTTGCCGTATTTCTGAAAGACGGTGGCAATCTGCAATCCCTGTTGCGCCCAAGCCCCGGAGGTAACCAGCGTCAGCAGAAAGAGTGTGGCTGCGATGCAAATGTTTCTCTTCATCATATACTTTTCTGTTTTATTTTATTCGTTGAACAAGGCGGAAAATACATCCTCTTCGCTGAGGCTGACGCTCTGGAAAGCGGCCAACGCCTGCTTCCGGGCCAGTTCCGGGTCGGAATATTGTTTTCCGTCGATAATCACATATACGTCAGGAGCAGCGGTCAGGTGGCGATGAACACCCGCGATGGCCAGCAGCAGAAGCAGCGTGGCAGCCAGTCCACTCAGGGTATAAAGCACCCGGCGGCGGATGATCCGGCTCTTCGATGGCTGTAAGGTCATGGCTGGCAGAGCGACTTCGGAGCAGCTCTGAACAGCGCTTTCACCGGTACTGCGGTACGATTGGTTCTCGCTTTCCAGAAAGCCGAAGAGTGCGCGGTACATCTGCAAGTGCTCCGGTACAGAGCTCTGGCCGAAGAAACGGCGCAGTTCCCGTTCTTCTTCACAGGAAGTTTCCCCCTCGAAATACTTAGTAAGCAATTCTTCTATCTTCATGATTCCATTCTCCTTTCCCGTTCTCGTATGATTTGCAAATACATATCCCTTACTTTTTTTCGTGCCCGAGACAAGTTGCTGCGTATGGCTTCGGCCGTACAACCAGTGATCTCGGCTATCTCCGTCATCTCGTACTCCTGTACATCTTTCATCAGCAGAATGGTTCGCTGTTGTGGGGGGAGTGAGTCGATGAGGCTGCGCATCAGTTGGAATTCGTCTTTCTCCTCCAGCAAGTGTTCCGGTGTCTGGCTTTGCCCGAAGTCGCGGATCTGATCGATGGGCACAGTGTCCGTTTGCTTCCTTCGCCACAAGTCCATGCATTGGTGATGCGTCATGGTGATGGCCAGCCCTTCGATGCTGCGGTATTCGTCCAGGCGATGGCGAATGCCCCATAGCTTGAGCATGACCTCCTGTACGGCATCTTCCGCGTCAGAAGTTTCGTTGGTCAGCTTTCGCGCATAGTTCAATAACCTGGCACGAAGCGGCACTACATCTGTTTTGAATTGTTCGAGTTCCATTTATATAGGGAAGACGCACGAGAAGGGAAAACGTGACATGCGGGGAAAAGATTTTTATTGATAAGTTTCATAAGATGTTCATCTTTAGTATGCAGGCAAAGATAGTGGGTTAATTATTAAATAAAGGCTGATAGTAAATGAAAAAATTGTATATTTGAGAAATTGAATCTACAATTATGAAACGAAAAGAAGCAAACAAAACTTTTTATAGAAGCCTATTATTGATCTTTCTAATAGGCTCACACCCTTCATATGCTCAAGCTCCAGAGATTAGCCTGCCACATTATGAAATACCTGATGAATCATTCAAAATAATCAGGATAACCAATAATAAGTCTTATAATGTAATATACGCTCAGAGAAATGATTCTATTTTTGAAGAAGTTAGTAAACAACAAAATGCTCTAAAGATTCCATGTGAAAAAATGAAACTGATTTTTGGCCCATGCACTATAGCAGGATTTATGTATGGTTATGATAGTATTTGACAGATTTAGAGCGTTCTGACGGATCATCAGTAAAACCATGTGTGATGCAAAATCAAGGCTTCATATCCCCATCCTCATAGAGTTTTTGTTTGGAGCCTCCAGCCTCTTCACCTGCTCTGAAACCCGTTGCTCATCGGGGTTGACGGTGAAGGACCGCCCCTTCACCGGGATTTCACCTCTTCACCGTGTAGCGTCCTGATTGCAGGAGTCAAGGTGCCCGGAAGCAAGAAGCATTTGCCTCAGAAGCAAGAAGCAAAGTGTCCGGAAGCAAGAAGCAAAGTGTCCGGAAGAAAGAAGCATTTGCCTCGAAACCAAGAAGCAACTGACCACATTGCCAGAAGCTTCTAGGGCAATAGAAAGAAGCTTCCAACGGGCGCTACGCGTTTTATTTTTTCCCGTTACGCCTTTTTGAAAAACGCGTAGCGCCCGTTGGACAGTGCTTGCAGATCTATTGGAAGTAGAAGTTAGTTGCCTTAAAAACAAATGTAGAAGGCAACAAAAGGGGCATCGCATGCTTTCTTCTATCAAGGTAAGCGCCTTTTAGTCTATTTCGTTTTTACAGGGTGAACTTTGTGAACCCCGGGTGAAGAAGGCCCCCTTCACCGTCAACCCCGATGAGCAGCGGGTTTCAGAGCAGGTGAAGAGGCTGGAGGCTCCCAACAAAAACTCTATGGGGATGGGGATACGAAGCCTTGATTTAGCATCACACATGCTTTTTGAAATGCATTGATTGTGGCATTGTGCTTCCCAAAATTCATTTATAACGTTTTATTATCCTTAGTTATCCTGTACACTATTAGACACGTGGCGAGCACTTGAAATCTTCCTTTTTTGCTAGGAGTAGGAAAATAAAAAAGCTCTGAAATCCTTGAATTTCAGAGCTTTACTTTAAATTTCTATTCGCTTTCGCGGTGCGTACGGGACTCGTATCGCCACGACTTATATCTGCCTATTTTTCAATAGATTAGAGGAATTCAATTTTAAGTGAATGCACACTATTTGCACACTTGTACATCCAAACTCTCCTGTTTGCTGGCACAAAAATACTAATATTATCTTAATTGGCAAATTTTGCATAACACATTGAAACACATTTATCGTGGCATTGTGCTTCCAAAATTCATTTATAACGTTTTATTATCCTTTATTATCCAGTACACTATTTATACAATGATACAACTGGAACAAACAAATAAGTAGATTGGTTGTTTTATTCGTTCTAGAATAACTATATTTGTAGTGCAATCTACAATTACATCGATTTATGACTGAAAAAGAGATGAATGCTTATCGTCTGACCAGCATGGAAGAACCTACCGACGAAATGTTGACTCAACTCATGAAAGAGGTAGCCGAGGAGGCTAAGCGTAAAGGGGAAGAGGCAACAGAGAAATTCTTCAAACAATTGGACGAAACAATCCTGCGGCGCAAACAGGAATGGGCAGAAAAGTATAATACAATTACACAATGAACAAGCCTTTACATAAGCCTGTTTTAATTGTGATTGCTGGTCCTAATGGGTCGGGAAAGACCTCTGTTACCTCCAAAATCCTGCGACACGAATGGATGGAAGACGCCATTTACATTAATCCGGATATTGTTGCCCAAGAAAAATTTGGCGATTGGAACTCGAAAGAAGCAGTCATGCAGTCAATAAAGTACTGTGAAGAGCTGAGAGAAAAGTGTCTGCTTGAACGCAAAAGCCTTATCTTTGAAACCGTGTTGTCAGCAGACGATAAGGTTGACTACATTATCCGGGCTCAAAAAGTCGGATTCTTTGCCCGTTTCTTTTTTGTCTGTACAGCCCACCCCACCATCAATGCATCCCGAATCGCCCGTAGAGTAATGGAAGGAGGACATGATGTCCCTATTTCCAAAATCATTTCCAGATATGACAAGTCGATAGCCAATTGCTGCATTGTATCCGAATGGGCCGATAGAACATATATGTATGACAACTCGATCGACAATGAGGATGCCAAGTTGTTATTCAGACTTACTAAAGGTAAACTGATCAAACAATATAACACAATTCCCCAATGGGCATTATCCATTTTTAAAGGAGCCTCCTTTTAGTAAATAAGGCTTTAATAGTCAGATACAAACATACGATAAAAAAACAGTGTTGTTTTTTGTGACAAAGCATAGATGTGCGGTACTAACCCTATAAATAAGGAATTCGAAGTATCACTCTTAATGAAAAGCAACATGAATAAAGCATTCTTTTTGATCGTCATCACGTTATGGCTAATACCCCCCTTTTGTGACGCACAAACAACAGTCGAAAACGACACGCTGTTTCGCAAACAACAGATGCTATTCGAGAAGCTAAATGTCTTCAAAGCTTGGGAAACCACTCGAGGATGTCCGGAGGTACTCATTGGCTGTATTGACAACGGGTTTGATTTCTTTCACCCTTACCTGCACGACCGGCTCATTCCGGGATATTATTACGACGGTGCTTATCATTCGATGACGTTTCAAACAATGGGACATGGCACACTGGTGACGAGCTTGATGGTGGCAAATCCGCAGCAATCGGAAGGTATGCAGGGGCTGGCTCCTGAGTGTAAGGTGCTGACGGCTTCTGTCGGTTGTATCGAGCACATTCTTCGGCAAATGCAGAATCTTATGAAGAAAGATCCAGAGATGACAATGCAATCAGCCATGCAAGAAATGTCGCACGATACGACAATGGTGCGGGCGTATGCCCAAAAGTGGATGACGTATGTCGGAATATCCATGGCCCGATCTATCTGTTATTTGGTAGAACATGGGGTGAAAGTAATCAACATCAGTGCAGAGATTATGACTGTTTACCCTGAAACTGTGCAACAACAGATAAACGAGGCCTTCGAACTTGCCCATCGACGGGATGTGTTGCTTGTCATCGCAGCAGGCAATAGCAACCGAGAGATTCCCGCTACATTGAAAAGCTATGAGAACATAATAATGGTAGGTGCATTGACACTCAACGACGAACGTTGGACCATAACGGCCGGAAACGTCACACAAGGCTCCAACTATGGTGAATTGCTTGATGTATGTGCGCCGATTGAGAATCTTGTGGTGTGCCAACCATCGGATGCTCGTTACTACAAATCGGACGACGGTCCTATGGGAGCCGAAGACATTCCTTTCAAGGGCGGTCTGTGTGATATAATTCCCATTGGAGCGACGTCGAGCGCAGCACCCATCGTAACTTCGCTGGCAGCACTGGTATACAGCATAGCCCCTGGCATGAGCGCTTCAGAAGTAAAGCAAGCTATCCTCGAAGGATGCGACGATATTGGTGATAAAGGGGTGGATCGCTATACCGGGCACGGGCGCATTAACTTTGGCAAAACAATCTCTCTGGTAACAAATCGTAAAGAGATGTTCAAATGAAAGAAAGCATCGAAAAAGAGTTCCTAAGAGTGTTAGAGCAACACATCAGTATTCTGGTGAAGATTGTAAATGTGTACGCGCATACGATCGATGACCGGAAGGACTTGATGAGCGATATCGCGTACGAGCTCTGGAAGTCGTATCCTCGGTTCAGAGGCGAAGCGCAGGTGTCAACATGGCTGTACCGGGTAGCACTGAACATAGCTTTAAAATCGAAACGAAAACATGACAACAACAAATTGTTGTTCGTCGACGAGCTGATGCGTTTTGACGATGGGATATGGGAAGATTCGGCAGGCAGACAGGAGTCTATACAGACATTGTACCAATGCATTGAAGAGTTGAGCCCCATGAATAAGGCTATCATCTTGTTATATCTGGAGGATCAGTCGAACGAAGAAATTGCAGATATTACCGGCCTGTCGCGTACGAATGTAAGTACCCGCCTGAACCGGATTAGGGAACAATTGAAAACATGTATGATTAAAAAAGAGGAGTATGGAAATAGATGATATAAAAGGCTTTTGGAAAGCAGAGAATATGCGTATTGCCGCTCACGTAAAAGTGAACCGAGAGGCTTCATTCCAGAAGTTGCATTTGGCATTCAATAAAATCCGGGTGAGGAGGTTGCTCCATCTGGTTGCTATATGTGTGTATTTACCGTTGCTTATGGCATTGCTTGTATTTCCCGGTTTACAGAACGACGGTAGCATTGGGTTTTATTTAGGGTTTGCTGCTTTTATGGTACCTATCACAGCAATTTTCTTATTGTATATATATCGGTACATACGTTTGTTGAAGATTGACTTCACAACGTCACTCTTAAAAGCACAGAAAGAGATTCGATGGTTGGAGAGATTGGATAGAAGACGGAATATGTGCGGTTTGCTTATTGCTCCGCTTACCATTTGGGGTACATTCAGAATGTTTGGTATTCCTTTTCAGCAGAATACGCTTCTGGTACTAGTATTTATGGGAGTGTTGATGGCACTCGGCTATTTAGCAAGGATGAAAGTGCTGATTCCACGAGAATATAACAAGATTAAATCATTATTGGATGAGATAGAGAACTATGAAAAGGATTAAAAACAAGGAAACCAAACAAAGTATGCACACTTTTTGCACACTCAAAAGGTCGAGCCTCTGTGTGCAGTCATTCTTAGACTTTTCGAGGTGTTAATTAGGTATTCACCGTTACGACATTATTTGGTTCATTTATAGCGTTATACCTTTGGATCACGAAAATTGGTATATAGCAAAAGAGGGAAACCGATTACTCGATTTCCCTCTTTTCGCGGTGCGTACGGAAGATGAACCTAAATTCTATTCTTCACATAACCAATATCTTAGCAATGCTCCTATTGTTCAGTCCAACGAATAGTCCAACATATTAAGTTCGCTGTTCTGCTTTGCTTTTTGTTGTTGCTTGGAACACTGCAAAAGTACGAAATCATATCTAAATCATCAAACTTTAAAGAGATTTATTCCTTTTCGCAATCATGTTCTTGAGTCATTTTCCATCTATTGGTTATTATGAAGAATTATTTTGAGAATATTTTTGTAAAAAGTCTGTAAATAAGATAGATGCTATATGAAAGATTTGTATATTTGGAAAATTAAATCTAAAATTATGAAATGGAAAGGAACCGGCAAAACTCTTTACCGAAGTCTATTAATGATCTTTCTAATAGGCCCATACTCTTCGTATGCCCAGTTTCCACAAGTTAACCTGCCACGCACTCCTTCGATGCCACAATATGGAATAGGCAACAGTACCAACCAACAAAACATGCCACAAACTTCTACAGCAACTCACTTCAATCGTGTACAGCAACAAAACGAAGCTATCATGCGTGAAGTGCAAGAGCATGAAAGACTGCGACAATTGCAAGCGCAAAAAATTATTAATGAAGCTATGGCGCGTGATGGATTAGCATTTCCTACTTTTTCCAATGCTCCCGGCACAGGGAGTTTTTATGCTGCCAGAGATGAAATAAATGATATGTTATGTGGCAAGCGTCCCATGAGTGTGAAACGGGCGGTGTTCCTTTGCGAGAATGCCTATTTTGATAACAGAATGAGTTATGATAGGTTTAATGCCGAAATTCAGAATCTGAAAAAGATATGCCTATTAAAACTGAAAGAAGAAGGAGCCAGTTTGCAAGACAATATGGCAAAGAATCTGATGATCTTCCGGGTGATCACCGATGAAGTCAGTGTGAAAGAACCTGGAACAGAAAAGACTCTAACTCATTACCCCATGAAATATGATTTTGAGGACTTCTATGCCCGAGAAGATGCATCTAAATACATGGTTTCAAAATTACTGGTACAGAACACCGGGCAGTGCCACTCCTTACCACTATTATATCTGATATTGGCTGAGGAACTGGGGACAAAGGCGTATCTATCTTTTTCTCCTAATCATTCTTTTATTAAGATTCAAGATAATCAAGGTGATTGGCATAGTCTTGAATTGACCCGAGGCGCTATTGCTACAGATGATTTTTATATGGGGAGCGGATTCATCCGGTCGGAGGCTTTACGTAATAAATTATATCTGCAACCGTTGTCTGGCAAAGAGCTAATTGCACATTCGCTGAATGATTTGTCCAAGTATTATGTAAGCAAGTATGGGTATGACGAATTTGTGAAACAGAATGCTGATTCGGTGCTTTCCCATTTCCCAACGAACTTATCTGCGATGCAAACTATTTCCAATTACAACACGTCCATAGCTCTTTATGTGTTAAGGCAATGTAATGTTCCTTCTCCTGACGATTTGCCGCAATACCCACAAGCCAATGCTTTGTATCGTCAAATGCTGGAAGGCTATGAAAAGCTGGACAATCTGGGGTATGCGGAAATGCCGAAGGAGGCTTACAAGGAGTGGCTTGAAAGCCTTGAAGTGGAAAAATTGGCCCCAGAAAATCAACCATCGATTATTATACAAACTACAAAATGATAGGATTATGAGAAAAAGCTTTCTTTTATTTTCAGTACTGGCGTTGACAGTATGTGTGTATGCCCAGCAACCATTTGCCAAATATGGGTATAAGGTTAAAGTCGCTACTTTTAGTGGTGGACGTTATGACGAGTTCCATGATAAGACGAGGATTGTGGAAATCGGCTCGGTTAAGTTTGATACGAAGACCGGCAAGATTGTGGGGTATGTTGATAATAATGGAGAAACTGAGGATGGTATGAAAGCACAAACTGTCAGCCGGTTCCTTTCGATTGACCCATTGGCAGAGAAGTATTATTCGATTTCGCCTTATGCTTATTGTTTGAATAACCCTTTGAAGTATGTAGACCCGAGTGGAAGAGATGTAGTTGCAACTACACTTGAAGCTCAAAGAATGATTCTAAATACACTTCCTAAGTCGTTAAGACAACATGTTCAATTTGACAATAATGGCTACATTAATCAGGATAACATGCGAGATGTCAGTAGTAAAAGCCAAAATTTCAATAGCCTAAAAACAATGGTGTTATCAGATAGGACGGTAGAGGTTATACTTGATGATAAGATTACTTTTGCTGATAGAAATGGAAATATAAAAGAACGCGAAATGCAGTATTCGAAAATTGACGATTTTTTCATTGGTAATGATGGAGGAAAAGGTGTGGGAGCATCAACCGGTGAGACTGGTTTTCTGGGGAAAACACTTTTCCCTGATAGAAAAGGTGATGAAAACTCCCCCAATAACAATATCATAATTGTTGTCAATTCCCAATTAACAGAGCAGGGAAGAGCGGAAATGTATAGTCATGAAGCTAATGGACATGGATATGTTTATGTTATTACTAATGGAGACAGAAAAAAAGCTTCTCACGATTTTTCATCAGGAAACACCGATCTAAATAGATATTTATTTAATCTCATAAATAAATCAATGAACGAAACAATTGAAAACATGAGGTAATGAAAACAAGTATAATATTATTACTTATCCCCATTTTATCAATAATACCTAACTTTATTGATAAGCAATGTCCACCTGATACAAAAATTTATCAGGTGATGGAAACTGATACTATGCCTATGTTTATAGGTGGCTACGACTCACTGCTTGTTTATTTAGAAACTAATCTTATATATCCTTCTATCTATTCCGACGCTGGAATTCAAGGCAGAGTTGTTTGCCGTTTCATAGTTAAGAATGATGGGAGTATATCAAATGTCAAAGTTATCAGTGGACTTGACAAAGCTTTAGATGATACTGTTGCAGAATTAGTAGCTTCCATGCCAAAATGGTTACCAGGTAAAAGAAAAGGTAAAGCTGTAAATGTTGAATATTATTTACCTGTTATATGTCGTATTAGATAATTATAAATATGTTTATCCAACTTCACATAGCTATAACTCTTGCGTTTGTCGGTTTATTTGATGGTATATCCAATTCTACTGTTTTAAATAAAGTAGATAGTACTCAATCATGTTATGAATCGGCTTACAGGGAACTTGAGAATATACTCGTTTCACCATCAAATGAATTATCTTTTAAAAAGGCAATTTATATTGTTGAAAATGCATATTATGAAGGGAAACTCAATAGAGATATCTTTGAGAATGGGTTGAAAACCTTTGCAAGTTACTGTAACTTGTTAGCCAGTAATCAAATTGTAAACTATTCAGGTGAGGATTTTGAATCCGTCAACAAACACGCCGCTATTTTTAAATTAATGGCAGATACGGTTTCTTTTATTCTAAATGATTCCACCTATGTTATTCATCTACCATTTAAATACAACTTTGATGATTATGCAGGAAACAGCAATTGGGAAAACACCTTTGTAGTAAAATTATTATCTTCCAATAGAGGGACCTGCCATTCTTTGCCTATCCTTTACAAACTTATTGCCGAAGAAATGGGAGAAAAAGCTTGGCTTTCGTTGGCTCCTAACCACTTCTATATCAAACTACGAAACAAGCAGTCAGGATGGTATAACACAGAACTAACTTCCGCACAGTTTCCGAGTGATGTGTGGTTAAAGTCTTCTGGGTATATTCACTTGGATGCTATCACAAACGGAATCTATATGGACACCTTATCGTTGCGTAATTCCGTAGCATTGTGTCTGATAGATCTGGCTCAAGGGTATCAGCATAAATACCCAGACAGTTATGAGCCTGAATTTGTGTTGAAGTGTTGTAATACCGCTTTACTGCATTTCCCGAACTACATCAATGCCTTGTTATTAAAAGCAGAAACACTTTTGGAAGTTTATAAGAAAAATAAGAATAATTCGGTAGATGATTATAAGAAAATTGAGGAGCTTTACGCCTATATTCATAAGCTCGGTTACAGAAAAATGCCGGACAAGATGTATCTGGAATGGCTTTCTTCGCTGAAAGATGTTAAAGGGGTATATCAATTTAAGTCTCAGTAATCATCTATAGTTTGTTTATCAATCGGCAAATAAACTGATTTATTGATTTAGCGCATGAATGCATGAACGTTTGATCAATCAAGTGCTTGATTGATCAGTCAGTCATTTGGTTGACTAATTATCTGACTGAGCAGTTTATTATCCAATCAATAGAGCATTTAATCAATTTACCAACAAATGAGTAAATGAAATATCTATTTTACTCCCAAATGTTAGATAACTCGTCCCAAGCATATCTTTGCAAAATACTGAAAACCAGCGAAGTTTGGGGAAATTCGTTGGACTTTTTATAGGGGCAAAAAGTCCAACGAATAATCCAGCTGTAACGGCCATATTCGGCTATATTCTGCAAAATGGACTGAAAACAAAAAAGCTCTGAAGTACTTGAACTTCAGAGCTTTGCTTGATATTGCAACTTGCGATTGCGGTGCGTACGGGACTCGAACCCGTGACCCCCTGCGTGACAGGCAGGTATTCTAACCAACTGAACTAACGCACCATTATTAACTATAAATTGCATCTCTCGCGATTGCGGCTGCAAAGGTAGTGGTTTTTAGCAATTCTGCAAGATATTTAGATGTTTTTTGTAAAAGAAAATAGGAGTGTGACGTTTAATCTCTCATTGTGAGCGATATAGGATGTTGCCTGTCGGTAAGCTGATCATCGAAGTCGATGCCTCTTAGTCGTGTTTCTGTCGGCAAAGGACGTGCATTTTGTAAAGGAAATCGTTTCGAGTGCGTAAATATTGATTATATTTGCGCATCCAAAAATAATTCTTGTTGGTGAAAAAACTCTTCAAAATACAACGTAGACAACGCAGACTTCCTGTTCAGGCTGTATGCCGGAACTGTGGAGCTTCTTTGGACGGTCCGTATTGCAGCCAGTGCGGGCAACATCTGATGAGTGGTGCCCGACGTACGGTGGGCGATCTGACGTACAACATGACCGAGAACATGTTTGCCGTTGACACCAAGACACTGGTTACCCTGCGCTACCTGCTGTTTGCTCCCGGCAAACTGACAAAGGAATACATGCAGGGACGCATCGTGAGCTATGTACATCCCAGCAAGCTGTTCTGGTTCATCTCGCTCATCCTCTTCACTATCCTAACCTTCAAGATCGATGTCGAAATGGAAAAGGATGAAGCAAGAAAAAATAAAGAGCAGTTGGAAGAAGTGGCTGCACCAGCGAAGAGTGTCGGGGATATCTCCAAGACGGCTGCCATGGAAGCCATCGATAACATAACCGTCACTTCGGAAACGGATTCCATCAAGTTGGCTAAGGCCAAAAAGTTGATGAAGATGAAGGAGGCCGATGACGATGAAGAAAAAGAAATTAAAAAGCAGACTGACCAATTTATTTCTTCCATCAAGACGTACACTCCGTATATCTCTTTCTTTTTGATTCCGCTGTTCGCGATGTTTGTCAAGCTGCTCTTCAATCGGAAGGAGAACTTTTACGTCGACTATCTCGCCTTTTCCATGCATTTCCATGCTTTTGTATTCCTACTGATTATCATATTGCTGGGTGTAAACTATTTCTTTCCGGAGCTGGACTTCCCCGAATGGCTGGTCTTTGTTCCGGCACTATACTTCCTGTGGTCCGTATGGGTGGCCTTTCGTCCCAAACCCTGGCGGTTGGTTTGGGGAACAACACTGGTTGTTCTGCTTTATGGAATAGCTCTTATCACCTTTACGACACTATTTGTGTTGAACCTGGTCTATATGGTCGGTTGGTTGTAGCGAACGAATCAAAAATCATCAATAAACCATGAAAAGAATTCTTACACCTTTAATAATGCTTCTGCTGCTACTGACGGCAGGGGGAAGCACTGCGTGCGCTCAGCAAGCGCGCAATCCCTTTGAAATCGACCTCTGGGCGCAGGGTATGCCCAATACGAACGGGGTGGATACGACACCGTTCGACGAATCGAAAGGAAACTTCAAACCATCTATTCGCGTATTTCTTCCGGCACCCGCACTGGCTACGGGCCGTGTGGTAGTGGTCTGCCCCGGTGGCGGATACAGCGGATTGGCTTATCATCACGAAGGGTATGACTGGGCGCCTTACTTCAATAAACAGGGTATTGCTTGTGTGGTATTGAAATACCGCATGCCGAGGGGAAACCGGGAAGTACCTTTCTCGGATGCCGAAGAAGCCTTGAAGATGGTGCGTGACAGTGCCTCTGCCTGGAATATCAACCCGTTCGATGTGGGTATCATGGGTTCGTCGGCCGGTGGGCATCTGGCCTCGACCATCGCTACACAGTCTCGTCCGGAAGTACGACCCAACTTCCAGATCCTGTTCTATCCGGTTATCTCGATGGATAAGTCGGTTACGCATCTCGGATCGCATGATAATCTACTGGGTTCGAACGCTACCCCGGAGCTCGAAGTGCAATACTCCAATGAGAAGCGGGTGACGCCCGACACACCGCCGGCCTTCATTGTCTACAGCGATGACGACGGGCTGGTTCCTCCGGCCAACGGGGTAAATTACTACCTGGCGCTGAACAAGGCAGGCGTACCGTCGGTGCTTCACATCTATCCCACAGGTGGACACGGTTGGGGTATCCGCGAAGGATTCCTCTACAAGAACCGGATGCTCGACGAACTGACCGAGTGGATGCAGAGCGTGAAAGCACCGCGTATGAATGCCCTTCGTGTGGCTTGCATAGGCAACAGCATCACTGCCGGATCGGGTGTAAAGGATCGTCGGAAGGATAGTTACCCGGCTGTGCTGGGACGTATGTTGGGCAACGGCTATGTGGTGAAGAACTTCGGTATCAGTGGCCGTACCATGCTGAACAAGGGCGACAACCCGTATATGAAGGAGGCTTTCTTCAAGCAAGCGCAGGGGTTTTGTCCCGATATCGTGATTATCAAACTGGGAACCAACGACAGCAAACCGCAGAACTGGAAGTACAAAGACGAGTTCGTGAAAGATGCGCAAGCGATGATTGACGCGTTCAATAATCTACCGTCGAAGCCGAAGATCTATCTCTGCACTCCGGCCAAGGTATATGCCGAGATGTGGGGCATCAACGAAGCAATCGTGACGAAGGAAATCATTCCGATGATCCAGAAACTGGCGAAAAAGAACCACCTTTCCGTCATCGACCTGCACACGGCTACCGAAGGAATGTCGGAGGCGTTTCCCGACAAGATCCATCCCAACGAGCAAGGTGCCCGGGTGTTGGCAAAAACTGTATACGAAACTATTAAATAAGATATCATGAAGAAAGTATTATCATTTTTAAGTTGCTGTCTGCTTGTTCTGTGTATACAGGCTGCCACAGTAGATAGTGTGAATGTATATAGCGCTGCCATGCAACGCGATGTGAAAGCGGTGGTAGTGGTTCCGACGGGATCGACGGCTGTGTCACGGTTGCCGGTAGTGTACTTGCTGCATGGATACTCGGGCAATCAGAAGGACTGGGTGGGAAGTACCAACCTCGGTGCATTGGCCGATACGTACCAAGTCATCATCGTTTGTCCGGCTGGACACAACAGTTGGTACTGGGACAGCCCGGTGGACAAAACCATGCGATTCGAGACTTTCATCTCGGCCGAATTGCCGGCATACGTGGACAGTCACTACAAAACCATCCCTTCTCCTCAAGCCAGGGCCATCACCGGATTGAGCATGGGCGGACACGGTGCGTTGTGGAATGCCTTCCGTCATCCGGACGTGTTCGGAGCGGCAGGAAGCATGAGTGGGGGTGTGGACATCCGTCCCTTCCCGGAAAACTGGGATATGAAGAAGTGGCTGGGAACGAAAAAGGAAAACCCGAAGAACTGGGAGGACTATACGGTGATCAACCTGGTAGGCGGTCTTACCAGCGGCCGGCAGGCGCTGATCATCGACTGCGGGTACGACGACTTCTTCTTTAAAGTGAACAACGAGTTGCATCAAGCTTTATTGGATAAGAAAATCGAACATGACTATATCGTTCGTCCCGGTGCTCACAACTGGAAGTACTGGACCAATTCAGTAGTGTATCAGTTGTTGTTCTTTCGCCGCCATTTTGACAAGGCGGCTAACTAAAATCGGATAGTTTGTCATAAATAAGGGGCTGTACGGCAATAAGCGGTACAGCCCCTTTTCAAAACAAAGAACGGAAACTATTATGGATTAATTAGTCTTAGTATCTTTGGCTTTGTTGTTATTCTTCTTGTTGTCCTGTCTCCATTCGGGTCGTCTGTTGGGATTGTCCATTCTTTTCTTGAATTCCTTCTGGATCTTCTGTGAGTTGTTTCTTTCCAGTTGGTATACCTTCAGAATCTGGCGGGGAGTGAGATACTTTCTGAATTCAGTGTAGTATTTCTCACGAACATCGAGCATTTTGCGGCTCTGGGCGAAGCGATTCTTGATACCTTCCTCGATCTGTGCATCTGTCAGCTGTTCGCGTGGTCCGTCTTTTTTGACTTGATTCCTGGCTTCTTCCTTGTTGGGTTCTTTCTTCTTCATACCCAGGGTGCGAGCCTCGCCGAGCTCTTTCAGGTAGTTCTCGTACACCGGTTTGAACTTGGCAGCCGTGGCGTCATCGAGCATCAAAACGTTGGACACCTGCTTCACTTGCATCTCCTTCATCTGTTCGCGGTTCCTTTGCATGTCCGGACGTTTGTTGTTTGCCGGTTTGTTGTTCTGTGCCATCAAAGAAGGCATACTCAACATAGCACTTGCCAATGCGATAAAAAAATACTTTGTTTTCATGTCTGAATGTTTTAGTTGATTATAAAAATTGTTTGATTCATTTAGAATAAAAAGATGTCTCCGTTGACCTGTGCCATCAATTCGGACAGCTCTTCGTCGGACATGTTACTCAGGAACGCATCCATCTCGTTGGGGCTTGCATCTGTGTCGAGCATCTCCGTTTGCAGGGAGGACGAAGCAAAGATATCCAGGGCGGTGATCTCCTCGTTCTTATCCGCCGGACGGAATACAGAGACAGATAGTACTATGGCCAGCGTGGCGGCTACGGCCAGGCTTGGGGCGACGAAGCGGAGAAGTCGTCCTCTTTTGGGCTGGCGGTCGGAATGGATGCTTGCCATAATCTTTTCTTCCGATGCGGCGAAGAAAGTAGGAGGTATCCGGTAAGGCGTTGCTTTTCCTGCTTCTTCAAAGTTGAATTCTTTGCTCATCATACTAATTGTTTAAAATAAATTCGGTAATCTTTTCTTTGGCATAATGGTAGTTGGTTTTTAAAGCCTCTACCTTTGTCTCAGTGATCTTGCTGATTTCCTCGTAACTCAGGTCGTCGTAGTAGCGCAGGTTGAATACAGTGCGCTGTTTCTCCGGTAGACTCAGGATGGCTTGTTGAAATTTGATGGTCATCTCATTATCATAGTCTACATAGTCCGAGGTCATCAGCTTGTTCAGCAAGAGTTCCTGCATTTCTTCTCCATTGACCAGCTCTTCGCGTTGTTTTTCCAGAAAACGCAGGCACTCGTTCGTGGCAATGCGGTATATCCAGGTAGACAGCCGGGCGTCGTACCGGAATGCATCCAATCCGCGGTACACCTTGATGAATACATCTTGCAAAATATCCTCCGCATCATCGTGTGATACTACCATTCGGCGAATGTGCCAATATATAGGTTCCTGAAAGTTACTCATCAACATTCTGAATCCTTTGTCCCGGTTCTGGGAGAAAACTTTTCGGAAATCTGCTTCGTTAATCATGTTTTATCACCTTTTATCAGTTAGAACCTGAAGGAGGTCGAAAGTTAAACCGCTCGCTTCTATTTTATTATTTGTTAATGATTACTGCCTGGAACTTATCCTTTTTCAACAAAACGTTCTCATCTTTTTTGTTAATTTTGCCAATGTGAAATACTCAATACTACTTATATGGATCAAATTATTCAGTTAAAAGGTACCGAGAGTCTGTTATATCAGCTATTGGCACCACTCGTTATGAATCCGGAGATTTTGAAGAAAAACAACAATTACCCCTTCAAAACGACAGATGATTTTACTTGGTTTGTTGCTCAGAAGAATAAGAGAGTGGTGGGCTTCATGCCGGTGGAGCAGCGAGGAAATGATTTCATTATCAACAACTATTATGTGGAAGATGATGAATGCGATGTGTTGAAAAACCTAATTAAACAGGCTTCCACAGTTTTCTCTGGGAAGAAGATGCTAGCCGTCGTGTTGGCACAGCATGAGCCAGTGTTCGAAGACTGTGAGTTCTCCTTAGAAAAAAGATGGACACTGTATGTAAAAATGAAGAAAGAATAATGACAACGACAAAATCTTTACCTAAAAATGTGTACGAACTGACACAAGCACGTTTACGGATGATCTTTAATGAGTTCGACAATGTCTATGTTTCATTTTCCGGAGGAAAGGATAGCGGGTTACTGCTTAACCTGTGCATTGATTATATCCGCCGCAACAACCTGAACATTCGGTTGGGGGTTTTCCATCTTGATTACGAGGTTCAGTACCAAATGACAATCGATTACATCGATCGCTTGCTGGAAGCCAATAAAGACATACTCGATGTATATCGGGTATGTGCTCCGTTCCGTGTGGCTACCTGCACATCTATGTATCAATCGTATTGGCGCCCTTGGGACGATGAGATGAAAGACTTTTGGGTGAGGTCTAAGCCGGAAGGATGCTATAACAAAGAAGATTTTCCCTACTATACTGAAAAGATGTGGGACTATGATTTCCAGATACGTTTCGGAAAATGGCTTCACGACCGGAAGGATGCTTCGCGTACCTGTTGTCTGATTGGTGTTCGCACGCAGGAAAGCTTTAATCGGTGGAGAAGCATCCACCTGAACCGCAAACTCCAGATGTACCATAAACACCGGTGGACCTACAAAATAGCGAATGATGTGTATAACGCCTATCCCATCTTTGACTGGAAAACCACCGATGTGTGGACGGCTAATGGGAAATTCAACTGGGATTACAATCGCCTGTACGATCTGTATCACATGGCAGGAGTCAATCTGGAACGGCAACGGGTAGCCAGTCCTTTCATCAGTGAGGCGGTCGAGAGCCTGGCGCTTTACAGAGCCATCGATCCTGATATGTGGGGGAAAATGGTAGGCCGGGTGAATGGCATAAATTTCACAAGCATCTATGGAGGTACCCGTGCCATGGGATGGCAGAATGTGAAAGCTCCGCCCGGATACACCTGGAAAGACTTCTTACACTTTCTCTTATCTACTTTGCCTCCGAAGACCCGCGATAATTACTTGCGGAAACTATCGGTAAGTATGAAGTTCTGGCGCGAAAAAGGAGGGTGTCTGGCCGATGAAACTATCGAGAAATTGCGGGCAGCTCAAGTCCCCATCATCATCATGGATACAACCAAATACAAAACAACCAAAAAACCGGTCCGTATGGAGTATCAGGACGATATTGACATCCCGGAATTCCGTGAAATACCTACCTACAAACGGATGTGCATTTGTATCCTAAAGAACGACCATGCCTGTAAGTATATGGGATTCTCGCCGACCAAAGAGGAGATTAGCAAGAAAAACAGAATTATGGACCAATTCAGAGTATATTCTAATGAGTGAATTTATAAGTCCGGTGTACGGTGTACAAGCCGTTCCGGTAGAAAAAGTAGAGGCCAACAATTACAATCCCAATGCAGTAGCGCCTCCCGAGATGAGATTGTTGGAACTGTCAATTTGGGAAGATGGCTTCACCATGCCTTGCGTTTGTTACTACATGCCCGAAGAAGACCGGTATGTCCTTGTCGACGGGTTTCACCGGTACACGGTATTAAAAACATCCAAACGAATTTACGACCGCGAGAAAGGATTGTTGCCTGTAGTTGTCATAAATAAAGATTTATCCAATCGTATCAGTTCTACGATTCGTCATAACCGGGCTCGCGGAACGCACAATATCGAACTGATGAGTCACATTGTAGCCGAGTTGGATGAAAGCGGAATGTCCGACCAGTGGATCATGAAACATATTGGTATGGATCGCGATGAATTGTTGAGACTCAAGCAAATATCCGGGCTGGCAGCCTTGTTTGCCGACCGTGAATTCAGTATCCCCAAAGAAAGTGAAATCGAAGTGCCGGATATGGAACTGACAGAAGGCTGGGATTTCTAATTCATGTCTGCCACAGGACATTGAAAAAACAGCCAGAAAATTTGTATCTTGTTTTCAAAATATGTTCATATTATTTGCATGTTATAGGTGAATGGTCTATATTTGCCATAATTTACAAGATAACGAGTCTTCTATTAGGAAAGTATGAAAAGAATTTTGGTAAGTGGGGGAGCTGGTTTTATTGGTTCACATCTTTGTACCCGATTAGTTAATGATGGGCATGACGTAATTTGTTTAGATAACTTATTCACAGGTTCGAAAGAAAATATCATTCATCTGATGGATAATCATCACTTTGAATTTATCCGTCATGACGTAACATTTCCTTACAGTGCAGAAGTCGACGAAATATACAACCTGGCTTGTCCTGCCTCTCCGATCCATTAT
Organism: Bacteroides sp.; assembly: GCA_031554505.1. Classification (GTDB taxonomy): domain Bacteria; phylum Bacteroidota; class Bacteroidia; order Bacteroidales; family Bacteroidaceae; genus Bacteroides. The sequence continues at coordinate 20,436 of JAVBVI010000145.1, read as the reverse complement.
CAGCATGATGCCATCCAAACGGTAAAAACATCTGTTATGGGGGCTATCAACATGTTGGGATTGGCAGTGCGCCTGAAAGCAAAGATACTGCAGGCCTCGACCAGTGAAGTATATGGAGATCCTACCGTACATCCTCAAGTAGAGAGTTACTGGGGAAATGTGAACCCCATTGGTTTCCGTTCTTGCTATGATGAAGGAAAGCGTTGTGCAGAAACGCTGTTTATGGATTATCATCGCCAGAATAACGTACGTATCAAAATCATCCGTATATTCAATACTTATGGTCCCCGCATGCATCCTAATGATGGGCGTGTGGTGTCTAACTTTGTAATGCAGGCTCTGCAGAATCAGGATATCACCATTTACGGAACCGGACAGCAGACGCGTAGTTTCCAGTATGTGGACGACCTGATAGAGGGCATGATACGAATGATGAATACAGGTGACGACTTTATTGGCCCGGTAAACATCGGTAACCCGCATGAGTTTACCATTCTGGAACTGGCCGAAAAAGTGATTCAGTTGTCGGACTCGAAGTCGAAGATCGTGTTCAAACCCCTGCCGCATGATGATCCCAAGCAACGTCAGCCGGACATCACACTGGCCAAGAAAAAGCTCGACTGGAAGCCCAACATTGAGTTGGAAGAAGGTCTGACAAAGATGATCGATTCATTCAAAAAGAAATATAAAATCTAACAAAATAAAGCCCATACAGCGATGAATATGGAAATAAATCCTTCAGAGTACAAGATACTCATCGTTGACGATGTAATGTCGAACGTTCTGTTGTTGAAAGTTCTTCTCACCAATGAGAGATTCAATATTGTGACTGCCAACAACGGTACACAAGCATTGGAGCAGGTGGAGAAGGAAAACCCCGATCTGGTATTACTGGACGTAATGATGCCGGATATGAGCGGGTTCGAAGTAGCACAACACTTGAAAGCAAACCCGAGAACTGCTGAGGTTCCCATCATCTTCCTGACCGCACTGAACAGCACAGCTGACATTGTGAAGGGATTCCAGGTAGGTGGTAACGACTTCATCTCCAAACCGTTCAACAAAGAGGAACTGATTATTCGTGTCACGCACCAGGTATCTCTGGTGGCTGCCAAGCGTATCATCCTGGCACAAACGGAGGAATTGAGGAAGACCATTATGGGACGTGATAAACTGTATTCGGTCATCGCACACGACTTACGCTCACCGATGGGGTCTATCAAGATGGTGCTCAACATGCTCATCCTGAGTCTGCCCAGTAAGATGATAGGAGATGAAATGTACGAGCTTCTCACCATGGCCAATCAAACGACCGAAGATGTCTTTGCACTGCTTGACAACCTGTTGAAGTGGACCAAGAGCCAGATCGGCAAGCTGAAGGTGGTGTACCAGAATATCGATGTGGTAGAGGTAACGGAAGGTGTTATCGAAATCTTCTCGATGGTAGCCGGACTTAAGAAGATTCAGATACAGCTGGAAGCTCCCGAGAAATTGGATGTGTATGCCGATATTGATATGATCAAGACAGTGATCCGTAACTTCCTGAGCAACGCCATCAAGTTCAGCAACGAAGACTCAAATATTGAGGTGAAGTTGGAAGAGAAAGACGGCATGGTGGTAGTTAGCGTACGCGACCACGGTTGTGGTATTGACGACGAAAACCAGAAGAAACTGTTGCACACCGATACACACTTCAGTACCTTTGGTACCAACAATGAAGAAGGTTCGGGCTTGGGACTGCTCCTGTGTCAGGACTTCGTTATCAAGAACGGCGGTAGACTGTGGTTCGAATCGAAGAAGGGCGAAGGTTCTACCTTCTTCTTCTCTATCCCATTAAAGAATAAGGAAAAGTAGGTCGCTTCTGCTTCTGAACGACATGCCTTGAAAAATAATTTAGGTCTAATGTAATGCACCATTACATTAGACCTAATTTTTTTCTATCGCTTGCAGAGTGCTTTGAAGTCGCAGTATGCGCAGTTCTTCTCAATATCTGTCTGGTCGAAAGGTGCTTTCGTATCGAATATCTCACTAAGCAGGAGCGAGAGGCGTTCGCGGAATTCATCCTCCCAGAAAGCAAAGTTGTTGACTGGCGTTTTGGGCTTGCGGGGTTCGCCCATCTCGATGACCGGTGAGTAGGTTTCGGAAGCTGCCCGGTGGATGTATAGCAGGGCGGGAGCTACCTTTAACGGTTGTTTCCGGCACATGATAGCGGCGTAGAGGAAGGTCTGGAAGATGTAGCCCGGACGCCCATCGGCCGGGGTGAAGAGTTGCTCGATGTTGGCGGGTATTTTGGGGTCTCCACCTGTTTTATAGTCCACAATGCGCAGGGTATCGTCCTTGCAGTCCATCCGGTCGATGGTTCCACCGATCTTCATGGTTATTTTCTGTCCGTCGGATAGGGTGACTTCGATCTCTTCACGTACCTTTTCTTCCATGCCAGTCATCTCGAAGGGAGCGTAGAGCAGGTCGTTGCGCAGCAATTGCCGGAGGTATGAGGCGATGACTTTAGAATTGATCAATTGGATACCGTTGTATTCCGGGGTGGCATCGAGGGCTACGTGAAAGAACTCTTCTTTGAAGGCCGTGTCTACGTAACTTTGCAACTGTATATCATCGTTGATCAGTCGTTCCAGATCTTCCTTGCGGATGGTCTTGTCACGGGCTTGCAGGTCAGTATAGGCCAGTTCCGCCGAGCGGTGGAAGATGGTACCGAACAAGGCCGAGTCTATCTCTGAACTCACTTGGTCGGGAGCGTTCAGCCGGGCAATGTACCGGAAGTAGAAACGCAGGCGGCAATCCATGTAACAGTTGAGCGCTGAGGGCGAGAGTAGAGCCTTCGGATTCCGGGTGATGTCGTACGCATCGGCCAGTCGTTGTACCATCTCTGGTGTCTTGTCGATCCGTATCTCGGTGGTTCCTTGAGGTGATTGCCCTGCTTCCAGATATTCCCGTTCGATGTCGTGCGGCCATTCCACCAGCAACTGGAGCATGAAGCGCGACCATTCACCCCGGTTCAGTCCATCGGAAGCCGTATTATATAATAAGGTGATATTTTCCGCCCGCTGTATCAGCCGGTAGAAATAATAGGCGTATACCGCGTTCTTATGCTCGATGGTGGTCATGCCAAACGCCTTGCGCAGGTTGTACGGGATGAACGACGAGTCGCCACCCGCTTTGGGCAGTTGCCCTTCGTTGAGCGAGAGCAGCACCACGTTGCGGAAATCCAGGTTACGTGTTTCCAGTACGCCCATCACCTGCATACCTACCGCAGGTTCGCCGTGGAAAGGAATGTTCGATGCGCCGAGTATCCGGTTCAGCAGTCGCTTGAAGGTGTCCACGCGTACGGGGAGTTCGCCGTTCTCTATCAGGTTGAGCAGGCGGTTGGTTACCGTGTAGCTCTTGAAGAGCGACTCTTGGTACAACTGGTTGAAGATGTCTTTGTTCGACGCTTCGCGGTAGATCACGGAAACTTCCCGCAACAGTTCGGTGAGGTAGAGGCAGAGTGCCTGTATACCCTCGCATGGCGTGAAGAGCCGGGTGAGGAAGGCATCCCGTTTCAGCTCTGACGGATGCGGGTAGAAGCGGTTGTCTACCGTCAGTTCCCGTTCCAACGGTTCGGCCAGTTTCGATAGTTGGCGGGTGTAGGGATGCTTCAACAGCGTTTGCACATACTCGTAGACAAACTGTCCGGAGTCCGCGCGGTATCCACTGGTTTGCAACTCCAACGCTGCGCTGATGAAACTGTACACTGGTGTCTGGGCCAGCGGAAATCCCATGGTGATATTGACATTCTCCACCTCGTCTGGGATGGAGTGAAGCACGGGTAGGAGCAGGGCTTCGTTGCACAGTACCACTGCGTTCTCTTTCTCATGGTCGGTGAGAGTCGTTCGTACCCATTCCGGCAGATACCGGGCTTGCGCATTTTCGGTCGGAGCCGAGATGAAACGTATCTTCTTGGGGTGTTGCAGGTTGTCATAGATGGATCCTTCCGCCGACAGTTCGTTGGGGAAGAGTTTCAGGTTGCGGTTGATGAACTCGCCCGCTTCATGCCTGGGGTGCAGAGTGGTATAATACACGTCGTAGTCCCAGTAGAACATCGCCTTGCCGGCATCGCGCATCTTCAGGAAGAACTCCGTTTCTACCCGGTTCAGCACATTGAAGCCCACGAATACATACTTGTCATACTTCAGGTGTGCGGTGTCCAGGTGCTCCATCACATCACGGTAGAGCATGCCTTCGTAGGCAATGCCTTGTGCCGAAAGGTTCTCCCGGTACCGGCGGTAGATGTCGCCCAACTCATCCCACAACGAGATGAAGCGTTCTTTCAGTTCCGTACGTCGTTCGATGGAGAAGTTCTGGAAGAACTGTTGTATGGCAACTTCCTGTTCCTTGTCCAGGTAGTCGAAGTCGTTCATGATGCCTTTCAGGTCCTTCAGGTTGACGAAGAGCTGGTCGGCATCCACCAGGTTCTTGTCTGCATCGTCGAAATCGCTGATGAGCAGCTCGCCCCAGAAGTAGAAATCGTCCAACGATTCGCTGCTTCCGGTTTCCTCGCGGAACACCTTGTACAGTTCGCAGACCAACCGGATGGAATCTCCTGTTTGTAAGGTGGAAAGCTGACGGAACAAGTCACTGATGCTCACATAGGCAGGCGACCAGAGCGGCAATTCCGATTCATCGGCCAGATGCTCGCTGAAGAAGAGTCCGGCGCGTTTATTGGGGAACACGATGGCCACGCGTGACAGGTCGTTGCCTATCTTCGTATAGAGGTCGTGGGCAACTAATTGCAGGAATGTTTTCATACTTGTTCTATTGCTTCTTCGTCCACATACCACAGGTAGCCTGTGATGTTATCGTATCCCATGCGTTGTAGCAGGTCCATGTACTCCTGCACCTGCTGGCGGTACTTCTTGCGGGGTTTACCAAACTTGAAGTCCACCACCACCACACGACCGTCACGCATCATCACGCGGTCCGGACGGCGGGTTTGCAGCGTGCCGTTCACCTTATATATAATAGCGCATTCGTTGAACAGTTGCCAGGTTCCCGAGTACCAGTCGCTTACTTGCGGCAGAGCGAAAGCTTTGTGCGTCAATTGCCGTATCTCCGCTTCCGCATCTTGCGTGCCGCTGATGCCTTCGAACACCAATCGTTCGATGGCCGGGTCGATGTCCTCCTCAGTTTCGATTGCCGAGAAGAGCGTGTGCAGCAGACTTCCCCGGTGGATAAACCGGTCGTCCGATTCTTCCTCGGAGATGCCCTGAATGAAGTCCGCCGATCGGTTCGACTGCCGGAACTCTATCTCGTGCCGCATCGATTCCATTCGGATAGGTAGTTTCTGAGGTTTCCGGATCAATATATTGGTGGAAGTACTCTTTAGGCTTTCCTCCGAAGGACAAAGCTGGCCGAACTCGTAGGCTTCATCCTCCGCCCATCCGTCCGGTGCGAGGTGCGGGAGCGAGTGAGATAGCAACTCCGACATGGTGTTCTTCTGTCCCTTCCGGCTCCAGACGATGAGGTTCCGTTCCGCCCGGGTGAAGGCTACGTAAAGCAGGTTCAGATTGTCCACCCATAGCTGCAGTTGCTCGTGCAGGTAGTCGTTCCGGTAGATGGACTCCGCCATCCGTGAGGAATAGTACATCGGTACAATATCAAGCTGGTCGAACGGTTTCTCCTGGGGAGCGCACCACACCAGTTGCGTGTAGGTTTCGTTCTCCATCTTCCAGTCGCAAAAGGGAAGCAGCACCGTGTGGAACTCCAGTCCTTTCGATTTGTGAATGGAGAAGATGCGGATGCCTTCCACTTCCCCGCTGGGGATGGTTTTGTGGCACATCGTCTCCTCCCAGAAACGGATGAACGCCCCGATGTCCGATGAATGGCTTTGCAGATAGTCCGTCACCTGGTCGAAGAAGGAGAACAGGTACGCATCTTGTTTCTCGATCCGGTTCAACTGGAAGATGCTGAACAATTCCTCGAGCAGTTCGTAGAGCGGCATCAGGCTCAGCGTTTTCAGGTTTTCCGTGAATGCTTCCGGTAGATTCGTTTCCAGAGGAGCAAGCAGGAGTGTGTGTAGACCGGTGTCGTTGTGCAACACCTCGTTTTGGTAGGCTACGGCCAATTGGGCGGCAGCAATCTTGTTGTCCGGTTCCAGAAGGTAGCGCAGGGCATCGACCATCATGCAGATGGCGAGCGAGGCGTCGAGCCGGAAAGCTTCGTCGGAAACCACTTTATAGTGCAGTTCCTTGTCGAAGTAATCGGCAATGGGAGGGATGTTCTTGTTCTTGCGCACCAGGATAGCGATGTCGTTCATCTTCACACCCTCGGCGAGTAGCCGTTCCACCTCTTGTCCCAGGCTCATAAGAGTAACCTGCGTGTAGTCGAACTCATCGTCCGGCTCCAGGAAAGAGAGTTTCACGTAGCCTTCTTCGCGGGTGCGGGGCGATTCCTGCGCCACGTCGCTGTAGGCGCGTTGCAGTTCCTGGCAGTCCTTGTCCTCCCGGTCGCGGTAGAGGCTATTGAGGTAGTTCACCGCTGCCTCGAACAACCGGTTGTTGAAGGAGATGATGTTCGATTCGCTCCGGCGGTTGGTCTTCAGTGTTTCCACGCGGATGGGGAAGTGCCCCAACCGGTCGTTCAAGCTGTTCAGAATGCCCCAGTCCCCGTTTCGCCAGCGATAGATGGATTGCTTCACGTCACCTACGATCAAGCTGTCGGCTCCTTGCGACAGACCTTCGACCAGCAGCAGGCGGAAGTTGTCCCACTGCATACGGCTGGTGTCCTGAAACTCGTCGATCATCACGTTGCGGATGTTGGCTCCGATCTTCTCGAAGACGAACGACGAATCGCCATCCTTCACCAACTGGTGTAGCAAGGCGTTGGTGTCCGAGAGCAGGAAGCGATTGCTTTCCCGGTTCAGTCGGCGTACCTCGTCGTCAATGCTGGCCAGCAGTTGCAACTTGTTGAGGTGTTGCATCGACAGGCGGCAACTGTTTACCAGGCGGTTGTTCCTCCGGCGGTACTCTTCAGCCTGTTCCAGTAGCGGCATCAGACTGTCGGCTGCCAGATCGAGAATATCATTGTAGCGGGGCGATGTCTTTGTGGCCCAGTTCTTCTTGTCCTCCAGGCAGCTCTCCACTGTTTTATTGCGGATGCTGTCGTCCAGCTCGCCCCGGTTCAACTTGCGGAAATAGCTGCTGATGCCCCGTTCGCCCGATTTCAAGTCTTCAGGCATCAGTCCGTGACCTTCGAGTTCGCTTTCGAACTGATCGTAGAAGCCCTTCATGTGCTCCAACGCCTGGGTTTCGACATCTTGCAACTCCTTACGGTAGTTGCGGATGGCGTTCGGATCGCGCAGACGTTCGCGCAATCCTTCTCCTTTCTCTATGTAACCTTCGTCGAAGATGTTGCGCCCGAAGCTTTTCACTTCGCCCGATACATTCCAACGTTTGTCCTCGGCGATGTGCTCATAGATGTAGTCGAGCAACCAGGCCAACACGGGCGAGGTGGGACCGAGATGCTCGATCATGCTGTCTACAGCATCGCTTAGCACTTCGGCGTTGTTCAGTTCGATGTTGAGATTGGGGCTGAGTTCCAGCTCGCGGGCCAGGTTGCGCATCACCGACTGGAAGAAGGAGTCGATGGTCTCCACCCGGAAACGGCTGTAGTCGTGCAGCATGTAGTTCAGCGCCACACCCGCCGCCTCGCATATTTCCTCTTCCGACTTGCCGGTATCCCGCATCACCCGCTCCAGATAGGGGCGGGCTCCGCTGTCATGCGTGTGAATGCCGTACAGCTGGCTCAGGATACGTTCTTTCATCTCCGCCGTAGCTTTGTTGGTGAACGTCACAGCCAATATCTGACGATAAGCCCGGGGATTCTGCACCAGGTGCCTGATGTACTCCACAGCCAGCGTGAAGGTCTTTCCCGATCCGGCGGATGCTTTGTAGACAACCAGCTCCATTCTATTCGTTTACGATTAAGGGAGATATTCCATCTTGACCACGATCACCCGTACCTTTTCGCCTACTTTTCCGGCTTGTACCATCGCTTGGTGGTAATCATTGGGGAAGAACATGAAGAAGACTTCCGGTGTGGAGTCCATATATTTCACCTTCTCCGAAGTGAAGTACTGTACGTCGGGCTTGTATTCGTTGGAGGGAGTGGCGTATTTCGGATTGACCAAACCAAAACGTTCCGTGCCTTTGGCCACGTATTGCACATCGATGTATTGGCGGTGCGCTTCGATGCGGCGTTTCTCGGGCGCTTGCGTAGTACCGTCTTCCACGTTGATGTAGCAGCGCTTGCCTTCTATCTCGTATCTGCCGGCGGGCATATTCACGAGATCATGTGTGGCCAGCCATTGGAAGGCCTTGTCCCACACCTGTTTGTTCTTCTGGTACTGCGTGTAGAATTCGCGGTAGTCGGTCGTTTTGTGCGGCATCGGAGCGAAACCGTTGGCCCATTCCCGTTGCTTGGTCCAGCGCGATGCTTTACTTCTACTGATCTCGCTGGCCGTTGTTTGTGCTGAAACGACCGTACCTAATGCGAGGAAAAGGAGGGCCACAGCCACTCCTCTGCTGATGATAAAATTCTTCTTCATGGGGTTTTAAATTTGTTAGGGCAAAGGTAGTATTTTCCCCGAAAAAAGAAGAACATTTACGGATTACTTCAATTCTTTACATCCTGATACATGAATCGCTTGATACTCTTTTTCGCAGTCTTTTCGAACTCTTCGAAGTGCATCTTTACTTTGGCGATCTGGCTGTATGCCGGGAGTTGCAGATTCAGCTCGATCCGGTTGCTCTCCATCATCTTTTCTATGTCCGCTTGCTGCAAACCACTGGCAAATGCCTCGTCGAAGTCAGGGTAGACCAAGGCCACGAGCTTGTCGTTCTGCATCACAATGAGCGATTCTGCTACGTACGGCAGGTTGTTCAACTTGCTTTCGATCTCTTCCGGATAGATGTTCTGTCCGCTGGAGTTGAGCAGCATGTTCTTGCAGCGTCCGCGGATGGTGACAAATCCGTTCTCGTCCAGTGTAGCCATGTCGCCCGTGTGCAGCCATCCGTCGGCATCGATGATAGCATCCGTTGCTTCCTGGTTTTTGTAGTAACCTAACATCTTGTTAGTTCCCTTGCAAAGCAATTCTCCCGCCTTGTTCTTCGGATCGGGTGAGTCCACCTTCACCTCCATGTGGCTGGCCGCCTTCCCGCAGGAACCCTGTTTGATGGTTTCCCAGCGTGCCGAGCAGATGATCGGTCCGCACTCCGTCATACCATAAGCAATGGTGTAGGGGAACCCGATCTTTTTCAGGAACGCCTCTACTTCCGCATTGAACGGTGCGCCACCGATGATAATCTCGTCGAAGCAACCGCCGAATATTGCCATTGCTTCGTGACGTGCGGCAGCTTTCAGTTTATCGTTGATGATGGGTACGTGCAGGAGCAATTTGCCGATCTTGTTGTCGAGCTTAGGCAGAATACTTTTCTTGATAATCTTCTCCACAATGAGAGGTACGCAGGAAATGACCCGTGGACGGATCTCTGCGAACGACTCCTGGATGATCTTCGGCGACGGCATGCGGGTGAGGAAAAACAAATGTGCACCTACCGAGAAGCCGAATAGGAAGTCGTACGTCATACCGAATACATGTCCCAGTGGCAGCATCGACACCATGCGGTCGCCCGCTTTCACGGGGAGCATCTCGGCACAGTAGGCAATGTTCGACCAGATGCTTCGACTCGGTAGCATCACCCCCTTGGAGTAACCTGTGGTGCCCGAAGTATAGTTGATGATGACCAGTTCCTCCGGATCTTCTTTGTAGTAAGAGATATGTTCCGGCAGGAATTTCATGGGATAGCGCTGTCCGTAGATGGCGTTGCGATGTTCCACCGCGTAGGTGAACTGCTCATTGCGCGATATCAGGATGGAGAAGTCCACCAGCGATATGATTCCTTCCAGTAGCGGCATGGCCTCCTCGTTCAGGTTCTCCCACACCTGGTCGCCTACCAACAGCAGTCGCGCTTCCGAGTGGTTCACGATGTGGTGAATATTGTCCGCCTTGAACTCATGCAAGATAGGTACCACTACCGCACCATAAGTCACGCTGGCCAGGTAGGCCACTGCCCAGTGAGCACTGTTGCGTCCGCAAACGGCAATCTTATCGCCCGGACGTATCTGGGTATTTTCGAAGACAATGTGGAACTTGGCTATTTTGCGGGCTACATCCTTGTATTGCAGGGTAGTTCCTTTGTAATCTGTCAATGCATTCAGGTTCCAGTTTTGGATGATGCTTCGTTCGATGCATCCTATGAAACGTTGGTCTTGCTCCATTGTAAACTTGCACATTTGGTTTAAAATTGTGCAAATTTAATAGTTTATTAACAGATATGGAATGGGTAAAATGAGATTTACAGTAAATTAACGTGACGTGAAAAGCGAGTTTTCGAGCGTTTTATCATTTTTCCGGAAGAAGAAGCGGAAGAGTTTCCCCGTGAAAGGATATAAAAAGTCTGATAATCAGATTCTCGTTAACATGCGGGTAGGGCAGAGGATAGGGAATGTTATTGACATCGTTTTCTTTCGGGAAACACACTCTTTTCTCTTCCGTTTGGGGTAAATCTTTATAGAATGTTAATGACTATTATTCTATTCCAAGAGCTCTGCTTAGATTTTCTTTAGTCGGTACTTCTTTTGCAGGATCTGTTTTTGTTTTTCGTCCAATGACTTGATATACCCTTTCCAGCCAGGGCAGAAGTTAATGTGCCAACGCCAGAATTTTCCAATCAGAGATTGGGGTGCTTTATCGTATTTTGCCCGTATCGGGCATTGATCGCAATTATGCTTTGCCATAACTAGTTCTTTTGTATTAGTTGTTCTTAAATGATATTTATTTACCGAAGTCTTGTTTCACGCGATCATATTATCAACTTTTGTTTTTCAGCTTCTTCTGTTCCTTTTCGAAATTCTCAATAAAGTGTATTTCGACAGGTGAAAGTTGGAAAGTCGTTCTTTCCTTGAATTTATCGTATTCAAGGTTCGCTTTTTCTTTAGCCAATTCAGCTGAGATTGTTCCCACATGGGTAAGAAGTTCTTTCCCCGAAAGTCTCAAGAAATCGTCTAATTTCTGAATCCAGTCTTTCATATACATGGGTTTGTGGCTTTGTGCCTGTAATTCAGCAAAGTCCAGGGTTACACTGGGGGCATAATCAATACTGAGTGCATATATTTCAAGTATCTTGCGGTAGAAGATCTTCTCAGATGAACGAATATCACGGATGCGTGCCAATAACTCATCGAAATAATTTCCACCACCAGCTCGTTTTAATAAATCGTCATTCAGCGCAAATCCTTTTACCAGATATTCTTTTAATACTTGTGTAGCCCAAATCCTGAACTGAATGCCTCGATAAGAATTGACGCGATAGCCTATGCTAATAATCATGTCGAGGTTATAGTAGGCTATTTCCCTTTCCACTCTGCGTTCGCCTTCTTTTTGAACTGTTGCAAAAAATGCAACAGTTGAATCTGTTTTCAGTTCTCCGGATTCTAATATGTTTTTGATATGACGGGAAACGGTCGATTTATTGCGCTGAAACAGTTCTGCCATTTGGTCCAGTGTCAACCAAACAGTATCGTTAGCTAATCTGACTTCAATCTTAGATTCGCCATCTTTGGTTTGATACAGTAATATATTTCCTTTATCTGCCATAAATAATAAGAGTTTAGTTATTTAAAACCAATATACAAAAGTAAGAATTTGAAGGAACAATCCAATCTAATTCTCAATCAAATTATTCATTGGGCGTACTCTTCCTCTCCTCTGGATTGGAATACATTATCTGATTCTGTTAAGCAGAACAGAGCACTGGATGATACGGCTATTACTCATTTCTTTTCTTTTTTGCTTTCTTTTGCAACGATCTAATTGTATCCAAGTAGGCTTGCTCTACAGGCGAAATGGTTTTCACCTGATATTTTCTATATTCAGCTTTGGCTTTTTCCATTGCTTGCTCGTGACTAACATGTCCAGCATCAGTTAATAACTTCTCACCGGTCGAAGAGAGAATGTTATCCAATTGGGTTACATAGTCCGACATGTATATCGGGTTACGGCGCATGGCTTGAATTTCAGCAAAATCAAAATATCCGGAGACGAGATTATTTAGAATTTTAAGCTCATCGTTTGTAAGATAGTTCTTAGCAATCGTTATATCCTTACCAGTGGGCATGTCGCCAGGAAATGTGGTTAAGCCCATAAACGGCTTATCAGCATCAGCCCGATCATAAATAACTTCGGCTGCTGTATGCCCATGTGCGGCATAATGCAGTTTGTTCTGAACCATCTTGAAAAATAGAACAGACATATCAGATTGGGGGTCGTAATCTACACTTGTCGCATAAAGATCGAGTACCTGACGATACATCACCTTTTCAGAAGAACGGATGTCGCGGATACGATCGAGTAATTCTTTCCAATACCCTCCGCCACCCAATTGCTTCAGGCGTTCATCGTCCAGCACAAAGCCTTTGATGATAAACTCTTTCAGCGTGTTGGTGGCCCAAATGCGGAACTGTGTTGCCTGATAGCTGTTTACGCGGTATCCTACTGCAATGATAGCATCGAGGTTGTAAAAGTCCAACTCACGTGAGACCTCCCTGTTGCCTTCTTTTTGAACTATCCGGATTTTCCGGATAGTTGCTTCGTTTTGCAATTCACCGCTTTGAAAGATGTTTTTCAAATGTTCGTTTACGGTACGAACATCTACGCCAAACAATTCGCTCATACGTTTTTGGGTTAGCCAAAAACTACCGTCTTCGTATTGCACCTGGATGCTTACTTGGCCGTTGGGCGTTGTATAGAATATGATATTGGATTCGGACATAACTAAATCTGTTTTAAGTTTAGAAGTTTTTTAATTTATGAATTATTGCTTATCCCAAACGGGATATGTACAGCCGGAATATTCTTCAGATGATCCAGATGAAGCATTTGGTCGTCAAAGAAAATATGCGGCTTCAAGATATTAAGTATCCGTGACTTGTCAATGCCGCCCAAAAAGAAAACCTCATCCACTTGCAAACAAGTCATAAATATAAATATGCGAAACGTAGGGATTGTGCAAAAACACAGGAAACCACTTACGGAAACACTCTCTGAAAATATCGAGTTTCAGTTGAGTTTCCCGTTGAATGCCTTATCGTTGATATTCTTAGCCATATATTTTTACCTTTCAATTTGGATGAGATTATAGAATTTCTACTTTTAATCCCAAATTATAGGCTTCGGATATTTTTTCAATCTGTTGTCGTTTTTGCCCTGTTGAACTGTGGGTTATCAGATACCATCCATCAGCAATATCAACTTGAGCATTTCCATATACATTGTCGATGGTGTTTGATATAAGCGGCACGCCACATTGGACTATACCGATAGCACGTACTCTTTCGACACCAATTTTTTGTATTACCTCCAATAGAGTGTCTTTTGCAAAACGATTCTCGATCAAAGTCCCATCCCGGAATGTTACACGTAAATTTGTTTTAGCGCTTTTAGTTGGTGATTTTCGCTTAATATTACCTATATTATGCTCAACTTTAGGATCGGGAACAATTTCAATTGTCTCCATCGATGCTGTAAAATTTCGCTTCCGAGAGATTCGAACACTCAGCGGTTCATTGGGTACATAATCAACTACCAAGACCAGCTCTCGCTGAATTTGTCCAATAACCGGCTCTATTTTCTCGCTCAGAATTGGTAGAATCTCTTTTTTGATAATCTCTTCTTCCAATTCATTGGCTTGTTGTAAATACTCATCAGGCAAAGGTAAGTTTAACTCCTTTGAGTACTGAATCATATCATATAATTTTTGCAGCTTGCTCATAACTATAAAAGTATTACAGGTTTATTCAACGTTTTTGCTTGTTTGTAGAGAGGATATAGTGAACTCTGCTCGTTTAGTGAAGCAAAAACTATTTCGTCTGCTATGGAGATTATGTATTCGTTTCGCAATCTTGCTGTTTCTTTAGTTTGACGAGGGCTGTTTGACACGGATATTATTTGTAACAGCCCATCGGCAATTGCCCCTTCAAACTCTTGGGGTAATTTTTTATAGGGAGCACGACCGAGTACAAGTATTGTGGGCGTTTGAGTTTTGAGCAAAAAGTGTAGTACATCTTTTTCGAGTTTTGAGTGAAAGCCACTCACTACACAATGCCCTAACTTCTTTTGCCCTGTTGCCCAGTCATAACACTTCAGCACCGACTCAGAAGAGATGGTGCGAGAAGCAAGAAATGCTATTTTTGAATAACTACCAAACATTAAATCTCCTAATTTAAATAAGTTTCTTTAATCTCATTTTGAAAAAAAGAGATTTTTTTTCTTTAATGTATTTTATTGTCCTTTTTCTGAAATAAGGAATTGCTGTCAGTAATGGGCCGATTATTACAGTAAAAAGTGCACTTATTATCGCTAAAGGAGAATCAGTTGTAGTTGTTATTGCACGCACTATATAATACACAATCAAAGCCAGTCCTAAAATAACAATTAACAAAAATATGAATATTAGATAATTAAAAAACACATAGTTTAGTCTAATTTTTTTCTTTTTAGACTGTCTTGTGTTAAATTTTATCTGCTTCAATTCTGCTGCATCTTTTTCGCCTTTCCTTATTATTTCCTTGAGAAAAGAAGTCTCTCTCCTTAGGTCGTCTACGCTTTTTACATTGATAAAATCAATGATATCAACAATGTTTTCAGAAGTGATATTTTCTGGAAGAATTTCATGTTCTCTAATGGCATTAAAAACAGATATTTCCTCATCTTTACTGTAATTCCGTTTGGATAGCTCGTCATACTTAATTGAAGCTGATTTATATAGCATAGAATTAATAATCAATTTTGTTTTTGTCATCACATTAAATGATATTGGTTTCTTTCCATTTATCAACCCTTTGTGTAGTTTAAACCATAGTTTTGATGTGATAAAATCAATATCTGAAGAAAAACTAAACTCGCTTTCTTTCTTGATTAATGGATGCCATGCTACGAAGGAAGCAACACTATTTGCAGTCATTAAAATGCATTTAGACTTTTCAAAACTTGTTTTGCTATTTGAATTTCTCCTATTATTAATAATAGAAAACATTCTTAAGTATTTCGATATTGTATCTTCCTCAAATGTAAAACCTTTATCAATACTGTCCTTTAAGATTTCTGTTAAGTTCTCATTTGTTTGAAGATTTCCAGATATATCTGAAACATAGCTAACCCTTTCATCATAGATTACATTATTTGATTTCAAAAACGAGAAAAACTTTCCTTTCTCGGCAATAACGTCACTTTTTTCTAAACATTTTTGAAGGATTGTATTCATGGCGGTTTGAGCGTAAGGGCGTATTTTACCATCTTTTATTTGAGTTGCAACATAAAAATAACCTTCGATTGTGTTTTTCGTCTCCTCAAAATACTTCAACTCAATATATTTAGTTTTCTTGTTTGCTTCTTTTACTAATGATATAAAATCATTAAATACTTCTTTGAACAATTCCCCATTATAGCCATAGAAGCTAAAAAGGTGCTCTGTATCTAAATAAATTGTAAGTTTACTATCCCAACTGCCAATAGAATTTAGATCTGTTGAATCAGTTATATCCTTAATGCCATGCACTATTATATATCCGTCGCGAATCTCGTTTAAGCAATCGATAAATTTTTCATCTGACTCATTTTCAATAATAAATCGGGAAAACAGGAAGTTATCCTGTTCCTTTTGACTAGATATTAGAAACTCAGCAAAATTAGACTTCAACTCCTCTTCTTGTTCGGCACTCATTTTGAGACCTTCTCTTTGATGATAGAACTCTAATAATTTGCTAAATACGAATTCATATTTACTTGTTTGTTCTCTCAAGCTAGCATTGAATTGTTCAACAATAATACTAGATGGCATAGCATTATATATATTCGCAATATCTCTTGAAACTTCATTTGTCAACCTCTTTTTTAGCACTGTCTTAAGTACTCCCTCTGGAACATCAATTTCGAAATCATTCTTAATTAGTATTCGGAGATTGGTAATGTCAAAAGTGTAAAGATTATTATTGTGTATAGTTACTTTGACAAATTCCGCAATGACAGAAAATATGTCTTGATTTCCATTATCGTATAAATCTTGGAATAGCGCAATTGAAGCTAAAATATTATTTTTCATCGTTCTCTTCTTAATTTTTATTCTTCTGTTTCGTTATCAAGTTCAGAGCCCATACGGTACTTGATGTCGTAGTTGATGATAAAATCTAACTCCTCATCCGTGAAACCGTAATGCTCTGCTAATATCTCATCTATCTCATCAATTATTGCTTTTGAGATTGAAGGTCTAAAGATTAACTGATTTCTGTTCCCTGTAGTTTCATATTGTTGGAATTTAGAGGTTGCATTTAAGAATATATCATCACAGAGCTTCTTCCCTAAAACTGTTAATTTATCTATGTTAGTACATGAATTATAATTGAATTTGAAGCTATACATCATGTAATCCTTGCAGTTGTACATATCAAAGTGTAATGTATAATACCACCACCAATAATTAGAGCTTAACACTGCAATAAAAACATATACATTAAATTCACTTTTAAAACATTTTGATTTATTGCTTTTGCTTTCTGAACCAAAGTCTCTGTCAGAGAATATTTTAAAATATCGACCTCCGGCTGTTCTGTAGAACAACTCTTCATTCGTTTTTGTCTTATTAATTACGAGGTATTCGAACAATGAATGCTGTTCGTTTATAAGTCTACTAATTAAGGAGTGCTCAATTTTTGAAGTTAGCTTTGGAAGTGCATAATTAAAATATAAAGAATCATCATTGAATTCAATAAATCTCAGATTAGTAAATAAATAATCTCTTGAGTTAGGATTCCATCTAATATAGTTTGTGGAAAACATTTCTCTTTTGTCATTTTGGAAATTTCTACTTTCAATAATGATAGTTAAATTCATGCAAACTCCATCAAATAAATACGATGGTCTTGTCGCATAGTTTGAAATCCAACCATTAGAAATATTGGCCTTAATTTCTCTGCACATTGTTTCCATAGATGGAGTCGAAACAGAGCTAATTTGTACAATCATTCCTATTTTGGCTTCGCTTGAATGAGATAACAATTTTGCTCGTTCAAAAACAAATGAATACAAATTTCGACTTTTGTATGTTCTAAATATTTCATTCTTAATGGCATATCCCAATTTTCTTTCAGTGTACTCTACATATGGTGGATTGCCTATTATCACATCAAAGCCACCGTTGTCTTGAATAATCTGATAGAACTCTGCCAACCAATGAAATGGTTGATGAGAAGTGAGCCACTCATCGTAAGAATAAGCAGTAACTGAATGAAACATTTTTCGGTTCAATAACTCATTCAAATCTTTCAGTCTTGTATGTAATCCATCTTTAGCTTGTTTGAAATTCTCGATATTGTCGTGCTGGTTTAACTGAATATGCTTAAATATATCATAAGCCATTGCAACTTTCTGCATTTCAATATCTATCTTTTCTTCAAACTCTGCCCGTGCAAATATATCCCCGAAAGCAACATCATTCATCAACTCTTCTTTAGTCGCATAGCCTACCAAAGTATTGCCACAGCGGATATTGAAGTCAATGTCGGGCAGTGGGTCAAGCCCTAAATTATCGGCACGTCTATCCACATCGACAACTGCAACCATCTTTAAAAACAATCGCAACTTGGCTATTTCAGTAGCTTCAACCATTATATCAACACCAAAAAGATTGCGCAAGATAATACTCTTATAGATAAAATGCTGAATGTTACTGCGATATTTATTTTCAATCTCGTGGAGTTCATCGGTAAAGAGTTTGTCGTTTTTGCCATTGAACTCAGTCATACGGTCTAAGCACACTTCATACAGTGGCTCTAATATATTGAGCGCCGCAAACAGAAATGCTCCTGAACCACACGTAGGATCAAGTATTGTTACTCGTTGCAAAGCTGAATAAAAGTGCTTAACAAAGAGATGATCTTCGGTTTTTGCTAATAAATCATATATAAATTGGCGTATGTCTAGATTGTAGGTTATGAAATCGTTTATCTGTGTGATTTCTCCGCTTACAATCTTATTCTTAATGTCAAAATATCGTTTACGACGCTCAACTGTTTCACGCCATATTTCGGTAGGCAATGCCAACTCATCGTATGTTTTTTCATTCCATCTTGCCCGACGTTCCAAAAGGTTAGGAGTAGATGTGTCGATGCCCTGCTCAATATAATCGGGCAGTGGTTTATCACAGCCCTTGCCAACAGCACTGTAAATATATCTATCTCCACTCTCCCTGAGCATCCGCCATACGAATCCGTCTGTCTTGAAATCTTTAGCCGAAGATGTTTTTGCTACTTCGTCCATCAAGAAAGGAATAATACAATTCTTCCCTATATACTCGGTAATATCTTCTTTGGTGTAGTAAGCCCCCATTTGAGCACGATCATTGATATATTGTTCGAAGATATAACCCAACACATCGGGATTAATATCTTTGCCTGTTGCCGTAATTCTTGTATCAAGATGCCACCGCCATTTGTCGAAGAATCCAAACAACTCTTCAAATGCTTCATCAGCAATATCTATTCCTTCGTATTGCTTCTCTAATTGGTGCTCATCAAACATACCGCCATTGAGGTAGGGTATACGACCATAAACTGCTTCAAACTCCCGGTTGTGAGTAGGACTATTCAACCCTCCATGAAACAGTACGCAAAGAAATCCTTTGTAGAAACTACTGAAAAACAGGTCATCGCCTCGCTGTTGCTTCGTCCACTCTAATTTATTCCGCAGATAATCCACATCAAAATTGAGAAATCCTTTCTTCTGAATAAAGTAACAAAACATCAATCGATTGAGCATAACCGAGGCATACCACTGGCGGTCGCCTTCTATCTCGATACCCTTGATAAAAGAAACAAATGAATTATGTTGCTTCTTAAATCCGGCATAGAAATCTTTGGTGATTTTACCCGAATTAACCTCAAAGGCTTGATGAATACGAGTGGTAACATCAACGATTGTTACCTGTTCGTCTATCTCAAAGCTGACACTATCTAGCTTGCTGAACAAGAACTCAGCTTTCGCTGCTTCCGTATATTCAATGGTTACTAAGTCGCGCTTCTCAATGGTTTTAACAGGTGTCATCCACAGATGATGCTCAGAATTTCGTTGAGTGAATATCAAGATGTAATCATTGGAGTACTTACGTAACCTCATATCTATTTTGCGACAAAGGGCATTCTGAGGAATTATGTCTACATCGCACACATAGACAAGAAAGCCGCTTTTGTGAGCTATGGCTTTAAAGCCAAAATCTAACTCATCAATGTAGATAGATGTGTCATATTGTGTGCTGCGAACATTATCCCATCCAAGTTCATTGAACAGTATGCGAAATTCCGCCGATTTAATGTAATTGTTAAAGTGTGTTCTATTCATATTACAGTGTGTTGCTTAATCCCATTGAACAAATAATCTGAGGGTCTCTTTGTATAGCTTCTTCTTCGTTGATAATACATAACTCGTCATTCTTCCGGAGCTCAATCACCAGATCAATAATATCATCAATACGGGCCCCTCTTTTGAGTTGTTGTCCCAAAATATACTTGGCATTTTCATACAGAGGATAGTTATATATATCGTCGGTTGCCAACTTTATTTCATCCCTGAAGAATAGAGAGCTTTGTTCATTTTTGCAATATCCGTCAAGCAGAGTATAAAGTCGATATTTTGTACTGAATCGACTTCCCAATATTCCACTTGTACGCACCTCTTGTTGCTGCATCATGGAAATTGATTTTGCTACTATCTCATGGTGAGAGTCAAGAGCTTCAATCGCCGATTCTTCCATAGAGCAGGAGAGTGCTTTGAGGATAGTTTGTTGAGACTGGGTAACAATTTTCATCTTTTTGTCCATCCAAGTAAGCATATCGTTCCCTTCAGGAGTTTTTGCATAAGTAATGACTCCTTCTTTCAGTGTGCCCTGATTATTGGCTTTTGTTGAATATACAACATTGCTTAAACTTGGAATAATTTTCTTTAGCATTGGGTTTGCTTCCGTTGCTGATTTCCAAATCTGAAATGCTTGTGATGCCAAATCAATTTCGCCCTCATCTTCTTCATCAAGCACCCCGCTTTTTTCATTATATATGTCGGTAAGATTTTGCTCATTTCCCTCAAAGAAGATCTCATCTCCACCGACAACGTTGGCACTCTCGTTAATGCGATTATTAAGCCTATGCCGAAGTCGAATAATATTTTCTATACCATCAGCAGGGAAGAACGAATAGCAAAATATTTCTTCGGCTGATTGTCCTATTCTATCTACACGACCTGCACGCTGAATTAAACGAATGATAGCCCAAGGCAAGTCG
>JAVBVI010000003.1:0-6294 GCA_031554505.1 Bacteroides sp. | reverse complement strand
CGCAAATTTCACTCCTTCCGTACGGCATCCCATACAGTAGATGGTAGCTGCCGTAATCTCCGGTGCATTGTTCATCACGCTCCACTTCCGGGCGGTTTGTTCTCTCAGTTCATCGTCGTTCGTGACGGTGGCTACGCGGGCATCGCAACTTTCGCAATCCAGTCCGCAACAGGCTATTAATTGTTTCATATTATCAGTCAAAGAAGATTCAGTTTCTGCCGGACGAAGGTTTCGATGAAGTCCACCGTGGCATCCACGCCCAGCACGGACGAGTCGATGCAGAGGTGATACGTCGATGCGGCTCCCCAAGTTTTGTAGCTGTAATAATTGTAATACTCCGCCCGGCGCTTGTCGCCTTTTTGTATAAAGCCTTTGGCTTCTTCGACGGAAATGTTGAGGTGAGTGCAGAGGCGGCGGACACGGTCGTCCAGACTGGCGGAGATGAAGACGTTCACGGCGCGGGGATGTTCGCGCAGGATGTAGTCGGCACAGCGTCCCAGGAAGAGGCACGAGTGCTCGTCGGCCAGACGGCGGATGACGTCGCTCTGCACCTTGAACAGAGCGTCGTTGCTCAGACAGTTGCCATACGGGATGGAGCCGTCGCTCACGAACGGGAAGCGCATGCCGAAGAATCCGCTCACCAGACTTTGCGAGGCTTTCTCGTCGGCCCGCTCGAAGAATTCCCGGCACAGACCGCTTTCTTCCGAAGCCAGGTTGATGAGTTCCTTGTCGTAAAAGCCGATGCCCAGGCGGGCGGCGAGCTTCTCGCCTATCTCTTTGCCGCCGCTGCCTAGCTGACGGCCGATGTTGATCACATATTTGTCATTCATACGCACTAATTTACGGTTTGTTCTGTAGCAAACTTACGGTTTTCTCCGGATATTTCACAACAAAACGGCACGGATTTCCACCGCTTTTTTGTTTTTTATGTTCTATGCCTCATTTCACTTCCGTAATGCGCAGAGCCAGATACGGTTTCATCGGCAGGCGAACCCTGTGCGATTCCTTGTCATGCACCCGGAAAAATCAGGCCGAACAGGGCGAGTGCGATTTTTAATCTATCAAAATGCACGTAAATAATAGAATATAGCAGATAAATATTCAAAATAATGAATTTTCCCTTACAGCAAAAGCGCGTTAAATGAAGCAACGAGACAACTATTCGGATAAAAATACGCATTATCATACGAGAAGGCCTGTTTTTTTGCACTCAAAATGCATATAAATACATGTTTCGAGAGAGGAAAACATGCAAAATGCGTAATGAAAGCCTCCGAAGGTTTTAAACCAACGGGTCGAAGGTTTTAAACCCTCGGGGCAAAGGTTTTAAACCTTCGACCGGTAGGTTCAGAATCCTCCTCCAAATGCCTGATTCTTGCCCCCCAAAAGCTATTCCGAATAAAACAGAACACTTTTTTGACATATCAATTCGATGTGTTTGCCCATCTAATCACATCTCCGGGACAAGAGAAATAGAGGATAAGACTCAAAAAAGCTATTAACAAATCGAATATCGCATCAAATTGAATTCCCCAACCCCGTTTTCCTTGCGATTTTATCGCCTCTGGCACATCTTACCGCAAACAACGCTACCCATGAAGCCACTTAATTATCAAATTGACAAAATGACAAATGAGAATCTTGCAGGATGCACACTTCCTATTCCGTTTGTAAATCTAAGGTTCCGCTGGTTTGGCTTCGTTGGCCATTGGTTCATAAGGATATGCCAAAAGTCCAACAACAATCTACGCAAGTTACAGATTGCAAGTTCATCCATCCTGGCCCGCTAAGCCAAGATGGAACCTAATATAACGTTCGTTTTCGAACGAATAATGCCCGATGTTGCCGGAATATGAAAAATGTTTCGTATTTTTGCCTCCAATTAGTGAGTAACAAGCAACGTAATGAACATTCTAGAACTAAGTGAACAAGAGATCATCCGGCGCGGAAGCCTGGACGAACTCCGCGCGATGGGCATCGAGCCGTATCCCGCAGCAGAGTATGTAACAAACGCTTTCTCTACAGATATAAAACAACAATTCAAGGACGAAGACGAACCCCGTCGCGTATCCATAGCCGGACGAATGATGAGCCGCCGCGTCATGGGAAAAGCCTCGTTCGTGGAATTGCAAGACGCCGAAGGACGCATACAGGTGTACATCACCCGGGACGACCTGTGTCCGGGCGAAGATAAAGAGATGTACAACACGGTGTTCAAACGTCTGCTCGACCTGGGCGACTTCATCGGCATCGAAGGATTCGTGTTCCGCACACAGATGGGCGAAATCAGCGTACACGCGCAGAAACTCACCGTGCTGGCCAAATCCATCAAACCCCTCCCCATCGTGAAATACAAGGACGGCGTGGCCTACGACTCGTTCGAAGACCCCGAGCTGCGCTACCGCCAACGCTACGTGGACCTGGCCGTGAACGAAGGTATCAAGGAAATCTTCACCAAGCGCACCCGCGTGTACAACTCCATGCGCGAGTACTTCAACGCACAAGGATACATGGAAGTCGAAACACCCATCCTCCAGGCCATCCCCGGAGGAGCATCGGCACGCCCCTTCATCACGCACCACAACGCACTGGACATCCCGCTCTACCTGCGCATTGCTAACGAACTGTATCTGAAACGACTCATCGTAGGCGGGTTCGACGGCGTGTACGAGTTCTCCAAGAACTTCCGCAACGAAGGCATGGACCGTACGCACAACCCCGAATTCACCTGCATGGAAATATACGTGGCCTACAAGGACTACAACTGGATGATGAACTTCACCGAACGGATGATCGAAAAGATCAGCATGGACGTGAACGGCACCACCGAGGTGAAGGTAGGCGACAACGTGATCAACTTCAAAGCGCCCTTCCAACGGGTGACCATGCTAGACTCCATCAAGCACTTCACCGGACATGACCTGAACGGACTCGACGAAGAACAAATCCGCCAAGTGTGTCAGGAACTCAAGATGGAAGTGGACGAAACCATGGGCAAAGGCAAGATGATCGACGAGATATTCGGCGAGTTCTGCGAAGGAAACTACATACAGCCCACGTTCATCATCGACTACCCCATCGAGATGTCGCCGCTGACCAAGAAACACCGCACCAACCCCGCGCTGACCGAACGCTTCGAGCTGATGGTGAACGGCAAAGAGGTGGCCAACGCCTACTCGGAACTGAACGACCCCATAGACCAGCTGGAACGCTTCCAAGATCAGCTTCGCCTGAGCGAAAAGGGCGATGACGAGGCGATGTTCATCGACATGGACTTTGTCCGCGCACTGGAATACGGTATGCCTCCCACCTCCGGAATGGGTATCGGCATGGACCGTCTGGTGATGCTCATGACCGGACAGGTGGCCATCCAGGAAGTACTCTTCTTCCCGCAGATGCGCCCCGAAAAGGTAACAAAGAAAGACTCCGCCGAACGCTACGCCGCCCTGGGCATAGCCGAAGAATGGGTACCCGCTATACAGAAAGCCGGATACAACCTGGTGGACGATATGAAAGAGGTAAACCCGCAGAAACTGCATCAGGACATCTGTGGCATCAACAAAAAATATAAGCTGGAACTGGCCAACCCGTCGGTAGACGAAGTGGCCGGATGGGTGAAACAACTTAATTCGTAATTTAGAGTATAAATCGCAATTAAATGAAACTACCCGGTAAGATAGCGATCATGGGCGGCGGAAGCTGGGCCACGGCCATTGCCAAAATGTTTCTGGCTCAGGAAGAGTCGATCAACTGGTACATGCGTCGGGACGACCGCATAGCCGACTTCCGACGGATGGGACACAACCCGGCCTACCTCACCTCGGTGAAGTTCGACATGAAACGCATCAATTTCAGTTCCAACATCAACGATGTGGTGCGCGACTCGGACACACTGGTGTTCGTCACCCCCTCGCCCTACCTGAAGGCGCATCTCAAGAAACTGAAAACGAAGCTGAAAGACAAGTTCATCATCACCGCCATCAAAGGTATCGTGCCCGATGACAACATGATCGTGTCCGAATACTTCACCAAGGAATACGGCGTGCCGGCCGAGAACATCGCCGTGCTGGGAGGACCCTGCCACGCCGAAGAGGTAGCACTGGAACGCCTCTCCTACCTCACCATTGCTTGCCCGGACAAAGATAAGGCGCGGATCTTCTCCCGCCGTCTGGCCAGCAGTTTCATCAAGACTTCCGTCAGCGACGACGTGGTGGGCATCGAGTACGGCTCGGTACTGAAAAACGTCTACGCCATCGCCGCAGGCATCTGCAGCGGGTTGAAGTACGGCGACAACTTCCAGGCCGTGCTCATATCGAACGCCGTGGAGGAGATGAACCGCTTCCTCGACACCGTGCACCCGCTTCACCGCAACATCGACGACTCGGCCTACCTGGGCGACCTGCTCGTAACGAGCTACTCCAACTTCAGCCGCAACCGCACCTTCGGCACCATGATAGGTAAGGGCTACTCGGTGAAAAGCGCGCAAATAGAAATGGAGATGATAGCCGAGGGATACTACGGAACGAAGTGCATCAAGGAGATCAACAAGCATCACCACGTGAATATGCCCATCCTCGACGCCGTGTACAACATTCTGTACGAGCGCATCTCGCCCATGATCGAGATCAAGCTCCTCACAGACTCATTCAGATAACAACGAAGACCCTATAAACACTTATAACAGTATGATTAGTTTGAATATTGAAAAGGCTCTTGGATTTATCTCCCAAGACGCCGTGAATGCCTACGAGGCACAGGTAAAAGCAGCACAGGCTGCACTGGAAAACGGTACCGGACTGGGCAATGACTTCCTGGGATGGCTGCACCTGCCATCGGGCATCACCGCCACCGAAATGAACGACCTGAAAGCCACCGCACAAGTATTGAGAGACAACTGCGAGGTAGTGATCGTGGCCGGTATCGGCGGCAGCTACCTGGGCGCACGTGCCGTGATCGAAGCCCTCTCGAACAGCTTCACCTGGTTGCAGGAAAAGAAAACAGCTCCGGTCATCATCTACGCCGGACACAACATTGGCGAGGATTACCTGTACGAACTCATCGAGTTCCTGAAAGATAAGAAATTCGGTGTGATCAACATCTCCAAATCGGGTACCACCACCGAAACCGCTCTCGCCTTCCGTCTACTGAAGAAGCAGTGCGAAGACCAACGCGGTAAGGAAATGGCCCAGAAAGTGATCGTAGCCATCACCGACGCCCAGAAAGGCGCTGCCCGCATCACAGCCGACAAAGAAGGGTACCGTTCGTTCATCATTCCCGACAACGTAGGCGGACGCTTCTCGGTACTCACCCCAGTAGGCCTGTTGCCCATCGCTGTGGCCGGATTCGACATCGACCAGTTCATAGCCGGTGCCGTAGAAATGGAGAAAGCCTGCGGTGCAGACGTACCCTTCGCCAAAAACCCCGCAGCCATCTACGCAGCCACACGCAACGAGCTGTACAAGAGCGGCAAGAAGATAGAAATCATGGTGAACTACAACCCCAAGCTACACTACGTCAGCGAATGGTGGAAACAACTCTACGGCGAATCGGAAGGCAAGGACAACCTGGGCATCTTCCCCGCTGCCGTTGACTTCTCAACCGACCTGCACTCCATGGGACAGTGGATTCAGGAAGGCGAACGCACCATCTTCGAAACAGTAATCTCGGTAGAAAAAGTAAACCATAAGCTCGAAGTCCCCACCGACGAAGCCAACCTCGACGGTCTGAACTTCCTGGCCGGCAAGCGCGTAGACCAGGTAAACAAGATGGCCGAACTCGGTACCCAACTGGCTCACGTAGACGGTGGCGTACCCAACCTGCGTCTTGTCTTGCCCGAAATCAGCGAACGCTACATCGGCCAACTGCTCTACTTCTTCGAAATCGGTTGCGGTATCAGCGGCTACGTCCTTGGCGTAAACCCCTTCAACCAACCCGGTGTAGAAGCCTACAAAAAGAATATGTTCGCCCTCCTGGACAAACCCGGCTACGAAGAAGACTCCAAAGCCATCCGCGCACGGTTGTAATACACCACACATATATAAACCAATCGGGCCGCCCTTCAAAAAAGGACGGCCCGATCTATTTCATATAAAGGCTAAAAGCAGAACAAAGCCACAAAAAAGCACGAGCGAAGCGATGTGGCGTTGCGGGATCGGCCTCGGCTGTTTTCCGTGAAGCGAGCGACCGGAGTAGCGCGTGAAGACGACCCTGTGTTTGAGCGAGCGTAGCGAGTGAGTTCGGGGTCGTTAGCGCTACGCAGAGAGCGAGTAGGAAAACAGACGCAGCCTTGATTTT
>JAVBVI010000132.1:0-25520 GCA_031554505.1 Bacteroides sp. | reverse complement strand
GGGAGAGCTGTTTGCAGAACGAGGGGCTGTAGCTGATACCGCCGAACACACCATTGTACTCCGTATTGGCGTCGGAGAGCGGGTAGTAGTAGCCGCCACTGAGCCCGAGGCGGTGTCCACCTAAGTGGAAGTTCTTCGTGGTAACGCCATAAATGGTGGCGAAGTAGTTTTCCCCGTAATCATTGAACGGGTCGTTGGTGCCGATCACGATGCCCGGCATGTACTTCTTCTCCTTCACGATGCGCAGGCGGGCAGTGAGCGAGCGGTCTTGCTGGTTGAACTTCGGCTTCTCGGCCATATAACTAGTTTTGAACAAGATACAACGGTAGTTCAACTCGAGGAACGAGAAGAGGGTGATGCCCACAAAATAGTCGTATGTGTCGTATTTGAATGTTTTGGGAGTGATTTCCTGTGGCAGGAAGTTGGCTCCTATCATGAAAGTTCCGGTTTCCTGCATGTCGGCCGACGGGGTGTTCAGCAGGCCGGTAGTTCCCATGGAGTATTGTGCCTGAAGGCTTATCCAAGGGAACAGGATGAATAAGGTAAGTAATTTGATTTGCCGCATATAATTGTTTTATTGAATTATCAGATTGCTATTACTACTGCATTACCATTCGATGATGACACAACGGTTCTGCTCTGCCCGTTCGAAGCGGCGGTCTTTGTCGCCCAATGGTTTCTTGATCAGCTTTTGAGGATCGAAACCATACTTGTCGACCAAAATGTCGAAGACCACATCCACACGGAGTTTGCTCAAGACCTCGTTTCTTTCTGCCCCTCCTATTTCCCTATCGGCCGTTCCGGAGAGAGTGAGGGTTTTATCGCGAAGATATTGGAGCGTGTTCTTTACCTCTTCGTCGAGCTGGGCGAGGGCTTTGGCGTCCAACAGGTATCTTCCGGAGCCGAAAAGGACGATTACCGGTTCGCCCGAGATGAATGTGGGAGCTTGAGGGGTTTCTACTACAGCTTGCACGGGTTGCGCCGGTACTACAGGTTGCACCGGCTGCACCGGCGTTTGTGCTTGCACCGGCGTTTGCACCGGTACTTGAGCCTGTATTTGAGTGGGCTCCTGTACTTGAACTACGGGGGCGGCCTCCGGCACTTTCACCACCGTTTGAGGTGCATTATATACCGCATCATAGACGGACCTCTTCACCCGTTTCTCCCGCTGTTCTGCGCTTTGTTTCCCCAATTTAAAGATAAGTCCGGCCGTGACGGTAGCCAGGTAATCAGAACCTTTCTCCTCAAAATCACGATCTACGCGTGTCCGGGTGTGTCCATAACGTCCTTCGACCATAAAATCTATCCGGGAACTGACCCGGAACGTGTTCAGCACGCCCACGTTGAGCAGCATCTCCGAAGCGCTTTCCTTCACTCCCCAACTGTAGGCTCCACCGCCACCGAAGAAAGTGGAAAGATTCCAGACCCTTTGGGGGTTGTACCGAAAGAAGAGACTGCTCATGTTTACCAGAAAATCAATCTGTCCGGTTGCCAAATTGAACTTTTCGAAGTATAGGTCGCCTACCTTTCTGATGGAGTTTTCGGTTTGTCGCGTAGCCCATCCTTGAGCCTGCCCCCAGGAACCGAGTAGTCGCAGGCCGACGTAGGGGTTGGACCATCGAGTCAGGCTGATATCCATGACAGGCGCCAGACGTTTGACAAAGTCACCTTTGTTGTCGTCGTTGCCCATGTAGAGGTTGGTTCCTCCGGCTATGCCAATGTTCCAGTTGTTTTGGAATTGAGTAGGATCATGCTTTTGTGCGGAGGTTACTGCGGGGAGTAGTAACAGGCATAAAAGTGTGAGTATGTTTTTCATACTGATTTTTCTTGCTAATTAATTAAAATCTTATTTGGGTATTCTAGTGATACCAGTTTCGGAAAGCTTGTTCTCAAATGGGTTGTTATAGATTCCCAATATCTGCTTTCCAAAATGATAGAAGAAAGTCATGTCGTCTATGAAATATCGTTTAAACAAGCGCTTGGGTTCTTTGATAAAACGATATAACCATTCCATGCCACATTTTTGCCATATTAAAGGTGCTCGCTTTAGTGTGCCTGCTTCAAAGTCTATGGTGGCGCCAAGTGCCATGAATAAATCGACATTGGGCATTTGGTCTCGATATTTCATAATCCACTTCTCTTGCTTGGGTGCTCCAACACCGACCAACAGAACATTAGCGCCACTATTGTTTACTATTTGAACCAGCTCTTCGCACTCTTGACTATTCTTTTCAAAACCATAAGAAGGAGAATGTGCACCTACCACTATCTCTCGACCAACTTTTCGGTTTATATTCTCGCGAGCTTTTGCTGCTACTCCTTCTGCGGCACCTAACAGGAAAATTTTACAGCTTTCATCATTTGCATGATAGTTATAATATGCTGTAAAAAAACTACTTCCTGGGATAGGCTCAACTATTGATCTTTTTAGCAGTTTAGAACAGAGGTATAAAATCTTACTGTCACAGATTACCCATTCTGCTTTCTGGTATAGTCCGTAGAATTCCTTATCTTTTTGCAGCCTCACCAGATGATCTAAATTGGGAGTTATTAGAACTCCCTTCGTCAAAACTTCAAGCAAGCTTTCTTGAGAAGTTAGAAGAATATCTATATTTAATATACGAACATTATTCTTCATAATATTTTTTAGAGAATGACGTGTCTTTCAAGTTTTAAAAGCTCTTCGTAGTGGACGGTTATACATTAATTATAATTTTTGAGACAAAAGTTCTTGATAAACATGATAGATTTTTTCAGCAACAGAGTCATCGTCTAACTCTAATTGTAATAATTTCTCACGCCCATTTATGCCTGGAATCCTCTTGGCTAATGATAAATATACATTCTCTGCTAAAAGCTCTGGGTCAAAGTCCTTTACAACTATAGAATTTGCCACTCCTTCCAGTAAATATTCTACATCACCAACGTTTGTAGAAACAATGGATAAGTTACTAGCCATGGCTTCTTTTACTGACTGTGGGGAACCTTCCGAGATAGAGGTCATTAATAGTAAATCAGAGTTTTGGTATAACTCTGCAACTTCTTGGCGATTCATATTCTTGAGTTCAACCCTTTTACATGAAATGCCATATCTTTTTTGAAGCAAATCCAATGTTTGTGAGAAGAGTGGGTAGTTTTTGACTTTTCGTGTACTATCGCCGGGAAAAATGATGGTAGCTGAATCCTTTTTAGCTTCTTTTACTGTTTCAATGGGCTTAAATAAATCGGTATTTACAGAACAAGGCAGTTGGATTGTACGATGGGTATATTGTTTTACTATCTGATCCATTCTGTTATTCAAAGTAAAAGCTATTTGTGCCCGTTTTAAAATCTGTTTAGTAATAAATACCTGTATCCATTTCCCTTGTTCTACCTGAATATCGCCACCGTGCAAGGTCATAATCACCGGAATCTTCTTTTTTAACCTCTTTAGGAGAAACAACCCAGAAAAGCCATAGTGAATATGTATCAAATCATAGTTGCTGTTTTCTATTTTCTTATGAATAGTAAAAATGGATTTTAAATACGCCCACTTATCTTCTCTGCCATCCACGAAGAATATGTCATACTCAATGGGATATTTTCTACTAATGCCATCAATTTGTTCTTTAACAAAAATACCGTAATACGGTCCGGTATTGTTAGGATACATATTAGTTACAAAAAGAATTTTCATGAATGGATGGTTTTTGCTCGTTTTAGTTTCTTTTCTTTAACAACGTGTTTGGTCTTCCTAGTTTCAAGCATCTTTATTGTTCTTTTTCGGCAATGGATTATTAGTGAAGTTGCTTTAATGCTAAGAATAGGGGAAATGTTAAATATCCGAGCCATTATTTTGCGTACCCCACCTTCATTATAGGTTATTTTCATTATATTATTCTCACGCAAGAATAATAAAAAAGCTTTTCGTTCTTTTTTATATGCCTTATCAGCTAAAATTCGTATAGCTGTTATGATGAGAGCTCCTACAATGGATTTTAGGTATAATATATTAGGATATTTCTTTGACAACAGAAAATTCGTTAAAATAACACTCGACAAATCTGTAATTTTCTTAGGACTATGTGCGTTGGTCAAAGAGTCCTGACGAAATAAGTAATTATATGCTATTTGATTAGAATAAGCGACCCTTTGCATATGGATTAATGCGCGAGGTATAAATTCAGCATCTTCAAAGATTATTCCTTCCTTAAAAAATAAATTTCTAATGCTTTCTTTCTTAAAAATGAAAGTGCAACCGAAAGTACAGAACATTAATACATCTTCCATAAATTGAACACCGGTCATAACGTCCATTTTGTCTGAACGGCGAGCATCTTTAAACTGAGGTAATTCACTTCCTTTTTCATCAACACGCTTCCATGAAATCCACAATATTTCTAAGTCGTCTGATTCGATTCTATTTAATAATTTGAATAAGCAGTTCTCCTCTATCCAGTCATCGGAATCAACAAACCAAATATATTTACCTTTTGCTGCTCTCAATCCCGTATTTCTAGCAGCACTTATTCCTCCATTTTCACGATCTATGATTCGAATATTCTCATACTGCTTTGCAAATTCAACAGCAATGTTTCGAGATCCATCTGGTGATCCATCGTTTATTACAATTATTTCATAGTCAAGCAATGGGATGTCTTGTTTTAGACATGACTCAAGGCATTTAGCTATATGTTTTTCAACTTTGAACACTGGAACTATAATTGACAACCTCATAATAATGAATTATTAGTATTTTTTTGGTGGACTATATTATTACGGTGAACAGACTTGTCTTCAACTACCATTTAAAATAATGTTTCAAATCAAAACCTAAGAAAAATTCAATAAGAAAACAAATTGTTTTTGCCATATTGCATTCAACAAACTGAGTATAAAAAATGGAGGACAATATTTATAATAAGCCATAGCTATTTGTAATCTCTAATCCACTTCTCAATAAAGCATTAATGGTTCTGCTTATAAAACAAGCACTTTTGGGTTTTCCGCTTAATAAACCTGTAATAGACTTTAATTCTAAAGCAAAAAAGTGCACCTCTCAATGCTTTTTGATATTCAGGATAAATCGATTCATAAGTAGTAGTGATGTAAAGCTCTTCGTAAATTAAATTTAAATTCGAATGATTTGCCATTGCAGAACTTGGGCGCCAAATGTAATAATATACAACATCGTGTAATAGAATTACTTTTCGCACTTTTTGTGCAAGACGAAGATTCATAATAAAATCTTCACCAATCTTAATTTCCGAAGGTATATTAAAGATGAAATCATCAAAAAGAGACTTCCGTATTAGTCGCGAATAAGGCCCCCAATACTCAGGATGTTTTAATAAAATATTTATGTATTGTGTTCTGTGCTTTTCCCCAAATTGTTTGTAAAAGAGCGCTTTTGTGCCAATGGTTTGAACTGTGCCCAATACCATATCCACATCGTGCCTGATTTGTGCAGTCAAAACATCTATTGCATTTGGCGGTAGTGTATCATCGGAATCAACAAAACACGCCCACTTACCAGTCGCATATGCTATTCCCGTTTTACGAGCGATTGTAACTCCTTCATTCTTTTTATGGACCACTTGAATGCGATTATCCTTTTGCAACCATTCATTGCATATTTTCCTTGAGGAATCGGTAGATCCATCATCAACTAGAATAAGCTCAAAATCTTTAAAGGATTGATTTATGATGCTTTCAAGGCATCTGTTTAGGAATTGTTCTGTGTTATAAATAGGAACAATTATACTGATTAGCGGTCTCTTATTATCCATTATTCTGTGTATACTTTAATCTTTTGTATTTTTCGGTTACCCTATCAATATGTTTGAGCATGTAAAACCGACGAATAGCAATAACTATAGCCCCGTATAAGGCCATATCTAGTATCCCGGTAGCAGTTTCCATAATTAATATCGAAGCAAGGAAGTAAAAAACAATTTTAGTGGGAACAATTAATCTGAGCTTTTTAAAAGTGAAAACATACCAGTATATATAGACAAAGGCTCCCAATAACCCGCGTTCTGGCAATATCTGCATCCAAGAGCTCTCAGCACCAAGAATTCCACTAGCTGCGTTATTGTGTCTTTGTATAAAGTCAATAGAGCCAACGCCGTTACCAAAAATAGGATTCATTTCAAATAACATTCTCGCTACTCTGAATTGATTTTTTCGCATCTCTATGGAACTCCCCCCACCTTCTTCCGCGACGCTAGAATCAAACAGAGCAAGGTAATTTAATGCGTAATTAGGAAAGTAAACTAAGGCAACAATTAATATTATTCCAACACCAATCCATATCTTAAAATTAAAGATTTGCTGTATGCTAAAAAGAGCAAGTAACAGAATAAGTAATCCTACCATTGCTGTCTTTGAATTGGCTGCAAATATACCTGATAGGAGTAATACAATAGACAACCATAAAAAACGCTTATTAATGATGTAGCACTTGTTCTTAACCAAAATTGCTAAAAAGAATCCCAATAAAAGCGAAGCTATGCCAAATGCGATATGAATGTTAAAAAAAGAATATGCTCGAACCATATTAAATCTCATCTGCAGTGCCCCCCTTATACTAGGTGGTACATACCAAACTCTACCATTATAGCTTTCACTTCCTGCATTAGGTGCAGAGAAATAAATAAAATCTTGTACCGGGTTATCTTTAATAGCTGACTCCAGTATCCCTAACCCAGAAATAAGGATGCCAATAACACAAACAGTACAAACAAATAATTTCAAATCTTTATTGTCATTCAAACATCTTTGGAAAAGGTAAAGCATTATAAAGTTCTTTACAAAGAACTTTATTGTTGCATTAAAAACGCTCCCAAGCGGAGCAATAGAAAAAAAAATACTCAATACAAATGAAATAAGATATAATACGAATAATGCTCTAAAAAAGAATGTTTCATTATTGAGTTTTCGCTTTTCACTCTCTCCATATTTGAAATAAAAAATAATTGGTAATGCAAAATTAACAGCAATAGCAAGAGTCAATATTGGAGTCGAGTACTTTAATGCCACCATGTCATTAAAAAGTAATTGCAGTGGCATCCATACAATAATAGCCCGTTTGCAGTCGTACCAAGCAAAAATAATTATTGATGCAAATATTAGCCAATATAAATACATGTGAGCTTTTCTAAACGAACGCCGTAGATTGCAGTTTCAATAGATTCACTACATTTCTAGTGCATTTATCAAAAACGTATTAGATATTTTTCTCTGTTCTTCTAAAATGTCATTTACTTCACTCCAATTAATTGGACGTTCTATTATTTGTTCTAATTCATTGCTGTCAGATAACACTAATCTATCTTCCAATTTAAATAATCTTAGTAGTGAGCTAAAGCGGCTTAATCCTCGTGTTGTATTCCCATAAACAACAAAAGGTTTATTAAACAAAATTGAAAACACACAAGCATGGAATGAATCTGTCAATACAAATTTTGCATCAAAAAACGAGCGCAGCCAAACTTCTACCTTAGTTGCAATTCGGTTTTCCAATACTGCATTGTAACTGTCAGTACTGCTATAAAACGCAGTATATCCCAAGGTTGTACATAAGTGCCTTTCAAGTGTATTAGTACTCTCATTTTCATCTAATACATAGACAAATAGTTCGCCTTCCTCTTTTTTTATTTGAGCTTTTTCTATCAATGAAATATAATGGCTTGTGTCAAGTAGCATCGTAGGGTCAAGCACATGTAGAGCATTTACTCTAAAGTGCTTTTTACATAAATATACACCTGATTGCTCACGAATGGAAATCCAATCAAAATTATTAATTAGTTTTTTGCAAATTTTACTTTGGTAAAAACTATATTCCCATTTACTTGTGCCAAAGGAGGCAGCATAAGCAATACGTTTTATTTTCCAACTCTTAGCAAAAGACAAATAGCCCTCTTTTATGTTCCCAAAATACTTCGGTCGCCAAACTTGATCACTTCCAACAATGATTGCATCGAACTTATTCCCATTCCTCTTAAATTCGGTTATATCTTGTGTTAGGATATATTTATCTATAAAGGGTTGGGTGTTTTGAGCTATTATAGCCCGTGTTTTCTGACTCTTTTGCTCATGGAAAATATCAATCGCGTCTCCTTTTTTTTGAATGTATTTTGCTAATATCCGCTTTGTATATACAAATGGTGTTTTCCACAGTGGTATTTTGTACTTGCTTTCTTTTTTAATGGTAATTGCTTTATGTCCCATATGTCCCAATACTCTTTGCAAAGCATAAGCCTGTAAAATACCACCATAGTTTGTGTGAAGCGGGAGGGTGATAATTCCTATTTTCATATGATTTTTATTTGATTCTTCTGAGTATCCTTCTACTCGTACCCATTAGTCTCTGTTTAAAAGACAATTTTAGGTGGCGTTCAATTAGCTCATCAAGCAATTGACAATTAACATACTCCGCAAAAAAAAGCGCTCTTTTGGCGTGAGGTAAAGCTGACTTTTCAAGACTTGGATTGTGTTTTCTTACAGCCTCATAGCTTACATCTACTATATCCACCTTTAGCATGGAGATACATTCTTTGGCTTTTCCTGAATTAACAAAAACAGCACTCACACCCTTGTTTTCGTCATCAATTCCATGGAGAATATTGTGAACACCCCAAAAATCGGCAATGGTAATATCGCTTCTGCTTTTTAACGATTTCGCAGGGCATTGTTGGCATGAGGGTCTTGTATATAAGTCTGACAAGAACCCACGCATAAATGTGTTTGTCTGCGCAGATTCTGAAAAGACTCGAACCTGGCTAATGTTATTTAGGTTTTGGATTTTTAGCGTTAAGTGGTATCTGCTCCACCCTAATGTCTTATCCCTAAAGTTTACATAAAGAATCGCCTCACTGTCTGTAATTTTCTGCGAAAGGTATTTTTGCCAGATACTAGGGCTAGGCACTCCATGACAAATGATATCTACTGTTAGCAAATTGGGGTATTCTTTGCGCAAGAATAATTTCAACCCAGCAATTTGACAAGGGGTGCCTGAGAAAAGGACTTTTCGCCCCTCTTTCAAAAATGCTTTTACTTTTATGAAAACATTTTCAAGGTTACTCTGTACATATTTGGAACCTCTAAAATCGGATATACCCACTATCGTTTCTGTATAGCCATGAACTACTTCCCACTTTTTGTTAAACTTAGCACCAAATACAACGCCACCTTCGTTTATCATTTTTTCTGCGAGTAAAGAAAAAAAGCCACCTGAGGAGCTTTGCAACCGTATTTCTTCATTGATATTTTTCGCTGCGTAAGCATGCAAAGGTTTTGTCGGAGCCGACTGATGCATAACAGGGCATACATCTTCACATGTACCGCAATCAATACACTTTTCGGCATGAATGGAAGGGTAAAGAAAACCTTCAGAATCTTCTTTGAATGCAATGCATTGTTGGGGACAAATACTTACGCAAGCCGAACAACCACAACAATTCTCTTTATTCGAAATAATTATCATCTGGTTACTCGCTTGTAGATTGAAACAATTGGAGATAACACCAATTTTCGTTCATATGTATTCATACTAAACACCCAAAAAGCAGGAATGTAAAACAAAGCGAAAATCAAGACAGCTACAATAAAATCGAACACTCCAGACAGTTTGAAATTAGCTATTGCATAGATACCCGTTAGCGTAATCACAACAGGTGTGATTGACATCTTGGCTATTTCTTTCCAAAAGGCTGAAATATTAAGTTTCTGTACCCTGCTATAATACACGTTCATAACCATCCCTTGTCCTATTAACAAAGCACATGCTATGGCAATAGCACACCCGACGGCCCCGAAGTGTTTGGCAAGGATAACTTGTCCACCTAAACTACATATGGCAATTATGACGTATAGTATCGATCGAAATCTCATTTGGTTGCGAGCCTGTAAGACAGCTATCCCTACGTTCTGTATCAATGGAATAGTCAATGCACCGAAAAACAATAATGTTATGATATACGCATCTTCATATCCTTCTCCTGCCCATAAATGGAAAAACGAGCGTCCAAAAAGAATAAATCCTGACAGCAAGAATGCGATCACGACATACTGCATCCGTCCTGTACGAATAAATAAGTCGGAAATTTCGCTATCCGAAGAATGATTGGCTACCATAGCAGTAAGTCTTGGCAGGAATACACCTGAAATGGCAGTTGAAAAAGACATATACATTGATTGAAGATGGATTGCAACAGCAAATACAGCTACAGCAGTTGTACCAACAAATGCGCCTAACACAAATTGGCCTGTACTCCAGTATATACGATCCATTATTGCATTGAGAAAAATCCAAAAAGAGTAGACAGCAACTTCTCGCAGAAATTTCCACTGGAATTTGCCAAAAACGATGTGTATACTCATCTTATATTTGCAGTAAAAATAGTTGAGTAGTAATATTGCTATATTAAAGAAGGTCTGTACTATCACCATCGCAATAGCCTTGTACCCATATTTTAACAATATAATCATTACTGCCGTATTCAAAAGAATGCGTACGATCATGGCTGCCTTCTGAAAAATGAAATCTTCATAAGCTGTAATAATCGAACCAAAAACACTCAAAGGAAACGTTATGGCAAGATTAAAAAGCATCAAAAGCATTAAAATCTTAGCTCTTGACAGTTCTACTGCAGTCATGGTATCGCCGAATAAATCATCAACATTGAAGTATAATACCGATCCGGCACATAGTGACAAACCTCCTATAACAGAATATAATATCAGAAACATACCAAACATGGAATACTGTTCCTGAAGCTTTCCTTCCGCGCGGAATTTGGCCGT
Organism: Bacteroides sp.; assembly: GCA_031554505.1. Classification (GTDB taxonomy): domain Bacteria; phylum Bacteroidota; class Bacteroidia; order Bacteroidales; family Bacteroidaceae; genus Bacteroides. The sequence continues at coordinate 14,735 of JAVBVI010000132.1, read as the reverse complement.
ATATCTGATAATTGCATTACCAAATCCAAAATCCATGATAGTTAAATAAGCGATGACTGACGCAACTAACGAATACAAACCGTACTCACTTTGCCCCATCACACGAAGCATATAGGGCATATACAGTAGGCCAATCAGACTGTTTAGGCCGAGTACTATATAATTAAGGATGGCTCCTGCTTTTAACTGACTAACGCCCATATATGCTAGTGTTTAAATCGTCAAATGTATGTGGCAAATTGCACATTTACCGAATGAACAGATATCATTTTGTGTTTGTGTTTTCTTGTCCATAGCTATACCCATATTTGCGACCATAGCCATAGCCATATTTTCGACCGTATCCATAACCATACCTTCTGCCATAACCATAGTTGTAATTGTAACCATATTTTTTCTTGGCATAGTCTATTCCATTAATTATCGTACAAAGCTGGTTTATTTTTCCCTCTGCTTGTAATTCGTTGATCAACGAGTAATCGGACTTATAGGTGTAATCTGAACGACATATATAGATGCTAACATCTGCTGTCCTAGAAATGAGTTTTGTGTCACTCATCAAGCCGATAGGTGCTGTATCTAGAATAACATAATCAAATTCGTTTCGAAGGATGTTGACAGCATCATCTAAGGCTGTACGTGCTAATAGCTCAGTAGGATTAGGAGGTATAACTCCTGCAGGAAGGATGAATAAGTTATTATATAGGTCAGAGGTTTCGACATCTGCTAATAGATTACGGGAAGGATTAGCGAGATAGTTAGTAATACCTTCGTGCTTGTTTCTCACTTGGAAAACTTTGTTTAGTCCGGGTTTGCGAATATCTAGACCGACAATAACTGTTCTCTTTCCTAGCAGTGCGAAACTAATGGCCAAGTTGGCAGCTACAAAGGTTTTTCCTTCACCACTGATAGTAGATGTAACAAGGAATACCTTCTGTTCTTTGCCTGCCATAAAGTGTAGGTTGGTTCTGATATCGCGGAAAGCTTCTGCCATCATATCATTCTTGTTCTCGAAAACTACGATGGAGTTTTCTGCTCCTTGCCCTAAAGGTACTTCACCAATTAGGGGAACTGTTGTGATTTTCTCTATGTCAGAGATGCCTTCTATCTTGAATTGAAGTAGGTCTCTGAGATAGACTAAACCAATAGGAATACCGAGACCCAATGCCATGGCTATCAGATAAATCATTTTTCTTTTGGGAGAAACTGGAGCACCATCCGCCATGGCTCGGTCAATGATTTTAGCATTGTTGGCTGTGGCAGCAAGAGCAATGGCATTTTCTTCCCGTTTCTTTAATAACATGATGTAGAGGCTGGCTTTGATCTCCTGCTGACGGGAGATGCTGCCTAACTGACGCTCTTGAGCAGGGGCTTCATTAATCCGGCTAGCATATTTACCTGCCTGGCGATCCAGGCTGGACTTGCTTATGAGTAATCCTCTTTGTACAGAGCTAATAGCGCTACGAACACTCTCTTTCATGTCTTGAATAGTGGTGTTCAGTCGTACTATTACCGGATTGCTCTCGGATGAGCCTCGGAGTAGACGCTCGCGTTCCAGAACCATTTCGTTGTAACGGGAGATGAGAGTGGTCAGTGTGGCATCTCTTAATCCTACATTGACAGGGAGTACACTGTTCTCATTCTGTGGATTGTTGATGTATTCGTTCAGATAGCCCACCATGCTAAGTTGAGTGGAGTTCTCCACGCGCAGTTTGTCGTATTCTGTGTTCTCGGCAAGGGCTATGCGGGCATCACTGGTCAGGTCAGTAATGTTGGCGGCTTGCTTGAATTGTTCTAACTCTTCTTCTGTAGTACCGAGCTCTTCGTTGATGATTTTGATGCGTCCGTCAATGAATTCTGCGGATTTACGTGTTACCTCGTTCTTGTCTTCATTGGTGTTTTGGTTGTACATCTCCACCAACTTGTTGATGAAATCTTCTCCTCTGCGCTTGTTGGTGTTTCTAAATGAGATAGTGGCTACGGAAGTTGTTTTGGAGGTAGGTTCTATGGATAATCCTCCTGCGTAACCTCTGGCTACTGCTAAGGGAGGATTAATGTAGATGAAATATTCGTTTCGACTCATCAAAGAGTTCTCATCCGCGGGGTTGAAGGTGAAAGTGCCTATTTCGGTAGCCCATACGGCTGGGAATTTGAAGAAGTGTTTAACTTGTTCTCTGCCTGCGATGACTGCACTTACCTTGATTTTGTTATCACCCAGCAATAAGACGTCCATGCGAATACCTCCTTTTAGGCTGTCGGCATCTTGTTCTGTGAGTTGTATGTGGATGGGAGAATTATCATATAGCTCTTGGTCACGAACTCGTCCTTTACGATAGTATGATATGTAGAGTCCCAGATCGGTTACCACATCTTTTACTAAGGATTTGGAACGTAGAACCTCTATCTCATTATCAATATTATTGACGCTACTCTTGAACAGCCCGAGATCTTCTAGCTCGGACATAGCACTGGATACATTTCCTCCTTTGGTTTCGTCTTTAATCAGTACCGTGGCAGAAATATTATAAACCGGTTCCGTGTGCCGAAGATAAAACCAGGCACCGGTCATACATATTATCACGGAGACTATAAACCAAGGCCAATACATCAAACATTTAAAGAGGAACTCCTTGAAGTCGAAATTACTGGGTTGCTCGTCGTACAGCTCGTGGTTTATGTTTTGTTCGTTGATCATAAAGTCTTGCGGAGGTTATTTAAAGATGTTGTACAGGAGGCTGGCCATGGAAAGCAAGATAGAAGTGGCAGAGAACCAAAGGGAGGTACTGCTACCTATATCGGAATTTTTGGCTTTTGCTTTATTGGGGGAGATGTATAGGACATCGTTCTGTTGCAGATAATAATAAGGTGAAAGCACTAACCGGGCATCGTTGAGATCGACGGCGAAGATATGTTGATGGCCATTGATGTCTTCGCGGATGAGCTTTACGTTGTTGCGTAGGCCGTAGATGGTGAGGTCGCCGGCCATGGCGAGGGCTTCGAGTATGTTTACCTTTTCGTTGGCAATGGTGAAGGTGCCTGGACGGTTTACTTCGCCGATGACGGATATCTTGTAATTGACCATACGTACCGTCACAATATAATTATCCTTGAGGTAGGGCTTTAGCATTTCGCTGATCATTTGTTCGGTTTCTCCTTTGGTCTTGCCGCCTACTTTCAGGATCCCGAGGGTGGGGAAGGTTATATTCCCTTTATTGTCGACGAGGTATGTTTGCAGGGTAGGCTGTGTGCTAAAAGTATTGTACGTGGAGGTACTTACATTTCCTACAGTGAGATTGAACGGCTGTGCCAATTCCGGTTCCGAGCACGAAACCACAATAGTCAACAAATCCTTGGGCATGATGTGGGCATCATACAACACCGGAGCTGCTGCAGCGGTATTGAGATACTCGGATGCTTGCAGGTATGGAACCTTTTGGTACGAGCTGCATCCTGTGAGCAGGAGTAGCAGTACGGGGAGTATGTATAGAGATGTTTTCTTCATAAAACTGTGATTTTTTGTTTGCTGTTAATATATGGAGTGGCGATGTGTTATATGTCTGACGGTGCGTAACGGTCTATTCTGTTGTAGAGTATCTGAGGTCTCCGCAGACATTTAACTGCGGTGTTTATTATTCGTCTGGGAGCGGTGATGCCAAACACTAACTCGTGTTTCCAGAGGGCTTGATGATGGCGTTTCCACTTCCAGATGAAGGAGCTCAACAGGCTCTGCTCCTCGGGCTGTACCCGGTAGGGCGAACGCAGGGTGTCGTGCAGGATGCGTTCGGCGAGTGCGGTGTCGAGGGGTGCCATCTGTGCCGGGACGTGTTGGGGGGATAGCCCCAGACAGGTGACGGCGTAGTGGGTGTATATCGGCAATAAACGCTCCATGACGGTGCCTTGGAATGTTTCGTCCAGCCGTTGGTGATTCAACTTGCCGGAGTAGGTGTGGAGAAAACGGGCCCAATCACATAGGTGCCGCAATGCGAATTGTCCGTCGGGTAGATGTATGGACATGTGGCGAAGGATGAATGCAGCGTTGAATGTGGGTGGGGGGAGCTGGATGCTCATTGTTTCGCCCATTGGTAGTTGCTCGGGGGATTCTATCTGGATCAAGCGGTGTAGCCTTTCTTCTAACTGTTGGTCGGTGACTGACTTTTGTGTGCTTAAGAAGGTGACGTGGTTCTCGATCGTCATTTCGTTGAACTCGAAGGTGGAATGTTTGGGACTGGTGCGTTTTACGGCTATCCCTTGTTGGCGTATGAATTGATTTCCTTTTTCGAATTTGCCGTTGAGCCAGATATCGATGTCACCGCTTTCCCGGTGATGAGGTATTGGGTAACAGGAGGCCAGGCCGATGCCTTTGAGTACCATCATGGTTAGTCCTTGGCTTTGGAAGAGGTTGTTCAGCTTTCGAGCGGTTTCTGCGGCGTGTTGGCAACGGCTCTCTGCTACTCTTGTGTAGGCTATCCAGATGTATTTGATCTCCTGTGGCGGGTGGCATGCGATGGGTAAACGGCTTATTCCGTCGAATACCAATGGTAATACTCCATGATGGAGTGCCAGCTGATGCACCTTGTACCATGTATCGTATGAATGATCATGGAAGTCTGCTTCGGCTGGAGTGGTTTCCCATAATGCAGCTTGTAGCAGTTTGAAGAGGATGTTTTCGGCTGGGGTGAATGTCATTTGAAAGCAATATGAAAGCTATCAAAATAGATAATGTTTCACAATAGAAAATTGGCGTAACTTATCTTAATGTAATTGCCACAGTTGAGTTTAAAGGTTGATTCTCATCAACCAAAATTTGGACATCCATTACGTATTTATGCCCAGGCTTCAATTTATAATCACCCGTGAGCGAAAAAGTTGTCTGAATGGGTAGAGTCGTGTAATTTATATACTCATAATCACCATAGTATTTTAGAGTCATTTTTAAAGTCATGTTTTGAGAAGGGACCTCTTGTCTGGCCAACATAAAAGCTTTACCGGGAGTTTGTCCCCAATCGCCATCAGTTGGCCATATTAGAGTGCTTTCTACCGGGTCCTCCGACATATCTACGGATGCTATCTTTGCATAATTGGTATGCACTTTAAAGTCTCCTTGTTCACTAAAATAAATATTAGTAGCAAAACAAGGAATAGAAGACTCTAATGTGATATTTTGAAGGCCAAAATCATATTCTGCAATATCTGATAAGCTAACATTAAACTCAATTAATGACAACATATGATTCATTACGAAAACACCGTTAATCATTCCATCTTCAATAGATTCTTGTTTGATTGGCACACGGCCTGACACTAGCCAATCATTATCAGAGATATGAGTAGAATTATCAAAACCTTTCTGATTTAATTTTGCCAAAGGGAATGTTACTACGCTATTGTATCTTGGGGGAGTATCTACTGTCTTTCGGTTCACTACTGTTGTAGGTCCAAGTATAGCTATTGGGTCCATATAGGGATAATAAGCAATCCAAGTTCCTGCACTCAAAGCATCCTCCATCCTTTTTGCATTAAAATAGCCATAGTCTGTATTTGGCCCAAAGTCCACGATAGTATCTGGTTTGTTTTCTCTCTCAAGTGTGTAATCACCCTTATCACTAGACATAAGATAACATCTATTACTAGTTGCATCAGAGATTTCCATCAGACCTAACTTATCTTCTATCATCCAGTTAACTTTTAGTTCTCTGGCTCCAGTTCCTAAAGAAGTACGTGTAACCGCCCCTTCTCCTCCATAGGCAAGAATTCGGGTTGCTTTTTTAGAGTCAACTTCCTTTTCTAAGTCCGACTCAATAGTGCAACAAGTCAGCAACAATGCAGAGCTTATTACTGTTAAAAAAATACAGTATCTCATAATTTTGTGTCTATACTCATGCTCAATTACCAAGATCCTCTCTTCCAATCAGCTGCCTCAATAGGATTTGGAGTTTTAGCAGGCTCTGCAGTTGAAGTCGCATACCCCTTCTCCACTCTTACTTCCACAACCCGTACTACAGGCTGCTGATACGCTCTTTTCATTTCACACACCGGAGCTTCCAGTGCATTTACGTTTTTCTTTTCTAAATCTTTCATCATTTCTTACTTTCCTTTAGTTTTACGTTATTATAGCTATAATTTATTTCTATTCAAGTCTAAGTGCGCCAACTTAATAAGCGGCCTCTTCGCCTCTGATAATATTCTTAATTGTTTTATATATAATGTATAGATCAAGCATGAACGACCAATGCTCCATATACCAAATATCACGTTCCACTCGTCCCTGCATCTGCCAGAGCTCTTTCGTCTCACCGCGATACCCATTAACCTGCGCCCAGCCTGTAATTCCCGGCTTAATGAAATGCCGCACCATGTACGAACCGACGCACCGGGAATACTCTTCCGTATGCTTCAACATGTGCGGGCGAGGTCCCACGATCGACATATTTCCCAAGAACACATTAATAAACTGGGGCAGTTCATCGATATTGCTCCGGCGCAGGAAATTCCCCACTTTGGTTTTGCGGGGGTCATTGGCCGTGGCTTGCAGGGTGTCACTCTGGACATTGACCCGCATGGAGCGAAACTTGTAGCAATAAAACTCGCGTCCGTCCTGTCCACTACGCTTCTGCTTGAAGAAGATGGGGCCGGGAGAGCTGATCTTGATGGCGATGCCTGCTATAATATAAATGAGTGGAAACAGCGTGCAAAGGAAGGTTAGCGAGAATGCGATGTCGAAGGTGCGCTTCAGTATCCGGTTCTCGGCTTGTAGCAACGGCTCCCGGTAAATGCTCAGGACAGGGAGGCTGCCGACGGCTTCGAGGTTGACCCGGCGGTTGAAGTGCGACCGGAAATCGGGCACGCAGAAGAACCGGATGTAGTTGTTTTCGCAGTAGTCGATCACTTGGGGAACCAGCTCATGGTTGGGCGAAGGGAACCCGTAGTACACCTGTTCTATCTTGTTTTGTTGCAAATAGGGAAGCAGTTCGTGGCTACTGCCCAGAAAAGGTACATCGGCCGGATAAGCTCCCTTGCAGAGGTCGTCGAAGTAGCCCAATACCCGGAAACCGGAAGTGGCGTCGCCGGTAAGCTCTCTGTGTATATTTCCCATGCCGCTACAGTTGACCAGTACCACAGAGCGAGTATTCCCTCCCTTTTTGCGGTATAGCTTGATGAGGTAGCGAGCCGATAGCCGGTGGGCAATCAAGAGACTGGTAGAGATCGTAAAATAGCCCACAAAAAAACGGATGGATAAATAGCCTAATTTGGAGAAGGTGAGTAGCGTGATAAACAGAACAGCAAAAAAGAACATGTTCTGAATAATACCTCTAACTATCTTCTCCGGCCTTACCACCCGTTGATCCAACGTAATTCCCGACCGAATGTTGCACAACAAGTAACAGAGATTCAACAGTACCAGAATTTGTGGTAATGAATCCATGAACAGTGTGCTGAAATAGCGCTCCGCTATCCCGAAGAACAGGATAACAAATAGTATATTGAGTATAACCAAGTCACCGGCAAGAACCGACGCTTTGATTATTCGATTAAATCGTAATACGTGCCTCAATGTGTGATAATGTTTGCTTCAAAAAAGTGTTACTATTGCGCTAATATACAGACTGGTTTATGTCTCAATAATTTACTGTATTCTATAAAAGGCATGGTCGCTCCTCTGGGGAGCCTCTCCTTAAAAAAATGTCTACACACGAAATTGCAGATGTTTAGGACTGCGTCGTGAAATGTTTTATTCTCGTTTGCTGCTAAGTGCTTGTGCGGTCCGAGCGCGCTACGCTGTTACCTGTCCCATCTGGAAGGTAAACTGGAGAAACTCTCGTGAAGTTTTGTAGCGAAAACAATGAACGCGAACACAACTTCGAGGGGCAAAGATAATTATTATAATGATATACGTATTGTAAGTGAAAGGTTTTTTGCGATAATTTCACTTACTTATTTCTCATTGGTTTAATTATGCAACAAATCGGCTGGCTTTGTCAATAATTTATTTAATGAAAGTTCTAAAAGAAACTCCATCGATACGATTCCGTCCCAATTTTCATTGGCAAAAAATCTTTTAGAACAAATTCCTGACAGAATTGTTTCTTGACAAATGTTGTAGATTTGCTGTAGCGAGAGGGCGGAAAAGTAAGGGGTAAGCTTCACAGCCGACCCCTTCTGTTAGTTAAAACCTCTAATTGACATCAATCTATTACCTTAAATGTTACTTCATCACCACTCTGACTATTTGTGGCTACCCAAAGAGCAAAATCTCCGGGCTCTACCACTTTAGCCATATCGATGTTCCAGAATGCCAGTTCTTGTACTGGAAGTTCGAACGACACATTTCTCTTCTCATCCGGACGGAGGGTGACGCGGGTGAAACGTTTGAGCTCTTTTACCGGACGGGTGACGGAACCTACTTTATCTTGTATGTATAATTGTGCCACTTCGGTGGCTTCGTATTCGCCTGTGTTCTGCAAGTCGAATGTCACGGTAAGGACGTCGTCTTTCTTTAATTGGGCGGACGACAGACGCACATTACTGTAAGCGAATGTGGTGTATGACAGTCCGTAGCCAAACGGATAGAGCGGGTCGAACCCGGCATCGAGATAGAATGAGGTACAACCCAATGATGTCTGGCCGGCTTCGACCGGTATCTCGTTCAACAAGGTCTCGGTGCGTGAAGCGGGGCGACCGGAGTTGTTTTGCGAATAATAGATGGGGACTTGCCCGATCATCTTGGGGAAGGTCACTGGTGTTTTACCACTGGGTACTGCTTTCCCGAAGAGCAAGTCGGCCAATGCCGGACCACCCATGGTTCCCGGATGGAACGAATAGAGCACGGCTGCCGACAGGTCGGCTTCCCGGGCAATGGTGAGCGGCCGGCCGGCCATGACCACAGTTACTACCGGTTTGCCGGTCTTGGCCAATGCAGCGATCAGTTCCGACTGTGTGCCTTGCAGATTGAGGTCGGCGAGGCAGTGTGCTTCGCCCGAGAGAATGGACTCTTCGCCCACAAAGGCCAGAATCACATCGGCGCGGGCAGCGGCTGCAGCAGCTTTGGCTACACCTGCCGGATTTTTTTCGCGACTGTACGCCAGGCCGGGCTCGAGAATCAACTGTACCTTATCACCTACCATCTCTTTGATGGCCATATAGGGAGTTTGTGTGTGCGATTTTTCACCATCGAATACCCAAGTACCCATTTGTTCGTATGGGGCATCGGCCATCGGCCCCACAATAGCAAGGGTACGTATGTTCTCTTTCAACGGAAGCGTCTGGTTGTCATTTTTCAGCAGGATAACCGATTCGACGGCTGCGCGTTTGGCAGCAGCCAGGTGCGACTCGGCATACATCACCGACAGTTGGTTCTCGTCCACATAAGGGCGATCGAACAATCCCAGGCGAAACTTGACGCGCAGGATGTTGCGAACAGCATCATCGATGGCCTCTTTCTTTACTTTGCCTTCCTGAATGAGCTCCGGCAGATACTTCACAAACGTATAACTCACCATTTCCATATCCACACCCGCATTGACGGACTTCATGGCAGCTTCTTTCTCGTCGGCTACGAAACCATGGGGTATCATCTCTTTGGTCGATGCCCAGTCGGTCACTACCAGCCCGTCGAAACCCCACTCATCGCGCAGTACATCCTTCAGGATGAACTTATTGCCGGTAGAAGGTACACCGTCGTTATCGTTGAACGAGGTCATGTAGGTAGCAGCTCCGGCGCGGGCGGCTGCTTCGAAAGGAGGCAGATACACGTTGCGCAGGCGACGTTCGGGGATGTAAGTCGAATTGTAGTCGCGTCCACCTTCGGCAGCGCCGTATCCCACAAAGTGTTTGGGGCAGGCGGCTATGGAAGTAGGATCGCTCAACGAATCTCCCTGAAAACCTTTGACCATAGCGGCTCCCATGATGGAAGTCAGATAAGTATCTTCCCCGCATCCTTCGGCTATACGTCCCCAGCGAGGGTCGCGGGCCACATCGATCATCGGAGCGAATGTCCAGCGGATACCTACCGAAGCAGCTTCGATAGCGGCTACACGGGCGCCTTCTTCGGCTACCGACGGGTCGAACGAAGCAGCCTGTCCCAACGGAATCGGGAAGATGGTTTTGAAACCGTGGATCACGTCGCGGGCAAACAACATAGGGATTCCCAAGCGGGACTCTTCCACAGCCACCCGTTGCAGCGCGTTGACACGTACGGGGTCTGTTTCATTGAGGACAGATCCGATCTCTCCCTTCTTAATCAGTTTACTCATCTCCTCGATGTTGCCATACGAGCTGATCTGGTTCATCTGACCAATCTTTTCTTCGAGTGTCATCTGTGCCAGCAGTTTCTCCACTTTAGCTTCGATCGCCTTATCTTGTGGACTGTTCTTCGTGGCGGGCGACTGCGTACATGCCAGGAAAGGCAGGAGCAACAGCCCGGCAGAGAACATCTTTATACTTTTCTTCATGGTGTCTTTACTTTATTTTTTTTGAAACACGCGTACATAATCTATTTCGTAGGTAGCTGGTAGCTTACTTTCGTCTACTCCTTCTGCACCTCCCCAATCGCCTCCCCAAGCCAGATTGAGCTTCAGGTAGAAGGCTGCATTGAACGGCCAGGTGTTCTTGTCTCCCTTTCCATCGTTGGCGAAGGTGAAGAGACGAACGCCGTCAACATAGGTGTTGATAGCCGTTTCCGTCCATTCCAGCGCATAGATATGGAAGTCCGACTGGGCCGTCGATACGAATCGTTCCGCGGTTTTCTGAGTACCTATTGAATGATAATATGATTTACAATGAATGGCCGACGATACATAGTTGGGACGATAACCTACTTCTTCCATGATGTCGATTTCGCCATCGTCGGGCCATGCTTTAAAGTCTTTGGGCATCATCCAGAAAGCAGGCCAGGTGCCTTTGCCCGCGGGCAGTTTGAGGCGAGCCTCGAAATAGCCGTACTTCCAGCTTTCTTTGGTATTGATACGGATGGAGCAAACCTTTCCACTCACCTTCTTGCAGACGATGCTGAAAATGCCGTCCTTCAATACTGCCAACTGTTCGCCACCCTGACTGCCTGCGACATACGTTTGGAGTTCATTGTTGCCCCAACCGCCGCCACCTACCTCATACGACCAACGGTCCAGATTGGGCGATACGCCTTCATTGAATTCATCGTGCCATACCAGCTTGTAGCCTTCGGGCGCAGTGATGGTCGGGTCGACCGGTGTTTCGGGCTTGGCGGCTTGTTTCACGGTCACCGTCGTCCGGCTACTACCGGCTTTCAGCACCAGAGTGCCTTGGCGTTCTTTGGTTTCCGTGTTTGCTGCAACAGTTACTTCTACAGTGCCTTTGGTAGACAAGGAGCCTGTCTGACTGTACGTTATCCAACTCTCTTCACTGTATACAGACCATTCACGACTGGCTGTGATGTCGATCGTTGCCACATACTTTTCGTATCCTGCATTGATTTGCGTCGGCAAACAAGCGATACTTTCCGTTACCACAGGCTCGTCATCGCTGCTGCTTCCGCAACCGATAAAGCCGAGTATCAGAGCAAACAAAGGAAATAGATTCAATCTTTTCACTGTAATTGTATTGGAGTTAGAAAAAGCGTATGCTGCACACACTTGGCATGCGCAGCATACGTACCTTTATATATTAATCTTTATGTACTTGCAGGATAACATCCTTGATAACTACGGTGGTATTAGCTGGGTTCGTACCAAAGTCGAAGATCAATTTGGCTCTTTGCATATCTACTCCCGCCTTCTTCTTCGCTTTGAAAACATAGTCGGCATCTGCTGCAAGATCTATCTGTACACCAAACAGAGCCGGGTCATCAGTCCCCTCGAGTTGCTGCCCCAGTTTCACTGTCACGCCATCGATGGCATTCGAGGCTTTCAGTGTCACACGGAAGTCGTACTCTTCAGCGGCTGAAAGTGCAAGCCCATCGGTGATAAATGTTGCTTGAGCCTGCCAACGTTCAGCAGTAGCTTCAGGCAATTCGAGTGTGTAAACAGTACCATCGATGGCCAATGAGGGATTACTCCTTGGTGTCCAGTCGGCATTGGCATAGAAGAAACCGTTGGTGAAGTTAGCGCCTTTCCAAAGGTTGTCGTCGCTATCTACAGCTACCCACGCGGGTTCGGGAGTCTCATCAATAATCGGTATGATCGTTCCATCATCATCTGCATGATCTTTCAGGACAAAGTTTTCGATGATAACGGTTGTGTTCTCGGCATTGCCACCAAAGTCAAGTACCATATCCAGATCGGCATCGATACCTTCCATGTCGCTCTTCCAGAAGCATACAGGTTCGTTGGCAACCAGGGCTATCGTTTCCGCGAAGTAGAAGATCTTATCATCTGCCTTGTCTACCAGCTTCAGCATGACACCCGGGTGATCGACTGATGAAGTCAGGATGACCGAGAAGTCATATGTTTTTTCTGAAGAAGTCGTGAGGTTGGTCTTCAGGGCCATCTGCGCCTGCCAAGTCTCGAATGTTTTTGCAGGCAGAACTACGGTGTAGGCGCCATTGATAAAGGTATATGCAGGATCGTCGATCTGTCCCCAACCGGGAGCATACCAGAATGTAGGATTTTCTATGGTTGCCTTGGTCCACAAGTTGAAGTCGCTTTCGTAAACAAAGCCTTGGAAACCATCCATTTTGGTCTTTTCGATGTTGAAACTCCTGGTAAGAGTTCCATCGCTCATACCGTTAGCGTTGGCTATTTTTATATCTACTGTATAGTCGCCTGCTTTGCGGTAGTATTTAGATGTTTCGAAGGCAGAAGTGTATTGCTTTCCGTCGATGATCCAAACCGGAGTAACACCTTCACGAGCTTCAAAGGTGAAATAAGCTGTATTTGTTTCCTGGTTTACTGTTACTTTTACGGCATCATCATAGTCGGATGCCAAAGGAATACCGTCTTTGTTGGGACCTGCAAACTCCTCGGGTGCGCAAGCCGTAAAGCCAATGGTCATGGCAGCCAGCAAGGCTACTCCACCGATATAGCTAACTATCTTTTTCATATGTGTATTCGTTTTAATGATTAATAATTGTTTTGGATCAGCGTACCCAGTGAAGAGTCGATTTCACCCTGCGGTATCGGCAGGTACTTCTTGCTGGGCGTCCAAGTATTGGTGCGATAGCCGTATTCATCGGGTACCAGAGTGGTAGCAGCCTTGCCAGTACGTATCAGGTCCCAATAACGCTTACCTTCACCTACGAACTCGAGTTGGCGTTCTTTGATGATGTTGTCGATGGTCGGCTCAAGTTCTGTTACCAAACCGGCACGTTTACGTACCTTATTCAGGTAAGTCTTGGCATCGGCAGCCGGTCCGGAGGTGCGAACTAACAATTCGGCAGCATTGAGCAATGTCTCGGAAAAACGATAGATACGGAGGTTGTCATTGTAGTTTACCTCACTATCAGCCTTTTGGTCGGCATTATCACTTGCGTGGGCCGCGTATTTTTCTAAGAATAATCCGGTGTCCTGATACCGATGTTCGTAATCAAACTTGGTTGGATTAGCCGGAGTTATCGGATTGGCTTCATTGTAAGCGTCCACATACGCCTGTGCATTCCAGCAGGTAGCATCCCGGCGGGTATCATTGGCCGAATAGCGATCATAAGTTTCCTGGCGAACTGGACAGAATCCCCAACCATGGTTATGGTCGTCGGCTCCATCAGTCCATTTGTATGGAGAAAGCAGTGTAGGCAATACCGTACCACCAGCATATTTTGAATTAGTCCATCCACGAACTGCGTTATCATCTATGTAGTTTATTTCGAAAATAGATTCTTCGCTCCATTCTCCCGACTCCTTGAAGATGTCTGCATAGTCGTCCACCAGGTCGTACTTGGTGCTGTTGATAATATCCTTCATGTATAGCAAAGCTTTAGCATAGCGGGTTTCGTCATTCTGATACATCACTACTTCAGCATAAAGCATATAAAGCATGGCTTGCGTCACGCGACCGTAGTTTTCCGGTTTTTCGCGCATCGGGAATAGATTGAGTGCGATAACAGTTTCCAGATCGCCCACGATTTTCTGGTAAACCTCGTCTGCTTTGAATTGCTCTGCCAGGTAGGGGCTGGTCAGATTCACTTCGTAGTAAGGGATGTTGCCCCAGAATTTCCACACCCAGCTATAGTAATAGGCACGAAGAGCGGTTGCTTCAGCTTCGTAAAGAGCGCGGTTGGTAGCACTGACATTGTCGCCGGCCCATCCCAAATAGGTGATTACGTCGTTGCAACGCTTCACGCCCGTATAAGCACATGCCCACAGCCCTTCGATCGTTACTTTCGGTAATGCCTCGAAATTCATCATCAGGTGCCACTCCTTATTGTCGGTGGTATTGTTGCCACCCACCCAGAGGTCGTCGGCCATGACATCACTCATGAGGTTGATAGGGGTATATCCATTGTCTTGCGAATAATCCTGCCAATACAATGGATTATAAGCGGCTACCAGAGCTTCCTGTATATGCTCGTCGGTAGTGTAATACGTGTCAATAAACTCCTGGGTAGGCGATGTGACCTCCAGGAACGAATCGGAACATCCGGTCATCACGAAAGCGGCTGAAATCAGACTTGCCGTTATATATTTATGTATTTTCATAACTTTCAATGTTTTAAAGATTATAAATTAGAAAGTAAGATAGTCACAAATGGTCCATGTTCTTGCTTGCTGATATACAAATTATTCAACAACCAATTAATTGAGTCCTGGTGAAAATTAAGGGTCGTAAAC
>JAVBVI010000046.1:0-6703 GCA_031554505.1 Bacteroides sp. | reverse complement strand
CAGCATTGTCTACAAACATGTATTCGGTTTCTACTTCGGGGTACTTCGGTGCAATCTCTTTAGCTACCTCACGCCACAGACGAGAAGTGGCCAGTACGTTGGCTTTATCGACCACTGTTACTTTCTTACGACGCTTCATGGCGTACTCATAAGCTAGTGTCACGATGCGTTCCACTTCTTCACGGGTATATACACAGGTGTCATAAGCCGTATTTCCGTCTTCACTGCGACCTTGCGGGCGCCCGAAGTACATACCTCCGGTCAGCTCACGGATACACATGAAGTCGGCACCCCGTACCAGTTCAGTACGCAACGGCGATTTGTAAAGCAGGCTCTCGAAAGTAGCCACCGGGCGGATGTTGGCATACAAGCCCAACTTCTTGCGCATGGCGAGAAGACCTTGCTCCGGACGTACCTTGGCTGCAGGATTATTGTCGAACTTCGGATCGCCTACGGCACCAAACAGTACGGCGTCGCTCTTCATACAGAGTTCGTGTGTTTCGTCAGGGTAAGGATTGCCCACCTGATCAATGGCGGTAGCACCGCAGATTCCATACTCATAGTTCAACTCGTGGCCGAATTTCTCACAAACAGCCTTGGTGGCTTCCAATGCCACGTTGATAATCTCGGGACCAATTCCGTCGCCCGGAAGGACAGCAATGTTCAATTTCACGTTACTTATGTTTTATGGTTTATTCACCACAGAGTCACACAGAGTTTCACAGAGTTTTTTCTAAGAATATCTGATTGTGAATCACAGGATCTGGCATTAAAAAACTCTGTGAAACTCTGTGTGACTCTGTGGTGAATTTAATTTATTGTTCAATTATATTCAGCATTTTGATAGTTGCCTTGATGGCAGCTTCCGTCTGGTCGGCATCCAGTCCGCGGGTGCGGAAAACCTTGTCGTTGTAACTCCAGGTGATAACTGTCTGTACGAAAGCATCCGTACGTCCACCAGGAGGGATAGTTACGGCATAGTTGATCAGCATCGGGACCTTACGGCCCAGCGTCACCTTATAGATCTTGCGCAATGCACGGACGAACGCATCGTACTGACCGTCGCCCGACGAGCTCTCTTCGTAGCACTTACCATCTATATTGATGCTCAGCGTCGCCATCGGTTTCAAGCCGTTGGCCAGCGTCACAAAGTAACTCATCAACTGTACCTTATTGCCAATACCTTCCTGCTTTAACACGTCGGAAATGATATACGGAAGATCCTCCTGCGTTACCAATTCCTTCTTGTCGCCCAGTTCGATGATACGTTCCGTAACCAGCTTCATCGACCTTTCATCGAGTTCCAAACCGAGTGACTCCAGGTTCTTGCGGATATTTGCCTTGCCGGAAGTCTTGCCGAGTGCATACTCCCGTACCCGTCCGAAACGTTCGGGAAGCAAGTCGTTGCAGTAAAGGTTGCTCTTGTTGTCTCCATCGGCATGCACGCCTGCCACCTGGGTGAATACATTCTCGCCCACAATCGGCTTATTGGCAGGAATAAGAATACCGGAATACGATTCGACTACGCGGCTCACATCGTTCAGACGGCTCTCGTCGATATTGGTTACGGCGTTGAAGTGATCTTTCAGAATAGCTTGCACACTGGCTAATGGCGCATTACCGGCCCGTTCACCCAGTCCGTTGATGGTTGTGTGAAGTCCTCTCACCCCGGCCAACACGGCAGCCAGTACATTACTTACTGCCAGGTCATAATCGTTGTGGGCATGGAAGTCAAAATGCGTCTCCGGATATTTCTTCTTCATCTTCCGCATGAACTCGATCACCTGCAAGGGGTTTAAGATTCCCAGCGTATCGGGTAACATAAAGCGTTTGACATTCGTTTTCTTCAACGCGTCCATCATCTGGAACACGTACTCGGGTGAGTTCTTCATGCCATTGCTCCAGTCTTCGAGGTATACATTCACCTCAATATCAAGTTCATTCGCATAGTTCACCACCGCCAGGATATCTTCAATATGTTCCTCGGGTGTCTTCTTCAACTGGCAGGAGCAGTGCCGCAGCGAGCCTTTGCACAGCAGGTTGATCACCCGGCAACCGGTAGAGTGGATCCAGTCGAGTGAATCGTGCCCATCCACAAAACCCAGTACTTCTACCTTATGTAGCAGATTGCGTCGGGCCGCCCAGTCGCAAATCATCTTCACCGCATCGAACTCCCCTTCGGAGACACGAGCTGAGGCTACCTCGACACGGTCCACCTTCAGTTCCTCGAGCAGCAGACGGGCGATCATCAGTTTTTCATGAGGCACGAACGATACTCCGCTGGTCTGTTCGCCATCGCGGAGTGTCGTATCCATGATCTCTATTTTCGGGGCATTCGTATTCATTGGCGAGCTTTTTCAAACGCTTCAATCTTATCCTTATTCGAGAGCAGGAAGTCGATGTCGTCCAGCCCATGCTCCAGGCAATGCTTCTTGTAGGCATTGATCTCGAAGATTTCGCTCTTTCCATTGGCTTTGTTGGTGATGGTCTGCGCAGGTAAGTTTACCTCCACTTCCATCTTTGGATTAGCTTGGATAGCCTCGAAGAGTTCGGCCAGGAATTCCTCGGTTACCACTACGGGCAGCACGAAGTTGTTCAGCTCATTATTCTTGTGAATATCGGCGAAGAAGCTCGATACCACCACCCGGAAACCATAATCGGCGATGGCCCAGGCAGCATGTTCCCGGCTTGACCCGGAGCCGAAGTTCTTACCGGCCACCAGCACCTGACCACCATAAGTAGGATCGTTCAGCACAAACGAATCGATTTTATTGTCTTGCTTATCGAACCGCCAGTCGCGGAACAGATATTCGCCAAAGCCCTCTTTGGTGGTAGCTTTGAGGAAACGGGCCGGAACGATCTGGTCGGTGTCCACATTCTCCAACGGCAGGGGCACACAGGTACTTGTCAGTATATTGAATTTTGGTTTCATCTTTCTTTGGATTTATTGAAGGAATTCTCTTGGATCGGTTATTTTTCCAGTGATGGCGGCAGCGGCAGCTACCAGCGGACTGGCCAGCAAGGTGCGGGCACCCGGTCCCTGACGACCTTCGAAGTTACGATTGCTGGTCGACACGGAGTATTTGCCTGCCGGAATCTTGTCGTCGTTCATGGCCAGACAAGCCGAACACCCCGGCTGGCGGATGGCCATGCCTGCTTCCACAAACACCTTATCCAGTCCTTCTTGGCGAATCTGCGCGTCTACTTCCCACGATCCGGGAACAATCCATACCACTACGTTATCGGCTTTCTTCTTTCCTTTGACTACCGAGGCGAAGGCACGGAAGTCTTCGATACGACCGTTGGTACACGAACCGATAAACACGTAGTCGATCGACCGGCCGAGCAACGACTGACCGGCAGCGAACCCCATGTAGTCCAACGATTTGGCATACGATACTTTGGCGGCTTCGTTCATCGTATCAGCTACCGGTACATTCTGTGTGATGCCTATGCCCATCCCCGGATTGGTTCCGTAAGTGATCATCGGCTCGATATCGGCAGCATCGAACGTAATATCCTTGTCGAACACCGCGTCGTCATCACTCATCAGCGTCTTCCAGTAAGCCAGGGCTTTGTCCCACTCAGCACCCTTCGGAGCGCTTTCGCGACCCTGGATGTAAGCAAAAGTTGCTTCGTCCGGCGCTATCATACCGCCGCGTGCCCCCATTTCGATGGAAAGGTTGCACAGCGTCAGGCGTCCTTCCATGCTCAGACTGCGTACCGCTTCGCCGGTATACTCCACAAAGTAGCCCGTAGCGCCACTGGTGCTCACCTTAGCAATCACGTAAAGCGCCATATCCTTGGCCGTTACCCCTTTGCCCAACTTACCGTTTACGGTGATACGCATGGTCTGCGGACGAGACTGGAGGATACATTGCGAAGCCAACACCATTTCCACCTCACTGGTTCCGATACCGAAAGCAATAGCTCCCATAGCGCCATGAGTAGAAGTGTGCGAGTCACCGCATACGATAGTCATGCCCGGCAGGGTGAGCCCCCGTTCCGGACCTACCACATGGATGATTCCATTCTTCGGATGCATCATGCCGTAGTGTGCCAAACCGAATTCTTCGGCATTCCGGGCCAGCGTATCTACTTGGGTACGTGAAATTGAATCCCGGATAGGTTTATCCTGATCCTGCGTCGGCGTATTATGGTCGGGCATACAAATCACTCTATCCGGGCGGAAACAGGCGATTCCGCGTTTACGCATGCCGGCAAAGGCCTGCGGGCTGGTCACTTCATGACAGTACAGTCTGTCGATGTATAGCTGCGTGGGACCGTCTTCTACCGTGGTCACCACATGAGCATCCCAAATTTTATCAAATAATGTATTCATCTGATTGGTTATTATGAGTATATTACTGGTTATCTTACAAATTTATTGATACAATCGATATAAGCTTCCACCGAAGCGGCAATGATGTCAGTGTTAGCGCCAAATCCATAGTACACCTGGTCATCATATTCTACCTGCATGTGTACTTTACCTACATCGTCACTACCTTTACTGATAGCTTGTATGGTAAATTCTTTCAACGTCATCTGTCGGTCGAGTATCTTCTTCAGCGCTTTGATAGCTGCGTCTACCGGACCGTTCCCACTAGCGGCGGCCTCAAATTTCTCTCCGGCGATATTCAAACCCAAACTAGCTACAGAACGAACCCCTACTCCACTTGTCACCTGCAAGTATTCCAACTTGATGCGGTGGTTGCTGCTTCTTTCAGCACCAGCCAACAAGAGTATATCATCGTCTTGAATATCCTTCTTCGTATCAGCTAATTTGAGAAATTTCTCGTACACTATATCAAGCTTATCCTGTTCCATATCCACACCGAGGATAGAGAAACGATGCTTCAAGGCAGCACGTCCGCTACGGGCAGTCAGTACGATAGAGCTATCGTCAATACCCACATCGTGTGGGTTAATAATTTCATAAGTCTGTACATTTTTCAAGACACCATCCTGGTGAATACCCGAAGAGTGAGCAAAAGCATTCCGACCCACAATAGCCTTGTTGGGTTGTACCGGCATGTTCATCAGGCTCGACACCATACGGCTGGTGGGGTATATTTTTTGTGTATTGATATTCGTTTCGATATTGATATCTCTGTGACTCTTCAGGATCATGGCTATCTCTTCGAGTGCCGTGTTACCAGCACGTTCGCCGATACCATTGATGGTTACCTCCACTTGGCGAGCTCCGTTCAATACTCCGCTCATGGTATTGGCCGTTGCCATACCGAGGTCATTGTGGCAGTGTGTAGAGATAATGGCATTGTCAATACCATCCACGTGCTCCATCAAGTACTTGATCTTAGCGCCATACTCTTCGGGCAAGCAATAGCCGGTAGTATCTGGAATATTCACTACAGAAGCCCCCGCTTTGATCACCGCTTCGACCACACGAGCCAGATAAGCATTATCCGTACGGCCGGCATCTTCAGCATAAAACTCCACTTCATCCACAAAACGGCGGGCATACTTCACAGCTGCCACAGCACGTTCGATGATTTCTTCCCGGTTCGAGTTGAATTTAAATTTGATATGTGAGTCGGATGTACCGATACCTGTATGGATACGTTTGCGCTTGGCATACTTCAGCGATTCGGCAGCTACTTCGATATCCTTTTCCACAGCACGGGTCAGCGCACAAATGGTAGGCCATGTCACAGCCTTGGAAATTTCGATTACCGACTTGAAGTCGCCTGGGCTAGACACCGGGAACCCGGCTTCGATCACATCCACTCCCAACGCTTCGAGCGCCTTAGCCACCTGTATTTTCTCGACTGTATTCAACTGGCATCCTGGCACCTGTTCACCATCACGAAGGGTGGTATCAAAAATAAATAACCTATTGTCCATTTTACTTTTTAGTTATATTGTTATACACTTTATTCCATCAAAAAAGCCTTTCACACTGGGAAGTGAGAAAGGCTTTCGTATATCTACATCATACATATCTACGCACAGCACCCACTTCCACTAACCTTTGCCAGCAGAATAATAATACCACACAGTAGAATATGTATAAACGATTGATTCATTTCTTTGTCCTCTTTTTTAATTTGACGTTGCAAAGGTATGGATTATTTTCACATCACCAAACGAAACGTTACTTTTTTATCATAAATAATTTCATTTTATAATAAGAAAGAATACTTAAACGAATAAATATCACCAAACAAGCCCACATTTACTGAAAACAAAAAGGGAATGAGACCTTTCACAGCTTCATTCCCTTCTTATGTGATGAATTGCTTATTCTGCTTTCTTATCACAAGCTTTTTCGCATCCTTCTTTTTCCTGGCAGCATGCAGTTGAATCTTGTTTGCAGCACGCAGCAGAGTCTTGCTGGCAACATGCTTTGGTAGAATCACATTGTTCTGTAGCGTCAGTTGCTTGAGCGTCGGCTGCTTTCTTACCACCACATGATACTACAGCGAATGAGAACGCAACTGCCATAGCAGCCAAAAATACTTTTGTCTTCATAAATTCGATTTGCTTTAAATGAATAAAAATTAGTTTCGGCGACAAATATAGAGTTTATTATTGACATTTCCAAAAACAAGTAAGCCCTTCCGTACTTGTTTGTACGGAAGGGCTTCTGTTATAAGTGGCGGCTACCTACTCTCCCACTATTACGCAGTACCATCGGCGTGACAAGGCTTAACTTCTCTGTTCGGAATGGGAAGAGGTG
>JAVBVI010000070.1:0-9172 GCA_031554505.1 Bacteroides sp. | reverse complement strand
TCACCGACGCTTCGCTCGGTGGAAAGTGGAAAGTCAACCTGTATCAGGTATAAAGCCATAAAAGGGTTTCGCTCTGAAATGTAGACAACCCGGTACAGGATTTAAGTTTAAAACAGTCAACCAAAATCAGGACGCTACAGTGTGAAGAGGTGAAATCTCGGTGAATGGGCGCCCCTTCACCCTAAACGCCGATGGGTAGAGGGTTTCGGAGGGGTTGAAGGAAGTGGAGACCCCAAACAAACCTCCATGTAAAAGACTTCCCTTCCCCTCCATAACACCCCAATCCACGAGCGAAGCGAAGTCACAAAAAACACGAGCGAAGCGATGTGGCGAGCAAAGGATCGGCCTCATTTTTGGAGCGTGAAGCGGAGCCTGTGCGAAAAGCGTGAAGAAGGTTCGGCTGTTTGAGCGAAGCGAGTTCCGAACCTTTAGCTTTTCACATAGGCGGAGTAGCTCCAAAAATGCAGCCTTGATTTTTCTTCTTTTGTTTCTTTTCTTCTTTGCATCAAGGCAAAGAAGAAAAGAAAAAGCACTCTGCAAGTTAATTAATCTTAAACAATAGTACCATGTAATGCATAGTACCAAAGTAATGCATACATTTGTGCCATCACTAAATACTATATACAAAATATGAACGCAGATAATGTAAAATCCCAAATGCGGAAAGGTCTACTGGAGTACTGCATCATGCTGTTGCTCCACAAAGAGCCATCGTACTCGTCGGATATCATACTGAAGCTGAAAGAGGCACGCCTCATCGTAGTGGAAGGAACACTATACCCGCTACTCACCCGGCTAAAGAACGACGAGTTGCTCAGCTACGAATGGGTAGAATCCACCCAGGGTCCGCCACGTAAGTACTACCGGTTGACGGAAAAAGGAGAAGTATTCCTCGGAGAGTTGGAACAGGCTTGGAAAGAACTGAACGAAACCGTGGAACACATTGCAAACAGATAACCAGATAAATAAGATAAGACAATGAAAAAGACTTTGACAGTAAATTTAGGCGGAACGGTATTTCATATCGATGAGGATGCGTACCGCTTGTTGGATAATTATTTGAAGAACCTGAAATACCATTTCCGTAAACAGGAAGGGGCGGAGGAGATCATCAACGATATGGAGAGCCGCATCTCTGAGTTGTTCTCCGAGAAACTATCGGCCGGATTGCAGGTCATCACCGTTGCTGACGTGGAAGAGGTGATAGGGCGCATGGGCCGACCAGAAGAGATGGACGGCTACACTTCCGAGGAATCGGCTTCGGATTCGAAGAGTTCGGGCTTTGCTTCTTCATCGGCTCGTGCATCGTACAGCACAGGCGGGCAACGTCATCTGTACCGCAATCCGGACGATAAGATACTGGGTGGTGTAGCTTCGGGTATGGCGGCCTACTTCGGCTGGGATGCCACGTTGGTGCGTCTCCTGTTCTTCGTGTTGCTGTTTGTACCTTATTGCCCGATGTTGTTTCTATATATCATTTTCTGGATCGTGATTCCTGAAGCCCGTACGGCTTCCGAAAAACTGAGCATGCGGGGGGAGGATATCACCATCGAGAACATCGGTAAAACGGTGACCGATGGGTTTGAGAAAGTAGCTAACGGAGTGAACGATTTTGTGGCTTCCGGCAAACCCCGTACTTTTCTGCAACAACTGGGCGACTTCTTTGTAGAGGTACTGGGATTCATGCTTAAAGCGTGCCTGGTGATACTGGCCATTATCTGTAGTCCGATATTGTTGGTGTTGTTCATCGTGTTCGTAGCATTGGTGATTGCCGCCGTGGCCGTGGCTGTGGGCGGTGGAGCAGCGCTATTCAGTATGCTGCCGATGTTCGACTGGGCCCCTATGGTAGAAGCATCGCCGATGATGACACTGGCTGCCAGTATTTCGGGAGTAATCTTGGTCGGTGTGCCATTGGTGGGACTGGTGTATGCCATCCTGCGACAGATTTTCAACTGGTCGCCCATGGTAAGCGGACTGAAGTGGGCGTTGTTCATTCTCTGGGGTATCGCGCTGTTTGTCTGTTTGGTAAGCCTTTACACATTGGGATGGCCGCATCCGTTTGTGTTGTTTGATTTGCCATTACCATAGCCTGACGCGTATCAGGTATAAAAGAAAAGCATCCCGTTTGTGTGTCCGGGATGCTTTTTTGTTTTTTATTTCTTCAACCACTTGTCGAGCCATTCAAAGTAAGTGCGTTGCCACAAGATGCCGTTCTGCGGTTTCAGCACCCAGTGGTTCTCGTCCGGGTAGATAAGCAGTTCGGCCGGGATGCCGCGCATCACTGCTGCGTCGAAGGCAGCCATCGCCTGATTGGCCAAGATGCGGTAGTCCTTCTCGCCGTGGATGCAGAGGATGGGGGTGTCCCACTTGTCTACAAACTTATGTGGCGAGTTGGCAAACGTACGTTGGGCTACAGCGTTCTGCTTGTCCCAATAGGCACCGCCCATGTCCCAGTTGGCAAACCATTTCTCTTCTGTTTCCAGGTATTGCATCTCCATGTTGAAGATACCGTCATGCGAGATGAATGCCTTGAAGCGTTTGTTGTGCTGACCGGCCAACCAGTATACAGAGAAGCCGCCGAAGCTAGCGCCTACGCAACCCAGGTTATCTTTGTCTACAAAGGGTTCCTTCGCCATTTCGTCGATGGCAGTGAAGTAGTCGCGCATGCACTGACCACCGTAGTCACCGCTGATAGCTTCGTTCCATTCCAGACCGAAGCCGGGAAGTCCACGGCGGTTGGGTGCCACGATGATGTAGTCATTGGCCGCCATGATCTGGAAGTTCCAACGGTACGACCAGAACTGGCTGACCGGAGTTTGCGGTCCGCCTTCGCAGAACAGCAGGGTGGGGTACTTTTTGGCGGGGTCGAACTGTGGCGGATAGATCACCCATGTGAGCATGTCCTTGCCGTCGGTGGTCTTCATCCAACGGGCTTCTACCTTACCCATCTCCAGTTGGTTGTAGATATGCTTGTTCTCTTGCGTCAGTTGGGTGGCTTTTCCATCGAGGTCGACGGCATAGATCTCGTCGGCCATGCTGATGGAGTGGCGTTTGGCTACCAACTTGTCGCCCATGAGTGCTATCGAAGCATAGTCGTGCATACCCTCGGTGATCGGTTTCAACGAATCATTGTTCAAGTCGATGGCGTAGATTTGTTCCTCACCGTGCCATACACCGAGGAAGTAAATCTGCTGGCTGTCCTTCGCCCATACGTACGAGTCTACGTTCGACTCGAACGCCTTGCTCACGAAACGCTTCTCGCCTGTTTCCAGATTCATAATGAACAGACGGTTCTGGTCGGCTTCGTAACCGTCGCGCTCCATGCTCTGCCAAGCGACGTATTTTCCGTCCGGTGAATATTGCGGATTGGTGTCATAGCCCATCATGCCTTCGGTGATGTTGGCAGTCTGCTTCGTATTTAGGTCGTACACATAGATGTCCGAGTTGGTAGAAACAGCGTATTGCAGACCCGTCTTCTTGCGGCAGGTATAAGCCACCTTGTCCGAAGTGGTGCTCCACGCCAGTTGCTCGATATCGCCGAACGGTTTCATCGGGCTTTCGTAAGGCTCGCCCTCCATTAGGTCTACCGGGGTGCCGGTCATAGCCGATCCGTCAAAGTCGGCCACGAAGGGGTGTGGGGCGGTAGTTACCCACTCATCCCAATGCTTGTACATCAAGTCGGTAATGATGATACCGCTGGCCTTGGGCAGGTCGGGGTACTTATCGGCTGTACTTTGTACGGTCTTCACCTGTGCGATGAAGAGGATTTTCTTCTCGTCGGGCGAGAAAATAAAACCTTCGATGTCTCCGTCATAGTTGGACAACTGTTTGCGTTCGCTACCGTCCGGATTCATCTCGTACAGTTGACTGCTGCCGCTGTCATTGCTCAGGAAAGCAATCTTCTTGCCCCCTTTGATCCACACGGCTGCATTCTCCTGCTTGGAAGTGTGCGTCACCTGCTTATTGTCGCTACCGTCCGCATTCATGACGAATAGCTCGCGGTTGCTTTTGTTCTCGGGTACACTGTAATAAGCTACGCTGTAAACCAGTTGCTTGCCGTCGGGCGAAGCGGCCACCTCGCCGATGCGTCCCATGGCCCAGAGAGCTTCCGGTGTCATGCGTTGGTTCGCTACTTGGATATCCGATTTGCCGATGATGGTTCCGGCCTCTTCTGCGTTTTTCGTTCCGCCGCAGGAAGCTACTAACAGGGCTGCCGACATAATGAACAGATTGGAATGTTTCATATTTAGTTGATTAAAATTCATGTGATGCGAAGATAAGGAAAAATCCGGTTAGATCTTTCTTTTCTGCCAGTTTCCTTTTTTCATGTACCAATAGCTAAGCGTCAGGATGCAGATACCATACATGTGTTCCGATGTCCAGCATACAGCCACATCCATCTGCTTATATATAATAATGTACCAGATGTACACCACGTAGAGTGCCAGTGCGAGCATCTCCAGTGCCAAGGCTGTGCGGGTATTACCCGTTCCCGATACGGTCAGGAAGTACACATTGGCCGGTATCATGAAGATGTATGCGCTGCAGAGCACCCACAACGAGGGGATGGCAGCCTGTCGCAGATCGGCCATATCGGTATAGATGCCGATGATGAGATGCGGGAACAGGCAGAAGAACACCAGTAAGGGGATGATGACCAGGTAGGCCAACTTGATATGTTGCCGGATGGTGCCTTGCACATACTCCGTATGTCCGGCACCGATGAGGTTGCTTACCAACGAACCGCAGGTGGAAGCAAAGGCGATGATGATCATGAACGGGATGCCCGAGATGCTGCGTATCAGGTTGGTGATGGCCAGCGGACGTTCGCCCAGGTGCTCGATGAACAGGAAGAAGAGGAACCAGGTGGTGAGCGATACACAGTTCTGTATCATGGTCCACAACGATACGTTCAGGATGCGCTTCAGTACTGCGAGGTTCGGCCGGGGTAGGAGGTTGAGCCCATACTTCCGGTAGTTGATATGTGTCCGCGTGTACACAATGAAGAAGACGACCGATACCATCTCGGCCAGCGACGAACCGATGGCGGCTCCGGCGATGCCCAACGCGGGGAAGCCCAGTTTACCGAATACCAGAATGTAGTTGAATACTACATTGGACAGCACCATGACGACGGAGTTCAGCGTCAGTGTCTTGGTCTGCGTAGTACCCACAAAGAAAGCGCGAAACATCACCATGATGGCCGCAAAGAAGAAGCCGAACACCCTCCAGTTGATAAAGCTGATGGCGGCATCGAAAATATGCGGGGAGGAGATAACACCTTTCAGCAGGTGCGGGGAGAAGCATTGCGAAAGAATGAACATAATCACGGCCAGGAACAGTAGGAAGTAGACGCCCTGATAAAAGATGGAACCGATGGACTTGTAGTCCTGCTCGCCGTTGCGACGTGCCATCAGTATCTGCGACCCGATGCTGAAACCGAAGATCAGCATGAAGATGGCGATGTAGTACACTCCGGCAATGGCCGATGCTCCCAACTCTATCTCGCCCACACGACCCATGAAGGCAGTGTCCGTCATACCCATCAGCTGTTCCATGACAAGGCTGATAAGGATGGGGTAGGCGATGGTCCAGATTTCTCTATGGGTATATTTTGTTTTCATTGAATGTCTATTAGGTTAGAGGAAAATAAAGCCGGACAAATGGTATTTGCCCGGCTTGTATGCATGTAACCGATGGGTTATTTCTGACCTTTGCGTTGCTTCGCCAGTTCTTCCTGCTGTTTCTGCATGGTTTCCAGGCGGGCGGCAAACCCAGTTTTCTTCATCGTTTTCGGGTCTTTCTTTTTGGATTCGAGGATAGCGAGCAGCTTCTCTTCGTTCGTAGTTTTTCGCAGAACGATCATGGTGACTACGCTGATCAATGTCGACACGAAGTAGTAATAGTTCAATCCCGACGGATAGTCGTTCAGTACGAAGAGGAACATCACGGGCATCAGATACATCATCCATTTCATGGCAGCCATTTGCGGTTGTGCACCAGTGTCCTGCTGTTGCATGGTGTACTTCGTGTTCAGGATATTCGTCACCGTCATCAACAGACAGAACAAGCTGAGGTGATTGCCCATGAACGGAATATTGAACGGGAAGTTGATGATGGCATCATAAGTCGAGAGGTCATCGGCCCACAAGAAGCTCTGTTGACGCAGTTCGATAGCGCTCGGTACGAACATGAACAACGCCATCAGGATAGGGAACTGGAGCAGCATCGGCAGACAGCCACCCATCGGACTTACACCGTACTGGCTGTACAATCCCATGACTTCCTGCTGCTTCTTCATCGCATCTTCCTGCTTGGGGTATTTCTGGTTGATCTCGTCTATCTTGGGTTTCAGTACACGCATCTTGGCCGACGACATGTAGGTCTTCCAGGTAGCCGGGTACACCACGATCTTCACCAGGATGGTGAGAACCAGCAGCACCATACCCATGCTCAGTCCCCAGCCTCTCAGCCAGTCGAACACATTGATAGTGACGTATTTGTTAATCCAACGGATGACGGGCCATCCCAGATACACCAGGTTATCGAGTTCCCACTTCTCGTCGCGGCCTTTGTCGATGGCTTTCAGCGTCTTATAGTGGTTCGGCCCGAAATAGAAGAACATATTTGTAGCTTCCTTTCCGCTCGGGTCGAAGAAGGTGCTCATCTCTGCAGAATAGTCCTTGATGTAGCCGCTTCCCTGCTTTTCGAGTTTCGATTTAACCTTGGTCTTTTCGAAATCCTGATCGGCAATGAATACAGACGAGAAGAATTGATTCTTATAGCCTATCCAGTCCAGATGCTCGGCGATGGTCTTCTCATCGTCCTTCGCTGCCGAAAGATTGTCCGTGTCGTCGTTGCTGTATTTGTACATCAACTCGGCCAGCCGGTTTTCATAGGTGAATCCTTTCTCCTGTTGGCGGGCGCGTTGCGTCCACTCGATGTCTACCGACTTGTTGCTCGATGCCAGTTTGCCTTCCATGCCAGTGGCCTGGATGGTGAAATTCACCAGGTAGCTATCCGGTTGCAGAGTATAGGTGAAGTCGATATAGCTGGCTTCGTCAACAACCAGGCGCATGGTGGCACTACTGTCCGTCCGGTTCACTACATCAAAGTAGTAGAATTTCGTCTGAACAGTTTCCTGGGTGTTGTAGAAGTTGAAATTCATCGACACATCATCGGCATCGAACAGCACCAGCGGTTTCTTGTCCTGTCCGTTGTATTCTTTCAGCAAGGCCGAATAGACCCGTCCGCCTTTGTTTGATAAAGTAATCTCTACCAGGTTGTTCTGAATCTTGGTAAATTCTTCGGTACCTTGCATGGCTTGGAAGAAAAGCGAGGTAGAGTCTGTGCGCACTTCTTCTTTTTCGTTGGCGAGTGCGGCAGTTGCCTTGGCTTTCAATTCCTCTTCCTGTTGCTGTACGACGGCGATGGAGTCATAATATTTCTTCTGAGCAGCCAGTTGTGCTTCGCTCGGGCGACTGAAATAAGTGAATCCGATGAGCAATAAACCAATTAAAACAAGACCGGTAACGGTATTTTTATCCATGATTATTTGTTATGTTGTTATTCTTATTTACTGATAGCAGCTTTGATGAACGAAACGAACAACGGATGCGGTTTCAGGATGGTACTGCTATACTCGGGGTGGAACTGAGCTCCGATATACCATTTCAGGGTCGGTATTTCGACAATTTCCACCAAATCCGATTCGGGGTTGGTACCTACGCATTTCATTCCAGCCTTTTCAAACAGGTCACGGTAGTCGTTGTTGAATTCGTAACGATGGCGGTGACGTTCCTGAATATGTTCCTGCTGGTAGGCTTCGTACGCTTTCGAACCGAGTCTGAGTACACATTCAAAGGCTCCCAGACGCATGGTTCCACCCATATTAGTGATGGCTTTCTGCTCTTCCATCAGGTCGATGATGTTATGAGGAGTCTTTTCATCCATCTCTACAGAGTTGGCATCGGTGTATCCCAATACGTTGCGGGCAAACTCGATGGTCATGCACTGCATACCCAGACAGATACCAAAGGTCGGTATGTTGTTTTCGCGGGTGAACTTGGTAGCGGTGAACTTACCTTCGATGCCTCTGGAACCGAATCCCGGACAGATCACTACTCCGTCTACATGGCCCAGTTGCGCTTCTACATTCTCCGGTGTCAGGCGTTCGGATGATACGTATTCGATCTTCAGCTTGCGGTCGTTGTAGGTAGCTGCTTGTGACAAAGCTTCGAGTATCGACTTGTACGCATCCTGCAATTCAACATATTTGCCTACCAGGGCTATTTTTACTTCTTTCTTTGCATTGGCGCGACGGTTCAGGAAATCCTTCCACCGTCCCAGGTCGGGGCGTTCGCCTACAGGCAATCCCATTTTTTGCAGAATGGTTTCGTCCAATCCTTGGGCCTGCATCAGCAGAGGTACTTCGTAAATGGTCGGAGCGTCAATGGACTGAACCACAGCGTTCTCGGCTACGTTGCAGAACAACGCTACCTTCTTGCGCAGGTTTAGGCTCAGGTCGTGTTCCGTGCGGAGCACCAATATATCCGGTTGTACTCCCATTGACTGCAATTCCTTTACCGAGTGTTGGGTCGGCTTGGTTTTCAGTTCGCCGGCAGCTGCCAGATAAGGAACATAAGTAAGGTGTACGCAGAGTGCGTTGCTACCCAGTTCCCATTTCAACTGACGGATGCTTTCTATATAAGGAAGTGACTCGATATCGCCTACCGTACCGCCGATTTCAGTGATGACAAAGTCGAACTTGTACTTGCTGCCCATCATCTTCACGTTCCGCTTGATCTCGTCTGTGATATGAGGAATCACCTGGATGGTCTTTCCCAAATAGTCGCCACGACGCTCTTTGTCGATGACGCTTTTGTAGATACGTCCGGTGGTGATATTATTAGCCTTGGTGGTTTGGATACCGAGGAAACGCTCGTAGTGTCCTAAGTCGAGGTCGGCCTCATGACCGTCCACAGTCACATAGCATTCGCCATGTTCGTAAGGGTTCAACGTACCCGGGTCAATGTTGATATACGGGTCGAATTTCTGAATGGTTACATTATAACCTCTTGCTTGCAGCAACTTACCGATGGACGAAGAGATGATGCCTTTACCCAATGAAGAGGCTACACCACCGGTGACGAAAATATACTTTGTTTCTCCC
>JAVBVI010000029.1:0-27190 GCA_031554505.1 Bacteroides sp. | reverse complement strand
AGTGCTTCTATTGCTCACCTGGCCAACGGGAACTTCATCAAAGCGCTCGAAACCATTCACCTGAACGAAGAGAACCGACTCTTCTTCGACCTCTTCGTAAACCTGATGCGCCTCTCCTACCAACGCAAAATCAAGGAGATGAAGCTGTGGAGCGATCAGGTGGCCGGCATGGGACGCGAACGCCAGAAAAGTCTGCTGGACTATTGCCAGCGGATGGTACGCGAGAATTTTATCTACAACCTGCACCGCAAGGAGCTCAACTACATGACCAACGACGAGCAAGGCTTCGCCGTACGCTTCGCCCCGTTCATCAACGAACAGAACGTGATGGGGCTCATGGACGAGCTAAGCGAGGCGCAGGCACACATCGAACAAAACGTCAACGCCAAAATGGTATTCTTCGACTTCGCCCTGAAGACGATCGTACTGTTGAAGCAATGATACTCACCATATAAATACATCAGACTCATGAGTGATACAAACTTCAAACTGCATAATGGGAGCAACGGACTTTGCTGCAAAGGATGCTCCCGGCAAGATAACAAACTGAACACGTACGACTGGTTGGCCGACATCCCCGGAAACATCGAAGAGAGTGACATGGTCGAGGTTCAGTTCAAGAATACCCGCAAGGGATACTTCAAGAACAGCAACAAGCTGAAACTGGAGAAAGGTGATATTGTGGCCGTAGAGGCCAGTCCCGGACATGATGTCGGCACGGTGACACTGACCGGCCGCCTCGTGCCGTTACAGATGAAGAAAGCCAACTTCAAGTCGGAACCGGAGGTGAAACGCGTATACCGCAAAGCCAAACCAGTGGACATGGAGAAATACGACGAGGCGAAAGCCAAGGAACATGCCACCATGATCCGCGCCCGCCAGATAGCCATCGATCTGAAGCTGGATATGAAAATAGGCGACGTGGAGTATCAGGGCGACGGCAATAAAGCCATCTTCTACTACATCGCCGACGAGCGGGTGGACTTCCGCCAGCTCATCAAAGTGTTGGCCGAAGCGTTCCGCGTGCGCATCGAAATGAAGCAGATCGGCGCCCGCCAGGAAGCCGGACGCATCGGTGGTATCGGTCCATGCGGACGCGAATTGTGCTGTGCCACGTGGATGACGAGCTTCATCTCGGTATCGACCAGTGCTGCCCGCTTCCAGGACATCTCCCTGAATCCGCAGAAGTTGGCCGGACAGTGTGCCAAACTGAAATGCTGTCTTAACTATGAGGTAGACTGCTACGTAGAAGCTCAGAAGCGATTACCCTCGCGCGAGATCGAGCTGGAGACTAAAGACAGCACTTACTACTTCTTCAAAGCCGATATCCTGAGCAACCACATATCGTACTCAACAGGCAAGGGTATACCCGCCAACCTGATCACCATCAGTGGCAAACGGGCTTTCGAAGTTATCGGTTTGAACAAGAAAGGTATCAAACCGGATAGTCTGCTGGAAGAACACCACAAACCGGAAACGAGCAAACCAGTCGACCTGGTGGAACAGGAAAGTCTGACCCGCTTCGACCGCACCCGCAAAGACAAGAACGGCGGCGGCGGAAACAACAACGGGAAAAAGAAAAGGAGAAATGGACCGGATGGCCAGCCCAGAGGTGAACACAACCAAGGTCAACGCACCGAAGGAAGAGGCAACGGACAACCCAACCATCCGAACGACCGTCCGCAACGTCCGCAAGGCAACCGCCCGCAGGGCGATGGCCAACCCCGCCAAGGACAACCTCGTCATCCGCAAGGTGACAGACCACAGGGTGACAGGTCGCAACGTCCGCAAGGCCAGCCGCGTCCACAAGGAGAGAGACCGCCACGTCCGCAACCCCGTGGAGGCGACGGGCAACAACGCCAGGGACAGCCCAAACAAGGCCACGAACAACGTCCGCGCCCGAACAATGACAACCATCCGAACAACACACAAGACTCATAAAACAAGAAGCAACTTCCCGATGAAAAGATTACTCAGGCACAGCTTTATAGCCTTGTCAATCGCTGGGTTGGCAACTGCCTGCAACGATCATACCGTGTATCACTCTTTCCAGGCCACCCCCTCCCAGGGATGGAGCAAGAGTGATACACTCTTTTTCGATGTACCTCTCAATGACTCGCTGCAACCCTATCAACTGACTGCCGAAGTACGCAACCTGAACGATTATGCCTACAAGGAACTCTACCTGTTCGTCAACCACAACTTCACCGACTCTACCATCTGGAAAACAGACACGGTATCCTTTGTGCTAACCGACAAAGATGGACAGTGGACGGGCGCAGGTGTAGGCAATCTGTACCAATCGAGCGTAACGTTCGGTACTGTACAGACACCACACTCCGGCACCTACACCATCAAAGTATCGCAGGGAATGAAAGACGAAAAACTAATCGGCATCCGTGATGTCGGTTTTCGTCTGGATAAATAAATCACTGATTAGGATCGGCGTGTCCGCCCGGCATCAATCCGAAGGAAGATAAACAACAGGATGGTAAATCCCCACAAAGAAGAGCCACCATAACTAAAGAACGGCAACGGGATACCGATGACCGGAGTCAGTCCCAGCACCATACCTATATTAATAAAGAGGTGGAAAAAGAAGATGCTCACCACCGAGTATCCATATACCCGACCAAAAGGTGAAATTTGCCGCTCGGCCACATGCATCAACCGGAATATCAGCAGCATAAAAAGTACCAGTACAGTAGCTGCCCCAACAAAGCCCTTTTCCTCCCCCACGGTACAGAATATAAACTCGGTATCCTGTTCGGGCACATACTTCAACTTAGTCTGCGTACCGTTCAAGAAACCTTTCCCGGTAAATCCACCGGAGCCAATGGCAATCTTGGACTGATTGACGTTGTACCCGGCTCCTGCCAGGTCTTCCTCCATACCCAACACGACTTTGATACGTATCTGCTGGTGACGTTCCAACACATTGTCGAACACATAATCACTGGAATAAAGGAAGCCTATGGAAAGAAACGAGAACATAGCGATGAGTAAATAGGAATATTGCCGCTCGTGTAGCCATAAATAAAGTAAGTAGACTATCATCGCCGCACTCAATCCCCACAGCACCCACATAAGGTTGAAAGGTATAATATATTTGAACACAAGCCAGGCAACCAGAATTCCCAACAAGCTTATACCAAGAATATTGCGCACCGGAGGCCATCGGCGGGTGTACACCCATACCATACCGGCTGCAAACAGCAACACCAGGCATAGCACGAAAAACTCGCCTATCGAAGCCGTCGTTTCGCCTATAAATTCATCGCCAAAACGAACTCCCACCACAAAATACACCACAGCACAAAAACCGGAAAACAAAACCACCCCCGACATCCCTTCCCGATACAGCATCAGAAAGAATGCCAGGTAAACCAATGCCGACCCTGTCTCCTTCTGCATAATAATCAACAACATCGGGAGTAGGATCAATGCAATGACCACAGAAGCGCATTTCATTTTTTGGATACTGAAGGTATACCCGCTCATGTATTTGGCAAGCGCCAAGGCTGTGGCAAACTTAGCAAATTCAGCAGGCTGCAAGCTGACAGGTCCCATCTGCAACCAAGAACGCGACCCCTTCACATCAGGTGCAATAAAGATAGTAACGATCAGTAACAGAATCATACCCGCGTAGATGAGGTAGGAAAACATATCGTACATCCGATCCTCGAGCATCAGCAACACAAAAGCCAGACCGAAGGAACAGACAATCCAGACAGCCTGTTTACCAGAACGGGTAGCAAAGTCAAAGAACTCCTGGTTCCCATACTCATAGCTTGCTCCACAGACACTGAACCATCCGCAGATTACCAGAATCAGGTAAAGCATAATCGTTACCCAATCCAAAGACTTCCATACACTAACGTTCCTGGTCACCATATTGTATTACCCGGTTACTAAATTCTTCGGCACGCGCTTCGCTTTCGGGCGACAGTTTACCGTTCAGATATTGCTCCATCAACAACGAGCCAAAAGGTACTCCGTATGTGGCTCCCCAACCTCCATTCTCAACATAAACGAGAATAGCGATCTTGGGCTTGTCCATCGGGGCAAATCCCATAAACACAGAGTGGTCGTGCCCACGATTCTGGGCTGTTCCCGTCTTACCGCAAACTTCGATACCGGGAATGGCCCCCGAACGACAAGTTCCTCCTGTCACAGCAGCCCGCATACCCGTCACGATCTCTTCGTAATGCCTACGCTCGATGCTTGTATAGTGACGAGTCTGATAAATGCTGTCCAGTTCGACTCCCTGAGTCTGCTTAACAATATGGGGAGCAACATAGAAGCCGCGGTTAGCAATCGTCGAAGCCAGATTAGCTATTTGTAAGGGAGTAGCTGTTATCTCCCCCTGCCCAATGGCAATACTGATGACAGTAAGTCCGTTCCAACGACCTTTATAAGGTTTGTCATAATATTCGGCATTCGGGATAAAGCCCCGCTTCTCACTTGGAAGATCGACTCCCAACTTGTAACCAAATCCTTGAGACACCATATGATCCTTCCACACGGTAATAGCTTTCTGTGACGACCCATACTTACGATCACCAAACATACGAAACAATCCCCAACAAAAATAGGAGTTGCACGAAGTGGCCACAGCCGGAATCAACGGTAGCGGTGCAGGATGCGCGTGGCAACCCACATGCAGGCTTCCGTAATTGAATCCATGCGAACAGGGGAATGAAGTAGAAGGCTGAATGATATCTTCCTGCAGGAATGTTAATGCTTGCGCTGTCTTAAAGGTAGATCCGGGAGGGAAGGTACCCATAATAGCACGGTTCAGCAAAGGCTTCTGAGGATCCATCTGCAATATCTGATGGTTCTTTCCTCGTTGTCGTCCCACCATCAAACGCGGATCAAAGGTAGGCGCTGAAACCATGCATAGAATCTCACCTGTCTCCGGTTCAATAGCTACAATACTCCCAAGCTTGTTTTGCATCAATCGCTCGCCCAGCATTTGCAAATCAATGTCCAGACTCAATGTCAGATTCTTACCGGGAACTGGGCTTTTGTCATACTGCCCATCCATGTATCGACCCTGTACTCGCCCATGCGCATCACGCAGAAGTATCTCCACTCCTTTCTCGCCACGCAGGTATTCTTCATACGATTTTTCGATTCCTTGCTTACCGATAAAGTCGCCCCGGATATAATAATCATCCGCTTCGATATCTCTCATGGACACTTCGCCAATATCGCCCAACACATGGGCAGCCGAGTTATAGTTGTATTGCCGGATGGTACGCCGTTGAATATAGAAGCCGGGGAATTTAAATAACTTTTCCTGAAACACTCCGCATTCCTCGGCCGAGAGTTGCGACATGAACAGTTGATTAGTATAGCGGGAATAGCCCGGATTACGGCGCCGGTCCTTCATGTCATTTATGATTCTCAGAAACTGCGCCCGGGTAATGTTCAGTGTCTGGCACAAATCAAGCGTATCCAGATTCACGACCTCCTTAGGCACGATCATAATATCGTATGCCGGCTGATTAAACACGAGCAATTTGCCCGTACGGTCGTACATGGCCCCTCGCGAAGGATATTGAATTTTGTTCAGGAAAGCATTACTATCGGCATTTTTCTTATAGTCATCCG
Source organism: Bacteroides sp. (assembly GCA_031554505.1). GTDB lineage: Bacteria > Bacteroidota > Bacteroidia > Bacteroidales > Bacteroidaceae > Bacteroides. The sequence continues at coordinate 21,574 of JAVBVI010000029.1, read as the reverse complement.
TCATGAGCTGCAAAGAAAAAAGCCGAATCAAATAAATCAGCACCACAATAACTACCATGCCGCCGAGGACAAACTTACGCCGCTCCAACGAATAATCCTTTGCCATGCGCTACTTCCTTATTCCTTCAACAGATAATATACAAACGATGGAAAACAACGAACAAGCTACCACTCTCAACAACAAGAGCCAGATACTTGTAAAAGAGAAGTATTCGATCAACCCCAATATAAGGTGATGAATGAAGACAGCCGTCACTACATACTTAATAAAATTGCCGGTACCCAATGCCTTGGATGATGGGACAATGCTTTCAAGCATGTCGCGCGGTGTAAACAAACGAAGGATGAACGGACGAAAGAAAGCCAATGCCACCGTAGCAGCCGCATTCATTCCTGGTGTATTCGAGAACATATCCACAGCCAATCCCAGGAAAAAAGCCCAAAGCATAAGTCCGTTACGGGAAGTCCCCGATTCTATCTTCAAGATGAGATAGATATACAAAAAAGGCGTGGCATATCCAAAAAGATGAATATGATTCAGAATCAGCACCTGGACCAGTACCAATCCGACAAGCCAACCTATCTTATGCAAATAATTTATGATCATTCCTGTTTCGTCGCCTTAAGTTCCAACTCTTTCTGCTCGCTTTGTCCATTCCGGGCAATCACATACACATCTCTGATCTTTCCGAAGTCGCTTGCCAGTTTCACTTTCAGCTGGTAAGAGAGACCATCCTTAGAGTCCTTCATATCGTCTACCGTACCTACCATGATACCTGCCGGGAAAACCGTAGAATATCCACTGGTCACCACCGTATCTCCCAGATTGAACTCCGCATGACGGGGCAAATCTTTCAGATAAGCATAACGCGGATCGTTCTGCTCCCATTTCAGGTAACCGAAATATTCGCTTCCCACAATCTTGCAGCTGATGCTCGACTTGCTGTTCAACACAGAAATGGCCAAGGCGTAAGTAGGCGAGACCTCGTAGACAATACCTACCACTCCGTTGCCATCCACTACCCCCATTTCGGGTCGGATTCCGGACGAGCTTCCCTTATCGAGTGTGATGTAGTTGTCTGCCCTGTTCAGGCTATTATTAATCACTTGCGCTTTCATAACCCGAAAGTCCGTTTGGGACAAGTTCCGGATATTATTGATTGCTGTCGAATCCATGGAACGTTCCAACAAAGCCTTCTCCAAATTGACCACCTGTTGTTCAAGCGCTATATTCCGATCGAGCAGATCGGTATTGATAGCTTTCAAGTGAAAATAAGAAGTAACATTGCCCGACACTTCATAAATCTTACCCGCCATTGCATTAGCCGAAGTGAAATAAACACTTTCCTGGTAATGATTGAAACGAAATAACAAAACAAAACTGGTTACCTCTAAAATAATAAAGAGGACCCAGTAGTTGTATTTAAATAAAAAGTTCAGTAGATTCCGCATAGATATACCCTGAATCCGTTATCTCATCAAGAAGGAGAAACGGTCTACGTTTTTCAATGCTATCCCCGTGCCCTTGGCTACTGCGTGAAGCGGATCTTCGGCAATATGGAAGGGGATGTTAATCTTATCGGTCAAGCGTTTGTCAAGTCCGCGCAACAAAGCGCCACCACCTGCCAGGTAGATTCCGTTGTGAACGATATCAGCATACAGTTCAGGAGGCGTATTCTCCAAAGCACTCAGGATAGCCGTCTCAATTTTCGAAATCGATTTCTCTAAGCAGTGCGCCACTTCCTGATAGCATACAGGAACTTCCATCGGCAACGCCGTAATACGGTTCGGTCCATGTACGATATAATCCTCGGGAGCATCGTCACCCAGTTCGGTCAACGCTGCACCTACATTGATCTTGATACGTTCGGCCATACGTTCGCTGACCTTTACGTTATGCTGACGACTCATGTATTCCTGAATATCGGCAGTCAAGTCATCGCCGGCAATACGGATCGAGTTGTTCGATACGATACCACCCAACGAAATGACAGCGATCTCAGTCGATCCACCACCTATATCAACAATCATGTTTCCTTCGGGTGCTTCCACATCGATGCCGATACCAATAGCGGCAGCCATAGGTTCGAAGAGCAAGTACACGTCACGTCCGCCGGCATGCTCGGCAGAGTCGCGCACAGCACGAAGCTCCACTTCCGTACTTCCCGACGGCACACCGATCACCATACGGAGCGACGGAGAGAAGAGGCGGTTTTTATTGTTCACCTGCTTGATCAAACCACGCATCATCTGTTCACAGGCATAGAAGTCGGCAATAACCCCATCACGCAACGGACGAATGGTACGTATATTCTCGTGGGTCTTTTCGTGCATCAGCTTAGCCTTTTCACCCACGGCTATCATCTTGTCTGTACGACGGTCGAGTGCTACCACCGAAGGCTCATCCACCACAATCTTACCATTCGTTATGATAATGGTATTGGCAGTACCTAAGTCCATCGCGATTTCCTGTGTAAAAGAGAATAATCCCATATTTCGTTTTTTGTTTAATGTTTAAAGTGACGAATACCGGTCGTTACCAATGCAATGCCCTGTTAGTTGCAATAATCAAATGTCAGATGATCTTTCACCGACCCACCCCCCTGAATCACTGCAGTCACCCCTTCGTTACCGGCTATCTCCACACAGTCGGGGAAAGGGAAGAATGCATCCGAAGCCATCACAGCTCCCTGCAATTCAAAGTTGAAAGATTTAGCTTTCTCGATGGCTTGTTTCAAAGCATCCACACGAGAAGTCTGTCCCACGCCACTTGCCAGCAATTGTTTACCTTTAGCCAATACAATGGCGTTCGACTTACTGTTTTTCACAATCTTGTTGGCAAACAGCATATCCTCGATTTCCGCTGATGTCGGAGCCTTGTCGGTAGTTTGCTTCAAGTCGGCAGGCGTTTCAATATTCAAGTCTCTATCCTGAACCAGCACGCCGTTCAGCAGCGAACGGAACTGTTTCTTCGGCAATTTAGCTTCTTTGCGTACCAGGATAATACGATTTTTCTTCTGCCCCAGGATTTCCAGTGCATCCACATCATAATCCGGCGCGATAATTACCTCAAAGAAAATCTCGTTGATAGCCTCAGCAGTTTGCTTGTCGATCACGGCATTCGTAATCAGCACACCACCGAAAGCAGATACCGGGTCGCCAGCCAAAGCATCCTTCCAAGCATCGAGCAACACCGGACGCGATGCCAGCCCGCAAGCGTTATTATGCTTCAGGATAGCAAAAGTCACCTCGTCGAACTCATCGATCAACTCTACGGCAGCGTTGATATCGAGCAGGTTGTTGTAAGATATTTCTTTTCCGTGGATCTGGTCGAACATCGCATCCAGGTTACCATAGAAGTATCCTTTCTGATGCGGGTTCTCCCCGTAGCGAAGCGGCTTCTGGTCATTGGCAGTGCAGCGGAAAGCAGAGCCTTCTTCGCCATCAAAATAGTTGAAGATTGCCGAATCATAATGCGAAGATACAGCAAAAGCCTCTTTCGCCATCCAGCGACGTTCTTCGAGTGAAGAAGTAGCACCGTGCTCCATCAGCATGTCGAGCAACGGTTTGTATTGTTGTTGCGATGCCACAATAATCACATCATTGTAATTCTTGGCAGCCGCACGGATCAGCGAGATACCGCCTATGTCGATCTTCTCAATGATAGAAGCCTCATCCGCTCCCGAAGCGACTGTTGCTTCGAACGGATATAAGTCTACAATCACGAGGTCGATCTCCGGAATCTCATATTTCTCGATCTGCTGCAAATCTTGCTCCAGGTTACGACGGCACAGGATTCCTCCAAACACTTTAGGGTGTAACGTCTTCACACGACCTCCCAAAATAGAAGGATAACTGGTCAAGTCTTCAACAGCCTTGCAAGGGTATCCCAGCGACTCAATAAACTGACGCGTTCCACCGGTCGACAGGAACTCTACTCCTTCTTCATGCAGTTTGGTAATAATTTCGTCCAAACCTTCCTTGTGATAAACCGAGACTAATGCGGTTTTTATTCTTTTAGAATCAGACATTTAATTGCTCATTTATGTTTGGTGGGCAAAGTTACAAAATATTGTTTATCACACATAACAAATAAGAAGTGAAATAACAATAAAAATTAGTTTCCCTATCTTGAGTAATGATTAAAAACAAGCTGGTACAGATTAGCCGGTTGCTTGCCTGATTTTATTTTCGCCTGTGCGCATAGCTATTCAGAAACTTGCTAACGGTTAATCTTATCAATGCACTATTCTTTTCTTATTAGTGCACTGATAAGATTAGCTATTGGTAAGAAAAATAAGACTCGTCTTCATACCCGGAAATATATATTCGAAAGAGAACGAACAGTTTTATTCAGCCCTACTACTGATGGGCGTAGATAGGAGACAGGCTGTTGGCATGAAAACTATCACAACTTATTTTTTCGCGATTACTGAATATTTTTTCTATATTTGAAGAACTTTTAATTAATCTTTTGAAAAGTATGAAGTATCAACACATCAGGCGCCTTCGAATTATCCTCTCAGGAGTGCTGTTAGGCGGTTTTCTGACCGGACATTCACAGAATTCGATTGAAAATAAATATCTGGAAAAAGCAGGAGACAACGCATTGGCGTACGCTGGCGAAATAGGAATTATTTATAATCCTTACTTTTATTCCAACATGCCTTATTATATTTCACGGGAATACAACACCGGGAATATTTATTTTGAGCATACCTTTTATCCGAATCAATTACTTAAAATCGACCTTCACAAAGACCAGTTGATCATCCTTACTCCGGAAGCTCACCACGGAGTTGTGGTAAACCCACGCAACATAAAAAAAATTGAGCTACACGGAAGAGTCTTTATTTGGCACACACCTCCCGTCCACAGCGGTTTACCGACAGGATATTATATGGTTATGTCCGACGGTGACCAGGTGCAACTGCTCTGCCGGCTCAGTTACCAGATGCTCAGTCCAAGCGATAAGGCACAGCGAGAATTCTCCCCTACACAGAAATATTATATTGTGCACCAAGGCATACATTATTCTGTAAAGAGCCGAAGCTCGTTCAACAAAATATTCCCTTCACTGAAAAAGCAAATGAAAGCATTTGAAAAGACACACAAGAACGAGTATCCCGCTTCCTACAGTAAAGCAGAGAAAAAGGAGCAACGCTTCGTGCGGCTGGCTACTTTCTGTAATGAAACAATCAGCAAACAAGCAAAACCATGAAACGATACACATTTATCTTAGCCGTCCTGATACTGGGTCTGCTCCCCACTAGGTTGTCGGCACAGACTTCTCATACGGTATCCGGAGACAGTATATCCATTGAAGTGCTACTGAACGAGATCCGTCAGAGCAGCCACTGGCAGGTATATGCCATCATCGAACAACCGTTCATGGTTCCTGCCTCCGCACTCAAAGAGACATCGCCTGCCGTACAGCTGGAAAAGGCGCTCGCCGGTACGTCCTACCATTTCTCCACCTACGGACAAACATTCTTCGTATTGAAAGAAACCCAACTGATCACTGCGTTCCATTCGGGGCTAACCGGCGAACAGTTGCCTATGTATGGCGAAGATCTGTATACCCGGTTCACTGGTGTAAAAGAGAAAGCTACCTCAGAGAACAAGGTTTACAGTATCGGCGATCCGTATATTAAGAAGTTGCCCAAACAGGTGGAGCTTACCGGGCAAGTCACCGACTTCAAAACGGGTGACCCGCTGGCTGGCATCAACCTGGTGCTAAGAAGTCCCTGGACAGCAGTGGCCACCGACAAGAACGGAAACTTCTCCATCACTCTGCCTGCCGGTCGCTCACAACTGGAAATCAGCGGATTGAACATCAAGAACACCCGCCGCCAACTGATGTTGTACAGTTCCGGAGCTCTGGATATCGAAATTGAAGAAGAACCATACATGCTCGACGAAGTATCTGTTACCTCCGGCCGCATCCAGAATGTCAAAGGTACTCAAATAGGCGTAGACAAACTGCAAATGGCCCGGATCAAGAATATCCCGATGGCTTTGGGCGAGGTCGATGTGCTGAAAGCTATCCAGTCCTTACCAGGCGTGAAGACAGTGGGCGAAGCTTCGAGCGGTTTTAATGTACGCGGAGGAGCTACCGATCAGAATCTCATTCTGCTCAACGACGGAACGATATACAACCCCAACCACTTGTTCGGGTTCTTCGCTGCATTTAGCTCGGACATGGTGAAAGATGCAGAAATATACAAGAGCAGCATTCCTTCCCGCTACGGGGGGCGTATTTCTTCCGTACTCGATATCACCGGCAAAGAAGCCAACAAGGAGAAGTTCACCGGTTCGGCCGGGTTGGGATTGGTAACCAGCAAGCTGAACCTGGAAATACCAATCGTCAAGGAGCGCTCGTCTTTGTTGCTGAGCGGCCGCACCACCTATTCGGACTGGATACTGAGAACCCTGCCCAAGAAGAGCGGATATAATGATGGGAAAGCAGGCTTTTATGACCTGGGACTCGTCTATTCGCACCGGGTGAATGACAAAAACAACCTGAATGTATACGGTTATTACAGCCACGACCGTTTCTCTTTCAATAATAACGAGAAATACGGTTATAACAACTTTAACGCTTCGGCCAAATGGAGAACCGTATTCAACGAAAAGCTCGTGGGATACTTCACCGCAGGTTATGACCATTACGATTACAAGAACACAGAAACCATCGAAGAAGCTGCCGCTTTCAAACTGTCGTTCGACATCAACCAGTTTTTCGTCAAAGCCGACTTCACTTATCCGCTGAACGAGAAACATAAGCTCGAATATGGTTTCAAGTCTATGCTCTACAATATCAATTCGGGCAAATACGAACCCGAAGGTGAGAACTCCTTAGTGAAACGCGACGTGTTACAGAAAGACAAGGCACTCGAATCGGGTATCTATTTAGGCGACGAATGGGAAATCAGCCCCCGGTTGTCGGTGAACGCCGGCCTACGCTTCTCCCTGTTCAATGCCTTGGGGCCGCGCCAGTACTTCAAATACCAATCGGACGTATTGCCGCACGAGTCGACTGTAACCGATACGGTTCAGGCCGGAGCAGGCAAGATCCTGAAGACATACATGGGACCGGAGTTCCGCCTCTCGGCCCGCTATGCGCTCAATGATAACCTGTCGGTAAAGGCTGGTTTCAACTCCATGCGCCAGTACATCCACAAACTGTCGAACACAGCGATCATGTCGCCCACCGACACTTGGAAGTTGAGCGATTACAACGTGAAGCCACAACGTGGCTGGCAAGTAGCCGGAGGCGTTTACCTCAACTCCCCCAGCGATGTCTGGGAATACTCCGTCGAAGGCTACTACAAACGGATGAACGACTATCTCGACTACCGCAACAAAGCCCAATTGCTGATGAACCATCACATCGAAACCGATGTCATCAACACCGAAGGGCATGCCTATGGAGTGGAATTCTCCGTAAAGAAAGTCGCCGGCAAACTGAACGGTTGGATGAGCTACACCTACTCACGTACCTTCCTGCGCCAGAACAACAAGTTAATTACCAATCCGGTAAACGACGGCAAGTGGTATCCCACCGAGTATGACAAGCCGCACGACTTCAAGTTGGTGGCCAACTACAAGTTCACCGAACGCTACAGCGTCTCCGTAAACACAGATTACAGCACAGGCCGTCCTGTTACTATTCCCGCCGGACAGTATTACGACCGCACCCTGCAATCCATGCGCGTATACTACATGGACCGTAACTCTTACCGGATACCCGACTATTTCCGTACGGATATTGCCTTCAATATTGAGCCCAGCCACAAGCTGACCCTGCTGACACACAGTTCCATTTCCATCGGCGTGTACAATGTTACCGCCCGGAAGAACGTGTACTCCATTTATTATGTATCGGAAGGTGGAAAGATCCAAGGCTACCAGATGTCTATCTTCGGCTCCCCGATACCATTTGTCACCTATAATATCCGATTCTAAATATGAAAAAACTTCAAATCCTGCTTTATACACTGCTGGTGTGGACAGCAAGTGCCTGCGTTTCCGAGTTCAACGCCCAACTTCCTACCAGCGATGTCGACTTACTGGTAGTCGAAGGAAATATTGTGAGTGACTCCGTCATCAACTTCTATTTCAGCAAGAGTTTCTCCCTGAACGAAGGAACCCCTCCTGCCGGATACGACAACATCCAGGTGAAGCTCCGTATCGTCGGAAGCGACGGTTTCAAGAGCGAATACGCCACCTATAGGAATAATGGAGTACATAGCTTGGCCATCGGAAAGTTGAACACGGACGTGGCTTACGGCATTGAGTTCGAATACAATGGAGACACCTACCTATCGGAACTCTCCCAGCCCCTCCATACTCCCGTTATTGACAGCATATCCTGGGTACAGCCCGAATACAGAGGCGACGTCTCGCTCCGGGTATCTACTCACAACGAAGACCCCAAAGCCTCCTATTTCATGTGGAACTACACGGAGGACTGGGAAATAACCTCCTTTCACGGTGCCTATGCTTTCTTTGACGAGAAGTTCAATATTTACCTGGACTACTCGTTGCCTATTTTCTATTGCTGGCGAAAGAACAGCAGTAAGGATATCCTGGTAGGTAGTACCGAGAAGCTGACCGAAAATCGGATCATTAACCATAACCTGTACAAGAAAACACCGAACGATGACCGCTTCAGTGTTCTCTACTCCGTAGTCGTTACCCAACAAGCCATCAGCAAGGCAGGATATGAGTACTATCTGGACAAAGCCAAAGGAAACGTAGGAATGGGTGGCCTGTTTACCCCACAGCCTTCCAAAATAGAAGGCAATATCAACTGCATCACCGACCCGGACAAGAAAGTGATCGGACACATCGAAGTAGCCCAAAATGCCACGAGCTACCGGATATTCATCAGTGCCGCACAAATAAGCTCCTTCTATAGAGAGTCTTGCGAAGAAATCGACAAAGACTCTATCAATACATTGTTGGGACAGGGACTTACCTATCAAGACATATACAACATGGGGCTCCGCCCGTGGATCTACTCAGAGAGGGATGGTGTTCTGGAAAGCATGGCCAGTAGAACATGCCTGGACTGCACCGCCCGGGGAACTAAGAACAAACCGGATTTTTGGCCCAACAATCATCAATAAGCAAACAGCAGCACCATGAAACAGATATATATATTTCTTTTATTGTTCGTAGCCGCCTTCTCCGCACAAGCGCAGGAAACGCTGAACGAACGTGTATTCGTGCACCTCGACAAGGCATGCTATGTAGCCGGAGAGGACATGTGGGTAAAATTCTTCGTGACCGACAGCCAGTTCCGACCCTCTTCGTTCAGCAAAGTGGGATATGTGGAGATCTGCGATACGGAACGACCCCAACTGCAACTGAAGCTAGCCCTGGAAGAAGGGCAGGGCTCCGGTAAGATCGCTATTCCACTGACCATCCCATCGGGCACTTACGAATTATCGGGCTATACGCGGTACATGCGGAACGAAAGCACTCCCGTGGTCTTCAAAAGACAGATTGCCATCATCAACCTGGCCAAGCCATCCGAAAAAGACCGCCTGAAACTGGCCGATCCAGAAGAAGCGCTGTATACCCCTGCCCCTCCCTCGTCCGGTGTACGGGTGAAGACCGACAAGCAGCAATACACCAACCGCCAGCAAGTGACTCTCTCTCTGGAAGGCATTCCGGCCAACGCTACCGACCTCGTGGTAAGTGTTTCCCGCAACGACTCCATTGCTTCGCTACCGGCAGTAGACACGGAAGCCTGGCTGAGACAGGTTCCCGTCACCACCCCTATCACCAACTGGCGCTGGCAACCTGAATACGAAGGACACATCATCTTAGGTAGAACCACTGCTCCGGCCTTTGTCAACGGACAACCTGCATACCATGCCGGTATCGGCTTCGTAGGCAATGATATCCACTACATACACGGACGTCTCGACAAGGACGGAACCACCCTCTTTTATACCAATGAAGTGTACGGCCCTCAGGAAGTTGTGACCTCTGTTGCCTCGGTCGATACTAACACGTACCGGATGGACATCGTTTCCCCATTTGAAGAGGTGCTCCCCACATCACTACCCGCCTTGCAAGTGCATGCCGAAGACCCGCTCCTTATGGACCGTTTCATTGGCGCGCAACTGAAACAGGTGATGGGTGTGGATTCGCTCGGTCAGAAAGTACCACTGGACAGTTATTACTACTTCAAGAAACCCACCGTGTACGACCTCGACGAATACACCCGTTTCAGTACATTGCAGGAAACCATCATTGAGTTTATCCTTCACCTGGTTGTGCGCAAGATCGACGGAAAGAAGCACATCCGTGTACTGATCCCGTCCGAGAACCGTTTCAGCACCGGCAATACTTTGCTTCTGCTGGACGGTGTACCCATCCGCAACCACGAGCATATGCTGAGCTATAACCCCCGAAACATCCGTTACATCCAGATATACGACGGGAAGTATTATTTCGGAGGCGAACTCTTCGAGTGCTTGGTGTCATTCGTCAGCCACCGGGAAAATCTTTCGGCTATCCAGTTGGACGAGGGCTCGCAGCTCGTTGCATATGACTGCCCGTCACTGCCCACCGAGTTCTCGTCGCCCGAATATCCGGACGCTGCTTCCCGCCAGTCGCTGAAGCCCGACTTCCGCCATACCTTATATTGGAATCCCTGTATCGGACAACTCCCGCAACCCGCGACCCTCTCCTTCTATACTTCCGATTTGTGTGGCGAGTTCAAGGTCACCATCGAAGGATTCACCCGCGACGGGCAAGCCATACACGGTACTACCCTCTTCCGGGTAACCCCATAAAGACATACTACAAAAAGGCATCCCCGGATCGAGGATGCCTTTTTTATATTATATAGGAATAGGATTGGATTACCAGATTGAAACCCGCTTGTCTGCCGGCAGGTACATCAGATCGTTTTCTGTGATGCCGAATGCTTCGTACCAAGCTCCGATCTGCGGCAGCGCACCATCCACACGCCACTTACCCAGCGAGTGCTCATCGATCTTCGTCAGACGAAGGATCTCTTCCGGGCGGATGTTTCCAGCCCAGACATTGGCATACGAGAGGAAGAAACGTTGATCGGCCGTAAAGCCGTCTTTCTCGGCCAGCGGAGCAGTAGCCGTGGCATTCTTATACGCCTGGAAAGAAACCTGCAGGCCGCCATGGTCGGCAATGTTCTCGCCCAAAGTAAACTTACCGTTGGCATGCACGCCCGGAGCTACCTGAATGCTATCGAAGAAAGCAGCCATCACAGCGGCACGTTCGTCGAACTTCTTACCGTCTTCGGCCGTCCACCAATCTTTCAGGTTACCATCTTTGTCGTACTTTCGGCCCTGGTCGTCAAAGCCATGCGTCATTTCATGACCGATCACCACCCCGATAGCTCCATAGTTGAAGGCATCGTCGGCGTTCATGTCGAAGAACGGATATTGCAGGATACCGGCCGGGAAACAAATCTCGTTCGTAGTTGGCTGGTAATACGCGTTGACCGTTTGCGGAGTCATCAACCACTCGTTAGGATCGACCGGCTTGCCGGCCTTGGCCACCATTTCGTTGTGCTGCCATTCGTTGGCACGCTTCATGTTGGCCCAGTACGAGTCGTCCTTTACCTCCAGGTTGCTGTAATCTTTCCATTTATCGGGGTAACCGATCTTAATGCGGAAGGTAGACAGTTTCTCCTGTGCCTTTACTTTGGTTACGTCGCTCATCCAAGTCAGTTGGTTGATGCGTTCGCCCAATGCTTTCTGCAAGTTCTTCACCAATGTCAGCATCCGTTCTTTGGCAGCAGCGGGGAAGAATTTCTCTACATACATCTGTCCTACCGCTTCGCCCAGCGAGCCATTCACCGCACTCACCGCGCGCTTCCAACGAGGCTGTTGTTCCTTCTTACCCGACATGGTCTTGCCGAAGAAGTCGAAGTCCTGTGCCGAGATCTCATCGCTCAGGCAGGAAGCAGCCGAGTTGATAAGGTTCCATTGCAGGTAGTATTTCAGATCGTCCATCGACATGGTGTTAATCACGGCGCTCACTTCCTTGATGGCTCCGGGCTGACCTACATCGACGCTTGCCAGATTAGTAAATCCGGCAGTGGTCAGGAAAGTATCCCAGTCGAAAGGAGCGAACTCTTTTTTCAACTGCTCCATGGGCAGGTTATTGTAGTTGGCATGCGGGTCGCGTAGTTCCACCTGATCACGGGAAGCCTTGGCCAGACGGTTTTCCACTGCCATAACTGCTTTTACAGCTTTCTCGGCTGTGGCCGCATCATAGCCTACCAACCGGAACATCTTGCTGATGTGTATCAGGTATTGGTCGCGAATGTTTTTGGTATCGGCATCTTCTTCCAGGTAGTAGTCACGTTCGCCCATACCTAATCCGCCTTGATAGGTGTGTACCATGTTCATGGAACTGTTCATATCGTCGGCCGCCACATAAATATAGAAGAAAGGAGAAATACCGATTTTCTGCATCCGGGCGATGAGCGGATAAATTTCCGCTTTATCTTTCAGCGCGGCGATCTGTTCCATTTCCGTCTGGATGGGCGTAGCTCCATCAGCATTCAGCTTCACGCTGTCCATAGCAATGTTGTACAAGCCTCCCACTTTCTGAGCGATGGTACCGGCATCGTGGGTTCCGGCCGCCAGTTCCTCGATGAGTCCGCGGAGCTGCTCACGGTTGTTCTCCGCCAACATGTCGAAGGAGCCGAAACGTGAGTACTCGCCGGTGAGCGGATGATTCTTCATCCAGCCTCCACAGGCAAATTGATAGAAGTCAGTACCCGGAAGGGCTGTCGTGTCGAGATTGGCACGGTCGATACCCGATGTGAGTGTACTTTCTTTCGGGTTGGTGAATCCTGTAGTCATAAGGCAGAATGCAAAAACAGGTAAATAATTTCTTCCTTTCATCTTAAAATATGGTTTATTGATCGTTCGGCGAATAAATATTCGCTAAATATAGTTTGCGAAGATAAAAACAAATTGGCAGATAGAAAGGTTTTCGGAATAAGATATTTAGAAAATTAGTTCACCACAGAGTCACACAGAGTTCCACAGAGTAAAAAAGAAAAACTCTGTGGAACTCTGTGTGACTCTGTGGTGAACAATTATCCTTTCAGCTCCTCCAGTTCCATCAATGCCGCTTCCCACGTTTCTTCGGCGCGGGCGAGTTGTTGTTTCAGCTTCTGATGACGTTCGTACAAGGTCATATCTGCGGCACCTTCGGGGGTAGCCATTTGTTGTTCCAGGATAGCGATGGCCGACTCCGTCTGTTCGATTTCCTCCTCACAGTCAGTTACTTGCTTCTCTACCTTCTTCAGTTTCTTATTCAGTTCTTTCTGCGCTTCGTAGGAAAGTTTGCTTTCCGAAGCCTGAGTGGGTTCGATGCTCTTCGAGGCCGTGTCGGCCGTGGGAGATGCCGATAGCGAAGGACCTTTCTGCAACTCGTTCAGGCTTTCGATCTTCTTCTTTTGCAGGAAGTCGTAGATGCCGCCCATGTGCTCGCGTACCAGTCCGCCGCCGAATTCGTATACTTTCGTTACCAAGCCGTCGAGGAACTCACGGTCGTGGCTTACTACCACCACCGTTCCGTCGAACTCGCGGATGGCATCCTTCAACACATCCTTGGAACGCATGTCGAGGTGGTTGGTCGGTTCGTCGAGGATGAGGAAGTTCACCGGTTCCAGTAGCAACTTGATCATAGCCAAGCGGGTACGTTCACCGCCCGAGAGTACCTTTACCTTCTTGTCCGACGCTTCACCGCCAAACATGAAGGCTCCGAGGATGTCGCGTATCTTCAACCGGATATCGCCTACGGCTACCCGGTCGATGGGGTCGAACACCGTTAGACTCTCGTCGAGCATCTGTGCCTGGTTCTGGGCGAAGTAACCTATCTGCACGTTGTGCCCGATGGTGAGCTTGCCACCGTACTCTATCTCGTTCATGATGCACTTCACCAGGGTAGACTTACCTTCGCCGTTCTTGCCCACGAAGGCCACCTTTTCGCCCCGGTTGATGGTGAGGTTCACGTCGTGGAACACCACGTGCTGTCCGTACACCTTCTCCGTGTCTTCACAGATCACAGGATAACTGCCGCTGCGGCTGGCAGGGGGGAACTTGAGGCGAAGCGACGAGTTGTCCTCATCGTCTACCTCGATGCGGTCTATCTTCTCCAGTTGCTTGATGCGGCTTTGCACCTGAACGGCTTTGGTAGCTTTGTAGCGGAAGCGTTCGATGAAGTCCTCCGTATCTTGTATCTGTTTCTGTTGGTTTTCGTAGGCACGCATCTGTTGCTCGCGACGTTCCTTGCGCAACTCCACAAAGTCGTCGTACTTCACCTTGTAGTCATAGATCTGCCCACAGCTGATTTCGATGGTACGCGTGGTGACATTGTTCAGGAAAGCCCGGTCGTGGCTCACCAGCACTACTGCGTTGGCACGTGTGGCGAGGAACGTTTCCAACCATTGTATACTTTCGATGTCGAGGTGATTGGTAGGCTCATCGAGCAGCAGTACATCGGGCCGGCGCAACAGCAACTTGGCCAATTCGATACGCATACGCCATCCGCCGCTGAACTCCGAGGTGGAACGGTCGAAGTCCTTCCGATCGAAGCCGAGCCCCATCAGCGTGCGCTCTATCTCAGCCTGAAAGTTCGTGCCGCCCATCATCAGAAAACGGTCGTTCTCATGCGTGAAGCGGTCTATCAGTTTGTGGTATTCCTCCGAATCGTAGTCGGTACGTTCGGCGAGCTGCTGGTTCATCCGTTCCAGATCGGCTTGCAGGTCGAAGATATGGTCGAAGGCCTGTTCGGCTTCCTGCATCACCGTGCGGTTGTCCGTCAGGATCATTACCTGCGGCAGGTAACCGATGGTGGTGTCGCGCGGAACGGCTACTGTGCCCGATGTGGGTGTCTGCATCCCGGCCAGTATCTTCAGCATGGTCGATTTGCCTGCACCGTTCTTGCCCACCAGCGCGATGCGGTCCTTTTTATTGATGATGTACGATACCTCTTCGAAGAGCGGCGTCGCATTGAATTCCACTTTAAGTTGTTCTACAGAAATCACTTTCGTTGTCTTTTTGAATTTTCGGTGCAAAGGTAGTGATTTAGGAGCATTTATGTATCGATAAAGAAAGAGAAGTACCCGTCAGAAGAGTAAAACATGCGGAGTCTGTTGCCTATCGACCGGCATGCTTGCACGCACCGACTGACATTTTGTTCACAAAATCCTCTTTTCGATTTCAAAAACAATCGAAAAGAACTTTTTTAGTAACGCTCGTTTTCATATCTTTTACTGTTCCACGAAATATCGCGTATAAATATACTGTATAAACATACAAAAAGCCATTAACCAAGTCTACTTTTGGTTAAATATTCAGTTTTCCTCGTAGAGAAAAGGATCGTTGCTCTACGAGGGAAAAGTCGTTGGTCGTAGAGCAACGACCCGAAGGTTTAAAACCAACGGCCCGAAGGTTTAAAACCTCCGCTTCGAACCTTTTAAACCTTCGGAATTTAACTCTTGTCTACGGTTTTTTCATCCATTTCCCGCCCAAGATAAATACAACACATTGATGCGAAACAACGAAAAAACAAACACTCACAACAACAAACAACCAATCAAAACATCAATTTGACAACAAAAGAACAAACAAAGCGACACTTTGAAGAACACAAATCTCTAAACACGAAGAGTTTTTCCCCCACACACTATCGGGGCGTGAACGAAGCGACTGTAGAGGGCATAGTATTATCATATTGACAAAAGTAACATTTTGTTAGTCAATTAAAAAAGAATCTCCAGAAAGCGCGGGTACTGCTGATGCTTGCCCTCACCCGGACGGGTGAATGGCGGGAGATCCAGTCCTTTTTTCGGTAATATACATAAAAAGTACGGGATTGTACAAAACATGCTGGATTGTAAAAATCTGCCGATCCATCGGGTTGCTACCGGCTAAAATGTTTCGCTTATGCCACAACGAACAACTCCCGGCGGATTTTGACCAGGAATACAAGAACAACGCCAGAACCGACACACAAGTAAACCATTTTCAACGAAAAAGGCATATCCATGCAAAGAGAATATACCACCCATCGCATACAGACAAAAAAATATGATTACATTTGCAACCAATCAACGACACATCTTCATGGATCAACTCATTCTGACACTCAACACATTGTCGACCGCCATGTTCCTGCTCGGAGCCATCTTCCTCTTTCTGCGTGCCAATGGCAACCGGGCCCGGCTCCTTCTTTCCGCTACCTTCCTGTGGTGGTTTCTGGACAATACCAACCGGTTGATACATGTATATATGGACGGGCAACCCATCATCGTTCATGAGTTCTTCTCCCCCTTCTTCCTGATATTCGGCAACCTGCTGGCCATTATGACATACCCTTTTGCCGTCGAAACCATTCGTCCGGGATGGATCAACTGGAAGCGGGGAGCTTTGTTGTTTGTGCCCTGGCTGTGTACTGCCTCCATCTACTTTGGCACGCTGGCTGTGACACAGGAGCCCATTGCCGAGCTCAACGACTTTGCTGACTTCGCCCGGCAGATAGGCTCGTTCAATGTCTGGTTCCGCATCCCACTCTTCATCATGACTTTCGCCTACCTGTGCACACTGCTCTACTTCATGACACGGTACAAACATTATTATGACGATTGGTGCAGGGAAAACTACGCGGATACCTCGCGCATGGATATCAACTGGCTGAAATATTTCGTCTGGGGTAATTGGGGAATCAGCATCTTCTTCGGGTTCATGGTGTTCAACATGGGCGACTGGGCATACCTCCTCCATCAGCTTGTCATCCAGTTGTGCTTCGGCTTGACGCTCTACAAGACTCTGTTCCATGAGAACCCCTATCCGGACAACTTCTTCCGGGAAACCATGAACGAGGAGATGGCCATACAGCTGAACGAAACGGACGAAAGTCTTCTGCTGAAAGGGACCTATACGGATCATCTGGAAGAGTATAAGATGATTTTCGAGGAATGGATGAGGGAGCGCGCGCCGTATACGCACATGGATTTCAAGCTGTTGGATGTAGCTGTGGTGCTGCCGCTGAACCGTACGTACCTGTCGCGCTTCTTCAACGACGGGTACAACGCCTCCTTCAGCCAGGTGGTACAGGACTACCGCATCAGGAAGGCGCAGGAAATCTTTGAGCAGGACCGGAACATCACGGTGAAAGAGGTAGCTAAGAATTGCGGGTTTATCTCGTTGTCTTCTTTTCACTCGGCTTTCCTGAAAAAGACCGGGCTAACTCCCCGGCAGTACAAAAACTCCATAGCAGTGAAACAGGCTATGGGCTCATAGTATCCGGTCATATACACAGAGAATCTTCTACGGGTATGCATGTCCTTCACACGTTCTGTATCCACCTGTTCATCGGCATTTCAGTATGAAGGGAAGTTCCTTCAGCGACTCTTCACAGCCTTCACACACTGTAGTCAACCCATTTCAGGTCAAAGACATTATGTATTTTCCAAGAAGCTGTTTGTATTTTCCCAACAAGCAGTAAGTCACATTCCCGGTGGTAATTTTGCTCTTCCACGACTGTGGAAAGGCTATTCCACATTGGTGAAGAAGCTGTTCCACTATAGTGAAGAAGCCTTTCCACAGTCGTGGAAGAGCAAAATGCTGCCTGAAATTGCCCAAATACCCGCAGGCAATGTGCTTTATACGCTCCAGGGCAACGGTATAATCAAGCAATTAACTCTCTATGGGTAAGTTTTATTGCCGAAAAGTCCTTATCTTGCAGGGAATTTATCAATTCAACACACTACTATCATGAAAAAAGCCCCCTTACTTATCTGCTTGGCATGCGTGCTAAGCTTTTCGGCGAAGCTATCGGCTGCCGAAGGTCAACTACTGGCAGGAACCGCCAAAATAAACATCACTCCCCCCAGCAACGAAGTGCTGCACGACTCTCTCTACGCCCGGAGTCTGGTATTGGATGTAGACGGGCAACAAATCGCATTCGTCTCCATCGACTTGGGCATTTACACCAGCGATGCAGTGGTCGACGCCTGCAAGAAACAGTACGGCCTCTCTGAGGTGATGTTCTGCTCCTCGCACACGCACTCAGGTCCTCAAGCTCAGAATAGTTCGTATGAGGCCTTCTACGAGAAACAGATCATCGCCGCCGTGGGAATGGCAGTGAAGAATAAGTTCCCTGCCCGGATAGCTTACGGACGCCGGACGTTTCCGCAACTGGGCTTCAACCGCCTAATAGTCCGCGAGGACGGACATGCGCGCGAGTCGTGGTTTGCCGACGATCATTACACAACCGAGAACCCGGAACGGATTCCCCACGGCCCGGTGGACCCGGAAGTGGGTGTCATCAAGATAGAAGATATGCAGGGACAAGCCCGTGTGGTGATGATGAACTACGCCTGCCACTCGGACATCATGTGTTTCAACCATGAGATATCGGCCGATTATCCCGGTGTGGCTTGCCGCCGGGTGGAGGAGGCGTTCGGGAATAAGGTGAATTGCCTGTTCGTGCAAGGGGCAGGGGGTAACGTCGAGTCGCTGCAGATAGCCCGCCGCCGTACCGGACCGGACGATCCCATCAAGCCCGACTATGCGCCGATGGAACGCACCGGCGCCTTGCTGGCGTACGAAGTCGTCAAGCTGGCTAAGCAACTGAGTGCCACCGACGGACAGACCGATATGAAGTTCCGTTCGGACTCGCTCACGTTTACCGGACGTTTTGATAAGAACAAGTCGGTCCATGTGCACCTCACCACCGTGGTGCTGAACAATGACCTGGTGCTGGCCGCATGTCCAGGCGAACTGTTCATCCAGCTACAATTAGACTGGAAGAAGAAAATGGAACTGGCTGCCGTCACTCCGTTCCTCCTGGGGTACACCTGGAGCCGGGGTCAATGGCCGGGTTATGTGCCGGATATCCGCTCGGCTGCTTTGGGTGGCTTCGGTGCCGACCAGGACGGTGGCATGATTGAGGTAGGAGCCGGAGAGGCGATCATCAATAAACAGTTGGAGAACTATTATAAGTTGTCCGGGCTGATGCGGGAGAAACCTTTCCAGCCGTAAGACTGTCAAAAATTTTCGGGTATATACAACAAAACACGGAGTGAAGTGACCACAAAACACGGAGTAAAAACGCACTATTTTACGGAATTAGACTGGTAAGTCAAATAAAATCAGCTATATTTGT
Source organism: Bacteroides sp. (assembly GCA_031554505.1). Lineage (GTDB taxonomy): Bacteria > Bacteroidota > Bacteroidia > Bacteroidales > Bacteroidaceae > Bacteroides. The sequence goes on along the minus strand of JAVBVI010000029.1, from coordinate 2,380 downwards.
CCCAAACAACTATTACAGTTATGACTAACAAAAAGTACCTATCTCGTATAAGCGACCAGATGCTACGTGCGAAGTTAGAATCTTCGGGTGCAGTTCTGGTGGAAGGAGCCAAATGGTGTGGAAAAACAACAACAGCTCACCAGGCTTCGAAAAGTGCCGTATATCTTCAGGATCCTGACAATGCTGCGGCATACCGGGCAATGGCCGACACAAAGCCATCACTGCTACTTAAAGGCGAGAAACCGCGCCTGCTCGATGAATGGCAAACGGTACCGGTGGTATGGGATGCCGTACGGTATGATGTAGACCGAAGCGGAGAGATAGGACAGTATATCCTGACCGGATCGGCGGTGCCTCAGGACAATCAAACGGAACACACCGGCACCGGACGTATAGCGCGTATAACCATGCGTCCGATGTCACTCTTCGAATCGAAGGAATCCAACGGAACTCTATCGCTCGCATCTCTATTTGCAGAGAACCGGGATATTGAGGGGATAAGTAGTCTTACGATCAACGACATAGCCTACGCCATCTGCCGGGGAGGCTGGCCCAGCTCTATACGGATGAAGAGTACGGCTGCCCTGCAAGTAGCGGTCAACTATGTAGAGTCGGTTATCAACATGGACGTAAGCCGAGTAGACGGCACGGAGAAAAATCCGGAAAGAGTTCGGCTTCTGCTGCGCTCGCTGGCGCGCAACATTGCTACACTCACCACGCAACAAACCATTATGGCCGATATGGAAGCCACTGATGTAAGCCTGTCGGACAAAACACTGGCAATATACCTCAATGCGCTGCGCCGCATCTTCGTGGTAGAAGATGTACCTGCCTGGCAACCGTCATTGCGCTCCAAAACTGCCATAAGGACTTCGGTCAAACGATGCTTTGTAGACCCTTCTATTGCCACCGCCGTTCTGCGGGCCAACCCTGACAGCATCCTGGAAGATTTTGAACTGTTCGGCTTTCTGTTCGAAGCATTATGTATTCGCGATATGCGTATATACGCCGATGCCAATGACGGCGATATTTTTCATTACCGGGATCAAAGCGGATTGGAATGTGATATGATTGTGCGGTTGCGCAATGGACAATGGGGTGCAGTGGAAGTCAAGTTGGGAAGCCGGCAAATTGAAGAGGCCGCCAGGAATCTGATAGCATTGGCCGGTAAAATCAATAGCGACAAAATGGGAGCCCCTTCTTTTCTGATGGTACTTACCGGAGGAGAATATGCCTACCGCCGCGAGGATGGGGTATTGGTGGTTCCCATTGGGTGTATGCGCGACTGATTAAGCCGGGGTCAATGGCCGGGTTATGTGCCGGATATTCGCTCGGTTGCTTTGGGTAGCTTCGGTGCCGACCAGGACGGTGGCATCATTGACAGACTCTTATAAAAAACAGTAAAATAAGCCATTGTATGAAAACAATTAAAACAGGAGCAGCAGGCAAAGAAGTAAGCCTGCTGCAAGACAAGCTGAAAGCACTTGGATATACCATTACCGATACTGCCGGCACGTTCGGCACCAGTACCCATGCAGCCGTATGCGAATTTCAACGAACCAACAAACTGGATGCCGACGGCATTGTAGACTACCGCAGTTGGGAAGCCGTGTTAGTAACCAACCGCCCGGCTACCGAAAAGTTAACCGAGGACGACTTTGCTTTGGTAGCTGCTTTGCTCGATGTAGAGGTAGCTGCCCTGAAAGCCGTTCAGAAAGTAGAAACAGGTGGACGCGGAGGATTCTTTGCTCCCGGCAAGCCTGCTATTCTCTTTGAAGGACACATTTTTTGGAGCCAGTTAAAGAAGCGCGGCATCAATCCCGAAGCGTATGTACAAGGTAACGAGAATATCCTGTATCCTAAGTGGGAGAAAGGCCATTACAAAGGCGGACTGGGCGAGTACGACCGCCTGGAACAAGCCCGCCGCATTCACCGCGAAGCCGCCGATGCTTCGGCCAGTTGGGGTATGTTCCAGATAATGGGCTTTAACTTTGCCGCCTGCGGAGAAGAAAGTGTGGATAGTTTTGTGCAGACCATGTGTCACAGTGAATTCCGGCAATTGGTGCTATTGGCACGCTTTATCAAGCAAGCGGGCATACTGCCATCCTTGCAACAAAAGGATTGGGCAGAGTTTGCCAAGCGGTATAACGGACCGGCTTATGCACAAAACCAGTACGACGAAAAGCTGAAAGCAGCTTACAAACAGTTTGCTTAAAGCAGTAAAATAAGTTAAAACACCGTGACTTGTCCTGAAATGGGTTGACCATAACCTATAAAAGTAATATGGTAAAGAAAGATTATCCTCATGTCAAAGGCGATCCTTACTCTATGGAGGTTCGTAAGCTCGCCGTAGCCGAATACCTTCGTGGTGTTCCGCGTT
>JAVBVI010000114.1:0-6402 GCA_031554505.1 Bacteroides sp. | reverse complement strand
TTGGTTAATTTAAAAAAAGTGACTATTTTTGCAGCCCGTTACGTAGAATAATAACAATAAAAATATATAGCAATGAAGAGAACTTATCAACCCTCGAACAGAAAGAGAAAGAACAAACACGGTTTCCGTGAGAGAATGGCTGCGGCGAATGGCCGTAGAGTATTGTCAGCCCGTCGTGGTAAAGGCCGAAAGAAACTGACTGTTTCTGACGAATACAACGGAAGAAAAGCATAACTGATTGCTTGAGATAAAACAATAAAAGGAGTGAAGACTGGGTCTTTACTCCTTTTTTGTTGGGGGGCTGGAGCGGTGCTTTTTCTTTTCTTTTGCCTTGATGCAAAAGAAAAGAAACAAAAGAAAAAATCAAGGCTTCATTTTCTCCGCTACTCCGCCTGCACGAAAAGCTAAAGGTTCGGAACTCACTCCGCTTTGCTCCGTTCAGACAGCCGAACCTTTTTAACGCTTTTCATACAGGCTCCGCTTCACGCTCCGAAAATGAGGCCGATCTTTTTTTGCCATATCGCTTCGCTCGTGGCTTTTTGTGGGATCTTATCCTAATGTACTCTTTGTACTTCCCAGTTAATCTCTAAAGGATTGTTCTGCACCCTCCATATTAATGGGAAATGGGGATTGTCTACTATCCACATTTCACAGCCTTCTACCGTATCTTTTACATGGATGAGCGGGTAACCTACGGCTTTCTCGTTGGTGGGCAGAACCGAGTAATAGGTCTGGTTATAGAGGAATGCGTGTTGTTCCTTCAACTGCCGGTAAGCAGCTTGCGAGAGGATGGCTACGGTTTCCTCCGCCGATAAGCGCACGTGCTTGCCGTCTTCCGGTTGCAGGAAGCTGAGGCGCGTGGCTTGCTCTACTGACTTGCGGGTCATGGCGTAGCTGCCTGACTGCCATTTCGTGTTCCGCTCTATGCCCCAATGCATGTACAGCGTATCTTGCCGTTCCTCGAAAGTGGTTTGATACCTCCGGGTTTGCCCATGCAGGCTGAATACGAACGTCAAGGTATCTGTCATCACGCTTTGGGCCAACAAGCTTCCGGTGGCGCTGATGCACAGCAATAACGATAGGATGATGGGTCTTTTCATGGTTTGCTTTCGTTGCTTCTTCATTATTGGTTACTTTCTTCGTTCGAGAATAAATGCTTTCCCCACTGGCTGGGCTTCTTTCCCATCTTCAGCAGCAACTCGCCGCCGGCTACTATGTCTTGGTGGCGGATGGCGGAGTAGGGATAATCCTTCCCGTTCAGGGTGATGCTCTGTATATACCGGTTCTTCTCCGAGAGCCCTTGGGTAGCGACCGTGAATGTCTTCCCGTCTTCCAACCGGAAGGTGGTCTCTTCGAGCAAGGGAGTATTAATAAGGTAATAGTCCTGCCCGGCGTTAGGGTACAAGCCGATCATGTGGAAGGCCAACCAGGACGACATGGCGCCCGAGTCATCGTTGCCCGGCAGACCGATGGGACCGTCATTGTAGTTCTTGCCGATGATCTCCCGGATGCGGTCGCTGCTACGGTGCGGCTTTCCGAGCCAGTGATACAGGCAGGGCGAGAGGAACGACGGTTCGTTGTTGACATTGAAGAACCCTTCGTCGAAGAAGATATCCAGACGTTTCTCGAACTGTTCCGCACCGCCGCATTTCTCGATCAGTCCGGGGACATCGTGCGGAATGCTGAGCGAATACTCCCACGAAGAAGCCTCGTAGAAAAACATATCCCACCAGGGAGTGTACCACGGACCTTCGAAGGTGACGGGCGTATAGGTGAAGGTCGGTTTCTGCAGGTTGGATTTCCCGAAAGGTATCTGGTCCAGCCATTCTCCTTTCGCGTTGCGCGGCATGATGAAGCCTTTGGCTCCGGCATGTTCGTAGTCATCGCGCCACAGGTTTTTCCAATTCCCGGACTGTTTCAGGTAGTGTTGGTACATCTTTTCCTTGCCGAGCCCCTTGGCTACCAGGGCGATGGCGTAGTCACAATAAGAGTACTCAACGGTACGGTTACCGGCACGAGGTATGCCGTGGGGGATGTAACCGAGTTGCAGGTAGGGCAGGAGTCCGCCTCGTCCTTCTGCCTCTTCGTTGCCGCCTGGGGGGACGGTGGCGTCTTTCAGCATGGCTTGCAGGGCCAGCTCGTAATCAATGCCTTCGAGACCTTTCACGAAAGCGTCGGCCACGACGATCTCCGCGTTCGATCCGCCTTGCGTGCGACCGTTGCTGTTGCCGCTGCGGGCGTCGGGCATGTAGCCATCTCGCTTATAGATATTAATGAGGGAGCGGACGATGTCTGCCTCCCGTTTCGGGTCGATCAGGGTGATGAGCGGAGACGAACTGCGATACGTGTCCCAGATGGCGTAGAAGTCATCGTAGTAGGGTTCGGCGTCGGCCCAGAGCGGGTTTTCTCCGGTGCGGTCCACCGGCATCAGCATGGTGTGGTACAGGCCGGTATAGAACATTCGCTTGTATGCCTCCGGGGTGCGCGGGGAAATTTCGATCTGCCGGAACAGGCTTTCCCATTGGTCGAGCAGTTGCTGGTGCACACCCTCGAACGACCAGTGGGGAATATCGGCTTGCGCGTTCTCACGGGCTTTCAGCGAGCTAAGGTAGGAGATGCCTACTTTCAGCTGAACCACCCGGCCGGAAGAGCCGAAGCGCAGCAGCGCACCGGTTTTCTGTTGCGAGTCGTATTGAGCAGTCGCTTCGGTGATCTGTCCGTCCTTCCAGGTGGCTGTCTGCACGAAAGGCTGGTCGGCCTGGGCATAGAAGTAAACGGTGTAGGCACGTCCGTTGTTCCATCCGCCGCGAATGCGTGTATAGCCCATGACTTCCCGGTCGGAGACGATCTGTATTTCCGAGCCGACAAACTGCTGTGATTCCCGGTTGTCGGGTATCGGACTTTTGCCCAGGAAGAAGCCCGCGTCGATGGCCAACGATTTCAGCGAGTCGGCCGGATAGGTGAACCGGTAGAAGGAAGCCCGGGGTGCGGTGGTAATCTCAGTCTGTATGCCGGTACGCTCGAACTGCGTGGCGTAGTAGCCCAGTTTGATGGTTTCGTTCTTGCGGTGGTCGATGTATTGCGTGCGGTCCATTCCTTGTCCGAAAGGCATCACCAGGATATTGCCGTACTTAGGTCCGCCACCGGTTCCGCTGACGTGTACCTGTGCGAAACCGTCCACTTGCTCGGGCATGGGCAGCCAGCCGCTATTGGGGCGAGGTGTACAGTCGGGCGACGGCTTTACCATGCCGAAAGGGCAGGAAGGGCCGATGAATACGCGTCCCAATCCTTCAGAACCGATGCGTGGGTCGACGTACCGGGTGAGGGTTGTGTCTTGTGCGAAGGCGTTGGCACACGATAGCAGTAAAACGGATAACCGTACAGATAGTGAGAACAATTTATTTTTCATGGGTTGAAGCATTGTTTAACAAACGGTTGGTCTCTATGGCATCAAATAACTTTCTTAATCGCATAAAGTAATTACTTTTTAGGTATATAGCAACTCTTTTTCTAGTAAAAACTAAGTGGTCCCATTGCAACGGGACAATGGTCCTCTTGCAACGGGACCATTGTCCCCTTATAATGGGACCATTGTCCCGTTGCAATGGGACCACTTAGTTTTTGTTAAAGAGATAGTTGGCATATGCCTATTGGGTACTTACTATGGGCATTCCTGTCAGTTAGTTTTAGCATCAGAAAAGCTGGTTCTATATAACCAGTATGGGGCGGCTGTTCACCGCCCCATATCAGGAAAAGAATCTTAATACCCTGTATTTTGTTTCCAGTTGGTATTGGTATCCAGCATACCTTGCGGTATCGGGAAGATAAGATTGGTCAGTTTGGTTTTAGCTCCCGGATTGACAATGTTCTTGAAACCCCAGTCACGTTCGTAAGCGCCAAAGCGTATCAAGTCATTGCGACGCCAATTCTCGTCGAAGAACTCACGTCCACGTTCGTCCAGCAGTTCACTCAACGTAGGATTGGCACCGATCGAAGGAGCATGTACGTAAGTACGAATCTGATTGAACAGGCTCTGCGGAGTATCACCATTGGTTGCGCTACCACCACGCAGGATGGCTTCGCACTTGGTCAACAGAATATCGGCATAGCGGAAGACAGGCACATCGTTGCTCTGGTTGCGGCTGTATTGGTTGTATTCCACTATGTAAGCGGCAAACTTGATGGAGCGCCAGCCTTGTGTCCAACCAGTGACGGTGGCACCCGTGTTCAGGTTGTCGTAAGCAGGTCCGAGGGGCACAACATGGCCATTATCCACGATATCTTTCAGCTTGATGCTCTTGGAAAAGCTGACAGCTGCACCCTGATACATGTTGCGGTTCGCAGTTTTTTCAGCTGTTGTGGCATCTATCTGATAAGCATCACCTCCCACGACACAATCGTTACGGCGGTCACCTTGCAGGTTGAACAGATTGGCAAATTCTTCGGTCATGACCACATTACCACCTACGGAGTTGCTCATGGCTATGGTATAGAAACCGGCGCCGCCACTACCGTCGTTCTGGCCACGTCGCCAGGTACGGAAACGGGCATAGTTCATACCTTGACGGGTGATGCAGTCGTAGTCCACAGCATAGATGAAGTCTTTGATGTGCGGACCATTGTTGTAAAGGAATTTGGCTTTATAGTCATCACTCAGGTTGAACAACCCACTGCGGATAATGTTATCGCAAGCAGTAATACAGTCGCTTAACTTTTCGTTGGCATCCGTAGCCGACCATCCGGTGCTGGTTATGTCCTTTGTATATACGTTCCAGTTGATGTAAAGTTTGGCCAACAGAGCCTCTACCATCCAACGGGTAGGTCTGCCGTAATTGGCCTTATTCACTTCCGTAGGCATATCTTCGCGTACGGCCAGCAACTCCGATTCAATCCAGCGGGCCACCTCTGCACGGGGCTTACGCTCTACGGCTTCGTTTTCTTCGGGAGTACGTTCCAGGATAGGCACATCGCCATAGCAGTCCATCAGGATGAAGTGATAGAAAGCGCGTGCGGCACGCACGGGGGCACTGGTGGCAGGAGAAGCCTCGTCGCCACCCAGTTCGATGATTACCTGATTACACTTGGTAATACCACCTGACAAATCACCATACCAGCCGATGCAGGCATCGTCGGGCAATGAATTGTGCAAGGAAGGATGAGAGTTGTTACCGGAATCATAGTAGTCGCCATCGAAACTAACACCCATGGCTTCGTCGGATGAAAATGTGACCAACTCATTGTAACGACGGTTCAGAGGACCGGCGAAAGCGTAATATACATCGGACGTTTTGGCCTCGATGGCAATGTCCGAATCAGGATATTCTGTGTATATTGATTTGACATCTACATTCAAATCTGTGCAGCTGCCTACCGTTAAAGCCAGTAATGCTGCCGGGAGAATATATTTTTTCTTCATATCTCTGCGTTTTATGTGATTAGAAATTTACGTTTAAGCCGAACATGAATGTCCGTGTGCGCGGATAGTGAGAGTGACGTGCATCGATGCCCGGAGCCGTACCCCCTAAAGAAATCTCAGGATCGGTACCCTTATAGCCGGTCAGGGTGAACACGTTGTTGCAAGTGGCATATACGCGCAGATTGTTTACCCAATCTCCCAGTTTGCCAAAGTTATAGTTCAGTGTCAGGGTAGACAGGCGCAGATAACTTCCGTTTTCAATATAGCGGTCAGAAGGAGCTTGCGAACGGCTGTCCGTAGCCTTCTGTTCGGTAGCGACATCGGCCAGTACATTTTTACCTGCAGATACCAACGACACGTTACTATATTGTGCACGGGTAGCGTTGTATATTTTGTTGCCTGCCACGCCCTGGATAAACGCTGTCAGCGCCCAGTTTTTGTAGCTGAAAGTATTGTTCCAACCATAAGTCAGCTTGGGTTGCGCGCTACCACATTTTACTTTATCCTTGGTCTGCGGGTCACCGGTAGTGGCTTGCTTACCATCTGTGCCCATAACGGGAGTACCGTCTTCATTGAACTGATAGAATACAGAGGCTCCGGACTCATCGTATCCCGCCCATTTCCAGGTGTAGAATGTTCCGATAGGTTCGCCTTCCATAATGCGTTGTACGTTGGCTGTGTTATATCCGCCTAAGTTCAGATAAGCCTTATCCAGGTAGTCGACAGAATTTGCGCTGTTAGAGAGGCTTACCACTTCGTTCTTGTTGTGCGATAAGTTCAGGCTGGTTTCCCAGGTGAAGTCGCGGGTCTTTACCGGTGTGGTATTGATCGTCAGTTCGATTCCTTTGTTGCTTATTTCGCCTACGTTGGCATCCATCCAGCCGAAAGGATAACGGTTGGTCGATACGGCATAACTGTTGATCAGGTCTTTGGTACGCTTGTCGTAGTATTCGATGGTACCGGTCAACCGGTTGCCCAGGAAGCCA
>JAVBVI010000120.1:0-27626 GCA_031554505.1 Bacteroides sp. | reverse complement strand
GGGAGATGGTGGTTGATTGGTGGTTGATAAACGGTAATTTATCTTGATCAACCACCAAGTCATCAATCCGATTATCAGCATGTTATCTATGATTTAGTGGTTGATGTATGATTGATTCGCATTTTTTGCAGAGAGCAATGGGCAACAGGCAATATATGATACACATGCTTTTACTGATGATCTGCTCCAAGGAAGGACAAAAACAGATATCGCATGGGAGAAAGTATAGGCATTCTTTGAGAAAACCGAAATATTATGTTTATTTTTGTCTGTACAAATCTAATAAAGATGAACGCTCTAGGAAAATACGTAGGGATTCTCTTCCTTATTTTGGTCAACCTTCCTGCAATATCACAGAATTACGCCATCACACAGCGGGGTGATAAAGGCACTATCAACGATCATTTTATCCACTGCATTTACCAGGATTCCGACGGATTTATCTGGGTGGGAACCGGAACCAGTGTCGAACGCTATGATGGGGTGCGTAGCTTGGTCTATAGATATGAAGGGGGAGGAGAACTGAATATCTATGCCGGCTCTTTAGTCAACGCCATATTGGAGAACCACCGGCATGAATACTGGGTAGGCAATATCCGGGGATTATGGCGGCTGAACCATTCCAAACAGTTGGCCGAACGTATGTTTCCCGAACAGATCAACTGTCCGGTTCAGGCTTTGGAGAAAGACGACCGGAACAACCTGTACATAGGAACCACCAATGGTCTGTATATATACGACGGTCAGCAGGTGCGCCATTTCATTATCGATGTTAAGAGCATTTATCCGGACGATAACCATGTGCAGGGTATCGCCATTGTCGACAACCAGAACAGTTGGCTACTTACCAACAAAGGAGTAGCCTTGTATGAGTCCCAATCGGGCAATGTTAAGATCTATCCGAATACCTTATCCAATTGCGGCCGGCTTCTTTGCTTCCGGAAAGTGGGCGATGTGCTTTACATCGGAACGGAAAAGAGAGGAATTGTGAAGTTCGACCTGAAAACCTACCGTTTCGCACCTTACTGGGAAGATATCAAAGTTCCTGTCAACCAACTATCCAGTGAGAACGGGCTGCTTGGAGTAGCTACATCGGGCGAAGGTCTCTACCTGATCGATCTGGGCCAAAAGCAGCTTGTCTATTCTATCACTTATCATACGGACAAGAAGAAAGGCCTGCTTTCCAATAAGATATCTTCTGTCTTGTTATCGCAGGGTAACATATGGTGCGGAACGGAATACTACCTGGGAATGAGTTTCCTGCGCAATGTGGAAGTTCCCTTCCGGTTGTACGAAAAAAAAGCGTTTACCACGAAAGACATTACTGTGCGTAGCAGTTTGCACACCGGCGATTATACGTTTGTTGGAACGAGGGAAGGGTTCTATCGCATCTCCGAGAGCGATGGCCATGTACGCTACTTCACCAGTGGAAAAGAGATTGGAAACAAGTTACGCTCCAACCTGATCTTCTCCTTTTACCCGTTCGACGATCACATTCTGGTAGGTACCTGCATGGGTGGCATATCGGCATTTGATCCGCAAACAGGCGAATTTCTGGACACTCCACTTACTGACCGGCTGACTTCGAACGACATATTTATGTGTTTGGAAGACGAAACAGGAATGCTGTGGATTGCCGCTTCGGACGGACTTTACAGTTACGATCGCCACCTGCAGCAAATAAAGGAATACAACGCAGCCAATAGCGGCATGCCAGGTAATATCGTATATGGTATTTATATCGATTCGGGCGATCGTTTCTGGATAGGAACGGACAAAGGGCTGACGCTGTTCGATCGTCATACGGGGAAATGCAAACAGCAGAATCTACCAGCCCCGATCAATACTAAACAAGCCTTCCGATATATTCACGAAGGGAAGGACGGAACACTTTTCTTCTTCCAATTGCCCAATCTTGTTTTTGCAGCTGACAAAGAGTTGAAAAGCGCCCGTCGCCTGTTCAGGACCATCGGTGCATACAGCATGACACAGGATACCGGTGGGTTTTATTGGTTTGGTACCGACTTTGGTGTCGCGAGAGCTGATGACAAGTTAGAGAAAATCTCCTTATCCTCCTTGAATGAATTGGTGAATAGAGAGATGGGAAGCAGTTCGGGAGCCGTTGTTCAGATCGATGAGCAAGGGGAAGTATGGATACCATGCAGCAAAGGGCTGGTCATCGCCGATCCCCGGCAGGCGATTCACCATTCGCCTATCCACATCACCGAAGTGCTGGTCAATGGCGAACACCTGGCCAACAATTATACCATAAACTGCGACTCGGTTCTGGCTATCAAAGAGAATGGTAATAACGTGACATTCCGCTTTGCCAGTTTGGGATACGAGAATCCGGAATTAATGCGGTACGAGTATATGCTGGTGGGACGGGATTCTATTTGGCGGCAGATTGTAGGAAAGAATGAAATGTCTTTTTACAACCTTCCCCGCGGCTCCTATACTTTCCTGGTTCGTAAACTACTGAATGAGGCTACGGTCGACCAGCTAACTTTCCGGATCAAGAAAAAACGTGTTTGGGGATGGTATGTATCCGGGACTTTGGTATTTGGAGTACTTTTATTCTTTGCCATACGCAGACAGAAGACGGTAATACCGGCACCCGTTGTCACATTATCGCAGGAAGAGAATGCCGATTTGCCGCCATCCGACAGTTATGTAAAGCTAAGCGATGACGAGGCCCAAAGAATTATTGATACACTACGGGCATATATGGAGAAAGACAAGCCGTATCTGAACGTCGATTTAAAACAGTCGGAAGTAGCTACGGCCATTGGATGTTCGTCGCACTTGTTATCGGCCATCTTTTCTCATTATCTGAAATTAGGTTATTATGATTTCGTAAACTATTATCGTGTAGATGAATTTAAGCAAGCAGTAAAAGTAAAGCTTCATGAGAAATACACCTTGGTGACATTAGCCGAGAAATGCGGATTCAAGTCAAAGAGTTCCTTTTTTCGTACCTTCAAGAAATTCACAGGAGTCACTCCCAATGAATACATACAACAGCAGGAAAAGCATTGAGAACACAGAATGAATAAAGACTGTTTAAGTGTCTTTCCTCTCAGAAACGTATTTAGTATCAAGTAATATAGTAGTTGCACAAATGTAAATTAAAAACAATATAGTTATGTTTAAAATTAAATCCTTTTTTCTTTCTGCCCTGCTGCTCCTCACATTGAGCAGTACTGTGAAGGCACAAGAGTACCCGAAAGCGATCTTTCCGGGCGATTATCCCGATCCTACCATCGTTCGCGACGGTAAAGATTATTATATGACCCATTCCCCGTTCTACTACATGCCGGGTTTTCTTATCTGGCATTCGCAGGATCTGATGAATTGGGAGCCTGTATGTCGTGCCATTCCGGAGTATACCGGTTCGGCCATGGCTCCCGATCTGATCAAGTACAATGGACGGTTCTATTTGTACTATCCGGCTGCCGGAACCAACTGGGTAGTCTGGGCAGATGATATCCGGGGCCCGTGGAGCAGTCCGGTCGATTTGAAAATCGGCGGCATCGATCCCGGGCACATTGTAGGGAAGGATGGTAAACGTTATCTCTATGTAAACGAAGGCTATGTCATTCAGTTGGCAGATGACGGACTGAGTACTGTAGGCGAACGCAAAAAAGCTTACGACGGTTGGCAATACCCCACCAAGTGGGTCACCGAAGGTATGTATCTCGAATCGCCTAAGTTGAACTACAAGGATGGATATTACTACATGACTTCTGCCGAAGGCGGTACAGCCGGACCTCCCACCAGTCACATGGTGGTAGCCGCACGTTCTAAAGACGTAATGGGTCCGTGGGAGAACTCTCCTTACAACCCCATCGTGCATACGTACAGCCCTTCCGATAACTGGTGGTCGAAAGGTCACGGCACTATCATCGACGATGTGAACGGCAATTGGTGGATAGTGTATCATGCGTATGCCAATGGCTATCACACACTGGGTCGCCAAACATTGATCGAACCTATCGAATGGACATCGGATGGATGGTATCGCAGTACCACGCAAGTCAAACCCATCGTTCCGGAAAAGCAAATAAAGAACGGCATGGAACTTTCAGACGATTTCAGTGGAGCGCAGTTGGGACTGCAATGGACGTTCTGGAAGGAGTATGCCCCAAAATCCATCACCCTCAAAGACCGAACACTGATACTGCAAGGCAAAGGACAGACACCTGCTGATGCCCGCAAACTGCTTACCACACCTACTGACAAGAATTACGAAGTTCAGGTAGAAGTAGAGGTGGGGAACGGCAGCCAGGCCGGATTGACATTGTTTTACAATGAGAAAGCCTTCGCAGGAGTAACTTCCGATGCCCGCACTTTTACTATTTATGCGAACGCGGAGAAGAACCACAAAGTACCCCATACATTTGGCAAACGATTCTCCCTGAAGATAAGCAATCAGGGAAACACCTGTACCTTCTGGGCTAGCAAGGACGGAAACAACTGGACGATGTTGGCCGAAGGCATTGATGTATCGCAGATGCATCACAATAATTATGGAGGTTTTTATGCGCTGCGTCCCACTCTGGTATCGGCTGGAAAAGGAAAGAGTTCCTTCCGCAACTTCCGTTATACGAACGCCGTACCTTCCGAGAAGGATATGAGCGCCTACCTGATGGTATTCCATAAAGACGAAACGCATGGGCTCTACATGGCTCTGAGCGCTGATGGATACAGCTTCACCGCTTTGAACGACTGCCAACCCATCATGGCTGGTGATACCATTGCCGGACAAAAAGGCATTCGCGACCCGCATATCTACCGCGGACCGGACGGAGCTTTCTACTTGTCCATGACCGACTTGCACGTATTCGCTCAAAGAGACGGACTGCGTGATGTGGAATGGGAACGCGACGGAAAGATCTACGGTTGGGGCAACAACAAAGGCTTGGTTCTGATGAAATCGTGGGACTTGATTCACTGGAAACGTACCAACATCAACTTTCAGGATCTATCCGCTGCTTACAGTGAGATCGGTTGCGCATGGGCACCGGAAACTACTTATGATGAAGCAGTAGGTAAGTTGATGATTTACTATACGATGCGTTTCCACAACGAACCCAATAAACTCTATTATGTCTATGTCAACGAAGACTACAATAAGCTGGAATCCACTCCGCAACTCCTGTTCGAATACCCGGACAAGACGGTGACTGCCATCGACGGAGACCTCACCAAGGTAGGTGACAAGTATCACCTGTTTTATGTCTCTCATGACGGACAGGCTGGCATCAAGCAAGCCATCTCTGACAAGGTAAACGGCGAGTTCCATTACGATGCCCGCTGGTACGATCCGGAACCAAAGTCATGTGAAGCTCCACACGTATTCAAACGCATCGGAGAAGACAAATGGGTCTTAATGTATGACATCTACGGCATCCAGCCGCACAACTTCGGCTTTAGCGAAACGTCAGACTTTGTAAACTTCACCAATCTGGGGCATTTCAACGAAGGAGTGATGAAAGCCACCAACTTCCTGCCCAAGCATGGTGCGGTGGTTCAGATTACTCGTCAAGAGGCCGAACGTTTGGCTGCACAATGGGGACTGCAAATGAACTTTAAATAATTTTTCATGCTATTGGCTTACGTGTTTATCCGTTTTGGTTCGTATTATTGGATAGTATAATGAGATAAATCAAAAGAATCATATCATGAAAAGAAACTTTAAGCAAGTGTTAGTATGTGTGGTGGCTTTACTGGCCACCACAAGCGTTTATTCGCAAGATCAATTAGTAGTCTATCCCGCACCCAAAGGGGCGGCGTTGAATGCAGACTTCACCGTCAAAGTCAGACGGGCAGGGCAGGCATGGCAAGCAACCCCTTCTTACCTCGTTAAAGTAGACGAAGTCAAAGAGCGCGCTCATGAGGTACAGGATGCTTCGATGGCATATTTCGACTTTGCCGGAAAGGTGGAAGTCTCGGTAACTTTCAACCAGGGTCCGATCGAGACAGCCCGGATACGTCCGTTGTCTTACCAGATCGAGCCACAGATAAAAGGCAATACGCTTACATTTACGTTGGATCGTCCACGTAATCTGTCGGTGGAAGTGAACGGTGATATCTTCCACAACCTGCACCTCTTTGCCAATCCGGTGGAAACGTACAAACCCGATCCGAAAGATCCCAACGTCATCTACTTCGGTCCCGGTATACATAAGGTGGAAGGGCAGAAGCTGATGATTCCTTCCGGGAAGACGGTCTATGTGGCTGGTGGAGCCGTCGTTATGGGGCGGTTGATAGCCGAAAAGGTAGAGAACGTAAAGATACTGGGACGAGGTATGGTCGATCATACCATCAAAGGAGGTATTCGCATCGCTTATTCCCGGAATGTACTGGTCGAAGGGCTGGTCACTGCACAGTGTTCCACCGGTGGATCGTCGGACGTAACCATCCGCAACGTGAAGAGCATCAGCTATTATCAGTGGGGCGACGGTATGAATGTCTTCGCCAGCAACAATGTGCTGCATGACGGTGTCTTTATCCGCAGCTCAGACGATTGTACTACTGTGTACGGAACGCGTATGGAGTATAAGGGTGGATGCAAAAATGTCACCATGAAGAACTCTACCTTGTGGGCGGATGTGGCACATCCCATTTTCATTGGTATCCATGGCGATACCAAGAACCCGGAAGTGCTGGAAGACCTGAATTATATCAATATCGATATTCTGGATCATAAAGAACGTCAGCTCGACTACCAGGGTTGCATGGCTATCAATGTAGGCGACAATAATCTGGTACGCAACGTCCGGTTCGAGAATATCCGGGTGGAAGATTTCCGTCAGGGACAGTTGGTCAACCTGCGTATCTTCTATAATAAGAAGTATTGTACAGCGCCGGGCCGCGGTATTGAAGATGTATTGTTCAAGGACATCACTTATACCGGTAAGAACGCCGAACTATCTATCATTTCCGGATACAGCGAGGAGCGAATGGTAAAGAACATCCGGTTCGAGAATCTGCGCATCAACGGACTACTCATTACCGACGATATGCCCAGTAAGCCGGGTTGGTACAAAACCGGTGATATGTGTCGCTTCTTTGTCGGAGAATTCACCGAAGATATTACATTCAAAAAGTAACTGAATCATGAAAAGGTTATTTATTCTGACATTTCTATGCGGAGCTTTTTCTTGGGCCGATGGCAAGGTTATTCAAATATCAAGTTTGAAGGAATTGGCCTATTATGCCGGACAAAATGGTCATGAAGTAAAGCTGGCTCCGGGAGTCTACAAAATGAGAGACTTCCTGAACGAAGATTCCATCGCCCAGCGACTGGAACGGAAGCAATATCCTTATCTCAATTTTACCGGCAGCCACAACACGTTCGACTTCCGGGGAGTTCAATTAGAGATCGATACCCAACTGCGTAAACAGCTTCGTCATCCCATTCACACGAATGAATTAGTGGTTTCGGGAACATCGAACACATTGCAAGGATTGGAAATTGTCCATGTAGGCAATGGCACATCTCCCGGAGGGGCTGCCTTCTGTGTGGAAGGCGATGGCAACACGATTTCCGGTTTCACCATCCGGGTGCAAGGCTCGTTTCCCTATGGATATGGCGACTTGTTCGGGAAAGGAGGTCCTGACGTCATCCGGCATCAGAAGCACAGTGGTTTCCTGATTACAGGAAGCAACACGAAGGTGTTGAATTGCCGCTTGTATATGCGGTCGTTCGGACATGGTTTCTATATCCAGAAGAATGCGGGCAATGTATATTTCGAAGATTGCTATGTGGAGGGCGAGGTTCGTTCTACCGACGATGTATTGAAAGAAACATCCGGTCCGGCTTTCGATGTGAAGTTCCGTACCTGGACTCCCAACCGGGAAGGGGTATTCGTCGTGACTCCCGGTTATATGAAATCTTTGTGTGAGGATGGATACCGCACGTACGGGCAAAATAAAAACATCACCTTCATCAATTGCACAGCCAAGAATACCCGTGGAGGGTTCGAACTACGTACCAACGGAGGTGTCCGGCTGGAAAATTGCACCACCATCGGTACCGAGCGTGCTTATTGGGTAGGCAACGGAGCCGTCATTAAGAACTGTAAGGGAGATGCCAATTACGGTCCGCTTCTCTTTCTGGAAGGGAGCGGTGTGGAGGTCGATCTGTGCGTGGTACCCGATGAGTCGGACCGTACCGTGCATGCGTTGGCTACCATACAGGGAAAGAACAACAAAGTTCTGCTTCGCCCTTATGAAGAGAAAAACCGAAAGAAAGAGCTGCCGATTCTGGTAGGTTATACACACCCCGAGCATGGAGAAGCTATGTCTCCTTACGGCCAGGCTCCTTGTACCAACCTGCAATTGGTGAACGAAACTTCCATGCCGGTGGTCTGGGGAGAGCAAGCTGTTGCGGCTGAACAGGGAGTGTTGGCTCCCAAACCTATATTCCGTGACCCGGTGTACGACGGCGCAGCCGATCCCATCGTCATCTGGAATCCACAAGTAGAAAAGTGGTGGATGTTTTACACCAACCGCCGGGCCACGATGACGGAACTACCGGGGGTGAGCTGGGTTTTCAAAACTCCTCTCGGTATTGCTGAATCTACGGACGGGGCCAACTGGGACTATGTCGGCATGGCCAACTTACCCAACCTTCCACCCGAGTGCGGAGGGGATAGCGCTACGTATGTGAAACTCCATTAGTGTTTAGTTAGTGGAGAGTTGAGAGTGGAGAGTGATTATCTGTATGTTTATTATCACTTTCCACTCTCAACTCTCCACTAATTAAATAAAGGTGTAAATAATACACTAAAAGCATTGTAACCTATAGATTATTAGTTATATTTGCCCAATTGAAATCTTATCCAATTAATTATATTATATCATGAAAAACAAACTTACCTATTTATTACTACTGTTTTTCTGTTCGCAGAGCATCTCCGCTTCAGTGATGAAGACGACGAACGAACCCGATTCGGCGTATATCTTCGCGTATGCCACGGACAAGAACACGAATCACAACGGTATGCACTTTGCCTGGAGCATTGATGCCGAAACGTGGAACTCCATCGGCCCGGAAAATAAGTTCTTGGGGAGCGACTACGGTACTTGGGGCGCGCAGAAACGTATGCTCGATCCGGTTGTGTTTCAGGACGAGGACGGCCTATGGCGCTGCCTGTTCAGTGTGAACGAAAAGGATGGTGTGGTGGCCAATGCTTCTTCGCCCGACCTGATCAACTGGCGTCCGCAATCGTATCCCATCTTGACCACTGCCGGTAACTGCGGTGCTATCGAGGTGGGCTATAGCACGAAGGATAAACATTACTTCATTTCCTGGGTGAGCAAAACCGGAACGCAACAAGGCATTTACGCCACCACAACGAAAGATTTTCATTCGTTTACCCCGGTTGTGTCGGTGCCCGAAGCTGCTCGTGTCAACCAGCGTACCAAGGTACAGATTGCTGGTGAAGATCAAGTAGGTACTATCCTGAAGGTGTCCTGGAATACCATCGACGAACTGATCAAGGCCCAGAAGTTGGTCGACTACAAACGTATCCTGCACGGTGAGACGATGGCGGGCGATGCCGTTCGTTTTGCTTCTCTGAAACCGGTCGAAGCATCCATTACCGTCAATCCGACACAAAGCAAATCCATCAGTGACATGCTCATCGGTATCTTCTTCGAGGATATCAACTATGCAGCCGACGGCGGAATCTATGCCGAGTTGGTGCAGAACCGTGACTTCGAGTATGCCTTGAGCGACAAGAAGGGCAGCGATCCTTCCTGGAATAGCACCAAGGCCTGGTCGCTGAAGGGGCAAGGCACGAAGTGGGATATCCAGACTGCCGACCCTATTCACCCGAACAACCCGCACTATGCTGTGTTGGCGGTGGAACAAACAGGTGCAGCACTGGTCAATGAAGGCTTTGGCGGTATTCCTGTGAAAAGTGGTAACAAGTATTACTTCTCGTTCTTCGGTCGCATGCTGCAAGGTAAGGGGGGAAAAATCACTGTTCGCCTGGTCGACGGCAATGGCGACGTGTGCGGAGTGAGTGCCGTAAACTGTTCGGCAACCAGCTGGAAGAAGCAGGAAGTACTGCTCACAGCTACCCGTACAGTTACTAAAGCACACCTGGAACTGATTCCGCAATTTACCGGTTCGGTAGCGCTCGATATGATTTCGCTTTTCCCGCAAGATACATTCAAGGGACGTAAGAATGGTTTGCGACCGGATCTGGCACAGGTATTGGCTGATATGAAACCGCGTTTCATCCGCTTCCCGGGTGGCTGTGTGGCACATGGCGACGGTCTGGAGAATATGTACCGCTGGAAGAACACCATCGGCCCGCTCGAAGCCCGCAAGCCGCAGCGCAACATCTGGAACTATCACCAGACGGCTGGTTTGGGCTACTTCGAGTACTTCCAGTATTGTGAGGATATTGGTGCCGAAGCACTGCCGGTATTGCCTGCCGGTGTGCCATGCCAGAACTCCAGTCATGGCGGACATGGCCAACAATGCGGTATTCCGATGAGCGAGATGCAGGACTACATCCAGGAAGTGCTCGACCTGATCGAATGGGCGAACGGAGATGCGAAGACTACTTGGGGCAAGAAGCGCGCCGAGGCCGGTCACCCGAAACCATTCAACCTGAAATATATTGGTATTGGTAATGAGGACTTGATCTCGGATGTGTTCGAGGAACGATATGCTATGATCTGCAAGGCCATCCAGGCGAAGTATCCGGAGATGATCATCATCGGAACAGTAGGACCGTTCTACGAAGGTTCGGACTATGAGGAAGGCTGGCGCATTTCCACGGAGCTTGGATTACCGATGGTGGACGAGCACTACTACGAGTCGCCGGGTTGGTACATTCATAACCAGCAGTATTACGATCGCTACGATCGCAACAAAGCGAAGGTGTACCTCGGCGAATACGCTGCTCACTTGCCGGGTCGCCCCAGCAACATCGAAACTTCGCTGGCCGAGGCTTTGCACCTGGCCAATGTGGAACGCAACGGCGATGTGGTGAGCCTTACATCGTATGCTCCGCTTTTGGCGAAGGAAGGCAACACACAATGGACGCCGGACTTGATCTACTTTAACAACACGGAAGTGAAACCGACGGTGGATTATTACGTACAGATGCTCTACGGACAGAATGCCGGCGATACGTACGTGCCGAGTTTGGTAAAACTGTCGAACCAATCGAGTGCGGTAACGAAACGAATGGCCGCTTCTGTGGTACGCGATAGCCGCACAGGCGATTACATTGTAAAGATCGTGAATCTGTTGCCGGTAGCTGTGAAGATGAATTTGGACTTGTCTCCGCTGGGAGCTTTGGCTACCCAAGGTGTGTACACCGTGCTGAGTGGCAAACCGGACGATAAGACGGCAAAGCCTGTGACAAGTTTGGTTACTGTATCCGATGTTTGCAAGGGAGAGATTCCTGCCTACTCATTCTCTGTATTGAGAGTTTCGGCTGGTAAATAAGATATTAATTCTTTTCTTTTGACACACATGAAAACAACTCATTTTTTTATGGCTGCTCTTGTGTTATTAGCATTAGCTTCTTGCCACTCGAATCAAGTAAAACAAACAGGTGAACTAACGGCTTCTGTCCGCGAAGCACTTCATTCACCAGCTATTCTGCCGTTGGCTGATGAGATAGAATCAGCGGAATATATCCCTTTGGAGATTACCGAGGATGATGCCTCACTGATAGACGGGGTGGTAGATTTTGCTATTACAAGTAAATCTATTTATGTGTTGGTAGGTAAGGAAGCCCGCATCGTGCAGTTCGACCGCCAAGGGCACTTCTTGCGCACTTTTCTGCAACAAGGTCAAGGGCCCAACGAATTTCGCGGCATGATCGGTTTTATACAAGCCGATGAAGCAAGCAATCGTTTCTATGTCATTGGCAGTAAGATTGGTGTATATACCTTGGACGGCCAATTTGTAGAAGACTTTCCTATAAATCGCCCTGTTATCTATGCCCATCACCTCAGTAACAATCGTATTGGTGCCGTCTCTATGCCACTTATGCCTTTTCAAAGCGGTAGCTTTGGCATTGGAGTGTTCCGTGAAGATGGCGAGGTGATAATAACTAAGAACGATTTCTATTCACCGCTGGTGCCCCAGGAGAATTCAGGCTTTACGTTTGGCGTGATGTGTTCACCTTCGGATGTCGAGCGGTCGGTTTTGTTCAAGATGGCCAGTAACGATACCATTTTCCGCTTGACAGCTGATACCATACAGCCGGCGTTGATAGCAGGATTAGGCAATTCGGACAATGAGGTGGTTCGTGGTCTCGATACCCGCAAGCTCGAGAAGTTTCCTGCCGCCGGTGATATTTTCGTAACGGATATCTTCGAGACCCCTAAGTGCTACTACCTGCGCATGTTGCTGAACGAGAAGTATTATGTGGCTTCGGTGAATAAACAAAGTGGCGAGACGGTGGTAGAACAGTGCGATACTCCCGGGAAAGATGCTTATAAACTGGCTGACTTTAATATGCAGTTAGGTATGGTGGGCAGTAAGGGTTATAAACAATTCCCGATTTGGGGACGTACTTTAGGCAATAGCCTGGTACAAGTTGTTACGCCTTATGAAATAGAAATGTTCCAGGAACAAACAGAAATCAAAGTGCCTCAAGAGCTTCAGGTAAAGGATGCTAATGAGAATCCGATCTTTATTATCTATAAAGTAAAATAACACTTTCTGCCTTATACTGAATTTCATAAGGACCTTCATTTCTTCAAACCCTGGCTATCGGCGTTACATATGTAATCTGATATCTCCACTTGTAATGCTGACAGTCAGGGTTTCGGAGGGTCTGAAGAGGTGAGATAAAATGCTTTTTTTAATCCTGAGGCGATATCACCACCATATCACCTTCCTGCAACCCAGCCAGGCTGGGGGTATGTGTGAGCAAATCCGCATAATCCTTCTTTAACACACGTCCCGACAGGAACATGACCGGACGGCCGTCGGCCAGATGCGTTGGCCAGAAAGGGAATGCGTCTTTCACACCGCTATCCATCACCGGATAGTCGAGCCCTTCGTTGCGGAGAGGCAGGGAGATGAAATTCCGCGTCTGCTTGTCGTAAATCAGCGAATGGAGTACGACGGCCTTCGCTGCGCGTGCATTAGGCGTATTGTAGCCGCGGTCGATCTGCAGAAAGATATGCGTATCGGTCTCCAGCCAGGATTCGACAAAGTAACCATCATCGATATTCGTCATGCTACCCACCACTTCGGGGCCGGTCACGCGATGGAGCGAACCGAAATCGAGCGTATAAGCCGCAACAGCCGTAGAATCGTTCTGCAGGCGGTAGAACGTATTGCCGTAGGCCAGGCGAACGAAGGACTGTCCGTCTTTGACATATGACGTGGCGCTTTCGCCGCCGCGGTAAGTCCCATTGGGGGCATAGTTTACAGCCTCACCCAGCGTGAAGCGGCACAGTGTATCGCCGCGTACACCGAGGGTGAGCAGGTCGTTCGTAAATTGGACAGGCATCGCAAATCCGCCTTCCCGGCCGATAAACTCACTCGTTCTTCTCCAACCGGGTCCCAAGGGCAGGCGGCTGCGTACATCGGCTGCCGCAAGCGGCTCGGCTGCAGCCAGCAATTCCTCTTTTGTGAAAGTGACGATTGATGACGAAGCCGCCGTCATGGTAGCATTCTGTGTCCGGCAGTACAAACGAACCAGTCCCGACGAGTGGTCGTAGAACGGCGCCAGGAGCGCGTCATAGATGGCGACCATCGGCGTATCATGGGCCGGCGTTATCTTGATGGTATTAAGATAGAGCATCCGCTGGAGGTTCATCTTCCCGTCGAGCAGCCAAATGCCGTTGATACCGGTGGCCAGATAGCCTTCGTCAATCGGCAGCAAGGTAAGGGAGGAAGTGTCGTCAAAGTTGCCGATCACGCGGAATGACAACTGCCCGCCCAGTCGGCTGACATCGAACGGACGGACATTCTTCAGTGCTGCTTCTACATCGAGGCGCAAGACGCCGGTGTCGACTACCGTCGGCTGGTAACGAATACCGGCGGGCGGCGTATAGTCTTCGGCAAAAACTTCGGGCGTCGCGGGGAAGACTTCAGACGGTGCGTCGACTGTCGCGTCGGTGTTACTCGTTCGTGTGCCGGATTTGCATCCGGTGGCCAGCAACAGTAGAGCGGCCAGGGAAAGGCAGGAAAAGCATTGTTGTGTTTTCATAATACGTATGCTATTGGTAGATGGCGTAAATATACGTAAAAATAAACAACCCGGACAATAATGACGGGGCGTTTTTCAAAACGATACAATCTGTTATCTTACAGTGATTTCCTGTACAAACTCATTCGTCAAAATATTATCCAAGTTCTTCAGAAGCTTTCCGTTGACTCGTACCTGCTCGAAGGTCACATCCTTCACCTGGCACTCTTTGTTGTATCCCTTGATGAGCGAAGGATAAGCGCCCGCACCGTTGTAAGATATGTTCCGGAAAGTGATGCGCTCGATGCCACGGCCCGGGGCGCGGTTGTACTTCTCATTGAAATAGACGGAGAGGTGGAACAGCCGGCCTTCCTCGAAATCTTCTACGCGGATATCCTCGAACAGCACGTTGCGAACCAGATTCTTGTCGCCACAATTAATGGCCAGGCAGCCGCGGTACGGATCGTCGTCCTCGTCGTGCTCCAGAATATCGATGTCACGAAAGGTATAGTTCTCTATCGTATCGCCCTCCGTACGGTCGTTCCCGTGAATACCGATGTTGATGGGGTGCGCCACGTCGGCCCATAGCACGGCGCGTTGCACAGTGATGTTGCGCGAGTCGCCCCAGTAGTCCCACCGGTGGGCGTAGAGCGCCAGGCAATCGTCCGAGTTGCGGAGGAAGATGTTATCGACGAGCACATCCGAGCAACACATCAGGTCGATGCCGTCGCTCCATCCCTTACACGAAAAACCTTTCAGGTTGCGAACGGTCAGTCCGGTCGTTTCCCCGCCGAAGACGGTATAATGGTCCGGGTTTATTACTGTGATGCCGTCGATGAGTACATTGCGGGAATACGTTACTTCGATGCCTCGCAGCGGATGGTCGAGGATGCCGCGGCCGATGATACGCACGTTTTCAGCATGATCGACCAAGAGCTTCGCTTTGACGATGGCGCCCGGAGCCAGATACACCGTCGTGTTGCTCGGAATGCGAATGAGGTTATTGGGCAAGTCTTTGGGACGATGCACACCCGGGCCGAAATAGATCACTTGGGGGTTCCGGATGTAGACGTCTTTGGAACCACTTCCTGTCCAGTTCATGACGCCTTCTCCTTCGCCGCTGTATGTTTCTGTTTCGAGTGGATTGGCAAAGAGATGCAGATTGTGCTTGCGGTCGCCGTTGATTTCCACGCTGAGGTATTGCGGCTGCTCCAACCGAAAGAAGAGCGTATTTTCCTGAATGGTAGGGGAAATGCCTTTCGATCGCGGGCGTACCTCGGCTGTCTGTACGGTTCCGGCGTTACAGATCACCTTTACCTCGACAGGAGTGCCCATATCGAACTGTACCATCGAGGCGTCCTGCACCTTGTCCATATCCACCTGCACATTATAGGTGTACAGGTCTGTCCACTCGGTTGTCCCCATAGAACGTACACTGACAGAGTAGTCCGTGTTCGGTTTGATATCCTTCGTCGAGGGAATGGGATGCGTATGCAATTGTGCGGAAGCCTGAACGGTAAAAACCGTTAGCACCATAAAAAGAAAATGCTTCATCTTTCTCTGAATTTAAATTAAGACTCTATGGAATTCTGTGCGACTCTGTGATGAATCGAACCTTATTTATATAGATACGTTCACCGCCCCAAAAATACTTAAAAGAAAATTCATACCTTTGTTTATTGACCGGTTAATTGAGTGGAAAACGCATGTCAACCGTATCTTATATATAAACAGTCGACTCATGAAACGAATATTACTTGCTCTACTGATCATCTGCACCACGTGTATAGCTTCCGTCGCCTCCTCCGTGTGGCAATGGTCGTTGCCCATCCCGTCCGTCGTTTCGCCGGAAACGAACGATCATCCGCAGGCTTTCCTCTGGATACCCGAGTCGTGCCGACAAGTGCGTGCCATCATCGTGGGCCAACACAATATGAGCGAGGAAACTATCTTCGAGCATCCCGCTTTTCGTCGGGCAATGGGCGAACTGGGCTTTGCCATCGTCTGGATCACCCCCGGCATCAGCCAGACATGGGATGTGACGGCTGGCGTGCAGGATGCCCTTGACGACCTGATGACGCGCTTCGCCCAAGTCACCGGATATACCGAACTGGCATTCGCTCCCGTGGTTCCCATCGGGCACTCTGCCATGGCCACCTATCCGTGGAACTTCGCCGCCTGGAACCCCGAACGTACCCTGGCGGTGCTTTCCGTTCACGGCGATTCGCCGCAAACCCATCTCCCCGGATACGGACGGGCCAATCTGGATTGGGGACAACGGACCGTCGAAGGCATCCCTTCACTAATGGTGATGGGAGAGTATGAGTGGTGGGAAGACCGCCTGTTTACAGCTTTCGACTATCGTCGTTCGCACCCCGACGCGCCGCTTTCCATGCTGGCCGATGCCGGACACGGGCATTTCGACAGTTCCGACGCGCTGGTGGACTACCTGGTGCTGTTCCTTAGGAAAGCTGCCCGCTACCGTCTGCCCCGACACATGCCGCTCGACCGTCCCGCTACGCTCATCCCCGTCCGTGCTTCCCAGGGATACCTGGCCGAACGGTGGCATCGTGACGAACTGCCGCACTACCCCTCGGCGCCTTACGCCTCGTATGCGGGCGATCCCGGTCAAGCCTTCTGGTACTTCGATCAAGAGATGGCCGATGCCACCGAGCTTTACTACGCTACCGCCCGTGGCAAACGCGAACAATATATCGGCTACATGCAACAAGGCCAGCTACTTACCTTCGACCCCAAGAACCATGCCCGTATCAACGCCCGCTTCCTACCCGAAGCCGACGGCGTAACGTTTCACCTGAAAGCTCTCTTTACCGATACCCTGTGCACCCGTCCGAGCGACGATCCTGCCGGGGGAACGGCTATCGTTTCCCGTATCTGCGGACCGGTACAGGTGGTCAATGACACCACATTCACAGTTCGCTTCTATCGCATGGGGCTGAACAATTCGCGGCGAACGGGCGACATCTGGCTCATGGCTTCTCATCCGGGCGACGCGACTTACAAGAGTGCCGTACAGCAACTCACACTTCGCATTCCCTATCCGAATAAGGAAGGCGAGGCGCAGACCATTGATTTTCCGGAATTGAAAGATGTACCGCGCAGCCAGGCTGTGGCGGGCAAAGACGGAGAGGCATTGCGTGCCACTGCCACCAGCGGTTTGCCGGTGTACTATTATATAAAGGAAGGTCCGGCCGAAATAGTCGACGGGCAGCTTCGTTTCACCGCCATTCCGCCACGCACCAGATTGCCCATCCGGGTGACGGTGGTAGCCTGGCAATACGGCCGAAGTATCGAACCAAAAGTGCAAACAGCCGAAGCAGTGGAACGAAGTTTCTACATCCTGCCCTAAGTTAGCGGATGTTGCGCAGAAATGTTAGCAGGGAAAGGGTGATGATACTCCCCATGATCAGGAAGCCCAAGATAGTGCCTTCCAATGGGTAAGCGGCAAGCGGAGCAGCTTTGAAAATGTCTGAAAAGAACGCCAGCAGGAAGTAAACGGCTGTGAAGAACAAGACGGCGCTGATGATAGCACCCAATATCCGCAGACGGAATTGCAACTGGATGAAGAACAGAAGCGCCCCGGTAAGCATCAGGAAGAAAGCTCCGGTGGCGCCCTTAACGAATACTTCGGCGAGGGCCGTCACACCAAAACCGGCAATAAGTAACAGATCGGGAAGGTAGTAGAATATTCTTTTCATAACTATTGATAGGATTAAGGGTGATTTTTTACAAATATAAGCATATTAATAGATTAAATAAGTAATCATGAAAACAAAACTTATCTTGCTGTGTCTGTTGGGTTTACCTTGGGTGGTTTCGTCACAAACTATCGTACCGGGAACGGAGCAGAACCTTACGTCGCCCGACGGTGCATACTCTTTCAGGTTCTACCAAAAGCAGGTAGACAAGGACATCAGCCAGATGTGCTACACGCTGACCTTCAAAGGACAAACGGTGGTCGAAGAAAGTGCTTTGGGTGTTCAGATCGAGAATCAGCTCTTTGAGTCGGCACTTGCCATCCCGAACGATACCTGTACGCTGTGGTGCGAAAACCTCGCGTTCACCGGAACGGAACGCCGGACGAACGATGAAACCTGGCGCCCTGTCTATGGTGAACGTGCCGAGGTGCGCGACCGGTACAATGAACTTACACTAAAGTTCCGCAAAGGTGGCGATGAAGGTGCCCACCAGGATGGTTACGATAAGCGTCGCAACTACTTCATGAACATCATCGTACGGGCATACAACGAAGGAGTGGCCCTGCGCTACCACTTCCCCGAAGCTACCAACGGACTCTTCCTGCACATCACCGGCGAGCAGACGGCTTTCACCTTCCCCGAAGGAACGATGGCCTACCACGAACGTTGGGCGCAAGGACCGTTCCAACTGCTTCCGCTCCGGGGATGGACTGATGAAAGCGAACGTCCGCTCACCCTTAAACTACCCAACGGCCTGACCGTAGCCTTGGCCGAAGCCGAAATGGTGGACTATGTCCGTGGTAAGTTCCGCCTGTCGGCCACGAAAGCAAATACACTGGAAACATCTCTGTACAGCAGTGTCGACGTTATCACTGCCTACAACACACCGTGGCGCGTCATCATGGCGGCCAAACGGGCTGTCGACCTGATTAACCACAATGACCTGATACTGAACCTCAATCCCCCCTGCCGCATCGTCGATACGTCCTGGATTCGCCCTGGAAAAGTGTTCCGTTCGGGATTGAAGCAGGCCGACGTAATGGCCGCCATCGACTTTGCTGCCGACCGTGGCCTTCAGTATGTACACATGGATGCCGGCTGGTACGGCCCTGAAATGAAGATGGCCTCCGACGCCACGAAAGTGTCACCGGAACGAGATCTCGACATCCCCGCCCTGTGCCGGTACGGAGCATCGAAAGGTATCGGCCTGATGGTGTATGTCAACCAACGCGCGCTGGTGCAACAACTGGACGAGCTGTTGCCGCTCTACAAGAAGTGGGGCATAAAAGGCATTAAGTTCGGTTTTGTCCAGATAGGCAATCAACGTTGGAGCACGTGGCTGCACGAAGCCATCCGCAAGTGTGCCGACTACGGGATAATGGTGGACATTCACGACGAATACCGTCCCACGGGCTATAGCCGCACATATCCCAACCTGATGACGCAGGAAGGCATCCGTGGTAACGAAGAAATGCCCGATGCCACACACAACGTGACATTGCCCTTCACCCGTTTCCTGGCCGGAGCGGGCGACTATACCCTCTGCTACTTCAACAACCGGGTGAAGAATACCAAAGCACATCAACTGGCTATGGCGGCGGTGTACTACAGTCCGCTGCAATTCATGTTCTGGTACGATATCCCTGCTTTATATAAAGGCGAGAAGGAACTGGAATTCTGGAAGCAGATCCCTACTGTGTGGGACGACAGTCGCGCGCTGGCCGGTGAAGTAGGAGAGTATATCATCATGGCCCGTCGCTCCGGCGAAGAGTGGTTCGTGGGAGCCATGACCAATCAGGAGGCGCGCACCGTCAGCATCCCGACCGATTTCCTCGAAGCCGGAAAAAAGTACGAAGTATCCATCTACGAAGACGATGACAAACTCGATACCCGCACGAAGGTACGCATCACCGTGAAGAGTATCAAACCCGGCAAGCCGATGATGCTGAACCTGAAAGCCAGTGGTGGCGCAGCTTTGCACTTCCGACTGGTGAAGTAATTATTTCTTCTCTATTGATAAAAAAGATGAAGCGGATTAGGTGTATTCCTGATCCGCTTCGTATTTATAGGAAACGGACCGGATATACCCGGCCGAAACTCTTTTTCAATAGGTTTTTGATAGGTAAAAAGATTGCTCAGGATAATGTCTCCAACGCCGGACGTTGGGGAAAGCGAAGATGAAAAAATTAAAATAAAATAGCATGAAAAAGTATTTTTTAAGAGCGGTTGCTTTGGCGGGCTTGATGACGGCTTGTACACCTCGTCAGGCTGAAGGGTTCGATGTGAATACCGCCCTCGACTATTGTGCGACACAGACACAGCGCACATTGACAGAGCTTCGGGGCGGTTCGGGCATCGACTATACAATGATGCCGCGAAATATTGCCGATAGTCTGGATCAGTGGTGTTGCCGCAAAGCAAGCAAGGATGAGTGGTGCGCCGGGTTCTGGCCGGGTGTGCTGTGGTACGACTACGAGTACACGCGCGATGAAAAAGTAAAAACCGAAGCAGAGAAGTTTACCGCTTCGCTGGAATTCCTCTCGCAGATACCGGCGTACGACCATGATCTTGGCTTTCTGGTATTTTGCAGCTATGGCAACGGCTATCGGCTGACGAAGAATCCGGAATACCGGCAAGTGATTCTCAACACGGCCGACTCACTGGCTACGCTCTTCAATCCCCGCGTAGGAACCATCCTGTCCTGGCCACGTGAACGGGAGCCGCGCAACTGGCCGCACAATACCATCATGGACAACCTGATCAACCTTGAGATGTTATTCTGGGCTGCCAAGAACGGAGAGAATAAATGCTTGTATGACATCGCCGTGGCACATGCCGACCGGAGTATGCAGTCGCTCTTCCGTCCGGACTACACCAGTTACCACGTAGCAGTGTTCGATACCATTACAGGCAATCTCCTCAAGTCCGTCACTCATCAAGGCTATACCGACGACTCCATGTGGGCGCGTGGTCAGGCTTGGGCCATCTACGGATACACCATGATTTATCGCGAGACGAAAGATCCGAAATACCTCGACTTCGTGCAACACGTAGCCGATGTCTACCTGGCTAAACTCCCCGAGGACTATGTGCCTTACTGGGATTTCAGCGCTCCGGGCATCCCCAATGCTCCGCGCGATGCTTCGGCGGCAGCCATCATCGCTTCCGGACTGCTCGAACTCTCTACGTATCTGCCCGGCGAACGGGCCGAGAAGTACCGTTCCGCTGCCGAAAAGATGCTTTCCAGCCTCAGTACGGATGCCTACCAGAGCAGAAAGAGCAAACCATCATTCTTGTTGCACAGCACCGGCCACTGGCCCAATAACTCGGAAGTCGACGCATCGATTATTTATGCCGATTACTACTACATCGAAGCGTTGCTTCGACTGAAACGTCTGGAAGAAGGTAAAACCATCTTTGCAGAGTTAAGAAGTAAATAGAGATTCACCACAGAGGACACAGAGGGCACAGAGGGAAAAAGAGTATGTTCTTTTGTCTGGGATTTGAGGCACAAGAACATAAGAGCAAAAAGATAAATAAATCCTCTGTGCCCTCTGTGTCCTCTGTGGTAAAATAGATAAAGAAATATGAAGAAGAATATCATAGTTCTATCCCTCGGTATTGCCCTGACGACTACTGTAAGTGCTCAGTCCGTCTACCCGGGCCAGCACGCGGGAAAGATAAAGAAAGAGACCATCGCCCCGGTACAGGTAGAAAGTTTCGACCTGAAAGACGTCCGGCTGCTGCCCAGCCGCTTCCGCGAGAATATGATGCGCGATTCGGTCTGGATGACATCCATCGACGTAAACCGCCTGTTGCACAGCTTCCGCACCAACGCCGGTGTATTTGCCGGGCGCGAAGGAGGATACATGACTGTGAAGAAGTTCGGTGGTTGGGAATCACTAGACTGCGAACTGCGCGGACACACCACCGGACACTTGCTCTCGGCCTACGCACTGATGTATGCCGCCACAGGTAGCAACGTCTTCAAGCAGAAGGGCGACAGCCTGATCACCGGCCTGGCCGATGTGCAGCAAGCTTTAGGCAATGGCTACCTGAGTGCTTATCCCGAAGAACTGATCAACCGCAACATTCAGGGAACCAGCGTATGGGCGCCCTGGTACACCTTGCACAAACTCTTTTCCGGACTCATCGATCAATACCTCTATGCCGACAACCGACAGGCACTCGACGTGGTTACCCGTATGGCCGACTGGGCGTACCGCAAACTGCAACCGCTCGACGAAGCCACCCGCCAGAAGATGATCCGCAACGAGTTCGGCGGCGTCAACGAATCGTTCTACAACCTGTATTCCATCACCGGCGACGAACATCATCGTTGGCTGGCACAGTTCTTCTACCACAACGACGTCATCGACCCACTGAAAGAGCTTCGCGACGATCTCGGCACGAAGCATACCAATACGTTCATTCCCAAAGTCATCGCCGAAGCCCGTAATTACGAGTTGACCAACGACGAGACGAGTCGGCGACTGTCCGACTTCTTCTGGCACACCATGATCGACGACCATACGTTTGCTCCCGGAAGTTGCAGTGACAAAGAGCACTACTTCGATCCGCGCCAATTCTCCAAGCACCTTACTGGCTATACGGGCGAAACCTGCTGCACATACAACATGCTGAAGTTGAGCCGCCACCTGTTCTGCTGGACGGGCGATGCCGCCATTGCCGATTATTACGAACGAGCGTTGTACAATCATATTCTCGGTCAGCAAGACCCGGAGAGTGGCATGGTTACTTACTTTCTGCCGTTGCTTTCGGGATCGCACAAGGTGTATAGCACACAGGAAAATTCATTCTGGTGTTGTGTAGGTAGCGGCTTCGAGAATCATGCCAAGTATGGTGAAGCTATCTATTACCACAATGACAAAGGTATTTATATCAACCTCTTTATTCCATCACAAGTAGAGTGGAAGGAGAAAGGGCTGACTATCCGTCAGGAAACGGCCTTCCCTGCCGAAGAAACAACTACGCTGACCCTGCACACCGCTCATCCGGTTAGCACCACGGTTTACCTGCGCTACCCGTCCTGGAGTGAAAAGCCCACCGTCACCGTCAATGGGAAGAAAGTAAACACCAGCCAGAAACCGGGCTCGTACATCGCCGTCACCCGCCAATGGAAGGAAGGCGACCGCATCAAAGCAACTTACCCTATGCAGATACAGCTTGAAGTTACCCCCGACAATCCGAAGAAAGCGGCTTTGCTCTACGGACCAGTGGTATTGGCCGGAGCCTTAGGTACGGAAGGTATGCAAGCCCCGGCGCCCTTCTCAGATCCGGCGCAGTACAATGACTATTATACGTTCGATTACCACATCCCCGCCGGGCTGAATACTTCATTGTCCATCGACCCGAAAAATCCCGGTCGCACCGTACAGCGGGTAGGGAAGGAGTTGAAGTTTACTACTCCGCAAGGGGACTCTATCGAGCCGTTGTACAATATACATCGTCAGCGATACGTCGTTTACTGGGATTTGAAATAAAACTTTCACACCATGAAAAAGAAACATCTTATCATCGCTGCCTGTATTACAGTCATGACGCCACAGCTACAGGCACAATATATCTCCGACGTTTGGGTATCCGATCAGAAAGACGGAACGTACATCAACCCCGTGCTACATGCCGACTACTCCGATCCGGATGTCTGCGCGGTAGGCGATGACTTCTACATGACCGCTTCCAGTTTCGGTTGCGCACCGGGGCTGCCCATCCTGCACTCCAACGATCTGGTCAACTGGCGCTTGGTGAATTATGCCCTGAAAGAGATCGAACCGAAAGAGTTCTACAACCTCCCGCAACACGGCAAAGGTGTATGGGCACCCTCCATCCGCTATCACAACGGCGAATTTTACATCTACTGGGGCGATCCCGATTTCGGCATCTTCTTAGTCAAAACCAAGAACCCGCTGGGCGAATGGGACAAACCCATTCTGGTGAAAGCCGGCAAAGGAATGATCGACCCCGCACCGCTGTGGGACAATGACGGAAAAGTGTACCTCGTACATGCCTGGGCCGGAAGCCGCGCTAAGTTCAACAGTGCCATCACCATTTGC
Source organism: Bacteroides sp. (assembly GCA_031554505.1). Lineage (GTDB taxonomy): Bacteria > Bacteroidota > Bacteroidia > Bacteroidales > Bacteroidaceae > Bacteroides. Next base: position 3,644 of record JAVBVI010000120.1, on the reverse strand, counting down.
GAGATGAATGCCGAAGGAACACAGGTCGTCACTGATCCCGTGCTGGTATTCGACGGAAACGATGGGGTGAACCACACCATCGAAGGGGCGAAGTTCTACAAACGTAACGGGTATTACTACATCTTCGCCCCTGCCGGCGGAGTAGTGACGGGCTGGCAACTTGTGCTTCGTTCGAAACAAGTGTACGGACCGTACGAGTCGAAGATAGTCATGGCACAAGGTAAGAGCGACATCAACGGCCCGCATCAGGGAGCTTGGGTGGATACAAATACCGGCGAGTCGTGGTTCGTCCATTTTCAGGACAAGGCGATGTATGGACGCGTCATTCACCTGAATCCCATGAAGTGGGTGGACAACTGGCCAGTCATCGGTGAGGATAAAGATGGTGACAGATGCGGCGATCCTGTCCGTCGGTATAAGAAACCAAACGTAGGCAAAACATATCCCATCGAGACACCTGTAGAAAGCGATGAGTTCAACACCCGTCACCTGGGGCTGCAATGGGAATGGCATGCCAACTATCAGGACACTTTCGGCTTTACCTCCGATCTGGGCTATATCCGTCTGTACGGACACGTCTTGTCGCAGAACTTCGTGAATTTCTGGGAAGTGCCGAATCTGTTGCTGCAGAAGTTCACAGCAGAGGAGTTCACCGCCACCACCAAACTGAAAGTGTCGGCCAAGGCAGACGGGCAACAGTCCGGGCTTATCGTCATGGGCTGGAACTACTGCTACATCGGCGTAGAAAAAGAGGGCGATCATTTTGTCTTGAAACAAGTGACCTGTAAGGACGCCGAACAAGGGAATCCGGAGGCAGTTACCCGCTTAGCCGAGTTGCCCTATACCCGTACATTCGGTGCAGGACTCTATCCCAACTACGAACGGGAGATCTACCTGCGTGTAAAAGTAGAGAAAGAAGGTAACTGCCGTTTCAGTTACAGCTTGGACAATAAGAAATACCAACAAGTAGGAACTCCTTTTACTGCCCGACAGGGAAAATGGATCGGAGCAAAGGTGGGATTGTTTAGTATAGCTCCTTACGGAAAAGAAAGAGGATGGGTGGATGCCGACTGGTTCCGCATCGGTAAATGATAGTTTTTCACATACATCTGGAACGTATTACCTTGATAAAGCTGGTTATATGACTGGATATGTTGTATAATTTCAATAAAAAGGTTGCTTTTTGTGTCGCTGGTGAATTTTTATTACGTATATTTGCAAACGTTTTACAAACACTAAAAGTATGAAACCAAGAAAATTATTATTTGCAGCCATCTCTATGGCATTGTTCGCATCTTGCGATCGTGATTTGTATGTAGAGCCTGAGTATGTAATCGATAGTAAGTATATGATGCAAGAGCCTTATGAGGTTCCCGTACAAACAGGTTATGTAACTGTAGTGACTATGGGTGAAGACACCCTGGCCGTCACGGATATTCCATTGACTATTCAGATTCCTTTAGGGACCACCGTAACACGTGCCGGAGGAGATGAAGTAAAGGTTGACCATGTAGATTATGCTGTGCTACCTGAGTTTACAGAAGGAAGTTTTGTAGCAACCAGTGTGGGAACATACTTGTTCGAAGATTCCCGCGAAGCAGATTATGACTACAATGACGCGATACTTCATGTAAAACATTCGGTGAAAGGGTCGTCTGACGGTAAACGGTACTTTGAAATTAAACTCAGGGGAGTAGCATTAGGAAGTATCAAGACTATTGGCTTTGGATTCACTGATCTGAATGGGGTAGACTATGACTTATCAAATAATATCCGTCGTGATCTTTTTGGAAATCGCAGTGGATTTATCAATACTGAAGCAGGTAAATCCTTTATTGCCGGTATAGTTTCTGACGGATCGGATAGTGAATATGTGAATGCCAGCCCGTATCCATATAGTATTGTGCATAAAAGAATGGAAGGAAGTCTAGACACTGATGAGAAACGACGGATGACTACAGGTTACCTCCTTTATGATCCTATTTTAACCACTAGTCCTTCAACTGGTAATGTAATAAACAGCCAGGCATTGAAATTCTACATCAAAGCTGAAGGAGAGAAATTCTATGTGGGAGAATACGACAAAAACTTGGAAGGTGCACTTCCTTATGGTATTCGTGTGGTAGAGACACAGAACTTCTATCCATTGGAAACGGTAAATATCCATTTGGCTTTCCCGAAGTTCATGGATTGGGTGAAAAAAGGTACAAACAATAGCTGGAATTCAAAAGACAATACAACTCAATCCAATTGTTTTGCACTCGAACCAAGCGCTATGTGGCGTTTCTGATTCTTATGATATATTACAAATAAAGGCTGCCCGTATGGACAGCCTTTATTTGTATGATGGTAGTACATATTATCCGCAGGAGCAGAACGGTTCGATATCCCCATACTGCGTCGGCATCAAGTTCCGATCACCGAAGGTATTATCAATACGAGCCACATTGACCCAGAACTTATTCTCGCGTACACTTTCTATCGGATAAGCCGCTTTCTCACGGGAGTAAGCATGCGTCCAGTTATCGCCCACCACCTCGTATTCGGGGTGCGGAGCGTTGACCAGCACATTGTCTTCCTTCGAAGCCGTACCGTTCTTCACTTCCTGAATCTCTTCCCAGATGGTAAGCATCACGTGAATGAAGTTATCCAGTTCGGCCAGACTTTCGCTTTCCGTCGGCTCTATCATCAGGGTACCATGAACAGGGAACGAAAGGGTAGGAGCATGATAACCATAGTCCATCAGACGCTTGGCGATGTCGTTTTCGCTGATACCTGTCTCTTCCTGCATCTTGCGGCATTCCAGAATCATCTCGTGCCCCACAAAACCATTGGCGCCCCGGTACACGATACCATACGTATCATTGAGGCAAGCAGCCAGATAGTTCGCATTCAAAATAGCGATCTTTGTCGCGACCTCCAGTCCTTCGGCACCCATCATGCGGATATATCCATACGTGATGGGCAATACCCCTGCACTACCGTACGGTGCTGTCGAAACCTGATTCTGCGGATTATCGAACAACGTATGTCCGGGCAGGAAAGGTAACAAGTGCTTGGCCACACAGATAGGACCTACACCCGGACCGCCTCCGCCGTGCGGAATGGCAAACGTCTTGTGCAGGTTCAGATGACAAACGTCGGCACCGATGAATCCCGGATTGGTGAGTCCCACTTGGGCATTCATATTAGCTCCGTCCATATATACTTGTGCACCGCAGTCATGGATGATACGACAGATCTCTACTATTTCCGTTTCGAAGATACCGTGTGTAGACGGATAGGTGATCATTAATGCAGCCAAGTCGTCGCGGTTGGCTTCGGCTTTGGAGCGAAGATCGTCCATATCTACATTGCCTTGGGCGTCGCAGGCACAGGTTACTGTCGTGAAACCTGCCTGAATGGCCGATGCAGGATTGGTTCCGTGTGCCGATGCAGGGATCAACACCTTCTTGCGATGCCCTTCTCCAATGCTTTCCAGATAACTGCCGATAACACGAAGTCCGGCATACTCGCCACTGGCTCCGGAGTTGGGTTGCAGACTGGTTCCGGCAAATCCGGTGATGGTAGCCAGGTACTTACCCAGATTGTCGATCAACTCCTGATAACCGGGTACCTGATCTTCGGGTACCAACGGGTGGATA
>JAVBVI010000034.1:0-24088 GCA_031554505.1 Bacteroides sp. | reverse complement strand
TAGCACAGGAGTACATCATACAACTTGCGGCTAAAATGATTACTGATTGTTTGAATGTCATCGTAGTATATTTTTAGATTGTAAACTTAACGCTTGCTTATGTAGCACCAGATGGGGTAGTGGTCCGAGCTCTTGATGGAGCGGTCCACCGTGCAATTGTAGGTCTTCAGGTTCTTGCTAACCAGGATATTGTCTATCCGGAAGTAGAACTTGTTCCGGTTGAACGAGATGCCCAGCCCCCGCCCCGACTCGACAAAGGCATCGTCCAGTTGCTTGGCGATGGTATAGCGGGTGTACGAGATGGGTGTGTCGTTGAAGTCGCCACACACGATGATGTCCCGGTGGGGCGATACGGCCACTTCCTCGGCCACAGCATTGGCTTGCTTGGCCCGGATGATGGTGGCTTCTTTCAGTTTCCGGAGTAGCATCCTTCCACCCGACTTCAGTTCGCCGGCTTTGGCCCCGTCGAGCATATCCTCGTAGGTGGCCCGGTCGTTCAGGGAGAGCTTGTTTGTCTCCAGGTGGTTGTTGATCAGGGTTACCGTGTCGGCTCCGATCTTTAGTTCATAGACTACCGAACCGTTGCTGTCACTCTTGAAATCTAGTTGGCGGACCGATAGAATGGGGAATTTTGAGTAGATAGCTATCTTGTTTCCTCCGTAACGGCCGAGTTTCTGAATGTTGTTATAGGGATATTCTTTCAGCCCTTTCCGGATGTCTCCTTGGTTGAGGTGTACCTTGGCTGTTTCCGAGGTGGCATATTCCTGCAGGCAGATGATGTCGGCCTGGCTTTCCTGCAAGTAGGTCAGAATGGGGCTCTTCCCGTTTTTCTTTTCCATGTACCCGAAAGCCATGGTGTTGAACGATAGGAGCTTGATGCTATTTTCGGGCACCAGCTTCGTGTGCGTGTTAATGGGGAGGTAGGTGTGTATCTGCGAGTAGCATAGCGCAAAGGCAATTATAGGAAGCAAGGCAAACCGGTAGCGTACAATGATCCAGAATACCAGGAAACAAAGGTTGATAACGAGGAAGATAGGAAACGTCAGCCCCAGACACGACAGTTTGGGATATACCAACGGGTCGATATACGGGCTGTAGGCGGCCAGTAAAAGAAGCCCGGCAAAAAGAGTATTGGCTGCCAGGATCAGGTAAGCGACGAATCTACCGAGGTGTTTCATGCGCATCGACGGGGTTATTTCTTACTTGCATCGAAAAGCCTCTTCTTCTCTTCCGTAGTCAGGCTGTCATAGCCCGATCTCTTCAGTTTGTCGAGGATGCGGTCTACATCTTCCGTTTGCTCTTTCTTCTGGGCGTTGTAGTCATAATCCTGCTGGTGCTTCCCGTAATGTACTTTCATCTTGGGCTTCCGCTTTTTGGTAAACAGGCTTCCGAACAGGCGCGTTATGGCATCCAGTGGTACGTTGATCCAGGCAGTCAGGTCGATACCTCTTTTCAGGCTGGCGGCAAACCAGAGTCCGGCCAAGGCTCCACCCAAGTGGGCGATATGTCCGCCGGCATTGTCCGAGGTGATGAACAGCAGGTCGGTCAGGATTACTATGAGTGCCAGATACTTCAGACGTACGGACCCGAAGAGGAACAGTTGAATCTGATAGTTGGGCTCACGGTAGGCAGTAGCCGTCACAATAGCCAGCACCGAAGCCGATGCGCCTATCAGCACCGAACTGTCTATAGCTCTGTGGAAGTAGGGGAATACATTGTAGGCAATCATGAACACGGCGGCTCCGCAAATTCCCCCCAGCAGGTACAGACCCCGCAGATGTTTGCCCGAGAAGAAGTAGAGGAAGATGGCCCCAAACCAGTAGAGCCAGAGCATGTTGAACAGGATGTGCAGGAATCCTGCGTGCATGAACATGTAGGTGAAGAGCGACCAAGGTTGCTCCAATGCCCGCATGGGCGAAGCCGGAAAAGAGAGCAGGCTGAATATAGGACTATCACCCAAGTTGAACAACGTCCATACCACCGACACCAAAGTCGTGATAACAAATACCGCGATATTAATGAATATCAGTTGGTTAGAGGTATTCCCGTTTCTGAACGAATCTTTTAGATCAGTTATAATACGTGCCATGGTTATTATTCTTTTTTCTCCAGTACAATATCAGGAAGAAACCGAACAGCATTCCTCCCAGGTGGGCGAAATGGGCTACATTGTCGTTGGGGTTGTTGGCAAAGCCTAAGTACAGCTCCAAAGCAGCATATCCGATAACGAAGAACTTCGCTTTGATGGGGATCGGGATCGGGAAGATAAACATCTGCTGGTTGGGGAACAGCATACCGAATCCCAACAAGATGCCGTAGATCGATCCGGAAGCACCAACGGTGGGAATGTTCATCAAAGCGTTCATGGTTCCCATGGTCGGGTTGCTGTAATTCATGCCCTGCTTCCATAGGTTGAGCCCTTCGTTCTTCACGATGGACATCAGTTCTGGAGTCAATGCGCCACTGACCGATAGATACTGTATATATCCCACCAATTCCTGCACAAGACCCGCGCCGATACCGCATATCAGGTAGAAAGTCAGGAACCGTTTCGGTCCCCATACCCGTTCCAGGGTGCTGCCGAACATCCAGACAGCAAACATATTAAAGAATATATGAGTCCATCCGCCATGCATGAACATGTACGTGATGAGTTGTGCCAGATTGAATTGGTCGGAAAGGAAGAAGTGAAGGCCCAGGTAGTCGGACAAATCGATGCCATGTCCTTTCAAGGCAATTCCTCCGAAAAATAATAACACATTGATAATGATCAAGTTCTTAGTAACTGTAGGCATACTTTATCTGTTTAAACGCATGTTAGGGATGCAAAACTACGAATAAATTCTGTTATATAGCAGAAAGCCAGTTCTTAATCGCTGTTTTTTTCAAAGTGCGTAGCATTTTTTAAAGTTTTTATTTGAATTATTAAGCTGAAAACTTATATTTGTGAAAATTTGCTCGCGATTTTCGTATATATCACATTATTAACTAACCATTTTTTTATGAATAAAGCTGAACTTATTTCTGCTATTGCTGCAGAATCTGGCTTGAGCAAAGCCGATTCAAAGAAAGCTCTGGAAGCTTTTGTATCTACAGTTACTGATACCTTGAAGAAAGGCGGTAAAGTATCTCTCGTTGGATTTGGCACTTTTCAAGTGAACGAAAGAGCCGAAAGAGCTGGCATTAACCCTTCTACTAAAAAACCTATTGTTATCCCCGCTAAGAAAGTAGCAAAGTTCAAACCCGGTGTGGATTTGGCTGAGGCTATCGGGTAGTGAAGAGTTATTATGGACATAAATATAAAGGAGGCGTTCGGAGACGTCTCCTTTTTTTATATCTTTGCGCGCAGAAAATAAATGCGATATGAATATAGAAGAGAAAATTGGGACGTCCGTCATCGGCGGGCTGAAAGCGCTGTACGGGCAAGAAGTGCCTGCCGCACAGGTACAGATATCGAAAACGAAGAAGGAATTCGAGGGACATCTCACGTTGGTGGTATTCCCCTTCCTCAAAATGTCGAAGAAGGGACCGGAACAGACGGCCCAGGAAATCGGTGAATACCTGCTGGTCAACGAGCCGGCTGTGTCGGCGTTCAACGTCATCAAGGGATTCCTGAATCTCACCATCGCATCGGCCGTATGGATCGAACTGCTCAACACGGTGCATGCCGATGCGCAGTACGGCATCACCGCACCTACCGACGCCTCGCCGCTGGTGATGATCGAATACTCCTCGCCCAATACCAACAAACCCCTCCACTTGGGACACGTACGCAATAATCTGCTGGGTAAAGCTCTGGCTAACATCATCCAAGCCAATGGCAACCGGGTGGTGATGACTAATATCGTGAACGACCGCGGTATCCATATCTGTAAGTCTATGCTGGCCTGGAAACTCTACGGAAACGGCGAAACGCCGGAGTCGTCGGGCAAGAAGGGCGACCACCTCGTGGGCGACTACTACGTGGCCTTCGACAAGCACTACAAAGCCGAACTGGCCGAACTCATGGACAAAGGGATGACCAAGGAAGAAGCCGAAGCTGCCTCGCCGCTCATGGCACAAGCCCGCGAAATGCTGGTGAAGTGGGAAGCGGGTGATGCGGAAGTACGCGCCCTCTGGCAGATGATGAACACTTGGGTATATGCTGGCTTTGACGAGACTTACCTGAAGATGGGTGTCAACTTTGACAAAATATACTACGAGTCCGAAACTTACCTCGAAGGAAAGGGGAAAGTGATGGAAGGACTGGCCAAAGGTTGCTTCTACAAGAAGGAAGACGGTTCCGTATGGGCCGACCTTACCGGTGAAGGACTGGACCACAAACTCCTCCTGCGTGCCGACGGAACCTCGGTGTACATGACGCAGGACATCGGCACGGCCAAGCTCCGCTTCGACGACTACCCCATCGACAAGATGATCTACGTGGTGGGCAACGAGCAGAACTACCACTTCCAGGTGCTTTCCATCCTGCTCGATAAGTTGGGCTTCGAATGGGGCAAAGGTCTGGTGCACTTTTCCTACGGTATGGTAGAGCTGCCCGAAGGAAAGATGAAGTCGCGCGAAGGAACCGTAGTCGATGCCGACGACCTGATGGAAGAGATGATTGCCACCGCCAAGGAAACTTCCGAGGAATTGGGCAAGCTCGACGGACTGTCGAAGGAAGAGGCCGATAACATCGCCCGCATCGTTGGTCTGGGCGCCTTGAAATACTTCATCCTCAAAGTGGATGCCCGCAAGAACATGACGTTCAACCCGAAGGAATCCATCGATTTCAACGGCAACACCGGCCCGTTCATCCAGTACACCTACGCCCGTATCCAGTCGGTATTGCGCAAGGCAGCCGAATCGGGCATCGTCGTCCCGGCACAACTGCCCACCGATATCACACTGAACGAAAAGGAACAAGGGCTCGTGCAGATGGTAGCCGACTTTGCTTCTGTTGTAAAACAAGCCGGAACAGAATATCTCCCGAGCATCATCGCCAACTATACGTACGACCTGGTGAAGGAGTACAATCAGTTCTACCATGACTTCAGTATCCTGCGCGAAGAGAACCAGGCGGTGAAAGTGTTCCGCCTCGCCCTCTCGGTCAATGTGTCGAAGGTAGTACGCGAAGGCATGGCGCTGCTGGGCATCGAAGTACCCGACCGCATGTAGCGGCCATTCTCCATAGGACATAATCACATACACCCGGGTTTGCAGCCTCCTCCTGCAACCCGGGTGTACTTGTTTTATCTGCTCATCAAGTAAACCCTGCCGTTTGCCGGGGAAAAACGGGTATACCTAAAACTATTCACCCATTGCCTAAAAACTATTCCCTGGTTTTCCTTTTTCTGCTTTCGGAGTAGAATGAAATTAATCGTTCCACCGAGGTGGAACAAAAAGTACATCCCGATGGAACAAAAGGCGCATCGCGGTGGAACGATTAATCTTATACTTATTGGGAAATAACTATTCACTAATCAGGAAATAGATTATAGGCAATCCGAAAATAGATTTATGCCTACTGGATTTCGATTCTCTTCACACTCCCATGTCTTCTTTTTCCTCTGTTGCAAAATTCCGGTATAAATATGCCGAAATTCAATTTAAAATACTACCTTTACCGTATCTAAGTCCATGTTAACCAAAATATTGCGTGCCAAGCATTCATTATAAAAACTCTAACCTATGAATAAAATGAAGACCTTTGAAGACTTACGGGTTATTCGCGAGAAATTCCCGGACGATGTGCCCCAGATAAAAGTCTCGATGGGAACCTGCGGCATTGCTGCCGGGGCCAGAGAGGTATTGCAACAGTTCATCACCATCCTTCGGGAAGAGAAGATTCAGGCAATAGTCACCCCCTCGGGCTGTATGGGCTTTTGCCATGCCGAACCTACCGTCGAGATCAAGTTTCCCGGGCAGGAACCCACCGTTTTCGGTTACGTGGCTCCCGAACGGGTACTCGGTATGATCCGGAAATACATCCGCCACCGGGAGACCGACCCGCACTCCGGTCAGCACATCCCCCGCATCAAGCGGCTCGACTTCCATCCCTCCCAACTTCGCATCGCTCTGCGCAACTGCGGATTCATCGACCCCGAAAACATTGAAGAGTACATCGCCCGCAACGGATATGCTGCCCTGGCCAAGGTGCTTTCCACACCCCCCGAAGAGGTATTGCAGCAGATCATCGACTCCGGCCTTCGCGGACGGGGCGGCGGCGGCTTCCCCACCGGACTGAAATGGAAGATCACCCGGGCCGAGCAAGCCGCGCAAAAATACGTGGTGTGCAATGCCGACGAGGGCGATCCGGGCGCTTTCATGGATCGGTCCGTGCTGGAAGGCGATCCGCACTCGGTGCTCGAGGCGATGACCATCAACGGCTACTGCACCGGGGCTTCGAAAGGACTGATCTACATCCGGGCGGAGTATCCGCTGGCCATCGAACGGCTCCGGATCGCTTTGAATCAGGCGCGGGAATACGGCTTGTTGGGCGAGGACATCCGGGGAAGCGGCTTTTCGTTCGACATCGAGATACGCTACGGCGCGGGCGCTTTCGTTTGCGGCGAGGAGACGGCGCTGATCCGGTCGATGGAAGGTTGCCGCGGCGAGCCGACGGTGAAACCACCTTTCCCCAGCCAATCGGGCTACCGGGGTTGCCCCACTAATGTGAACAACGTGGAGACGTACGCTAACATTCCGCCCATCATCCTGCGCGGCGCCCGGTGGTTTGCCGGCATCGGTACCGAGAAGAGCAAAGGCACGAAGGTCTTTGCCTTGGCCGGGAAGATTAATAATGTGGGGTTGGTGGAGATACCGATGGGTACCACCCTGCGCGAAGTGATTTTCGACATCGGTGGCGGTATCAAAGGCGGGAAGAAGTTCAAGGCTGTGCAAACCGGCGGACCGTCGGGCGGCTGCCTCACAGAGAAGCACCTCAATATTCCCATCGACTATGATAACCTGTTGGCCAGCGGTTCCATGATGGGATCGGGCGGTATGATCGTGATGGACGAGGACGACTGTATGGTGTCCGTAGCCCGGTTCTACCTGGGCTTTACCGTGGAGGAGTCGTGCGGTAAGTGTGTTCCCTGCCGGGTGGGCAACAAGCGGCTCTACGAAATGCTGGATCGCATCACGCAGGGAAAGGGAACGATGGGCGACCTGGACGAGCTTCGCCACCTGGCTACGGTCATCAAAGATACCGCCCTGTGCGGGTTGGGACAGACGTCGCCCAATCCGGTGCTCTCTACGCTGGACCATTTCTACGAGGAGTACCGTGCGCATGTCGTCGACCATCGCTGTCCGGCCCACCGTTGCCCCAGCCTGACGAAATACTACATCGACCCCGTACTCTGCCGGGGCTGTACCATCTGCGCCTGTGCCTGCCCCATTGACGCCATCAGCGGAACGGTGCGGCAGATACACGTCATCAATACCGACCTGTGCGTCAGTTGCGGCAACTGCATCGAGAAGTGCAAGTTCAACGCCGTCATCGTGCAATAACCTTCAAACAAACCCAATATGGAAAAGATAACACTCACCATAGACAACCGCCCCGTGCAGGTAGACCGAGGCACTACTGTGCTGGCCGCTGCCCGGATCATCGGGATTAAGATACCCACCCTGTGCCACATGCGTATGCATGAGCTGAACTACGACAATAAACCGGGTGCCTGCCGCATCTGCGTGGTGGAGATAGACGGACGGCGTAACCTGGCCCCATCGTGCAAGACGGAATGCACCGACGGCATGGTGGTGAAAACGCATTCGCCCCGCGTACTGGCCGCCCGGCAGTCGGTCATGGAACTGATCCTCTCTAACCATCCCAACGAATGCCTGGAATGTACCAAGAACGGTTATTGCGATCTGCAAAGTGTGGCGAGCGACCTGCGTATCCGGAAGATACGTTACCACGGCGCCCGGACAGAGTTCAAGAAAGATGTGTCCTGCTCCATCGTGCGCAACATGAGCAAGTGCATTCTCTGCCGCCGGTGCGAGACAGCCTGCAACGTGATTCAGTCCGTCGGTGCTCTCTCGGCGGTAGACCGTGGGTTCGAGTCGGTAGTCAGTACCGCGTTCGACCGGCAGATCTCCCGTACCAATTGCATCAACTGCGGACAGTGTGTAGCTATCTGCCCTACCGGCGCCCTGACCGAACGGAGCCACATCGCCGATGTGCTGAAAGCCATTGCCGATCCGGCAAAGGTGGTCATCGTGCAGACAGCCCCTTCCGTCCGCGTGGGGTTGGGGAAGGACTTCGGCTATTCGGGGCAGTTGGTCACCGGGAAGATGGTAACGGCTCTGCGCCAGCTCGGCTTCGACTATGTGTTCGACACCGACTTCACGGCAGACCTCACCATCATGGAAGAAGGAACCGAATTGCTGGAACGTCTGCACAGTCATCTCAACGGAGATAACCGTGTAGAGTTCCCGCTTATGACCTCGTGCTGTCCCGGTTGGGTGGGCTTCGTGGAAAAGCATTACCCTGAACTGTTGCCCCACCTCTCCACTGCCAAGTCGCCCCAGCAAATGTTTGGTGCCGTGGCCAAGAACTATTTCGCTTCGCAGATGGGCATTCCACGCGAAAATATGGTAGTTGTGGCCGTAATGCCTTGTGTGGCGAAGAAGTACGAGTGCATGCGGCCGGAGTTCCAGCAAGACGGCAATCCCGATGTCGACATCTCCATCACCGTTCGCGAACTGGCCCGGCTGATACACTATGCCAACATTGACTTCGCCCAACTGGAAGACGGTGAGTTCGATGCCCCGCTCGGCGAATCGACCGGTGCCGGTGTCATCTTCGGAGCCACGGGTGGCGTCATCGAAGCCGCCGTGCGTACCGCCTACGAGGTGCAAACAGGCAAAGCCTTGCTGCGCATCGACTTTACCGAGTTGCGGGGGTTGGCGGGTATCCGTTCGGCCACCATCGACTTTGGCGGTATCCCTATCCATATAGGTATCGCGCACGGGCTGGCCAATGCCCGGAAGCTGGTGGAGGAGATTAAAGCGGGCACATCGCCTTATCATGCCGTTGAGGTGATGGCTTGTCCGGGTGGATGTATCGGTGGGGGCGGGCAACCGTATCACCGGGGAGATATCCGGGTGTTGCTGGAACGGCAAGCATCGCTTTATGCCGAAGATGCAGGCAAGCCGTTGCGGAAGTCGCACGAGAACCCGTACATCAAGCAACTCTATAAGAATTTTCTGGATAAACCTTGCAGTCCTACGTCGCACCAATACCTGCACACGTCGTACATCAACCGAAAGTCTGAATTCAAATCGACCCTGTGCGAGGAGAAGACGGAACAGATCCGGCAGATCTGCGAAGAGTTCCGGCACGATCCGGGCGAACTGATCAATATTTTGCACCGGGTACAGGAAACCTTCGGCTACCTGCCGCTCGAGGTACAGGAGCAAGTGGCCGGCGAGCTAAATATCCCCGCCGCAGAGGTTTATGGCGTGGTGACGTTCTACTCCTTCTTTACCATGACACCGAAAGGGAAGTACCCCATTTCTATTTGTCTGGGTACCGCCTGCTACGTGCGGGGAGCGGAAAAGATACTGGATGAGTTCAAACGCAAGCTGGGTATCAATGTCGGAGAGACTACCGAAGACGGACTCTTTTCACTGGATAGCCTGCGATGCATCGGTGCCTGTGGATTGGCGCCGGTGGTAATGGTGGGTAGCAAGGTGTATGGTCGGCTCACTTCCGATAAGGTAGCTGATATTCTCGATGAATACTATCACAAAGAAGCTACCGGGCATGCTTTCCCTATGAATAACCATGACCATAAATAAAGAAACAGGAGGATGCCGAAAGACATCCTCCTGTTTCTTTTATTTCTTGCTGGTCTTTCTGCCTCCTCGTTTCGGTGCAGGAGAACTGGCTGCTTTCTCAGCTTGTATGGTAATCAGTTCCAGGCAGCTTTGCAAAGTCAAATCCTGCGGAATGATGTTCTTCGGGATCTTGTAGTTACTACCCTTGTAAGCCATGTACGGACCGTACTTACCATCCATGATCTGCAGCTCCGGCTCCTCAGTAAAGGTCTTCAGTACCTTCTTCGCTTCGGTAGCCCGTTTCTCTATAATCAGCTCGATAGCTTCTTCCAGTGTTACCACCATCGGGTCCATATCTTTGGGCAGGGAGGTATACTTCGAATCGTGGCGGATGTACGGGCCGAAACGTCCGGTTCCTACACTGACACTCTGTCCTTCGTAGTCGCCCAAAGTCCGGGGAAGCTTGAACAAGTCCAATGCCTCTTCGAGGGTAATGGTCTCGATGGATTGGCCCTTTTTCATCTGTGCAAAGCGCGGCTTCTCTTCATCGTCCGCTGTACCGATCTGCACCACCGGACCGAAACGCCCGATCTTCACCGAAACCGGTTTGTTTGTTCCGGGTTCGTTTCCTAAGACACGTTCGCCCACTTTGCGTTCCGTCTTAGTGGAGAGCGTTGTTTCTACTAGCGGATGGAAGTCCGTATAGAAATCCTTCATGATAGCCGTCCATTGTTTTTCGCCTTCGGCTACCTCGTCGAACTCCTTCTCCACCGTAGCGGTGAAGTTATAATCCAGGATACTGGGGAAGTATTCCGTGAGGAAGTCGTTTACTACCGATCCGGTATCGGTGGGGAACAGCTTCGATTTCTCGTTGCCTACCATTTCCGAGCGGGTGGTATCGCTCACCTTACCGCTCTTCAGTGTCAGGATATTGTACGAGCGTTCTTCGCCGGCTTTGTCGCCCTTCTCCACATATTCGCGTTGCTGGATGGTCGAGATGGTTGGTGCATACGTAGACGGACGTCCGATACCGAGCTCTTCGAGCTTGCGTACCAGACTGGCTTCCGTATAGCGGGTAGGACGCTGGGTGAAACGTTCGGTAGCTGCCAGTTCGCGAGCGTTCAATGCCTGACCTTTGGTGAGCGGCGGAAGCAGACGGCTTTCGTCCTCCTGGTCGTTATCGTCATCATATGATTCCTTGTATACACGCAGGAAACCGTCGAACTTGATGACCTCTCCCGTAGCGGTAAACTGGTCGGCCGACTGGCTGATGCTGATGGTTGCCACTGTCTTTTCCAGTTCGGCTTCCGCCATTTGCGAGGCGATGGTCCGTTTCCAGATCAGGTCGTACAGTTTCTTTTCCTGTCCGGAACCTTCGATGGATTGGTTCTCCATATAGGTGGGGCGGATAGCCTCATGCGCTTCCTGAGCACCTTTGGTCTTGGTAGCGAAGCGGCGGGTGTGTACATAGTGAGCACCCATGGTCTGGGTGATGGTATCTTTGCTTCCCCCGATGGCGTAGTCCGACAGGTTCACCGAGTCGGTACGCATGTAGGTGATCAATCCCGACTCGTACAGACGCTGGGCTACCATCATGGTCTGTGCCACGGTGAATCCCAGTTTCCGGGCAGCTTCCTGCTGCAAGGTAGAAGTGGTGAACGGAGCAGCCGGGCTTTTCTTCACCGGGCGGGTAGTGATATCGTCAATGCAGAAAGTGGCGGCTTTGCAGTTTTCGAGGAATTGTTGGGCATCCTTCTTGGTCTTCAGGCGTCGTCCCAGTTCGGCTTTCATCTCTACCTGTTTGCCGTCGGCATCGGGTACGAGGAATACGGCCGTCACCCGGTAAGAGGCTTCCGAACGGAATGCTTGTATCTCCCGTTCGCGTTCTACGATGAGACGTACGGCTACCGACTGAACGCGTCCGGCAGAGAGAGCTGGTTTCACCTTTTTCCACAAGACGGGAGAGAGTTCGAAGCCTACGATACGGTCGAGTACGCGGCGTGCCTGTTGCGCGTTGACCAGGTTAATGTCTATTTCGCGGGGATTGTCGATAGCTTTCAGGATAGCCGACTTTGTAATTTCGTGGAATACGATGCGCTTCGTTTTCTCCGGTTGCAGGCCGAGTACCTCGAACAGGTGCCAGGAAATGGCTTCTCCCTCGCGGTCCTCATCGGATGCGAGCCATACCATGTCCGATTTAGCAGCTTCTGCTTTCAGTTTCTCCACCAGTGCCGTTTTGTCTCCGGGTATCTCATAGTCAGGAGCAAAATCGGCATCTACATCGATGCTGAACTCTTTCTTTTTCAGATCGCGGATATGTCCGTAACTGGAAAGAACCTTGAATTCTTTCCCTAAAAATTTCTCGATCGTTTTCGCTTTCGCCGGAGACTCGACAATTACAAGGTTTTTTTGCATATACTGATACATTTAAGATGAGTTGACGGACCGTTTACTTCATTTGTTAGTTTTCGTCAAATCATAAAATTCGCCGCAAAAGTAGAAAAAAACCAATTCCTTACCTTATAATATAAGAAGAATCTCTCTTTTTTTAAGAAAAAACATCATTTCTATGTAGAAACCCGGAGATTTGCTGCTCCTCCGCTGCTTAGAACCGGAAGCTCAGCCCGCCTACGAAATTCAGTTTCTCGGACGGATAGTTCAGGAAGTAGGAATATTCTTTGTTGAGCAGATTGTTGAAGCGGGCGTACATGGAAATGCCTTTGTAAAAGTTGTATTCGGCACCGAGATAGAGGTTGCTTACCGCAGCCATTTGCGTATAGCTGTCCACTTTCTCCCGGGTGATGTGCCGGTAACCGGCATTCAGCAACAGGGCAGGTATGGGACGGATGTCCGCATTCAGATGAAAGTCCAATGCGGGGCAGGTAAGGAGGGCTGATTCCAGGTCAGCATTCCAACTGCGGTAAGTGGCGGAAGCCTGAATGGCAAAGATGTCTTTCCAACCATAATTCAACTGTCCGCCCAGGTAGACATTACTGGTGTTGGTCTGTATGAATGAATAACGGAGATCAGCTAACGAACTTTCTTCGGGCAGAGTCGTGGAGGTGTATCCTTCTCTTAAATCGTCCTCATAGTTTTGGTAGCCGGCAAAGAGGTCGAACCAGAGGCCTGCTACGGGACTTGCCTTAAAGCCGGCTCCGGCATTGATTCGCTCATGCGTATGTCCCGGCTGAAAACTCAACGCTCCGTAAGGCGACATTGCCTCCAGGTGGCGGAAGTCGTTCAATACATCTCCTCCGGTGGCTTTGGCATAGAGCACATAGCTGTCCGAGAAAAGGTATTGGGCGGTCACGTTCGGTGCAAAATGTACATGACTCTCATTGCCCAGCCCGATGTCGGTATGGGCACCGAGATTCAACTTCCAACTATCGTTCTCCCATGCGAAGTAAGGATTGAGCTCGATAAGTGTGAAGTTCTTCATACCGGCGCCGTTATAGAAGAGGTTGTTCATCTCTCCTTCGATGGCAATACGTCCGTCATATACAGGGGCAGATACCATCACGTTGGCGCGGAAGATGTTCTCTTTCAGGTCGCTGCCCAGAAAGTCGTGTTTACGTTGGTAGAGCAACAGCCCCGCCTCGGCGCTGTACTGTATGTCTTGCGTCTCGTCGGTCGATTTCACTCCAATGCGTATATCACCGGAAGTAAACTTCTGCTTCGAGGCTGGTGCGTAATAGGGCAGGAAGTTGAAATTGCTCAGCCCGAAGTCGGCTCCTACATTTAAATCTACTTTGTCGAACTGGTGTCCGAAATCAGCCCCTACCTTCGTACGGTAATAATAAGCATTCCAGCTGGCATCACTGCCGGGGATATCCAGTTTCCCGTCCATACCATTCACATTGGCGCCTAGGTTCAGGCGATCCCGATCGGTGAGGTGGAACAAGTAATTGCCGGTGAGGTCCAGGTTCCCGTAGTTGCCGTATCCCACGCGGGCATAGCCTTGCTTACCTGTCTGACGGGTTTCTTTACCCATGTAAGGCTGCATGGTGGTGGCAGGAATCTGGGTGGCGGGTGCCGGGGTAGTAGCATAGCTCACCGTTTCCTTGTTGACGGTAGGTTCCTCCAACTGGGGCAACACATTAATTTTGGCCGCATCCATGATCAGCGGGGTGTATTCTTGTTCCACGACCACGGTGCGGTTCATGGTGGTGTCCTTCTGCTGTTTCTGCGCCTGTGCCGAAGTACTCAGCAAAGCGATGGCCATAGCCGGGAAGATATAGTTGGTACGTTTCATACTTGTCTACTGGTTAAGTTTCTGGAGTCGGGTTTCTATCATGCTCTCGATGTCATCGTTGGCTTGGTAGTTTTGTTGCAAGCTCAACAGATATTGGCGAGCGTCGGCCGGTTTGCCGGTAGACATATACACATCAGCCAGAAGCACGAAGCTGCGTGCCAGCCAATAACTGTGTGGGGTACTCACCTCCATATAGTCGAGCAGTTCCTTTTCGGCAGCCGGGTATTCTTTGGCATTGTAGTAGAGCTGAGCTACCAGGTATTTGGCTTCCGCTCCGTAGAGATTACGGGTATCTTTGGCCAGTATTTTCAGATCGTCCAGAGCTTTTTTGTCCGCTTGCTGGTTCAGATAAGCCTTGGCGCGGTAGTAGTGCGCTTCGTTGCTCAGTTCCGGGCTCAGTTTGGCTTCGGCCAGTAGGGAGGTGGCAGCGTGTATCGTTTCTACGTCGTCCTTCGTTAAGTAAGCACAACGCAATTGACCCGTTTCAGCCAGCAGGCGGCGGTCGGCCGAGGTCGATTTTTCTTTCAACAGCTTGTATGCTTTCAGGGCTTCGGCATATTGCTGACGGCTGAAGAGTACTTCACCCCGCATGACTAATACCTCTTCCGAGAATGGGTTATCGGGATATTCCAGCAGCTTGCCCGAGTGGAGCAGCAACAGGTCGTTGTTATGTTGTTCCTTACCAATGAGGCAGAGGTAATAATGCGCGTTGAGGCTGAATGCTCCGTCGGGGAACGATTGCAGATATCTTTCGAGGCTGTTGCGGGCTTCGACAGTCTGTCCACGCATGTAGATCTTTTCGGCAGCCATGTAGGTCAGCGAGTCCTGCTCACTGGCGTCGAAGCGGATATGTCCCGGCATGGTGGCGGCCAGAGCAGCATATTCGTCGATGCGGTTCATGTCGACGTAGATGGACTTCAAGTCGATCATGGCCAGACGTGCCTCGTCGCTTCCGGGATATTTCTGTGCTACCAACTTGTAGGCTTCGATGGCTTGCGGGTATTCCTCATTCTGGTAGTATAGCAAGCCGATCTCGGCAGCAGCCTTGCGGCTTACCGGACTTTCGGGATATCGGTTGAGCAGTTCCTTGAACGCAGTGATGGCTTGTTGATTGTTCTCCATCATCACGTACGAGCGTCCTTTCTCATAGAGACTATTCACTGCGTAGGGCGATGTAGGGTATTTTCCTACCAAGCGATTCAGCAGAGTGATCTTGCCGGCATAGTCCTTCTGCAGACCGGCCACGAGCGCCATTTGGTAGAAAGCATAGTCACCCGATGGAGAATTCAGTCCTTCGGCCATGGAGTAATATCGTTTGGCTTCTTCGAAGTGGCGACCTTCCAAGAAGCAGTCGCCGATACGGTTGTAAGCATCGGCCAAAGCGTTTTGGTTTTGGCCATTCTCCAGTTGGGCGTATTTCAGGAAGCGGCTTTGCGCGGTGGAGTAATCCTTTTGATGGAAAGCGCAGTAGGCCAGGTTGTAATGAGCCAGCGCGTACATCTCTGTATGGGTTTGCGAGGTGGTTTGCAGATACTCGTTGAAGTTGCGAGTCGCTTCGGGTATGCGGTGAAGACGATAATACGATTCTCCCCGCCAATACAGTGCGTCGGCTTTCGTCTGCCGGTTGTACTGCCCGATGGCGACCGAGCGGTTGAAATAATCGATGGCTTCTTCGAACTTCGTATTGGCAAACGACTGCGTTCCGAGTTGGAACAATATCTTCTGTTTGGCTTCCATAATACGTGTACCCGGGCGGGCAATGCGGTCGATGGATTTCAAGGCTGCCTCGTAACTGCGGGTATTCATGTACACTTCCACTAAGTAACTGCTCACCTTATCGGCATAAGCTGATTGAGGAAACTCGTTGAGGAACTTCTCGAATACAGTTACCGACTCGCCGAAAGCCGAGAACGATGTTTCGTGAATACACAATGCATGGTTGTAGGCTGCCTGTTCCTTGATGGAGCGATCAGCATCCAGTGCCGCTGCCTGTTCGAAAGCCATGCGCGCCTTGTTCTTGTCCACCAGTTGCAGGTACGAAAGTCCCATGTGGTAGTAAGCATTCTGCGTCAAGGCATCGTCAGTGGTGGTTACTTCGCCCAGCGTGGCAGCAGCTTTCGAAAAGACACCTGTCTGGTAGTAAGAGAGCCCTTGCATGTACAGGGCATCCCTCCGGGGAGTAGATACCTGGGCATGGTACTGTTCGAAAGCCTGGACAGCTTTCAGGTATTGTCCCGTTTGATAAGCTGATTCGCCGAGGATGCGATACATCTCCGGAGCATGCTCGTCATTCGGATAGGCTGCCAGATACTCTTGCGCTACAGAAGCCGCTTCTGTGTACTTTTTCTGTTGCGCGTAGATTTCCGCTGTATAGTAGGGGGCCAATGTCCGGTACTTAACATCGCTCTTCAAAGAGAGGAAGCCGGTGAGGGCTTCGTCGTACCGACCTTGTGTGTAACGTATGTACGAAATATAATAGGTACAATCCGTATCGTACTTCCCGCCGGAGGCTTTCAGTGTTTCGAACCAGATGGCAGCCTCTTTCAGATTGTCTGTCTTCAGGTAAGCCGAAGCCAGCAGATAGGTCATGTCGTCGCGCTCTTCGTTGGCGAGCAGGTCGAGTTGTGCCGAGTGGAGCAGAGCCAGTGCTTCGTCGTACTGTTGCTGATAGAAATAACAGGCGCCCAATAACGCATAGATGCGGTTGGCATGCGGTGAATCCGGATATTCGTCCAGGTGTCCGCGTAGCAGACTGATGGCGTTCCGGTCCTTCAACTCGTAAGCAGCGCATACCAACATGTATTCGGCTTCCTGCATCTGCCCGCCGGTATTCTTGTGCCCGCTCTGTGCGATGAACGCTTTCAGCGGTGGAACAGCAGCTGTGTAGTTTTTCTGTACGAACAGTTCCCTTCCTTCCTGATACAGGTGGGAGGGAGGGGTTATTTTCTCGTTGGTTTGCGCCGAGACGAGGGCAGGGGCGCAGCAGGCCAGGGCGCATAGGAATAGCGAGATTTTTGTCTTCATAATCAGCATTTTGGACAAATATACAATTATCCGTATAAACCGGTGTTGTTCGGTGGGTGGAATTAAACTTCTTTCAGAAATAGCGCCAGCCCTTTCCGGATGGAGGTCAGGCCGAACTCTTCGATGCGGACTTGGTCGAAGGGCAGGAAAAAACTGTCGGAAACGTCGTCGTGTGCCTGGATACCGTTGGTGTCGGCCACCTCGCAACGGAAGAACATGTCGAGCGTATGTACTTCGAATCCGGAGTAGAGATAGAGGTTGGGCAGGGAGAAGAGGTAAGTAGCTTTGCCCACCGTCAGTCCGGTCTCTTCGAGTACTTCGCGGATCACTCCTTCTTCGCCCGTTTCGAAGCTGTCGATGAATCCACCGGGAAGGTCGAGTGTGCCTTTAGCGGGTTCCTTGCCGCGTCGGCATACCAACAGCTCGTTCCGGTCGTTGGTAATGAATGCCACGGTGGCGGCCGACGGGTTGAAATAGTAAACGAATCCGCAACGGTCGCACTTCTTCGATTTCTCGTTGTTTACACGAAACGGGTGCGCGCCGCACTTGGGACAATAGTCGAACTGGGAAAAAGGATGCTCCATAGTTTTTCGTAATTTCGGGCAAAGGTACGAAGTTTATCCGTTTTTTGCGTATCTTCGCTCCTCATATTAGAGACGAACTCATACAAGAAACAACATGATAAATTTGGAACTATTGACAGCCGAGGTGCGGCGTATCGCCACCGAGGTGGGACACTTTCAGAAGGTGGAGCGGAAGAGCTTCCGCCGCGATCAGGTGGCCGAAAAGAATGCGCACGACTATGTATCGTATGTGGATAAGGAATCGGAACGACGCCTGGTAGCTGCCCTGGCGGCTTTGCTTCCCGAGGCGGGATTCATCACCGAAGAGGGATCGGCTACGTACAACAACGAACCGTATTGCTGGGTGGTCGACCCGCTCGACGGAACGACGAACTACATCCACGGCATGGCGCCTTACTGTGTGAGCATCGCCTTGCGCACCCGCACCGAACTGTTGCTGGGGGTGGTGTATGAGCCCGGACTCGATGAAATATTCTACGCCTGGAAAGGCAGCCCGGCCTATATGAACGATGAAGTGATCCGTGTGTCGGACATCGGCGATATGCAACAGGCTTTCCTCATTGCCGAACTTCCTTATAATTACCAGCAATACAAAGGTACAGCCGAACATCTCATCCGGTCGCTCTACGGCTGGGTGGGCGGCATCCGTATGAACGGCTCGGCAGCGATGGCGTTGTGTTATGTGGCTGCCGGTCGCATCGACGGCTGGATGGAGGCGTTCATCGGTAAATGGGATTTCTCGGCGGCTACGCTTATCATCCGCCAGGCTGGCGGACAGGTGACCGACTTCCACGGCAACCCGGAGTATCTGGAAGGGCATCACATCATCGCTTCCAACGGACTGATCCATTCCGAATTACAACGCCTGCTGGCCGAAGTACCGCCGCTGGATCTCTAAAAGATCGTCTGACGCGATGAAGAATAGATTCTTTGCTGCCATCCGGGAATGGGTCGACAACGTCGTCAGCCTGTTCTATCCGCGCTGTTGTCCGGTTTGTGGCAACAACCTCCCCCGGGGTGAAAAGGTTTTCTGCCTCTCGTGCAACCTGGGTCTGCCTCGTACGTATTTCCATCTGCAAGCCGATAATCCCGTGGAGAAACTCTTCTGGGGGAAGGTGCAGGTGGAGCGGGCTACTTCTTATTTCTTCTATACCAAGGGAAGCGCCTACCAGCGAATCTTGCAACAGATAAAGTATGGCGACGACCCTGAACTGGGAGAGGAGATAGGTTCCTACCTGGCTGCCGAACTGTTCTCTTTCGGCTTCTTCGACGGAATCGACTTGCTACTTCCCGTTCCGCTTCATGCCCGCAAGTTGGCACAACGTGGGTACAACCAGAGTGATTGCCTGGCACGAGGCATTGCTTCGGTGGTGCACCTCCCGGTAGATACCCGCTCGGTGGTGCGCACCAAGCATACCGAGTCGCAAACCCAAAAGACGGTCTTCGAACGCTGGGAGAATGTGGAAGAGGTGTTCACGCTTCGTTCCCCGGAACAGTTCCGGGGGAAGCATGTGCTGATTGTCGATGATGTGCTGACTACCGGCGCTACGACAGTGGCCTGTGCCAAAGCCTTTGAGGACGTGGAAGGAGTAAAGATCAGCATCCTCACCCTGGCCGTAGCGCAACAATAAGCCCTTTATAAGCGGAAGTCGAACCAGAGGTCCATGTGTACTCCTTCGTCACCTTTCTTAATACGGATGTTCGAGGGTTGGCTCTTCGGTCCTTGCTGTTCGATGGGCTTGAAGCAACGCATGCCTGGTATCTCGTACAGGAACGAGATGTCGCCTTCGGGGAATGCCGGATTGGCGCGCCAGTTCGTTTTGTTGTCGGCCGGCTCTTCCGGAGTGAATACCCGCATGAATACGCCGTCGCTGGCGCTGAATACGGTGAAAGGTGATTCAGTGGAGTTCAACCGGCTCCAGTACATATTCCCGTGATATCCTTTGAACTCGGGATAGACCAGATTTCCAAAGTCGGCACCCGTGATGGTGTTGTTGTAATCCTTGCACCACACACCGAAGTTAGCTCCGCGGATGCGGTTGCGCCACACCCGGTATGGGCCACGTCCCAGCCAGTCCATACTCTTCACATGTTCCTCCGGATAGGAAAAGGTAAACCCGAAATTGGTGATGTTGTTCTCGAAGACTGCCTCGTCGAAGCCTACGCCGGGGTTAGCTTTGTCCAGTGTTACGGCATACATACGCAGCAGTCCGGCGGGTGTCATCGTCCAACGGATGGAGTCGACGGCTCCCAGATAATAAGCGGTGAATACGGCGTCATCGCCTTCCTGGCGGAACTGTACCTCTTTCACCCGCGCTTTCATGCCTACGGGAAGCGGACCGTTGTTGAACGAAACCGTTCCGTGACCATTCTTCACTTCGGTGATCAGCCCGTTGGCGGGATTGAAGACTACAGATACCCCATTGGCTGAGAGTAACACTCTTTCGCCCGCTTGCGAAACCGATGCTTTTCCCGATGGAATGGCCTGTTTTAGTTCTCTCTCTACATATTCAGCTGCGTAGTGGATGGGCCAGGTCCAGGTACAAATCTCTTTACCGTGTCTGTCCGTGGCGATGAGCTCCAGGATATCACCTTCGAAGAAGTTGGCCGGGAATTGCATCCGGGCTTTTCCTGCTTCGTGCGGGTCGATAGCCGGAAGAGTTACCGCGCCGGAAGCAACCACTTGCTGCTTTCCTTTGTGCAATGGCGACGGAGCCGTCAGCACCCGGTAAGCCATCGAGCAGGTATTCAGGTTAGAGAACAAGTAATCGTTACGCACGATGAACTCGCCCCGGAACGAGGGGGTGATAAAGAGCGGTTGTATCTGTATCGGTGCCCAGACGTCGCGTACGGTATAGTAGCTGCCCTCTTTCTGGCGATACGGGCCGAGGATGCCGTCCGTTCCGTTGGAACCGTCAGAGTCGAGAATACCCCCTTTGTCCGAACGCTTCACGGCATTGTCGGAGAAGTCCCACATGAAGCCTCCGGCAAAGAGTGGATGAACGGAGTAGTAGCCCCAGAAGTCTTCCAGTCCGGCACCATGCCCTTGGTCGTACATGCCGTGCTGAAACTCGGTTGGCAGGAAGACTTTGTACCCGTTGGTAAACCGGGCTACTCCGGTGAGGAAAGTGGGATAGTGGTGCGTGTCCAGATTGTTGAAATCGGCCCAAGCATGGATGACGTGTCTTTTTTGAGGGTCAAACTGCGCGAAGAGCGAGTCGAAGTCATTATTAAATCCTCCTTCGTTGCCGTTACTCCATAAAATGATAGACGGATGGTTCACGTCGCGGGTGACGAGCGACTGTACGAGTTTCGAACCGACGGTCGTGTTGTAGGCGTTCTGCCAGCCGGCCAGCTCGGAAACCA
This sequence comes from Bacteroides sp., assembly GCA_031554505.1. Taxonomy (GTDB): domain Bacteria; phylum Bacteroidota; class Bacteroidia; order Bacteroidales; family Bacteroidaceae; genus Bacteroides. The sequence continues at coordinate 3,097 of JAVBVI010000034.1, read as the reverse complement.
CGAAGATACCTAGCGAGTCGCATACCTCCATGAAGTGCTTGTCCGGTGCATAGTGGAAACGCACCGCGTTGATGTTCATTTCCTTGATGAGCAGACCGTCCTGCAAGCTGATGGCCAGGTTCGTGGTGCGTCCGCCGTCAGGGTGGAACGAGTGACGGTTGATGCCTTTCAGCACCACCTTCGTGCCGTTGACATAGATACCGTCCTTTTCACGGAACTCCACCGTGCGGAATCCGATCCGCTCCCGGCTGGTATGTACCACCCGGTTCTCCCGGTCCAATAGCTCCAGCGTCAGGAGGTAGAGGTGGGGCGTTTCTGTATTCCAGGCTTCTATGCCGTCCCACTGGAAACGTACTTCGTGCTCCGTTCCGGCTTTCGCCAGTCGGACCGATTGTTTCTTATACGATGTTGGCTTGTTGGTAGCTTGCACCGGGCTGAGGCTGGCTGTCAGCGTATAACCTTCTTCCACGGGTGAGGTGAAGACGGCGGCATATAGCGATCCGTCGGCACGGGCATCGGTGGCTATCCGGTCGATGTGTATAGTAGGTTTCGCTTCCAGATAGACCGGGCGGTAGATTCCGCCGAAGATCCACCAGTCTGCTTTCCGTTCGGCAGCGTTCACCGACTTATCGGCCGACTCCTTGCTGACCTTCACTTCGAGTTCGTTCTTTCCGCTCTTCAGCAGGGGGGTGATGTCGTAAGAGAAGCGGTTGAATCCGCCCTGGTGTATATCACCGGCCGGGCGACTGTTGACTGTGACCTCTGTATCCGTCATCACTCCTTCGAAAACGAGTGTGATCTGTTTTCCTTTCCATGCGGCGGGAATTTGGAACGAAGTGCGATAAATGCCTGTTTCCATCGGCGGTTTCTCTACTCCGGGGAGGGTGTACCATCGTCCGTAGCAGTATTCGCCGAAGCCTTGCAGTTCCCATTGCGAAGGAACTTCTATTTTACTCCACTTCTTACTGTTCATGCCGTCGCTGCAGTAAAACTTCCAGGTTTTCGTATCGCCCAATCCTTTACCGGAGAGATACAAGGTCTCAGTTTCCTGAGCGTAGGCCAGCGAAGCCATGAGCATGCTGAGCACCAGAAATAGCTTTTTCATGATATGTGTATGTTTTTCTGGTGCAAAGATAAACTATTTTATGAGTAAATCCTCATACAATTGCGCCAACCGCTTGCGCAGATGCAGTACGGCATACCGTTTGCGCGACAAAAGCGTGTTGACGGCCATGCCGGTGGAGTCGGCAATCTCTTTGAACGAGAAGCCTTCCAGCTCGGTGAGCTGAAACACCGTACGTTGCTCTTCCGGCAACTCGGCCAGGGCAGTGTCCAGCTCCTCCCAGATGAGCGACTTCACCATGTCCGTCTCCGGCGAGGCTTCCTCGTCGAGCAGCATCAGGGTGAGTTCGCCGATGAACGAGTCGTCGTTCCGGTCGGTGAGGTACGGCATCTCTTCCTCCCGTTGCTTCCGGCCGAGGTCGATGATCTGGTGCCGGGCCACGGAGTAGAGCCAGGCCGACACCTGTTCGATGGGGTTGGTTTCGAAATCTACGCGGGCCAACTGGTAGAATACGTTTTGCAGAATATCCTCGGCATCCTCCCGGGAGGGGACTCGTTTGTTGATGAATCCCCTCAGTTGTGCCTGGTACTTCTGAACCAGTAGCGCCACCTGGCGGTTGTTGTCCGACTCTTGTCTGTACGGGTCTTTACTCATGAGGGCAATCGGCCGAACGTTCGGCCATCATCCGTTGGCGGATATAGTCCATCTTTTCGGCACGCGACATGCCTTTCATCTCCTTGTGCATCTCGTCGTGCATGGCCTCGAAGCGCGGATCGCCCCAGCGTCCTCCTCCTCTGTGTCCGCCGAACGGATGGTGGTGTCCGTGGTGACGACCGAATCCGCCGAACAGCAGCCGGCACAGAATCAGCAGTCCGGCAGCTTGCCAGAAGTTGACCGTTCCCCAGCCGATGAGGGTGGGTATCAATGCGTTCCACAACCACATGACGAGGGCTGATGCGGCGACTACGAAAACTACGACGAAGGCCACCCCTTTGAGGATGTGCCGGGTTCTTGCTATCTTTTTCATACTTTTACTTTTTATAGAGTTGTTGTTTTATGCTACGATCTTCTTGGTCATGATGCGGATGGCGTCGTGCGGGCAAACCTTCTGGCAATTCCCGCAGGCCTTGCAGGACTCGGGGCGTACCACCCAAGCCCAGCGGTACCCGCCTTGCTCGGCTATTTCGATCACATCCCGGCGGCAACGGCTCGCACAACGACCGCAACCTGTACACTGACTGTCGATGATCAGTAAAGATATCTCTTTCTTTTCTTTATGTCCAAACATCTTGCTGCAAATCTTTTTGTTGTTTATACTTGTTTTCTTTTCTCGAAGTGTGCACCTTCTACAAATGCAGACGAACGGTGCGAAGAAATATTGTACCGGAATGAGAAAAAAGATTGCTTGCTCTTCTCCTCCCATGCGAAAAAAGTGATTTTATTCGCCATTCTACACTATTTTCGAGATACGATGTTGATAATGCGATGATTAGCCAGTGTTAGATACCCTTTTTATCCTACACTCATCCTACACTTTTTGGGGGTATTCGTCACTCTTTCCAAGGCGTACTGAAAATTGTTACCTGGATGTGGGTATGCCCTTGCTGTGATTTTCGGACGATTCGGGCGGTTTTGAAGCACTAATACATAGCTAGGCAGTTTCAATTTGTTGCCACCACTACTCATTCCGTCGGTATGATACGGGCGAGGGCTACCTGAAGCCAGCGAGTTTCATCAGATGAAACAGAGAGTTTCACGACTTGAAACAAAGTGTTCCATGCTTTGAAACAGAGTGTTCCATGCCCTGAAACAAAGTGTTCCATGCGGTTGAAATGTCGTATATTGGAATAGGTTGACACTATTTTGTTCTTAAGTGTTCTATAAAAAATATAGTCTTATGGCAAGATCAAAACGTCAGACCTATGATGAGCTTTTTAAGCTCGAAGTTTTGCGGGACTATTACTCGAGTGGTATGTCCAAAAGTTTTACCTCCAAGAAGTGGGGTTTATCCAACCACACTGTTCTTCTGAGATG
>JAVBVI010000036.1:0-9190 GCA_031554505.1 Bacteroides sp. | reverse complement strand
TGGCTGGTATAGTCTGTCTCTTCGGGCTGAGCATCCATCGCTAACACGGTTTCGCGCAGATGCTGCCTGTTCTGGAGAATATTCTTGATGCGTACTTTCAGCACTGACAAGTCGAAAGGCTTGATGATGTAGTCGTTTGCACCCGCTTCCAGTCCGAAGATAATGTTTTCCCTCTCACTCAGTGCGGTCAGCAATATAATAGGTATATGGCTTGTATCTACCGATGACTTCAGAATGCGGCACAATTCATCACCTTCCAGTACCGGCATCACAATGTCCGAAATGATGATGTCCGGATTGATCTCCTGTGCCATCTCCAACGCCTTTCCGCCGTCGGGCACGCCTATCACCTTATATTCGGCAGAGAGACCGTTGGTCAGATACTCCCGCATGTCTGCATCGTCTTCTGCCAACAATAGTACATTCTTGCCCCTTTCTTCGGGTAGTTCAAGTGCAGCGTCAGTAGAAATTTGTGCCTCCTGATTATCTTCTTGTTGTTCAATAACTACACTCGATTTTATCTTTTGTGGAAAAACAACTGTAAAAGTAGTGCCCTTTCCCTCTACGCTACTGAACGAAATACTACCATGATGTTGTTTAACAATCCGGCGTATCAATAACAGTCCGATACCCGAACCGGCTTCGCTTCTGTTCTCTGCGTTCTGGGCTCTGTAGAACGGTTTGAACAGGTTCTTTTGCTCACTGGCCGGTATCCCGATGCCGGAGTCGCTGATCTCGATGCTCCAGTTATTCTTGCGATAACCCACTTTGACCCGGATGGTTCCTTTCTCGGTGTACTTGAAGGCGTTGGACAGCAGGTTGTCCATGATCTTATCCATTTTGTTCTTGTCGAACCATACTTTGGGGAAGTCGTCGGCTACCTCCATGGTCAGCGAGAGGTCTTTCTGGATAGCCACGATCCGGAAATCGTTGATCTTCTCTTCCATGTACCCATGTAGGTCATGTGCCGCTACGGTTAATTTGTTGAGACCCACATCCGCCTTTTGCAGATCGAGCAGTTGGGTGACCATCGAGAACAGTCGGTCCGCATTCTTCACCACCACCGCCAGGGAGTTTTGACCTTGGTCGCTCAGGGTTTCATGCTGGCTCAGTTCGCTCAGCGGGGCCTTGATCAGGGTGATAGGGGTGCGGATATCGTGTGCGATGTCGATGAATGTACGCACCTTTTCCTTGGCGCGGTATTCGCTTATCTTGTTACGTCCCAGTTGGAGCAAGAGATAGATCAGTCCGCCAGCCAACAGTACATAGATCACGATCGCCTGCCAGGAAGCCCAGAAAGGAGGACCGATAATGATTTCCAGCGACCGCTGTCCCACCACCTTCTGCGTGTATTTGTTGATGGCCCGGATGTGGAAAACGTATTTCCCCGGGGAGAGGTTGGTATAGTCGACAGACCCGATGGAGTTGGTCTGTAGCCAGTTGTCGTTGAAGTTGTCCAGCTTGTATTCATAGCTTATCTTATGCGGATATCTGAATTGAATGGCCGAGAAAGAGATAGAGAAGGAGTTCTGGGCATATTTCAGCCGGACGGAAGAGGTCTCATTGATGGCCGACTGCAGCAACGATCCTTCTACCCCGGCACGGACCGACTGGTAAAGTAGTTTGAGGTCGGTAAAGATAAGGTGGGTGCTCTCTTCTCTTTCAAAGTCGAACACCGGCATAAAGTTGACGGCTCCTTTGGCGGTACCGAAAGCCAGTTTCCCATCGTGCAGGCGGATAGCAGCCGTCGGGTTATAGTAGCCCCACTTGACTTTCAGGAAGTCGTTCATGCTGACGATCTTTTTGTCCCGGCTGTTCAGGCAGTACAGGCCTTTCTCGGTACTGAACCAGATGTTTCCCAGCTCATCTTCTACCAGGTTCCCAATGGAGTTCGAGTCGATCTCATCGGCCATGGTGAAGCGCTCGGATTCATTGGTTTCCGGACGGAAACGAATCAATCCTTCTCCATCGGTGGCCAGCCAGATGTCTCCCGAGGTTGCCTGCAGAAGGGTACGAATGGGATATTGTATAGGTGTTTCGCCAAATTTTTGATACTGGGATATTTTCCCGGTCGAGGTTTCCAGGATAGCCAGTCCGTTGCAAGCGGCAATGAGCAACTGGCCATCATTTCCCGGTTGGATGTTTCCGATGCAGTCGAGAGGATAGTAGGAGTAGGCACCTGTCCGCACATTGTAACAAGTCAGATCGCCTTCAATGCCTCCCACCCATACTTCGTCGCCCACAGCGCAGATGGAAAAAACATATTGGGTAGAAACTCCGTCTTCCTCACTGTTCCTGCGTAGCCTCATCCGGCGTATTTCGCCAGTACGTTTGTTAATGCTGGTGGCCCCGATGCCATATCCTCCTATCCAGATATTTTTTTGCGCATCCTCGCAAAGCGTCAGAATCACCGCCGAGGTACCCGAAACATCTCCCCGGTCGTTCAGGTAATGTCTCCATTGGCCCGATGCTTTATGGAAGCAACTGATTCCGTTGTTTGTTCCATACCAGATATCTCCATCGGAATCTTCGAAGAGTGTGTTAATGTGGTTGGATATCAGTGAATTCGGATTGTTGTTGCCGTGGCGTACCCATTGGATCTCAGAATATTCAGGGTCCAGGTAGCTGATGCCGTTGGAGTAAGTGCTGATCCAGATGTAGTTGTCTTTATCTACATAGATGTCAGAAACGGTATTGCTGCACAAACTGCCTTCGTCGTCTTCATTGGATACATAACGTTCCACCAGGCTACCGTCGGTCGCATTCAACCGGTACACACCGGCGCCGTCGGCACCGATCAATAGGGTGCCGTCAGGAGCCGGAACAATGGGGCGGATAGGCACGGAGGGGATAATAGAGCTGAACGAGGTAACCTCTTGGGTGGAAAGGTCGACCCTGAATGCACCGTCCGAAAAAGTCCCGACATAGAGTTGGTGACCATCGATGTACAACGACTCCATGCGCGACCGGGCAGGGAATTTCAGTTGCTCGGCTGAGGTAAAATAAGTGGAATTAGCCTCTCTCCGAAGGTGGAAGAGATGAGTATTGGTGCCTACATAGAAATTATTCTCGTCACTACGTACGATTCTGTTTATATATTTCCCGGACAGACCGGCCATGGTTAGTTGCTTGGTTACCGGATCGAGATAATAGATTCCAATGGCAGAGCAGATCCAAATACCTCCTTGGGTGTCGAACAAGAAATCGTTTAGCAAGACAGGGTCCGGAAATAAAGTGGCAAGATCGACTTGCTGTACAAAGGAGTCGCTAAAACGGTTGTACGAATACAACTTGCCATTTCTTAGCATGATCCATAAGTCTCCCTGGGGATTGCATTGCATCCGGGTGGCCGACAAAACATAGTCCTTGGCATCGAGCCCGTCTTCCAGTTTGTAATGCCGGATCTCGTTTCCATCATAGCGGTCGACACCTAAATGGGTGAAGAACCACATATAGCCGGCAGCGTCTTTTTCTATTCTGAATACCTGGCGGGCACTAAGACCATCGTCCATATTCAGGTGGCGGAATGAAACAGCATAGAGATTAGCTGAACATAAAATGCATAGGATAATAAAAAATGTGTTCCTCATCGTGTTAGTAAAGTTTACAATATCATTGCTGCAAAGATAAGTTTTACTAATCGACTTTTCCAAATTAAAAGTGTGAAAAACGATACCTCTTTTTAGGTTTCTGAGATAAAGCTGTCCTACAATTCCTTGCCGGCTTTCTCAAAGTCGGCTCTCGACTTACTTTTTGTCACGATAAATACCCCCGTGAATACCAGCCCGATAGCAAGCCCCTCTTGCCAGCCGAACACCGCCATGCCCATCACTACAGCAGCGATGGACGATACAATGGGCTGCATATAGTTGTACATACTCACCACCGTCGGACGAAGCAGCTTTTGCGCCATCATCACGCAGATGTAAGCAATGAAACTACCTCCTAGTACTACGTAGAGAACTTGCAGAATGGTAGATGTAGACACAGCCGACCACTCGATGGCGGCTACATCGTGGTACGAGAAAGGAATATAGCACAACGAAGCATAGATGAACATCCATTTACTGATGGTCACCGCCGAATATTGTTGGGTCAGCCCCTTGAATACAGTCAGGTAAATAGAGAAACTGAGCTGGGCTATGAGGCAAAGGATTGCTCCCCAGATGCTGCTTCCTCCTTCTCCGGACGAATGGCTACCCAGAATCAGAATCAAGGCACCCATGGCTCCCACGAAGATACCCAACACCTTCAGGTTGGTGATCGGCTCTTTCAGGTAGATGGCTGCCACGATCATGGTGATGATGGGCAGGGTGGTAGTCACGATCGAAGCATCGATAGGGGAGGTGAGTGACAGGCCGAAGATGAACATTCCCTGATTGAACACCAGAGCAAACAGGGAAGCGAAGAATATTTTTAACATATCCTTGTGGTTCACATGCTCCTGCTTTAGGAAAAGAGAAAGCAGCCAGAAAGCTGCTGCTCCACCCACCATGCGAAAGGTAGTGACAGACAATGCCGAAAATTCGTGAAGAGCTGACTTAGCAATCGGAGCCATAAGACCCCACATAACATTAGCGGTAAGGGCCAACAGATGGCCTTTCATGTTCTTGTCGTTGTTACTCATTTGGATGCAAAATTTGGAAAACCCTGCAAAGATAACCATTTAATTATACGAAATGTTTATATTTGCTTAACCAAAACGAAGGAATCATGGAACAACAAGCCAAATACATCAAACGTATCGAGATAGACGGCCTGTGGGGGCGGTTCAATATTGCGTGGGACCTACGTCCGGATGTCAATATTATCTCCGGTATCAATGGGGTGGGGAAGACCACCATCCTGAACCGGTCGGTAGGCTATCTGGATCAACTCACCGGTGAGGTCACCAGCAAGGGAAAAGAAGGTGTGCGGGTGTTTTTTGATAATCCCAAAGCTACTTCCATCCCGTATGATGTGATCCGTAGTTATGACCGTCCGCTCATTATGGGCGACTTCACCGCCCGAATGGCCGACAAGAATGTGAAGTCGGAACTCGATTGGCAACTCTATCTGCTCCAGCGCCGGTACCTGGACTACCAGGTGAATGTGGGCAACAAGATGATCGAACTGCTGGCCAGTGATGATGTTGAGAAGCGGGCGCAAGCTGCTCTCGTGTCGACTGTCAAGCGGCGGTTTCAGGATATGATCGACGATCTCTTCAGCTATACCAATAAAACCATCGACCGTAAGCGCAATGAAATAGCTTTCTATCAGGACGGCGAATTATTGCTTCCTTATAAACTGTCGTCGGGCGAGAAACAAATGCTCCTCATCCTCCTTACCGTGCTGGTACAGGACAATGCCCACTGGGTGCTCTTCATGGACGAACCCGAAGCCTCGCTCCACATCGAATGGCAACAGCGGCTCGTCTCAATGATTCGCGAGCTGAACCCGAATGTGCAGATCGTCCTTACCACCCATTCGCCTGCCGTCATCATGGAAGGCTGGCTCGATGCAGTGACGGAGGTGAGCGATATTGCCACCCCCATCACCCCTGTAAAAAAAACCCGTAAGTAATGAACTGTCAATTGTCAACTGTCAATTGTAAATGATAAGAAAACTTGGCAACAAGACTCAAAGATAATCTCACCTCTTCGTACTTCGACGCGGCGCATCGACTCTACCCGAAGAAAGCCCGCCGGCGCATCGTAGCCTATGTGGAAAGCTACGACGATGTGGCTTTCTGGCGTACTTTGCTCGAAGAGTTCGAGAACGACGAGCGTTACTTTCAGGTGATGCTACCTTCGGCTACTTCCCTGGCCAAGGGGAAGAAAATGGTGCTTATGAATACCTTGAACACAGCCGAGCTGGGGAAGAGCCTGATAGCTTGTGTGGATAGCGATTATGACTTGCTACTGCAAGGCTCTACGGCTACTTCGCGCAAGATCAACAGCAACCGGTACATCTTCCAGACCTATGCGTATGCCATTGAGAACTACCAGTGCTTTTCCGAAAGTTTGCACGAGGTCTGTGTGCAGGCTACCCTGAACGATCGCCAGATGATCGACTTCAACGAGTTCCTGAAGCGCTATTCCAACATTACGTATCCGTTATTCCTCTGGAACGTTTGGTTCTACCGGCGGCATGATACGCATACCTTCCCTATGACCGACTTCAATACCATCGTGCGGCTGAATGAAGTCAGTCTGCACCGCCCGGAACGTTGCCTGGAAACGGTACAGAAAGGAGTAGATCGCAAACTTGCCGAGCTGCGCGCCCGCTTCCGGAAGCAAACGGCCGAGGTGGAGAAGCTGGGAAAAGAGTTGGAGAAACTCGGACTGAATCCGGATACCACCTATTTATATATACAAGGACATCATATCAAGGACAATGTAGTGATGAAACTGCTGACGCCTATCTGCACGGTGCTGCGTAGGGAACGTGAGCAGGAGATTAAGAAACTGGCCGAGCATGACGAGCAGTACCGCAACGAACTGACAAGTTACCAGAACAGCCAGGCCAATGTGGAACTCATGCTGAAAAAGAATAGCGCCTTCCGGCCACTCTTCCTATATCGCTGGCTGCGCGAAGATATCCAGGAGTTTCTGGAAGAGAAGAATAACCAACCCTCACCGACTTAAACATGGAACAGATTGTAAACAGAGTGAACGAACAACTGATAGAATGGGGCTTCAGCCAGTCGATGGCTGACTCGTTGGACAATGTAATCGTATTGGCAGGTATTGTCGCATTAGCGATGTTAGTCGACTTGTCTTGCCGTAACATCTTGTTGCGCGTCATAGCCAAAGTGGTGAAGCACACCAAGGCTACCTGGGACGACATTGTGTTCGACCGCAAGGTCATGATCTTGTTGAGCCACCTGGTAGCGCCGGTGATCATTTACGTACTGCTTCCGATGGCTTCCTTCGAAACCGATACATTCGATCTGTTGCAACGCCTTTGCATCGTCTTCATCATCGCCGTGTTCCTGCGGTTTATCAGCGCTTTCCTGGCGGCGGTGTATCATGCGTACAGCGAGCAGGAACGGTTTCGCGACCGTCCGCTGAAAGGATTGTTGCAGTCGGCGCAGGGAGTACTCTTCTTTATCGGCGGCATTGCCATCGTCAGCATCCTGATCAATAAGTCACCAGTGGCATTGCTTACGGGACTGGGGGCCTCGGCTGCCATCCTGATGCTGGTGTTCAAAGACAGTATCATGGGTTTTGTATCCGGCATTCAGTTATCGGCCAATAACATGTTGAAGGTGGGCGACTGGATCTCCATGCCCAAGTACGGTGCCGATGGCCGCGTCATTGAGGTGACTCTCAACACAGTGAAAGTTCGCAACTGGGACAATACCATCACCACCATACCTCCCTATGCGTTGGTAAGCGATTCGTTCCAAAACTGGCGTGGCATGCAGGAGTCCGGCGGGCGACGGGTGAAGCGCTCCATCAACATCGACATGAATAGTGTGAAGTTCTGTACCCCGGAGATGCTCAAGAAATATCGCAAGATACACCTGTTGGTAGACTATGTGGACGAGACGGAACGGGTAGTGCAAACCTACAATAAGGAACAGCACATCGACAATTCTGTATTGGTGAACGGACGGCGGCAGACTAATTTGGGCGTGTTCCGCGCTTACCTTACTAGTTATCTGCAAAGCTTGTCCACCGTCAATCAGGAGATGACTTGCATGGTGCGGCAGCTACAACCCACCGAACAGGGTATTCCATTGGAACTTTATTTCTTCTCGGTCTCCAAAGACTGGGTGCCCTATGAAGGGGTGCAAGCCGATGTGTTCGACCATGTACTGGCCATCATTCCGGAATTCGGCCTGCGTGTGTTTCAGAACCCCACAGGCGAAGACTTTCGGGCCATGTCGGGCCGAACAAATACCATATAGCCATGAATACACGTACACCTTCCAACCAGATCATTCGCGAGATCACGCCACTCTCGGACAAAGATTGCTTCTATATCGCCGAGCGGTACAAGACGGAATTCACTTATCCCATGCACAATCATGTAGAGTTCGAGCTTAATTTTACGGAAAAGGCAGCGGGCGTACGCCGCATCGTGGGCGATTCGGCCGAAGTGATTGGTGATTACGACCTGGTACTGATTACCGGGAAAGAGCTGGAACACGTGTGGGAACAACACGAATGCCGTTCGAAAGAGATCCGTGAGATCACCATCCAGTTCTCATCCGACCTGTTCTTTCAGAGTTTCACTAACAAGAATCAGTTCGATTCCATTCGCCGGATGCTGGACAAGGCACAGAAGGGACTTTGCTTCCCGATGTCGGCCATACTCAAGATTTATCCGTTGCTCGATACATTGGCCTCAGAGTCGCAAGGCTTCTACGCCGTGATTAAGTTCATGACCATTTTGTACGAACTGTCGCTCTTTGAGGCAGAGGCCCGTACGCTGTCGAGTTCGTCATTTGCTAAGATCAGTACCCATTCGGATAGCCGGCGTGTGCAGAAGGTGCAGGAGTATATTGATGCGCACTACAAAGAAGAGGTCCGCCTGAATCATCTGGCCGATATGGTGGGGATGACTCCGGTGTCGTTCAGCCGCTTCTTCAAACTACGTACCGGCAAGAACCTTTCCGATTATATCATCGATATCCGTTTGGGCTTTGCTTCGCGACTGTTGGTGGACTCTACCACCTCGGTAGCCGAGATTTGCTACGAGTGCGGATTCAATAATCTTTCCAACTTTAATCGTATCTTTAAGAAAAAGAAGGGTTGCTCACCCAAAGAGTTCCGGGAGAATTACCGCAAGAAGAAGAAATTGATTTAAAAGAACAGGTTTTGAGCCTTCTGAGATTTCCCTTTAAATAGGTTTACCTTTTCATGGCTGTGAAGAAGCCTCTTGTCCTTTTAAATATTCGAACAATATTTCTCTAGCTACAGAGATTTTCGCGTTTAGTTAAGCCGAAAAATCTCTGTAGGTAGAGAGAAAAATCTGTTTAGCAGCCCCCCTTTCCAGCACTATCAGCGCACCTGCCTTTCTTACACATCAGCGATAGAATAATTACATACTATTTTCTGTCTTATTTATCCAAAATCAGCCCCTGATATATCTCTTGCAAAGCTTCTTCACTTCTTTTCCCATTTATTAACTACTCTCCCCAGAGGAGTGTTCCCGATCTTTTTTTCTCGGATAAAAAAAGTCGACAAATCACCCCTGTATA
>JAVBVI010000126.1:0-8795 GCA_031554505.1 Bacteroides sp. | reverse complement strand
TTTACTTCGTTCACGTTCGTTGCATCAACGGTAGTGGCACTACATAAAATTCTTTTTCTCTTCGTCGACTTCTTAGTCAGAATGTGGCTGTGAAAAGCGTGCTTTCTCTTGATTTTACCTGTTCCGGTAAGGGTAAACCTTTTTTTGGCACCGGAGTTAGTCTTCATCTTTGGCATCTTGGATAATTTTTAATTATTAATAAATGTGGTAACGCACTATACCTGCGCATTACGCACTCTTTTTATTCTTCTGTCTTCTCTTCTTTCGGAGTAGCCGGTTTGATTTCAGGACGTTTGCCTTCTGCAGGCTTTCCTTCCGTGGCCGGTTTCTTAGGAGCGGGCGCTTTCTTAGGAGCCAGGAACATCGTCATACGTTTTCCTTCGAGTACCGGCATCTGCTCTACCTTGGCAAGGTCTTCCAAGTCGGTAGCGAAACGTAGCAACAGCACCTCGCCTTGTTCCTTAAAGAGAATGGAACGTCCTTTGAAGAACACGTAGGCTTTCACCTTATCGCCATCTTCGAGGAATCCTTTGGCATGCTTCAGTTTGAAGTTGTAGTCATGGTCGTCCGTTTGCGGTCCGAAACGAATTTCCTTCACGGTCACCTTCACCTGTTTGGCCTTTTGTTCCTTTTGACGTTTCTTTTGCTGATAAAGGAATTTTGAATAATCAATAATGCGACAAACAGGGGGCTGAGCATTGGGTGAAATTTCCACTAAATCCAGTTCCATATCTCCGGCTATTTTCAGAGCCTGAAAAAGAGGATATACTTTCGGTTCTATTTCATCGCCCACGATGCGGACTTCTTTGGCTCGGATCTGTTCATTGATCCGGTATTGGCCTTTTAAGCTGTCATTCTTCATTCAAAAATGTACTTCCGTTTGTTTTCTTATTTACTTTATCAGTTATTTTTTGTTTTTTTATATCAAAGTAGATCCTTAACAGGCAACTTTAACACTGTAATTACTTAACAGCGTGCAAAGTTACCATTTATTTATCATACTTCTCACTTCTTCATTGATATTTTTAGCGAAATCTTCAAATTTCATGCTTCCCTGGTCGCCTTCACCTTGTTTACGGACAGCCACTTCACCGTTTTCGGCTTCTTTCTCGCCTACGATGAGCATGTACGGGATGCGTTTCATTTCGTTATCGCGTATCTTGCGGCCGATCTTCTCGTTGCGATCGTCCACGATGGCGCGTACATCCTGCGACTCGAAATAAGCCTTCACCTGCTGGGCGTAATCATTGAACTTCTCGCTGATGGGCAAGATAGCCACCTGGTCGGGGGTGAGCCACAACGGGAACTTACCGCCTGTATGCTCGATGAGCACGGCTACGAAGCGTTCCATGGAACCGAACGGCGCGCGGTGAATCATCACGGGACGGTGCTTCATATTGTCGGCACCGGTGTATTCCAGCTGGAAGCGTTCGGGCAAGTTGTAATCTACCTGAATGGTTCCGAGCTGCCATTTACGGCCGATGGCGTCGCGTACCATGAAGTCCAGTTTGGGACCATAGAATGCGGCTTCTCCGGTTACCACTTTCGCTTTCAGTCCCTTTTCGGCACAAGCTTCCACAATGGAGCGTTCGGCCTTTTCCCAGTTCTCGTCGCTACCGATGTACTTCTCGCGGTTGTTCGGATCGCGCAGGGAGATCTGTGCTTCGAAGTTCTCGAAGTTCAGGGCACCGAAGATGATGAAAATGATGTCCATCACGCGGAGGAACTCGTCCTTCACCTGGTCGGGGCGGCAGAAGATGTGCGCATCGTCCTGGGTAAAGCTGCGTACGCGGGTCAGGCCGTGAAGCTCGCCACTCTGTTCGTAACGGTATACGGTACCGAACTCGGCCAGACGCAACGGGAGGTCCTTGTACGAGCGGGGTTGCCACTTGTAAATCTCACAGTGGTGCGGGCAGTTCATCGGTTTGAGCAGGTACTCTTCGCCTTCCTCGGGGGTGTTGATGGGTTGGAACGAGTCCTTACCATACTTGGCGTAGTGTCCGGAGGTAATATAGAGTTGCTTATTGCCGATGTGCGGAGTCATTACCTGCTGGTATCCGAAGCGTTTCTGGATAGTCTTCAGGAAGTCTTCCAGACGCAGACGCAGGGCGGTACCCTTGGGCAACCACATGGGCAGTCCCTTACCTACGGTTTCGGAGAACATGAAGAGTTCCATCTCCTTGCCGATCTTGCGGTGGTCGCGCTTCTTGGCTTCTTCGAGTACCACGAGGTAGTCGTCGAGCATCTTCTTCTTGGGGAAGGTGATGCCGTAGATACGGGTCAGCATCTTGCGGTCTTCCCGTCCACGCCAGTAGGCACCGGCTACCGAGAGCAGCTTGATGGCTTTGATCGGCGCGGTGGTCTGGAGGTGCGGCCCGCGACAAAGGTCGGTGAAGGCACCTTGTGTATAAGTAGTGATCTGGCCGTCTTCCAGCTCAGAGATCAATTCGCATTTGTAGGTTTCGCCCCGGTCGCCGAATTTTTTCAGTGCATCGGTCTTGGAGATGCTTTCGCGGACAACGGCTTCTTTCCGTGCTACCAATTCGGCCATCTTGGCTTCGATAGCTGCCAGGTCGCCTTCCTTGATCACCGCTTCGCCCGGATCCACGTCGTAGTAGAATCCGTTTTCGATAGCCGGACCGATACCGAACTGGATACCCGGGTAGAGTTCCTGCAGAGCTTCGGCCAACAAGTGCGCACTGGTATGCCAGAAAGCGTGCTTGCCTTCTTCGTCGTCCCACTTATAGAGCACCACAGAGGCGTCTTCGTCGATGGGACGTCCCAGATCGTAAATGTTTCCGTTCACTCCACAAGCCAGCACATCCTGTGCCAGGCGGGAGCTGATACTTTCGGCAATTTGGAGGCCGTTCACTCCCTTCTCATACTCACGGACAGAGCCGTCGGGAAAAGTAATCTTTATCATATTCTTTTTGATCTATTTTCAATTTTAGCACGCAAAAGTAAACATTTCTTTTGAGTTTTCTGATTATCAAAGGAGAAAATGTTTTTTCACCACAGAGTCACACAGAGTTTTTATCTCTTCATTCTTTCTTTTTTAATTCCTCTGCGAAACTCTGTGCGACTCTGTGGTGAACTAATTATTCCGGCAGCTCTGTAAAGCGCTTGATTATGTTGTACGCCGATACGATGCCCAGCTCACCAGCCTTGCTCAGGTCGGAGATTCCTTGCTTGTTGTTACCCAGGAAGATATGGGTCAAGCCGCGGTTGTAGTACGCGTCGGCAAAGTCGGGACTCAGGCTGATAGCCTTGTCGTAGTCGATGATGGCAGCCCGGTAGTTCTTGAGCATGGCCAGCATGTTGGCGCGGTTGTAATAGCCGTAGACGAAGTCGGGAGCCAGTTCGATCACCTTGTCGATGTCGGCCCGTATCACCTCGTAGTCCACTGGCGACACCTCGGTCTTCGACGGTATGGAGCCTCCGGAAGTGGCGATGAGTTCCTCTTCCGAGCGACGGTATTCGAGCTGTTTGTAGCGTACCAGCGACCGCATGAAGTAGGCCGGGAAGAAGTTGCCGTCGATCAGGATGGCCTGGGTAAGGTCGTCTATCGAACTGGTAAAGTCCTGTACCAGGTAGAAGTCGAGGGCACGTGCGAAGCGTTTCACGGCATTCCGCGGATTGGCTGCGATATCGGCGCTATGCTTGTCGATGAGGTCGAAGTGGTAGTTCATCTGCGCTTCGGTGAGCGGACTCTCCATGTTAGTGATACGCAGACGCTGGGGCAATTCCTTGGAACGATTCAGGTCGTCGATGAACTTGTGGTAGTGCACGATGCGTATCACATCGCTCGCCTTTTCGTAGTAGCTTAGCGCATACATCGCTTCCATCCGGATGTTCACGTTGCGGTCCTGCACCCGTCCACGATAGTCGCTCTTGTACTGTTGAGGGGACTCTGAATCGTCGGCAATCACAATCTTACGGTAATTGTTCATGTTTTTGTCCGACTTCTTACGGGTCTTGTCTTCGCCGTCGCCGTCGCCTTCTTTGTTGTCCTTATTATCCTTGTCGTCCTTGTTCTGGGCCGTTGTTTTATTGCTGCCTTGCGGATTATTATACCGGTCGAGCTGCGCCTTCATCACCTTGAACTCATCGAGTTCGGCGTTCTTCCGGTCGCCCGTCTTGCGATAGGCTTCGGAACGGTAGTGATAGCCGGCCAGGAAGTTGGGATATTCATTGATGACGGTGGTGTAGTCCTGGATAGCTCCGCGGTAATCGCCCACCTGGGCGCGGAGCAGACCGCGGTTGAAGGTGGCCATCATGTTGCCGGGCTCCATGGCGAGCACGAAATCAAAGTCCTCGATGGCCCGGTTGTCGTCGCCCACCTGGGCACGGAGCAGACCGCGGTTGTAGTGCCCGATGAAGTTGTTCGGGTCGAGGTCGAGCGCCAGGTCATAGTCGCTCATCGCCCCCCGTAGGTTGTTCTGGTGGAAGCGCGCCAAGGCACGGTTGATGTAGTTGCCGGCATTCTTCACGCTCAGACGGATGGCTTTATCCAGGTCGGACTCAGCCTCGACATACTTGGCTTGTTGCAACTGCACGATGGCACGCGCCGAGTAACCGTCGGGGTCGTATTTATCGATCTCGATGGCTGTATTGAAATCCTTCAGTGCCCGGACAGTATCTTTCTGCTGCAGAGACACTTCGCCCCGCATCAGGTAAGCCCGGGTGTAGCGTGGCGAGATGCGGAGGATGTTCTCCAGATCTCCCTCGGCCGACTTATAATCTTTTTTCTGCATGTGGCACAGGGTGAGGTTGTGCCACAGGGTGAGATTCTCAGGAGCGTATTTCAGAGCCGTCTGGTAGTCGCTGATGGCGCCGTCGTACTCGCCCTGCTTGATGCGGGCCAGTCCGCGCACCTGGTAGATGCCCACCACGAACGGATTGCGATCCAGTGCCAGGTCACAGTCGGATTCGGCCCCCTGGAAGTCGTCGAGATTGATCTTGGCCAGTGCCCGGAAGAAGTACGGTTCGTACATATAGGGCTTGGCGTTGATGACTTGATTGAAGTATTGGATGGAGAGTACGTAATCCTCGAAATAGAGGGCGTTTCGGGCGATCATCATCACCCGGTCGGTATTAATTTGTGCACACAGTAGTGTCGGAAACAGCAGCAGTGCTAATAGTATTTTTTTCACCATTCAAAAATTAGATACTTACTAAGAGAGGCAAAAGTAGTAAATTCCCTCCTACTTAAGATGTGAACGAGTGATCTTTTTACTTTTTTTGGTTATTATTCACCGAGAGTAAAAAGAGAAGGCCGATCATTTATACATATTTTTCAATTCTTCAAAGGTGATAAAAAGCTGTTTTTCCGGCCTCTGTCACATATTTCAAAAAGTCAAATGGGACCAAGCGAGAACAGACCTAACCAGCTCTGTATAAACAAGATATAAAAGCAAAAAGTAGGATCCAGGTCCCAGGTCCCACTATAAGACCATTCTTTAGAGCGACTTTTCAACAATATGTAAATATATTAAACCTAAAAGCCGCACCATATGCACCCCTGGTTGACCGATTTAAAAAAAACAACAAAAGAGCGTGGCCCCTCCTCCTTCACAAAATTCATGATAGTAAAGTAATATTACTATTACAAAACAAAAAACATAGGTCCCATCTCTTTTTCAAAAGAAGGAATATGCCGCATTTCCCAACCAATACAACACCATTTATCAAATTGTAATTCAACAACTTAACGAAACAAACATGGGATTTATCGCTCCCAATCGGTCCCTTAGTGGGACCTGGGACCAAAAACGAGTCCTCCTCCCATTAGCACGTAATAATATTTCAAAAGAAAATAATCAAAGGCAGATGCTTTCCACTCATTCTCGCCATCCTTTGCTAAAGTGCAGCGTCACACCACTACAAGAGTTGCTCAACGGGCGCTACGCCTTTTTCTGACGGGCGCTACGCCTTTTTGAAAAACCCGTAGCGCCCGTCAAAAAAAGGCGTAGCGCCCGTTGAGCAGTGCTTGCACATCTATGAAGCCAGAAGCTTTCACTTGAAGATCGAAGCCGGCACTTCTCCCGTCCAACAGAGAGGCTGCTTCACCCGAAACAAGTGTAAAACGACCGAAGCGGTATTAACCGTATTGTTCGCCTCCATGATTTTCAGTCCTTTCACAATGCCGGGCCCTGCAATCCCCCAAGGGACAATCATTTCATCGGTACTGACACCGCCATGGCCGTACTCGATTCCACCATGATCGGACAAGAACAGAAAATGAGTGTCATCGTATAAATTTTCCTGCTTCATCTTATCAAGGAACTTACCAATTTCCACATCAGCCTCTTCAATGGAGCGTATAAATTCCGGTGACATCCATTTATATGCATGCCCGGCATGGTCCGTATGCACCGAATAAAGGAAAACCAGCGTCTGCTCGTCCCGGTTTTTCAGCAAAAAGTCGAACGCTTTTTCATAATGGGGGATATATGCGTCCTTCTCTAAAAAGCTCACTTCATCCAAGTATTTCTGATTATAGGGATAAATCAGATTCAGCCAATTGTAATAGAAAGCTGTTTTTATCTGTGGATCGGTATCTTTTAGAATTTTGAATACAGAGGGGTAGTATCCATCAGCATCGGCCTCCACTCCCGGTAATTTATGGTTTGAAAGTGTCCAATTGTTGTCCACCACTCCATGCTGCTCCGGGCCGCTACCCGTCAGATGGCTGGTCCAATTGGGCAAAGTAACCGAGGGCATCACCACGCGAGTGCCCAGCGACAAGGCTCCTTCGGAAAGCAAAGCATCCAGATTCGGTGTTCGGGCCTGTTGGAATCCGTCTACACTGATTCCATCCAGTCCGATTAAAACAACTCGTTGGGCCTTTCTTTTCTTAGCTTCTGAAGCAGAAAACGTACTAACCCCAGCCATTAACGGTTGGGGCAAAGCGGCAGTGCTGAGAAGCAATGTTCCGGCCAATCCTTTTTTCAGGAAGTTTCTTCTGGAGATTTTCATGTATCTTTTGTTTATGTGAGAAGCTATCCTCCTATTTGGGCTGCAATACCGCAGGCGGTCAGGGCTTCGAGCCACTGGTTGCAGACAGCCTCGGAGGGGGTGGCCATCGGGTAGTCGGCGGGATTATAGACGGTGCCCAGTTTCTCGTGCTTGCCTTTACCGATATCGTGGTAGGGCAGCAGGTGGACGGTCCGACCTTCCCCCGGGAGGGTGGAGAGGAAGCGGACGGTTTGCGTCAGGTTCTCTTCGCCGGTATTTACGCCGTCTATCAAGGGGATGCGGATGATGAAGGGCTTGCCCCTTTCGACCAGCAGACGGATATTGAGCAGAATACGCTCGTTGGGCACGCCGCAATATTGGCGGTGCTGATCCGAATCCATGTGTTTGAGGTCGACCAGAAAGAGATCCGTTTCGGCCATCACCTCCTCTACCCGATCGGACGGGGCGAAGAGAGTAGTATCTACGGTACGGTGGATGCCGAGGCGGCCGCAACGGCGAAGCAGTTCCATCAACACATCGGGATAGAGCAGCGGTTCGCCGCCGCAGAAGGTGACGCCTCCCTCTGACCGATCCATAAAGACGGTTTCTTTTTCGATCTCGCGCATCAGGTAATCGATGGAAAAGTCGTTACCCGACATCTCCGTCGCCAGTGTGGGACAGACGTCGGCACAACGGGCGCAGACGTCGCAGCGGCTGGCCTCCCAAACGATACCGTCGCTCGTCATCAACAATGCTCCCCGGCGACACGCCGTCACACAGGCGTTGCACCCGATACATTTCTTGCGCGTATACATTCGTTCTTTTCGCGGAGAGATGCCTTCGGGGTTATGGCACCAAACACATGAGAGCGGACATCCTTTCATAAAAAGGGTGATTCGGATGCCCGGCCCATCGTTTATCGCGTATCGTTTGATATCAAATGTCAGCATGGATCAGAATGAGTCCTGTTCCGTACGGGCGATCACATCCGCCTGCAAGTCGGCATTCATATCGTTGAAATAGTCACTGTATCCGGCCACGCGCACCAATAAGTCGCGATATTCCTCGGGTGTTTCCTGTGCTTTGTGGAGCGTTTCCGCATCTACGATATTGAACTGGATATGGTGTCCGCCCAGCGCAAAGTAACTGCGGATCAGACCTGCCAACTTGGCAATATCTTCTTCGCCTTTCAACAGGCTCGGCAGGAAGCGTTGGTTGAGCAGCGTACCGCCACTCTTCACCTGGTCGAGCTTGCCCAGCGACTTCACCACGGCCGACGGCCCATGTGTATCCGCTCCGTGCGAGGGCGAGGTACCGTCGGAGATGGCCTTGCCGGCCAACCGTCCGTTGGGCGTGGCATTCATCACTTTGCCGAAGTAGACGTGGCAGGTGGTGGAAAGCATATTGAGGTGGAAACATTCGCCTTTGGTATTGGGACGGCCTTCGATGGCGTCGTACAGGTCGTCATATACACGCACCGCGATCGTGTCGGCATAGGGATCATCGTTACCGAAGAACGGCGTACGGTTGAGGATCGTCTGCCGCATGGCTTCCAGGCCGTCGAAGTTGCTGTCAGTGGCGTAGAGCATGGCCTCCATGGTGAAGGTCTTGTTTTCGTATACGTGCTTCTTCAGGGCACAGAGGCTGTCGGTAATGGTTCCGAGTCCGGTACACTGAATATAGGTCGTGTTGTAACGCGGGCCGGCATTGTAGTAGTCGCGTCCCTTGGCGATACAGTCGTCGATATAGAGCGAGAGGAAAGTCGCCGGGGCATACTTGGCAAACATCCGGTCGATATAGTTGCTTACGCGCGTTTTCATATCCACAAAATGGTTGAG
>JAVBVI010000138.1:0-9398 GCA_031554505.1 Bacteroides sp. | reverse complement strand
GGCATTGTATTATGAATGAGTTTTCTACTTTGTTTGCGTAATTCTTTATACATAAATGGCCGACTTCATTGAGAAGCCGGCCCTTTATGTATAGGGACGTTTTTAATCCTTTCCGGTTACATCCGGTTTAGGAACGGCTGGTAGCTTTCTGGTAACGCAGCAACGCCTCCAGGAAATAATAATCGGCATACGAAAGCGGAACATCGACTTCGCTTTTTTCCGGGATATTGCCTACGCTGTGCTTTAGGATAAAGTCGCAGTTGGTACCCGGCTCAGCCAGGTAGACGGGCGAGGCCAGGGTGCGGAGCTGCTTCTCGGCCATGGCCAGATACGCTTGCTTGTTGGCTGCTTCGGTGGCGAAGCCGCTGAGTTCTACGAAAGCGGAAGCCATGATGGCGCCGGCTGAGGCATCGCGGAACTTTTCGCCGTTGGGGGCGTCGAAGTCCCAGTAAGGCATACCGTCGGCAGGTAGGCGTTGGAGGAGCATGGCGGCAATGTTCTCGGCTTGCGTCAGGTAGCTGCTATCGCCCGTCATGCGGAACATCATGGTGAAGCCGTATAAGGCCCAGGCCTGTCCGCGTCCCCAGGCGGAGTTGTCGGCATAGCCCTGAACGGTCTGTTTGCCGCGTACTTCTCCGGTTTCCGGGTCATAGTCTACCAGGTGGAACGAGGTGTAATCTTCCCGGAAGTGGTTCTTCATCGTGGTGTTGGCATGGGTGCGGGCCACATACGCCAGCGAGTCGTCGGCCAGGCTCTTCGAAGCGAACATCAGCAATTCCAGGTTCATCATGTTGTCGATGATGACGGGGAAGCGCCAGTTGTCGCGCAGGAAGTCCCAACTGCGGGTGGTGCCGGTGGCGGAGTTGAAACGGGTGGCGAGCGACTTGGCGCCCTGACAGAGCACTTGCAGATACGCCTCGTTGCCGGTGAGGCGGTAGGCATTGCCGTAACTGCAATTCAGCTGGAAGCCTACATCGTGGTCGTTGGTGACGTACTGGATGGAGTCGAGTTTCAATGTGTTCTTCTCGGCCAGCAGCTTCATGGCATCGTTGTGGGTATATTCGTAAATATACCAGAGGGAGCCGGGATAGAACCCGCTGCACCACCAATAGATGTTCGACGGTCGGAATGTACTGTCCGGGTTGATGGTACGGGGGAGGGTGGTGTCTGTCAGCCGGGTGTCCATCGCTTGGTACTGTTGCTCGGCAACGTTGAATACACGGGCGGTCAACTCCTGCATGGATTCCTGCTTGTTGCACGAAGCCAATACGAAGAGCAGGCCCGCTAATAACCATTTCTGTTTCATACTTCTTGTGTTTTTTAGTTAATAAATTATGCAGGGGCAAATATCACAATAATAAAGTAGAGTATAAAAGTATTTCTTTAAAATTTGCGGGAACGTTGCCGCTGGTGCATCTGCCTTTCATTGCCCAAGCTTCTCCGTAAGAGATCGTTTTCTGCCATTTTAGGTATAAATTCTTCCTTTTGTACATATAATTAGGCGGTGGTTACGTGTGAATACCTTATTTTTGCGTATTAGAATGTGAATTCTTAAATAAGTAATATTAGATTATGAAAACGGATGTAAGAAAAACACTCCTCGGCGCTTGCCTGCTGGCGGTTATCCCGGTAGGTATACAGGCGCAATCGTACACATGGACAAGCAGTACGGAAGGAAACACTTGGCAGCAATCGGCTGTGCAGTTGCAGAAGAAAGCAGAAACGGCGCCTATGCTGGAAGTTACCGGACAGGAAAATCTCTTGACCTTCAAGGCTTGGGGTACCTGCTTCAACGAACTGGGATGGGATGCCCTCAACCTGCTTCCCCGTAAGGAACAGGAAGACATCCTTCGCAAACTCTTCTCGCCCGAAGGCGATCTGCGCTTCACACTGGGACGCTTCTCGATGAATGCCAACGACTATGCACGCGACTGGTACAGTTGCGACGAGGTGTCGGGCGACTTCCAACTGAAGTATTTCAATATCAACCGGGATAAGACTTCGCTGATTCCTTTCATCAAAGCTGCCCAGCAGTACAATCCGGCGATGAAGTTCTGGATGTCTCCGTGGTCGCCCCCCTCATGGATGAAGGTGAACCATTATTATTCCGTCCGGAGCAGTAGAGAATATAACCAGATGCCGCCCCAGTCGGATGTCGCCCTGTTCGAAGGCAGTACAGAGAAGAACGACAAGGTATTTCCGCAACAATTGGCGGTGAACGATTACTTCATACAAGACCCTCGATACCTGCAGACATATGCCAACTATTTCTGTCGCTTCATCGATGCGTATAAGGAACAGGGCATTCCCGTCAGTATGGTGATGTTCCAGAATGAGTCGTGGAGCTATACCAACTACCCGGGTTGTGCCTGGACAGCCGAAGGCATCATCCGCTTCAATGCGGAATACCTGGCCCCGACGTTGAAGAAACAACATCCGGAGATAGCGCTCTACTTCGGTACCATCAATACCAACCGTTATGATGAGATCGACCAGGTGTTGTCCGATCCACGGATGCCGCAAACCATTCAAGGTGTGGGCTTCCAATGGGAAGGCGGACAGATTCTGCCCCGTATCCGGGCGAAATACCCGCAATATAAGTATGTACAGACGGAAAGCGAATGCGGTTGGGGCTCGTTCGATTGGAAAGCTGCCGAGCATACCTTCGGACTGATGAACCATTACCTAGGCAACGGGTGCGAAGAATATACTTTCTGGAACGCCATCCTGAGCGATGACGGCGTAAGCGGCTGGGGATGGAAGCAAAACTCCCTGATCCGGGTCGATTCGAAAACCGGAACGGCTACTCTCACTCCTGAGTATTACGCGGTGAAGCACTACGCTCATTATGTCACTCCCGGTTCCCACCTGCTGGCCTATCAAAGTAAGGAAGACCGTATGCCTGTGATGGTATTTGCCACCCCGCAAGGAAAAACCGTTGTAGTGGCGGGTAACTTTAGCGACGAAAACCGGGAATTGTCGGTGAAGATCGGTGAACGATACCTGTGCGCTACTTTAAAACCTCATTCATTGAATACTTTTCAGATGAAATAACTGGAGAGGCCAGACAATCGTTGGTTGTCTGGCCTCTCTGTCTACTATCATCCTATATAGATCGTTATGAAGAAAAATCCTGTTCTTATCTATTTTATCCTGCTTCTGGGGTTCTTGATGGGTTGTCCGGTGTGGCTGCATGCCACGGAGATTGTAGGTCTGAAGACCGAGTACGCTGAAACGCCTCTAGGCATCGATGTAGAGAAACCCCGGTTCAGTTGGCAGATGCAGTCCGGTGAACAAGGAGCCCGCCAAGCGGCTTACCGGATTGTTGTTACGGACGATTCCCGCCAAACGGTGTGGGATTCGGGAAAGGTGGGCAGTACTGCTTCACTGAATATCGGATATGAAGGTGCTTTGCTGAAACCTTCTACCCGCTACACTTGGCAGGTCACGGTGTGGGATGGGAAAAAGAAACAACATACGTCCGCCTCCTGGTTCGAAACCGGACTGATGAGCCGGGACGGAGCTTATGAAGGCTGGAGTGGTGCCCGCTGGATAGGTGGAGGAACTGACGATCTCGTGCTGTATGCTCCCTATCTGCCTGTCTTCCAACTGGACTACACGGTGCAGCTCGACGAAGCATCCCGTTCTACCCAGGCCGGGTTCATCTATGGAGCGAACGACCGTCGCCTGATGGATAAGAACAAGAATCTGTTTCAATTGGCCGGTAAGCCGGGCGAGTCGTATGTGATGTTCATGCTCGATATTTCTCCGTTGAGTTCCGGGAAAGAAGCTTTGTTGCATATCTACCGGGCGGGGTATCATCCGGACGACCGGAAGGAAGTGCCGCTCCGTAGTTTTACTCTCCCCCTGCTTACGAAGGAGAACGCGTATGCTACCCACAGTGTGAACATACGTTCTGAGTTGGGGTATTCAATAATAAGTATGAATGGTAAGAAGGTCGGTGAGATCAATATCAACCCTTTGGGGCAGGGAGGCGACTTCATTGCTTTCCCGGTAGTTGGCGATATGGGCTATTACGTGCCGGAGGGACAGGCGGCTACTTTCTCTAATATGGAGGTACGCAACTTCCGGACTCCTTCTCAGGTACTCTATACCGAAACAGTAGGTCGGGTGGCTGGTGCGAAAGGCGGAACCAGGCAGTTGGCTACTCCCGCCGGAAACTCTTCGCCAATGTTGCGCACTACTTTTTCTTCGTCGGCAGGTAAGATTGTCAAAGCGCGTCTCTATGCTACGGCCCGCGGTATCTACGATCTCTACCTTAACGGCGAGCGGGTAGGCGATGACTACTTCAATCCCGGACTGACACAATACAACAAGACGCACCTGTACCAGACTTTCGACGTCACCCGTTCTATCAAGGATGGGCAGAATGCATGGGGGGCTGTACTGGCCGAAGGTTGGTGGAGTGGCGGTGCTACCTTCATGGGTGGTTACTGGAACTTCTTCGGCGACCGGCAGTCGCTTTTAGCCAAGCTGGTCATCACCTACGAGGATGGCTCGCAGAAGGTGATTGTAACCAATCCTGCTACCTGGCAGTTTGCCAATCAAGGTCCGTGGTTGTATGGCAGCTTCTTCCAGGGCGAAGTGTATGACGCTACGAAGGAGATGAAAGGATGGAGTACCACTTCGTTCGATGCTTCCGGCTGGAAATCGGCTTGCGAAGTTCCGTTGGTAGGATGTATCAGCACCGAAGGAGGTGGTAATACCCCGAAGGTGGACGACTACTCTGCTTTCCAACTCACGGGGCAGTTCGGCTCTACTGTTAAGGCCATCAAAGAACTGACTGCTATTTCGATGGAAGAAGTGCGCCCCGGCGTCTACATCTATGACATGGGACAGAATATGGTGGGTGTACCCCGTATCGCATTGACAGGAATGAAGGCTGGTCAAGAGATTACACTGCGCTTTGCCGAGGTGAAATACCCTGACCTGCCCGAGTACAAGGAACATTCCGGCATGCTGATGCTCGAGAATATCCGGGCGGCGATGGCGCAGGAAATCTACATCGCCCGCGGAGGAGAGGAGACAATACATCCCCGCTTTACCTACCATGGGTATCGTTTTATAGAGATAACCGGCATCAGCAAACCGCTGCCGCTGAGCGCGGTAAAAGGTACTGTACTCAGTTCCATTACCTCACTGGCTTCGCTGTACGAAACTTCTAACCCGAAAGTTAACAAGCTGTGGGAGAATATCACCTGGTCTACGTATGGCAACTTCGTCTCCATACCCACCGACTGTCCGCAGCGCAATGAGCGTCTGGGATGGAGTGGGGATATTTCGGTCTTTTCTCCTACCGCTACGTATCTGACGGATGCCGCCCAGTTCTTGCGTCGACACATGCGTGCCATGCGCGATGTGCAGCGGGAAGACGGACGATTCACCGATGTAGCTCCGTTGGGCAATGGCTTCGGTGAGTTCCTGTGGGGAAGTGCCGGTATTACCGTAACCTGGGAAAGCTACCTGCAGTATGGCGACAAAGCATTGTTGGCCGAACATTACGATGCGATGAAAGCCTATCTGGAGTATCAGCTCCGGCAAATAGATCCGGCGACGGGAGTGTTTGGCGAGAAGTTCCGTCCGGGATGGGGCAATCTGGGCGACTGGCTCAGCCCCGAGTACGATCGGAGCGAGAAGTCACTTCTTTGGGAATCGTACCTTATCTATAATATGGGGCTGATGAACAAGATGGCTACTGTGTTGGACAAGACAGCCGATGCGCAACGCTTTGGCGAGTTGGCTATTGAACGGAAAGCTTTCTTCAACCGTACGTATTGGGATGAAACGGGGAAGACCGTTTTCCGTGGAAAGCCGGTAGATACCCAGGTGTCGTACGTACTGCCGCTGGTGTTCGGTATTCCCGAAGAAGCTGTGAGAAAGAAAGCGGTGGGGAATCTTCTGTCGGTACTTCGCCGGGAGAACCGGGCCGATAACGGTACCGTTTGCCCGCCGTACTCTCTGATGACTGGTTTCATCGGTACGGCCTGGATCAGCAAAGCCCTTTCGGAGCAAGGTTGTTCGGAAGACGCGTACCGCTTGTTGCTGCAAACCTCCTATCCGTCCTGGCTCTATGCGGTGGAACAGGGGGCTACGACCATCTGGGAGCGGCTGAACTCTTATACCCATGTCGATGGCTTCGGCGGGAACAACCGGATGAACTCGTTCAACCATTACTCATTCGGGGCTGTGGGTTACTGGATGTATGCTCACTCACTGGGCATCAAGCGGGACGAGCAATCTCCCGGCTTTCAGCACTTTATCTTGGAACCGGAGATTGACCCGACGGGAGAGATGACTTACGCACAAGGTTTTTACGATTCGATGTATGGACGGATCAATAGTTTTTGGGAAGTAAAGGATGGTATTCGCTCTTATGCGTTCGAGATTCCTGCCAACACTTCGGCTGTGCTTCGACTACCTGCTGCTTCAGCGGATCATATCCATATGGGCAAGGGCAGTTTGAAATTCGTGAAAGGCGTACGGTACCTTGGAGAGAAAGAAGGGAAACAGTGCTTCGAACTGCCTTCCGGGAGCTACCGAGTTGTAGTAAGATAACTTAAATACCCCTATAAAGAAAGCGGCTGTATACGTATGCATACAGCCGCTTTTCGTTTGTTATAGCGATTAATCCCAGCTCAAGATCACTTTACCGCATTCACCGTCATCCATCACATCGAATCCTTTCTGGAAGTCGTCGATGGAGAAGTGGTGTGTGATAATGGGGCTCAGGTTGATACCGGAGATAAGCATCTGCTCCATTTGGTACCAGGTCTCCCACATTTCCCGGCCGTAGATACCTTTGAGTGTCAGCGCCTTGAAGATCACCTTATCCCAGTCGATACCTGTTCCGGCTGGTTGCAGACCAAGGAGCGAAACCTTCGAACCATTGTACATGCACTCCAGCAGTTCGTTAAAGGCTTTCGGTGAGCCGGACATCTCCAGCCCCACATCGAATCCGCTCATGTGCAGTTGCTTCACTGCCTGTGCGATGGTTTCGCCTTTGGCCGGGTTGACGGTTATCGTGGCACCCATCTGCTTGGCAATGTTCAGACGGTAGTCGCTCAGGTCGCTCACCACAATGTAGCGGGCTCCGGCAAAACGGCAGATAGCAGTAGCCATCGAACCGATGAGTCCGGCGCCGGTGATGAGAACGTCCTCGCCGATCACCGGGAAAGAGAGGGCTGTATGCGTAGCGTTACCGAACGGGTCCATGATGGTAGCCATCTCGTCGGAGATGCGTGGATCGAGCTTCACTACATTCTCTGCCGGGAGCGACAGGTATTCGGCAAAGGCACCATCACGGTTCACACCCACACCGATACTGTTCTCGCAGACATGTTTCTTACCGCGTCGGCAGTTGCGGCAGTGCCCGCAGGCGATGTGTCCTTCGCCCGTCACGCGGTCGCCTACCTTCAGATTCTCCACACCGTGCCCCATATCGACAATCTCGCCCACGTATTCGTGGCCGATAGTCATCGGAGTCTTGATGGTGCGCCTGGACCACTCGTCCCACCGGTAGATGTGCAGGTCGGTGCCGCAGATGGCATTCTTCTTTATCTTGATCAGTACGTCATTGACGCCCATATGGGGCATGGGTACCTCCTCCATCCAGAGGCCCCGTTCGGGACGAAGTTTTACTAATGCTTTCATTTTGATAGTTATTAAAGTTGTTACCCTTAGGTAAAGGCAAAATTAGAATAAAATTCTGGTATTAATACAGCTTTATGTAAGAAATAAGTGAGGAGGAATCTAAAAAGAGGCTTAGTCGATAAATTTGCCCGGTTCGTAGATTTTATTTTTCCGGGCGATGCTCTTGCCTTATCTTCGCATCAAACTTTTAAATGGCACAGATATGAAGATGATGAAGATAGTTTGTTTGGTTGTTGCCCTGATGGCGGGTGCTGCTTGTGTTTCGGCACAGAACCAGAAAGGTGGACAGCAACCGGGCGATATGGCTAAGCAGAGAGCCGAGGAGATGAAGAAGGAGTTGAACCTCACCGATAAGCAGTACACCGAACTGTACACCTTGTTCCAGACTGAAGAGAAGGAGCGTAGCTCGAAGATGAAGAACATGCAGCCTCCTACCGAGGATGGCCAATTGGGTGCTTCGCAGAAAGCAAAGGATCAGCAGAGACAGAAGTCGCAGAATACGAAATCGAAGAATAGCGCCAGCACCACGGAAGGTCGTCCCGAACCTCCTCAGATGAATGCCGAGATGGAAACGCAGATGAAGAAGGAGATGGAACAGCGCGATGCCAAGGTGAAGAAGATTCTGACCGCCGACCAGTACGCGAAGTGGCAGAAGAGCGAGGCCAACCGTCGGCCGCAAGGCAACGGAAAGAAGGAGGCTTCGAAATAAAAGGAATTTATCTCACCACAGGGTTGTACAAAGTATCGCAGAGCATAGTAGGGCTTGGATGATGAACAGGGGTGTTTGATTGATGATGAGCACTGTGATTGGCGTACACTCTGTGGTGATTTCTATACAGACGAATGTCGAATTAAAACAAAACATAAGGATGAAACTCAGAATAGTATCATTGGCCGTCTGCCTGATGTGTGGCGGCTTTTGCCTGTGGGCACAAGACGAAGTCCCGGCGCAGGCTGCCGAACGGAATGCCGGACAACTGGCCCGTGAAATACCTTCGCCCGAGCGGAATGCCCGGAAGACTACCAGTGCGATGAAACGGGAACTCGGCCTCACCGACAAGCAGTACGACAAGATCTATAAGCTCAACCTGAAGGAGCAAAAAGAGCTGTTTGCTGCTGCACAGGCTCAACCGGCGATGGGACAACGAGGAGCCGGCATGGGCAACCGTCCGTCCGGTGGTGGCATGGGCGGCGGCCGTATGGGTGGAGGACAGCCTCCGATGGGTAGTGGCGGACAACGCCCGCCGATGGGTGGCGATGGCTTCGGCCAAGGCATGCCCGGCGGATCAGCCAAAGTAAAGACAGACGAGGACTGGCAGAAAGCTGCCGAGAAGAAAGAACAGAAGATCAAGAAGATACTTACCGCCGAGCAATACTCGAAGTGGCAAGCCATTGCTGCCGAATATCAGGCGAAACCCGTCAGAGCCGGAAAGCCCAGTCAGGGCGGTGGACATCCCGGGCATCCCGGACAGTCTGAATTCCCCGGCCAGCCGGAAGTTCCGGACATGGACGCATTCTCTTTCTGACAACCAACACCCTCATATATAATCACCCGTTTGTAAATGCCATCCGATAGTTTCATGCCTTGAAATGTCTTATACTGGAATAGGTTGACACTATTTTGTTCTTAATTGTTCTATAAAAAATTTATTCTTATGGCAAGATCAAAACGTCAGACCTATGATGAGCTTTTTAAGCTCGAAGTTTTGCGGGACTATTACTCGAGT
>JAVBVI010000056.1:0-23592 GCA_031554505.1 Bacteroides sp. | reverse complement strand
CGTGTATGAAATTTTAAACTCTTAGCTGTTTCTATACATAAATGCCGGTAATCAATGCGCACTTGTCTAAAGACAAGTGCTCTTCTTTCTGTTGTCTAAACGCAAATAAAGATATTTATGTATGGACTATAACGCTTCAGGACAGTGGGGAGCACAATATAATTTACGTATGAAACTTATAAAATTTATTTGGGCCTACGATTATTATCATTTAATATATATAATGCGAATCAGAGGTCAACGACTGATTCGCATTGAAAGCAAAGATATGTTTTTTTTGTAAATAAAATATCACTATCGTCTCTTAAAAGTTGTGAATCGTATTTGAGCTTGCTATGCAGTAGCATTTTCTTTGTGTTTGATGGTGCAAGGTTTCGAACACTGTCTTATCTTTGCAGACATCTATTCATCTCAAAAAAGGATTTGTATGCTGAAAGTTTTAGTGACCTACGCCGTTCAAGGCGAATTTGCAGAGATACAGTGGCCCGATGTACAGGCATATTACGTACGTACAGGTATCGGAAAGGCAAAATCGGCTTTCCACCTGACGGATGCCATCGCGCAGGTGCAACCCGATATCGTGATCAACATGGGTACGGCCGGAACCATCAATCACCAGGTGGGTGATGTGTTCGTATGCCGCCGCTTTGTGGACCGTGATATGCACAAGATAGAAGCGTTGGGATTGGAATGTCGCATCGACTCGTCCGAACTATTGGCTTCGAAGGGCTACTGTCTGCACTGGACGGAAGAAGGAACGTGCAACACCGGCGATAGTTTTCTCACCGAGCTGGCCGACGTAGAAGGCGATGTGGTCGATATGGAAGCCTATGCCCAGGCATTGGTATGCCGCAACAAGGAGATACCGTTCATTTCTGTGAAATACGTGTCGGACATCATTGGTCAGAATTCAGTGAAGCATTGGGAGGATAAGTTGGCCGACGCCCGCACCGGACTGGCTCACTTCTTCAACGTCCTGAAAGAAAGAATATGATAGGTCACACCGGCGGCGATGGCGAGCAATAGAACTTTTATCCAGATGAGGGGGACGAGGAAGAAAACGCAATACAGCATCGTTCCCCACATCAACGTTACCGAAAGAATTTTAGCGCGCAGTGGAATGGCTTTCTCTTCGCGGAAGTTGCGAATGTAAGGGCCCAGATGTTTCTGTTGGAGCAGCCAGTTGTACAGACGGGGCGAACCCTTGAAGTACAGCGCTGCCGTCAGTAGCAGGAATGGTGTAGTGGGCAGCAACGGAACAAAGATACCGACGATGCCCAATGCCAGCGAAACAGAACCTAGTGCGATATACAGATGTCTCATGCGGCAAAGATACGCCTTGATTCCGGAATGTGAAACGAAAGCCTTGACTATTCTGCGGACAAATATTTCTTCTCTACGAATATTTCTTCTATATTTGTTCTTTCATACACCTCTAAAGATCATGATCAACAGAAAATTAGCTTTCCTTTTTCTGCTTTTTGTCGTGCTGAAGCTTGCAGCCCAAACTCCGGCTGACTCTACTACCATAGCCCAGGCTCCATGGAAAACTTCCGTTTTGGGGCAAGGTCTTGTCAGTAGAGAGCACAGCTTTACTTCTCTGTATGGTGTTGACCTGCATGTGGCTATGATCGAGGTTCATCCCCCATATAAAATAGATATTCGGGTCAATGTTCCGATGGAGACTACAAGTGTTTCCGCCCGTGCTGCAAAGGCGGTGGCTGCCCTCAATGGTTCCTTTTTTGATATGCAGAAGGGGTTTTCTGTTTGCTACTTGCAGCAGCACGGTGCGGTGGCAGATACCACTGTCCAGGCATACTTCGATCGGGAAGGCGGTTCGGGAGCCATCCGCATGGAACGAGAAAAAGTGGAAATTTTTCCGTGGAACAAGTCCATCGAAAAGACATGGAAAGTGGATGGAGCTTCGGTATTGGTTTCCGGTCCATTGCTGTTGATCGATTACAAGGAATATGACTTGTCTACCTGTAATACCTCCTTCGTCGAAACCCGTCACCCGCGTAGCGCTATGGCTGTGATGAACGATGGCCGAGTGCTTCTGCTTACAGTAGACGGTCGTTTGCCGGGGATGAGTGAAGGAATTCGCCTGACGGAACTGGCCCATCTGCTTCGTGTGCTGGGTGCGGAAGATGCGATCAATCTCGATGGGGGAGGCTCTACTACTTTGTGGGCCGCCGCGGCGCCGGAAAATGGAGTGCTGAACCATCCGAGCGACAATAAAGAGTTCGACCATACGGGCGAACGTAAAGTGGCCAATATCATCTGTGTGTACGAATAAAAACTCCACCATAGTTTTTCGACTAGGGCGGAGTTTGGGCTGCACGGGAGGAGAGGCTCGAACTTTTTAGTTCTAAGTCACATCCTAAAACCCCGCCCTAAAATCATTTACGCTCATACTATAATCTTTATATCTCTCAAAAGATGTCCGAGATTTGTCCTCGTATTCTTCTGTTTTAGTCAATTCTAACATGTTGATATTTTAGGAAGTAAATATACTATTTAATTCTCATTCTTGGTGTTTCATCGAATGCATTAAGATTTTTTTGATAATAAAATTGTTATCAAAAGCTTTGATGAAGATAATAAAATCATTATCTTTGTTGCGTCAATCGAAAGAGCTCTTTGAATGACTGATGAAGAAGCGTTAAAGGCGCGGGAAAAAGAACTGCTGGAAAACCTCAGTTATTTCCTCCTCAACTATCGCCAGCTTATTGCGAATGGCTTTAGGAAAAAGGTGTTAGATGACGAAATTAAGCTTATTCAGCTTGAACTGGATAAACTAAAGGAAGTCAAATGACAGAAAGAAGGCCCGCCGATTAGCTACCGGTGGGCCTATCTTCATTACTTATTGAGCGGTTTTAATAATTACGATTATGGGAGTCAAAGAAGTATATTTCAGACTGAAAGAGCAATGGATTCAGTCTAGTGATGCTGAGCGTGAGATTGCCCAGCACGAACTTGATGCCTTTTTCAATTCTCTGAATGATAAAGAAAAGAAACTGGTGAATGAGGCTATTGCCGAAGACTTTGAGCGAATCCACAAAAAAATAGATGAAGCAAAGGAAATAAAACAACGAATTGAGGTACGGAAGATGCTTGCAGAGGTACTCCCTTTCATCTCCATTTCTGAGTTTGCCAAGCAATATTTCGGTAAGTCTGCTTCCTGGCTTCATCAACGGGTCAATGGAAACGAGGTTCATGGTAAGGCTGCGGCTTTTACCTCCGAGGAACTTAATCTTTTAGCTAAAGCATTGAATGATGTAGCAAGCAAACTAACAAATGCAGCTTCTGCATTTGCTTCGTAATAAATGCTATTTTAAGAACTTGAGGAAAAGGGTCTCTAAATGAGATCCTTTTGTGTTCATAAGTCTTTTGTCCTTAAAATGTCCGAGATTTGCCCGATTTATAACGAAAAACAGCTACAAGTTGTTGACTTATAGCTGTTTAATTTAGCACGGGAGGAGAGGCTCGAACTCCCGACACCCGGTTTTGGAGACCGGTGCTCTACCGACTGAGCTACTCCCGTGTTTGCGGCTGCAAAGGTAACAGAAACATTTTAACCTGCAAGCGGGAGTCTTGATAAATTATAATATTTGTAGCTCTTCGTACATGATGCGATAGGCCGCCGCTTTCTTCTCCAAAGCCAACGGGTAGGCACGGGAGGAGGAGGGCATACGGTACAGACGCACCGCCCGCCCCTCGAAAACAAACTCTGAGAAGCTGCCCACAGCCGGTTCGGTCACCTCGAACTGTTCCAATAGCGTGTCGGTGGCTTTCTGTCCGGTGGTGACGATGGCTTTGCATAGCGGTATCTGCCTGAGCAAGTTGGCTACATCCGTAGCTTCTACCACTTCCAGAAACTTATCCGACGCATTATCTTGCAGTCTTCGGATGGCCGAGGCGGTATCGAACAGGGCGATACCCTTCTCTTCCAGGAAGGGAATGAGTCGCTCGCGGCAGAAGGCTTTCTTCGTTTCGTTCAGGAAATAGTCCTTATTGCCGAAAAAGAGGAGGCCGGTGATGCGCCACATGTCGTTATTCAGGTTGGGGTAGTAAAACTCCATCGACCACCGTTTCCGTTGTGGCGGAAAACTGCCCAGCATCAGCAGGCGTGCATGTTCCGGCAGAAAAGGGATGAGCGGATGATATTCGACAAGCGATCGCCCCGCGTCAGATTGATGGATCAGTGACTGTCTCATAAATGGATGAATTTTCTACAAATATCGGTTTTTAATAATAGTTCATTAACAATGTAGGTTGTTGATCTGGGTACTTATAACTTATTTTTCAAGAAATGTTTTGTTTTTAATAATTTCATAGATATATTTGTGCAGATAATGTATATTTATATGTAAAAGGTCCCTATGAGAACACTTGCTAATTATATCTACATATTTCTCTTTATAAGCATACAATTAGCAACAAGTATGGCTCGCGCTGCCGAGCCTAATAATTCTACCACTTATTTAGTTGCTGTCGGAGTGTCCGATTACCATTGCATTGACGATCTGAGATTACCACAAAATGACGCGAGTGCTATGGCAAGCTTATTCAGTAAACAAAACGCGAAAGTGTATTTACTACTCAATGAAAAAGCGACCAAAAACCGGGTTGTCCAAACCATGGAAACTGTTTTCGCTCAAGCCAAGCCTAATGATATGATCCTGCTTTATTTTAGCGGACACGGATTTGCCGGAGGATTCTGTACGTACGATACTGATTGTCAGGGAGGGGGATATCTCTCATACGATGACTTGAGAAAGATATACAGCCGATCGAAAGCTAAAAGAAAAGTTATATTTGCCGATGCTTGTTTCTCGGGTTCCTTTCGGACAAAGGCACAAAACAAGAAGTCCGAGCAGGTTCTCAATAGTCAAAATATCATGCTGTTCTTATCATCGAGAACCAACGAGACTTCCCGGGAACGCTCGGACATGAAAAATGGATATTTTACTCATTATTTGCTGAAAGGGCTTGCAGGAGAAGCAGACGCCAATAAAGACAAAGTAGTTACCTCCAAAGAACTGTTTACCTATGTGAACAAGAATGTGGCGGAAATATCGAAGAACAACCAGCATCCGGTGATGTGGGGAAAATTTAGTGATAATTTTATTGTAATGAAAAATAGATAACAAACATGAATTTAATAATTGGAAGAGAGGGGAACCAACCATTTGCTATTCGTGATACGGGAGTTAGCCGTAGACATGTAAGCCTGGAGTTGCAAGACGATGGCCAATTGACCATTGAAGACCTGGCATCGGCCAATGGCACATTTGTCAATGGGATGCGGGTGATAAAGAAACAAATACAACCAACGGATGAGGTGCGGTTGGGGCCGACTTATCTGCTGAACTTATCAGATACCGTGAGGATTATGCAGGCTACATCGGCTGCTGCGCCGGCTAAGACGCCAACTGCCGGGAAACCGAAAACAGAGATGTCACCCGAAGAGAAGCAGCGTATCCAGACGGAGTTTGCCAAACTGGAAGAGGTGTATAATAAGTATATCAAGGATCAGATCAAGTTGAGGCAGGAGCGGAGTATGGCCATGGTCATGCGGATGATGCCGGCCGCTGTAACCGGTGCGCTGACATTCGTACTTCCTCTCTTTCTGGAAGGAAATACAGCTTCTACACTGAAAATGGTATTGGGAGGAATAAGCATACTTCTTGTATGTGTATTTACCTTTAATTATTTCAGGGTACAGAAAAAGGCTCCGGAAAAGGAAATCGCACTGGGCGAAAACTTCAAGTCGGCTTATGTGTGCCCTAAATGCAATTCATTTTTAGGAAAAGAGCCTTTCGAGAATTTAAAGAAAAGAGGACAGTGTAAATCGTGTAAAACAATGTGGGTATGAGTGAAGAGCAATACTTGAAGAAGGGGACTATCCTGAAAGGTAGAAATTCTTATGTTATCAAAAAGAAGCTGGGACAGGGAGGCTTCGGTATTACTTATTTGGCCGAAGCTGAAAATCCGGCCAACGGGTATGAAGAACTGTTTGCCATCAAAGAATATTTTCCCAGGGATTTCTGTGTGCGGACAGGTACGAACATGACTTGCATCCGGAGCCAGGAGATGGTGGATGAGTTGAAAGATAAGTTTGAAAAGGAAGTAGAACGTATTCTCCGGGTTCCGCATAAAAATGTAGTGAAAACGTATGAGTTATTCGAGATGAACGATACGGCCTATTACGTCATGGAATACGCACCGGGTGACTCGCTGGAAGAATTCAAGGAGGAGGTTCCTGAACGGACTGCCATTGGATATATTATTCCCATTGCCGAGGCTATTTCGGTTCTTCATCAAAGAAGAATCAATCACCTGGATATAAAGCCGGAAAATATTGTGCTTCGGCAGAATGGGGAGCCGGTCTTGATCGATTTCGGTATAGCCAGAGGGTTCGATAAGACTGGTGAGCAGCAGACCTCCGTTCAGAGTGTCATTGCGCATTCGTCCGGGTATGCTCCTCATGAGCAATACAATGGCTCGGGCATCACTACCTTTTCTCCTCAGGCTGATATTTACGCTTTAGGGGCTACACTTTATCGACTGGTAACCGGACAGAGACCGGCTGAACCCGTCAACCTGGTCATGAACAACTATAAGGATCTGGTTTTTCCGAGAACTGTTAGTGTCCGGACACAGCAGGCCATTAAGTATGCCATGCAATTTCAACCGGAAAAAAGACCTAAGAACGTTGCCGAATTCATGGCTGTCTTAGATCCTAATAACACACAATGTACCGTGCCTGCTTATGTCTCTGGGGAACAGGACTATTCTCCTATGGACGATGGAGGAACACGAATCGAAAGAGCACCTCAACCGGCTCCTGTTGCCGCACCTACTGTACAGCAACCGGCTTTCAATCAACCCTATGCACCTGGAACTGCAACTCCCGTAGCTCCCCCCAAGAAGAATATGACTACTATTCTTGTGGCCGTAGCTGTTATTGTGATTGCAGGTTTTATCGGGTTTAAGTTCATCGGATCGGATAAAGGAGATGCCGGATTGGTAGCTGCTACGGATAGTACTGCGCTTAGTGGGGCTAACGGTGGTGCTTCGACAGAGCCTCGGGAGGTTAGTCCTGCAAGTGGTAATGCGGCGAACGCCCCAAAAACGGCAGAGGTTACTACCAAGGCTGCAACGCCTGCTGCAAATACAGGATCTTCGTCTTCGAATACATTAGCTACAGTAGATAAAACTCCTTCACAGGAAACGACTCAGGCAGCTACTCAAACAGTGCCACAAACGACCGTAGAACCGACAGTCGTTTCCCAGCCGGCAGCAGCCACTGATCTCTCTGCAGACGAACTGGTGGCTAAAGGATTGTCGGCCAGCAAGAAGTTCCAGTATGATACAGCTGCCGATTATTTTACCAAAGCTGTCAATAAAGGAAGTGTTACGGGTGCCTATTATTTAGGCGATTTGTATTACAATGGGAATGGGGTAAC
Organism: Bacteroides sp.; assembly: GCA_031554505.1. Taxonomy (GTDB): domain Bacteria; phylum Bacteroidota; class Bacteroidia; order Bacteroidales; family Bacteroidaceae; genus Bacteroides. Next base: position 16,120 of record JAVBVI010000056.1, on the reverse strand, counting down.
CAAGAGCTATCCGACCGCCAAGAAGTATTTTGCTCAGGCAGCCAATGGAGGGCTTGCCCAAGCACAGTATATGCTAGGCATGATGTATCGCAATGGGCAAGGAGGAGATAAAGATATCTCTCAGGCGAGAGCATGGCTGCAGAAGGCAGCCGATGCCGGACATCCCCAGGCGACCAATGCTTTGAAGAGTCTATAAAATGAATAATAAGAAACATTAAAAAGAAAAACGTTATGAAAAAAAGTCTTTTATTAGTTGTGTTTTCCTTGCTCCTTATGCCGGTAGAAGGAAATGCCCAGAAATGGTTGAAAAAATTAGAAAGTGTAGCGAAAACGGTAGATCAGGTCTCAAATGCTTTGGCTCCTTCTACTGCTTCTACTACTGCTACAACAGGTTCGGACGAATCATCTTCGACTGCTGCCGTTGGTGTTATTCAGCAAGGAGGTACTAAGATTGTAACCAATCACCCTGACCTGAAAATTAAGATCACTCGTTGCGTAGTCAATGGAAGAACGTGTGTCATAGACATGGTGTTTACAAATGTTGGTGACAGAGATCTAAATGAAGTCTTTTTTTATTCCGGATACAATGGAACTACAACCGCTTTTGATGACGAAGGCAATCAATATTCAAAGAACATACTCTTTGGTATAGCCAGTAAAGGGGTTGAGGCTTCTGTAAATGTGCTTCTACCCTCTAATGTTCCGCTCAAGATGCGAATGCAAATTGATGATGTTCCAGAAAGTGCGACTCAATTTCTCCGCATTAATTTGAATATTTACTGTAGTCAGCTTAATTTAAGAGATAAGCCTATCACTATAACGAATGTGCCCATTACTCGTGACGGAGACGAATAGTTCTTTAATCACATACCGCCTGTGAATATCCAGATGAGATATTCACAGGCGAAAACTAAATCACTTAAAAATAAGAATCTATGGATAATACGATATTAGTGATGGATGATGACAATGATAACGTCACGCCAGCCAATCAGATAAACCAAGTAAGTTCGGCTTCCACTCCTGCTGCTTCTCCGGCAGCCGATGGAGGAACAGTCATTGATCCGGCTGTAGCCAATAAACCACAGGATGCTCCCTCTTTTACTGATGTTGTAAAAGAAGCGAAAGCTGCTGTGCCGCCGGCAACACCTGACGATAGCCAACCTGCTGCTCCGACACCCACCGCAGCTCCGGCTCAACCGGCTAACGCCAAGACTCCCATGAGCCGTAAAAAGAAAATCATCATTGCTACGGCCGGTCTGGCTGGTGTAGCAGGAGTCGCCGCTGCCGCCGCCATCTTGAGCAAAGGAGGCAGTGCAGCTGCCCAAGGTATGTCGGGTGCAGGAGAAGGTATGTTCGAAGGGTTATCCGGAACAGCCATCCCCGGCGATGCCATGTCTTTTTCAGATGCTTTTGCCAACGCTCGTAATCAGTTGGGAGCCAATGGGGTTTTCAAATGGAGAGGCCAGATGTACGGTACTATGTACAAGGAAGAATGGGATAACTTGTCGGACGAAGGAAAACAACAGTTCTCCAACGAAGCACAATCTACACCACTCGAAAATGACTTTGAAACGGATGATATGTCCGAGGAAGCTGTAGCCGTGATGGACGAAGGTGATACGGAAGCGGCTGATACCGAAGTGGAAGAAGGCGAACCGGTCGTTGAAGGCGAAGAGGTCGTTGAAGGCGAAGAAATGGAACCTATCGAAGAGTACACCGAGCTAGAAGAAGGTGAACCTGCAGACGATTCTGGTGAAGTAGAAGAAGGTGAACCGGTAGAAGAAGGTGAACCGGTCGATGACCTGGACGAAGTGGAAGAAGGCGAACCAGTAGAAGAAGGTGAACCGGTCGATGACCTGGACGAAGTGGAAGAAGGTGAACCCATGGGCGAAGAAGTGATAGAGGAGTTCGACGAATCGGACGATGAAGACTATCTTTCGGACTACATGAACAATGAGGACACTTCTGATTTCATCTAACCACCCAAAAGAATCATGGAAGAAGAAAAAATACTGATCATTTGCCCTAAGTGCAAGACAAAAACAAAAATTAAAAAAGAAGGTAAACCTACCCGTACAGTGAAGTGCTGTAATAAGGAATGCCAATATACCGGTTCGTTAATGCAATTTGGGATAGCAGAAGCTCAACCGCCTAAAGTTGCTCCTCAACCCTCTGCCTACAGCCCGAGCTGCCCTACAGAGATTGGCGTAGCGTCTCATTATGCTCCTCCCATCCCGGCGGAACAGCCCGTTCCGGATGACGGAGGTACCATGATAGAGCGTCCACCCGTAGGCCGGGACGTCCCGCCTGCTATCGGTTACTTGCAGGTAGCTATCGGTGAGAAGTATCCTTTGAAAATAGGTGCCAACATTGTAGGCCGTCAGCATCCCACCAGTCAGGCAACCATTCAGATAGCCACCAACGATGGATATATGAGCCGCCAGCACATGCGCGTGGATGTGATACCTGCTTCCGGCAACCGGATGGAGTACCGGATCAGCGATAACAATAGCACCAACCAGTTGTCCATCAATGGGCAGGTGTTGGCACAGGGTGATATTGTGATCCTGAGGTCGGGTGACCGGATCACCATCGGACATACTGATCTTATATTCAAAACCGTATGAGCATACAGGTAGGACAAAGTGTAAGCTTCAATGAGATAGGGAAAAAGGGGAATCAGGAAGATTCCCTTTACCCTTCCCCGGATGTGCAGACTCCCGGAATTCCTCTTTTCCTGGTGTGCGACGGAGTAGGCGGACAAGACCAGGGAGAAGTGGCCAGCGCCGCCGTATGCGAGGCTTTCGTCCGTTATTACTCGACGCATACTCTACCTGCCACTGCCGATGAGTTGGAACCATTCTTCAGCAAGGCTTTGTCCTGTGCATACGATCAGTTGGACGCAAAAGACACTGCCCTAGCCACCGGTAAGTCCAGAATGGGCACTACCCTGACTTGTGTTTTTGTCCTGGGCAACTGCTGTCTGGCCGCACATATCGGCGACAGTCGTATCTATCACATCCGACCTCAGGCGAAATATCCTGTAAAATACCAGTCGAACGACCACTCGTTGGTCAACTATTTAGTCAACATCGGGGAGATCCGCCCGGAAGAGGCAGCTACGCATCCGCAACGCAATGTTATCCTACGGGCCATGCAGCCCCATGGAGACGAACGTGCCGAAGCCGAGGTATGCCTGCTGGACGAGTTGCACCCTGGTGATTATCTGTTTCTATGCACAGACGGGGTACTCGAAAAACTAACGGAAAACGATTTATGTGAAGTGCTGGCTTCCGGGCAAAGTGATACAGAGAAGATAGAGCGTATCCGGCTTCTTTGTGAAGGTAGTTACGATAACTACACCGCTTTGCTCGTTCCACTGATGCCGACCACAACACCGGGTGAGATCGAAGTTCAACCCGAAGAACAAGTCCTACTCAAAGAACAAGCTCGCCCCGAAGAGCAAAATCAACCCGAAGAACAAAACGAAACAGGAAAATCATGGTTCAAGAAAACGTTTCACTTCTGACCCTGCTGGGAGAGAAAATCGGGAGATACGGAATGTCCTCGCAAAGTCCGTGTGCATCGGTCGTCTTGCTCGATATTCGTGAGCATAGCTTCTCTTCGTGTGTCATTACAGCCGAAGACTCTTCCTTCCGGCTGGCCGATTTTCAGGAAGGTTGTTCTCACCAACTTACCCGGTTATATAAAGAGTCGGAAGCCCTGTCCGACACGAACTACGCCTGGTGGAAACTCTGTTTCTATCACGACGGAAAACGATTCCACTTTGACGAGTACTATCGATCCTTGCCCATCACGGAGGAAAGCCTGTCGGACATCGGTACATTCGCCGACGGCCATTCCGAACTGTTGGCTCCCTTTTCTTTCTTATCCGGACGGACGGTAGTTGTCGTGGGTACCTATTCGAGGGCGCTTCCTTTCCTTTATGCATTACAGGAAGAACTCTCGTGCACCCTTCATTTTGTCAATGACCTTTTGCCTGCTTCCAGTTTAGGGGCCGATACGGCGCAGACCATGTATATCCCTGCTACGGCTTTCTGCTTGCAGAGCACCACTGCCTGGGGACTGACGGTCAACGAACTCATACCGGGTGCCCGCTCGGTCGAGGAAAATTGTCTGACACCCACATATAGTGTCAGCCCCAAGGCCCATTATATCCTGCTTCAACTATGGATTGAAACAGCCAACTGGCAGGAGTTCTACTTATGCACCAAGCATACCGATTCGTCCATTCAAAAACTATCTTTATGGAAACATTGATCGAACAAATAGAAAATACTTCCCTGAAGCAATTCGGCGAAACCGTTAAAAGCGAGATTCATGAACTCTTGCTCCAGGAACCCAATAAACTCAAAGCTTATATAGCTCTCCTGCTATTTGGCAAAGAGATCGTACAGGCTTTGGACAATCTGCCTGTCGAAGGACTTATCAGCCAGGTAAAAAAAGAGATGGAGGAGTTGAGTGTGAAGATACAGGGTATCGACGCTTCCTGTCAGGCTCACCTTTCCGAGAACGAAGAGATTGTACAGATGATTGCCGGCCGGGGGCCCGTAGCCGAGTTCGATCACCTGCAAAAACAACTGAAAGACCTGCTACGCCTTCAGGACGATTTCCTGCGGCAGATCGTCGTGCAGCAGGAGAAGAAAAGCTTTGAAACCATCGCCTCACAGTCCGTCGCAACTCCTCAGCCATGACGACCGGACATACCCTCTTAAACCTGGCCGCCTGGTGCAAGAGTGGGACACAGGCATTGGGGCCGGGTAAGCGTTTGGCCATCTGGACGCAAGGCTGCCTCAAAGAATGTCCGGGATGTATAAGCCCGGAGTTCCGGGAGTTGAAAGCTGCTCAGTTGATCGAGCCCGCTGCGCTGGCTGCTTATGCCATCGGACATCCGGAGTTTTCCGGACTGACGGTCAGTGGGGGAGAACCCCTCTTGCAAGCTTCTGCACTCACCCGTCTGATCCGCCTGATCAGGGAACAGAGAGAAGACTTCTCGGTCATTCTGTTCACAGGGCTTTGCATAGAGGAACTGACCTGGCCGGAAGCCACGGAACTCTTAACGGAAATCGACTTGCTGATCGACGGTCCATACCGGGAAGCGGAGTTCTCGCACAACGGACTCCGGGGATCTACCAACCAGCGGTTCCACTTCCTGACCGACCGGCTGAAGGAGCATGCCGAAGAGATCGTTTCAGGAAAAAGAATAAGAGAGATACACTGCGAAGAAGACAGCCTCTTTCCCATAGGAATACCGACGGAACAGGGGGCTTTCAAGAATATATTTAATGAACTTTAGAGACAGCATACCATGAGTGGAGAAAAAAGAACACCGATAGAGATAGCGCGGGATGATATCCGTGATTTGCGGCGCCAGATGTCGACCATGCGGAGCAACCATGCAGAGTCCTTGCGCAGGGCGCGCCGGCAGAACGAAGAAGAGATAAACCGCTTGCGTCGCAGGACCGAGGAACGGGAGAATGCCATGAGCCAGCGTGTCGGTCAAATGTCTACGGACATGAAACAGATGCGTGTCCACCATGATGCAGAAATCAAGAAACAAGCAGGTGAGTTCTATGCTGCCCAGCAACGGCAGTCGCAGGAATTCATGCAGGTGCAGCGGGCTACCTACAACCAACTGTCGCAATCCATTCAGGAGACCAATCAGTATGTAGAGTCCATCCGCCGGTCGCACGAGCAACAGTTGGGACAGATCCGCAACCAGGTCAACTCCATCCTGGCCCGTCAGCAGCATACACAACAACAGGCGGCTCAGCTTCTGAACGATCTTCAGTGCGAAGTTGCTATCGTGCAGGCCATGCCTTACCAGAAGTTCCGTCCTCAACAGATGAAACAGATCCTGTCGCGCATACAGGGGCTCAATAGCTTGCCTCCCGAGTCACAGATGGGCATTGCGCATACGGCCATCCGTGATCTGATCGCGCTCGAAGAAGAGATCGAGACCGAACGTTTCCGCTACGAGGCCATCCACCTGCAGATCCTTCAAAGCATCGATACGCTGCTCAGCGATATTCATTCCAATAAACGCAGTCTGCGCCTTTCGGACGAAGATACCGAGATGCTCGATGTCGATTTCTGGACGGACAACGGGTATAGCCAGTTGGAATCCACACTCATCAATATCCGCGCCAACCTGGTGGATAACTATGCTAATCCGGAATTCACTACCGATACGTTGATGGAAGTGGCACAAATGGTGGAGGAGATGGAACAGCAGCAGGAAGCATTGATCTATGAGGCTGTAGAGAAAGCCAATTCCTCGGCCATGAGAGCCGCCATAGCCGAAAAGATAGCCGAAGTGTTGCACGATTCACATTGCTACGAGGTGGTGGACTACGGTTATGAGAAGCAAGACCAGCGTAAGAGCTATCTGGCCAAGTTGCACAACCCGGACAATGGTTCCGAGGTAGTAGTGCTCATCTATCCGGAGTCTACTACCAGCCAGCAACTGATCCTGAAGACAAAGACCAACGGATACATCTCCGAAATAGACCTGTACACCCGGGCAGTCGAGATCAACCGGGAACTGAAAGCCGCCGGCATACAAGTCAATGCCGATCCCCGCGAAGTGACACCCGGCAACGAGCATTCACTGGACGGCTTATACGATATAGCCGCCATTCTGCACGAAAACGGGGAAGGAATTCCCCAGCAGGTGCTTCAGAACGTCCAGCAAACAGAAGGAGGAAACAGTAAAGCCCGGTTCCAATCAAACTAATTTATGGAAAGAATAGCGACTCTTCAAATCCGGCAGCGAGGACTGATCACAGCCTTGTATGGCCTGGAAAACGACCTGTTCGTGGGCGATGATCTCTGTTTGTACAACTTGGAACAGCAACTTCACCTGTATCTGAAAAAAGAAGGTTTTCAGGAAGTCGTGTTTTATAGCTCAACGGACGGTTTCTATGCCTATCAGAAAGAAGACCTGAACCGGTTCATGGCCACGGAGCCGGTGCGGGCTGCGGCGCAAACGACTCCAGCGGAGAGTTCGCATCTCTTCGACCCCGGCAAGGACAAACGCCCCCTGGGTGGACGCAGCTTGCTGAAAAAACAATCGGCACCCGAGCCCAGCCAACAACCGGAGCCAACAAATGAAGAGTATTTGTTCCGGGCCGATATGAGCCGGGGATATTACACCCGTAAAGGGCGCATGGCGTATGACGCCATTGTCAACAAGATCCTGTCTGTGCTCGACCGCCATGAGGATACCGTGATCATCATGAATGCCGCCATGAGCGAACCGGAACTGGGTGAGTCCTTGGTCAGGCAACTCGAAGAACGATTGAGACGTCTCTCCGATAACTACCATATGAACAACCGGCGGAATAAGTTGCTGATCAACTATCACCTGGTTACTGAAAAAGGTGGATTTATCAGCGGCTTCAACCGGCTGAACCGTTCCATCTTTACCACTCCTTATTTCCGGAACCTGTTTATTGCCGGTGATGGCAGCAACCAACGCACTACTCCGGCCGTCTTCTACGTGGGCACCCCCAGCAAGCAGGAGATACGGAACCTGATCAACCGCGAACGATTGCTCTCCCTGAAAACAGTGGAATGGAGCGCCTTAGATACTATCTGCACCCAGTTGTCGGAAAAGCAGTACACCATTTCTCCTATCTCGATCACTTCTGTCAGCGAAAATGCAGAAGGAAGTAGAGAAAGCACTTCCTTGCTGAAACTCTTCCAGTCGCTGAACCCGATCACATTTGAGGCTTTAAAAGCCGGCAAATGGGTGGTAACACCACAAATAGAAGTCGACAAGCAGTTGCTTCACCAAACACTGGAGCAGGTCAGAGGCCAGGAGGACATGGTCGATGTACTGATCAACGACATTGTTTCGTGGGCCGAGCAGCCCAAGCGCACCAAACCGCTTTCTTTCTTCTCCGTAGGTACGAGTGGGGTAGGAAAGACGTTTACCACCGAATGTATCGCCGAAGCGCTGAAGAAAGACGGATTCGAATACATACGTTTCAATATGACCGAGTTCTCGCAGGAACACGAAGGCGCCAAGCTTATCGGTTCCCCTCCGGGATATGTCGGTTCCAATACCCGTCCGCGCCTGTTCGAGGCTTTGCGCAAAAGTCGCCGTCTCATCATCTGTTTCGACGAGATAGAGAAGGCGCACGATACGGTGATCACCATGCTGATGAACCTGCTGGATGCCGGTTCCCTGACCTGGAACGACGAGGTGGGCGATTTTACGGATTGTATCATTGCCTTCACGTCCAACCTGATGCAGGAAGAGGTGGTGGCTACAAAAGAGGAGATGCTGCACGAAAGTGGTCTGACCTCGTCCGAGTTGGTATGTACACGGGCCTTTCAGGACAAGATCAAGGATATATTCAAGAACCCTACACACGAAAAGAAACTACGGCCGGAGTTCTGCGGACGCATCGATCGCTACTTGGTGTACAATACCCTGAAAGCGGAAGATGTCATCCGGATCGGGTTGCAAAGCATTCAGAAGATACGTAAAAACACAAGGCTGGGAACAGGCCGCATACGCCCTGAATACCTGTTCGAACTGGCGAAGGCTTATGCAGGCAGTATGTACGGAGCCCGTGGACTGAAAAAGGAAATATCGGACGACAGCAAACAAGCGGACAAGATATTTGCTGAGGGAACCGTCGATGACGAACAAAGCATCAAAGAAGCCTTGGCTCAGTACACTGACTACCTGCGAAAACCCAAAATAGGGATCGACGAAGAGCAACTGCGCGAAGAACTGGGCAAGGTGAAAGGACAAGCCGAGATCATTGATATTCTTATCAAGGACCTCCAGGCGTGGGCTGCCATTCCGCAGCACAGCCAGCCACTCAATTTCTTTGCTGTTGGTACCAGCGGCGTAGGAAAAACATTCACTGCCGAACAACTGGCTCTGGCCCTGAAAAAGCAAGGATATCGCTCGGTAATCTTCTCCATGACGGAATATTCGCGGGAGAGCGATGTAGCCAAGCTGATAGGCTCCGCACCGGGATACAGTGGGGCCAATGTACGTCCTCAACTCTTTACACAGATAGCTTCCAGCCGCAAACTGGTCATTTGTTTCGACGAGATAGAGAAGGCGCACCCACAAATCATGCGTACCCTGATGCAACTGCTCGACAAGGGTCGGCTCACCTGGAACGGAGAGAACGGCGACTTCCGCGATTGCATCGTCCTGTTTACTTCCAACTTGGAACAAGCCAAGATGGTCGAAGCCAAGAACGTGGTGTTGAAGAAATACCCGTCGGTAGTCGAGGCACTTCGCAGTAGCGAACTGAAGAAGCGGATCACGGACATCTGTACCGCCTCCGAATCCTTCCAGGTGCCGGTAGAAGTATGGGGCCGTATCAATCGTTTCTTAGTTTACAATCCGTTGAAGGAGAAAGACGTGGTCGAAGTAGCCATCCAGGAAACCCGTAAACTGGTGAAACAAATCTACCAACTTCCCCTGCTGGACATCGATCCGGACTACCTGGCCGATATGGCCGAGATGTGTGCGGGCAGCCTGCTTGGGATGCGCCCGTTGAAGGACGAAGTCCGGAACCGGATCACCAATGCCACTGTACTGTTCGATGCTTATTCGGATGAGGCCTGCCGGTTACTGAAAGGCGGGAACGGGTACGAACTGCAAGGCGTTCCATCGTCCACCCCGGACTGGACTTGCCGGATCGATGAGGCGCTAACCCTTTGCCGCCAGCGGAAATATGCTATCAAGCCTTTCGATAAAGAGGCCTTGATTCAGGAACTCAACAAGGTATATTCACAGGAAGATAAATCGGAACTGTTGGCACAGCGCATCACCACCTGGTTCATACAACCGGTAAAGAAGTCTCCGCTGACCTTGTTTCTGGCAGGTTCCAGTGGAGTAGGTAAGACGTATTCCTCACAGATCATCGCTTCCTTCCTGTCGCAATACGGGTATGAATTCACGGATATCAACATGACGGAATACGGCAGCGAAGGCGATGTGTGGAAGCTGATAGGCAGCGCTACCGGCTACGCAGGCAGCGACAAGAAGCCCCTGCTGAAACAGGCCTATGACCGGTCGCCCAGACAAGTCATCCTGTTCGACGAGATTGAGAAAGCACACCCCAAGATCATGGATACCATCATGCGACTCATGGAGCGCGGACTGATCACCCTGAACGATACGGAATGCGATTTCAGCCAGTCTATTCTGATCTTTACATCGAACATTGCCATGGATCGATTGGTAGCCCGCAAGATAGAGTTGGAACAGCAAGGAGTGACCTGCATGCAGCCTGACTATCAGAAGGAGATAAAAGCCATTATAGCCTCCAAAGGATTCCGTCCCGATATCCTGGGGCGGATCAATACGGTAGCTGTCTATAATCCGCTGGACAGGGAAGCCGTGCGTTGTGTGGCCGTCAGCGAAATACGTAAACTGGGAAAACGCTTCTACCTCGATATAAATGGTATCGATCCGGAACTTCTGGAGCAGGCAGCGCATCTGTTTGCCGACAGCAATGAAGGGGCGCGCCCGGTGTACACCTACTACGAAACGCTGCTGAGCGAGGTGTTTGCTTTCTCCACGGAACGCGAGGGACTCCTCGATATTGTGAAAAACGAGGCAACCTACGCACTCAAGCCTTCTTCGGCTGAATATTTATGGAACGTAAACGAATTAGTAAAATAGATCATGATGACTTCGGACACAAATAAATGCCCCATATGCGGCATAAACAAAGACTTCAGTAGCGAGTTCTGCAACCAGTGCGGTTGGGAATTCCGTCATTATCTGGTACCGCTTACGGACGAATTTCTGGAGTTGGAACAACGCCGGCTTTCCGTAGCGCGCCAACATTGGTTGGCCACCCGTAAGGTGGAAGAAGCCGTGGAGGCTCCTCCCATAGCTTATTCTTACGGTATATTGGTGTTGTATCATGGTGAGAAGTGCGTGTCGAATATGATCTTCGGCCATGATCCTGTTCAACTGTCCAGAGAGTGGCCTGCCGGTAAGTTCAAGACTCAAACGGATCATCAACCGAGCATCACCATCCCCATCTACCGCAATGTGTCCAATGAGAAGATTGTTCCGGTTGACCAGTGCGAAAAGGTGATGGAAGCAACCATCGCACTGGATACGAACGCTCTGAGCGGCACTCCGATAGAGGTACGCTGGGAACGTGGGGATGATAATATTCTGATGCTTAAGGTCAACTGCCTGAACCGGGAGAGTATCGTACGGTTGTAGCTACTCCGTACCGGGCAGTCCCAGATTACTCATCTCTTCCGTGACCCCGAAACCGAACGCGGGGTATTGATACATACTGAACTGTGGTTCCGTTTCTCCGGTGGTATAGTTCCAGATGCTACCGTACTCCTCTGGGTCTTCGTTCATGGACGAAAGTTGACGCAGGTAGGCTGCTACCGACTTATTCTCCATGATGTACACCTGTCCCAGTTGATGGATGATCGGGCTGTGCCGCCGGGTAGGGTCGTGGTCGAACCGGAAGATGCGCTGCCCACGTTCGGTGAGGCCAACGAGCTGGAAAGTCATGCTCTTGCCAATACCTGGCAGGTTGAGCACATTGCGGTCCGTGGCCAGGAAAGGCAGGTGGTGTTGTTTCAGGAACCGGCGGATACGAAGCGCGGTATCCTTGCCCGAAGCCAGCAAGTCCGCTAGCTCGTGCGCTTGCTCGGGAGTTAGTCGACCATACTGCTTTTCTTCCTGTTGCTCCTGTATCGAGCGGCTGTTGGGCGCAAATACCGTATAGTTTTCACTGAACCCTTTGACGGAAAAGGTATAATAACAAAGCACCCCTTGCGCATTGAGCATCTGGCGCAACCTTGACGTATGTCCGCGACGGGAGGAAGCTACCGTAAATACCAACTGATTGGTAATGAGCCATCCCGCCGAAAGAATCTGATTGATGGCTTTTCGTGCTTCCGGTGTTACTTCCAATGGGGTCTGGAAATGTGTTTGGACGATAAACTGCTTCACACCCACTGCTGAAGCCTTCTCTTTGAACTCCCGCAGAATCTCCACCAACTCATGATCAATGCGCATAGGCAGATAGGCCAATAAGCGTGACCCGAGCCGTACCCGTTGCAGCTCGGCATATTTTTCTCCTTCCGGTCTTTCCTGATTGGCTTTCCGCTTCCGCATCGCCATGCGGTACACGGCGTCGAGCATGTGGCGCAGGGTCTTGTTCTGGCTCATCAGCGCGTCGCCTCCTGTAATCAGGATGTCGCGCAGTTGCGGGTCCTCCTCGAAGTAGGTCATCAGGCGGCGCAGTTTCTTGTCCCAGTTCTCCTTTGGTTTCAAGGCCTCGAACTCGAAATTCAGACGGGCGCTCTGGAAGTCATACATTCGTTGGCAAGAAGCGCACAGACCTCCACAGGCACGTCCCATTGTGTCGGGGATCAGGATGGCTACTTCCGGGTAACGGCGATGTATGTTGTGGCCTTCAGGCAACAGCCATCCGGCGGCATTGGGTTTACCGGGTTCCACCTCGTCCTCCTTTTCCCAGGCGCGGATATTACCATAAGTTTCCACCAGACGGGGCGAGTAGAGAATATAACTGCGGATAGCATCGTCGTTGTAACCTTCGCCGGAAACATTGAGCAGGGATAAATAATAAGGTGTGGCGAAGAAAGGCATTCCCTTTTTGCGGGCTAGGGAGAGCATGAACATCGATTCGGGAGAAAGGGAATAACCCAGGAAACGGTTTAGTTCGGTAGGCGTCTTTACGGCCATTGTCAAATGAAATCTGAAATCGTTCCACCATTCACGAACCAGCCGGTACTTTTCTTCGTAGCTGATCCCGTCGGGGAAGTGGAAGCGGGAAGTGGTGTTCTTTCGGTTTTCTACCTTCTGTATCAGGAGGTGCAGCATGCGTTCTTTATTGTCTGCGCGTATCTCCATGACTTCCTTATCGAGTCCCGTCGGCCAGCGTTCCATCCGGCTGCGGATGCGTTGGGGTGGGGGTGGCGGAATCTCCGGCCGGTCGGCGGTGGAGAAGAGGAAGAACAGGTCGATGAAGAGGTCGGGCGACATGTCACCGTTGGGTAGTGCGCCTGTGAGAAACTGGTAGAGCAACGCCAGGGTGTATACGGTCATGGTTTCTCCGGTGGACAGTTCGCTGATGGGATGGCCATTGTATGCGAGAAGAAGTCGAATTTGCTTCGCTGCACGGCTTTCGGGGTTGGGAAGTGTGTCGAGCCAACTGCTTAGTTTTTCTTTGAAAGCAGCAGTGTCCGGGCTTTGCAAGGCTAATGCCGTCAGTTCCGGAAGTTCCTGACAATAAAGTTGTTTCAACTGGGAAAGGGTGAGTGATAGCATTTTCTTTTGTTTCATACGCAATGGGTTTTGTTAGTAATGATGCCTAAATATACTAAAAAAAGCGGAGGCTACCGGCCTCCGCTTTTTCTGCTATGCGTACTTTTACGATTCTTGTCGATTTGATAACACACGGTATTACTGCGCGTTGTCTTTTTTCTTCGGCTCTTTCTTGGCCAGCAGGATGACGTTGAATACGTATTCGGTCATCCATTCTTCGGAGTAGCCGAGGCGTTCTTTGTACTGGCGTACAGCCATGGCCGTCTTGTGTACGTCATCTTTTTTCCACACTGTTTTCGTACATACATCGTGAATGGTCTTCTGCGTCATGCCTCGCAGGGTGTTCTTGAAGATGGACGGCATGCGGAACTTCCACTGCATCAGGTTGCCCATCAGCATCATCAGGTCGGTGGAGAAGCCTTGGTACAAGAATAGGTAGGTCTGGACATCGTTTTGTGTGCGGCAGCCCTTCTTGACCGATGCGTCGATCTCTTTGAAGAACGATTCGCTCAATCCGTAATCTTGTATCAGCATCTTGCGGGCAGCAGCTTTCTCGCCCAGGCCGAGCTTACCACCTTGTGTGTTGACTTTGAACAGCCGTTTGAAGTTGGCCACGTCGGGCAGGAAACGAATATTGGTGATACCGAGATTCACGGCGATGACCGACTGGAAATAGACGCGCGTCAGCGAAACGAAGTCTTCCACGTTGCCTACTTGCTTGGTGGCGTCTTTTTTCTTGAAAATGTTAAGTATACTCATATTTATAGTGATAGTATGATTAGACAAATGTTTTGTCTTCTTTTAATTCGGATGCAAATGTACGAAATAAGTTGGGTTGTACAAATCTTATGTTGTGCAAAGCTTTGGACATATGATGGTTATTACTTCAGTCGGTAAACGAACCGTTGGTTCTCGTACGCTTGTTCCACAATGCCGAAGCGGATGAATTTGGCAAACAGGTGTTGGGCGGCCCGGCTGGAGCATCGGGCCCGACGGCTGTATTGGCTGACAGAAAGTTGTTCATGCTCGTTCAGCAGGTCGAGCAGCAACTGCTCGCGCTGGGTGAATTCCACCAACTCGCCTACGGGACTGGTGCTTTGCTCCCAGATACGTAGGTGTACCGGGGTGGCAAGAATGTTCTCGTCCTTCACCCGTACATAAGCCATCCACCGGCCTTCGTCGTCCCGGGCATATATTGGTTTTTGCTGACTTTCGGAAATCTGAACCAGCAAGATGGTTCGTCCTTCCACCGGGAAAGTTTGCATGGAAAATTCTACTTGCGGACGGCAATAGAGTTGGGCCGCTGCTTCGATCATATAGATTTCTTCCTCGGATCGTACGCCGGCCAACTTACCATTATCTTTTACACCGATGAGCAAACGACCGCCTTCTGTGTTGGCGAAAGCAGACAGCGTCCGCGCTATTTTCCGGGCGTCGGAGATCTCGAATTTGAAATCCTGCTGTTGGTGTTCACCCTCGGATATAAGCCTGTGTAGGTAGTCAGATTCGTTACGGATAGCTGTTTTCATGTCCACAAAAGTACGTAAAAATGCCGAAAATCAAGTTTTAATTCAAAATTTAGACAAACCATGAAAAAAAAAGATGTTTTTTTTGCGTTTATTTCAGGAAAGAATGTATTTTTGCCCATCATTATTAACGTGAAATATAAAAGGATTATGAAAGAATTAGTAGAAAAATTGGCAGCTCTTTACGCAGCATTCGAGAAAGATGCAAAAGCTCAAGTTGAAAACGGTAACAAAGCAGCAGGTACTCGTGCCCGCAAAGCATCTTTGGAAATCGAAAAGGCTATGAAGGAATTCCGTAAAGTATCTATCGAAGCTTCTAAGTAAGAACCATTGCATTAGCAAATGAATTGGAGGACATGCCGGGCATTTCCTCCTTTTTGTTTTTTACTGCGCTGGCTTTGTTACATTTATTTCTTAGAATGATTTCCGCAGTCGCTCCAGGATGTTGAATACTGCCGGACAGGTTTCGGCATTGCGTATGGTCAGCTTGTGGATCTGGTGGAACTTCTTGCGGTCGGTGTGCGGATATTCCCGGCAGGCTTTGGGGCGGTCTTCGTAGATAAAACAGTAGTTGTCGGCGGCCAGGAAGGGACAGGGCATTTCTTGGAATACGTAATCCCCGTCTTCGTCGATGCGCAGGTAGGTGTCGATGACTTCGGCGGGTTTCATACGCAAGTTGCGGCCGATGCGCTCGATGTCTTTGTCGGTGATGCGCGGGCCGAGCGTGCGACAGCAGTTGGCACACTCCAGACAGTCGGTGCAACGAAACTCTTCTTCGTGGAATTGATGCACCACGTCGTCCAGCTCATGCAGGCGACCCTTCTTGATATTTTTGAAAAATGCCCGGTTCTCTTTCTCGGCTTTCTTGGCGCGTTCGGGGAGGGTGTTTAAATCCATATATTCTAAATGAGTCTGCAAAGATAGTTTATTCGTCCTATATTGCATAACTTAGCACACTCCCTCTTCACTTGTTTTTTGAAAAGTTAGCGCCATTCACCATACTTGCTCGCTGCTACTGCCCCGTTTGCTTCCTTGTATTGCCCCGGAAGCAAGAAGCAAAACCCTGTTTCAAAGGAGCTAACAGTCTGTTTCAAGGGTTCGAACTGTTTGTTTCAAACGGTGAAATGTCTTATACTGGAATAGGTTGACACTATTTTGTTCTTAATTGTTCTATAAAAAATTTATTCTTATGGCAAGATCAAAACGTCAGACCTATGATGAGCTTTTTAAGCTCGAAGTTTTGCGGGACTATTACTCGAGT
>JAVBVI010000077.1:0-78695 GCA_031554505.1 Bacteroides sp. | reverse complement strand
CTTTCTCCAACGGGCGCTACGCGTTTTTCTGACGGGCGCTACGCGTTTCTAGAAAAGGCGTAGCGCCCGTAAAAAAAACGCGTAGCGCCCGTTGAAGAGCCCCCTTCAATATACTTGTTGCTATCTGCAAGAATCTGTTTTATGTCTTTGAACGTGTATCTATTGGATGGGAGATGACAGCATTTGGTGGGAGATGGTGGGAGATTGGTGGTTGATAAACGGTAATTTATCTTGATCAACCACCTGTGTATACCTCTGTGCTACAGCGCATTGTTTCACTTTGGTGGTTGATGGTTGATTGATTCGCGTTTTTTTTGTGTAGAGAGCAAGCGCAGACCAGGGCATCCGCTCAACAGGGCATCCGCCCAATAACCTTTATACCTGGTTTTACTGGTGGTCCGAAGTTCTTTGAGGAACTTCATCCTATTTTTCACGAAATAGCATATAGCCATCCAACAGTTAGCCGTTTTGGGCAACTTTTTTCTGATATTATTCGCTCAGTAGATCCGTTCTCCCTGTTCCTAAAGTCGCTTCTGTCTCATTGCGTTCTCCCATCGCTTCGGCCATTTGGAATTGATGTCTTTCTGCTTTCGACTCCTTAGGCGGTCTTCTCAATGGCTTTGCATGGGGCTGTATATCAGTTGTTTGTGGTTATGTGAAACGAAATCGATTGTAAATGAAACGAATCAGAATAGTGTTGTTACACCTTGGAAGGTATCTGTATCAAGATGGTAAACTTTATAAAATAACGATTATTAACTTTGCCATGCAATCTCCACTCCATGTGGCGGAATGCTAGTGATTTATTAATAACATAAATTAAATGCTTATGAAAACGAATGAAGATGATAGCTGACTTGACGTGTGTTTTTCGGCTAAGTGCCTGGAAAAAAAGAAATGAAAATAGTATTAATCTTTTAATTAATAGTAAATGAAAAATACAGTTAAACTAATTCAAAGGATCCCTTTCCTTGTCTTGTGCATGCTGCTTTATAGTTTGACTATAACTGCACAAAATAATGTGCTGATAAGAGGAACCGTGCTAGATGATAATAATGAACCGATCATTGGAGCGAACATCTCAGTAAAAGGAAATAATTCAATAGGTACAATCGTAGATATAGATGGAAACTTTCAACTATCCGTTCCCGGTCCGAACTCGGTGATCGTCGTTTCATTTATCGGTATGCTCACCAAAGAGATAAAGGTAGGAAACAATAAAACCTTCAAGGTTGTCCTGCAACCCGACAACGTGCAATTGGAGGAAGTCGTAGTGGTTGGTTACGGCCAACAAAAGAAAGCCAGTGTGGTAGGAGCCATTACCCAAACATCCGGCAGGGAGCTGGAACGCGCGGGCGGTGTGACCAGTTTGGCGGCTGCCCTGACAGGTGCTTTGCCGGGTGTTATCACCTCCGCTTCTACCGGTATGCCGGGGGCGGAAGATCCCCAAATCATTATCCGTACACAAAGTTCGTGGAACAGCAGCTCACCTTTGGTGCTGGTGGATGGCATCGAGCGTGAGATGAATTCGGTCGACATCACCTCCGTAGAAAACATTTCTGTGTTGAAGGATGCTTCGGCTACGGCAGTATATGGTGTGAAGGGCGCCAACGGTGTTATCCTGATCACTACCAAGCGTGGTAAAGAAGGTAGAGCCAATGTGCAGATCAAGGCGAATGTCACGGCAAAGGTAGCGTCCAAACTTCCGGAAAAGTATGACGCTTATGACACCTTTTACCTGATGAATAACTCCATTGAACGTGAGGCTAGCCTCAATCCGTCCGGATGGGGCAACTATACTCCCGCAGACATTATCAACAAGTATCGCTATCCGGCCAACGCCGAAGAGTGGGACCGGTATCCGAATACCGACTGGGAAGACGTGCTCTTCAAGAAAAGCACCATGTCTTATAACACCAGCGTGAATGTGTCGGGCGGTACGAAAGTGGTAAATTACTTTGCTGCGGCGGATTTCGTGAGTGAAGGTGACTTGTTCAAAACATTCGAAAATAACCGTGGATACAATTCGGGATTCGGGTTTAACCGTATCAACGTACGTAGCAATCTCGACTTCCGACTCACTTCGACCACTAAATTCTCCAGCAATTTGTTTGGCTCTAACGCGGTACGCACGGTGCCCTGGAGCTATGGCAGCGGGGATGCTTCTTATTGGGCTTCTGCCTATAAATCGGCACCTGATGCCATGCGCCCTGTTTATTCTAACGGTATGTGGGGCTGGTACGCTCCGCGTAATGCCGACGTACCTAACTCGGCATACAGTTTGGCAAATTCGGGTATAGAAAAGCGCACCACGACCAAGATGACTACCGACTTTATCTTCGATCAAGACTTGAAGATGGTTACCAAGGGTTTGAAATTCAAGGCGAGATTCTCGATGGACTATACTTTCCAGGAAAACGGACGAGGTCTCAGTGACATGTATAACGATGCGCAACGTATGTGGGTGGATCCGGATGATGGCTCGATAGCTTTGCAACAAGATCCTAATACAGGTACAGGACTTGATTATCCTGTCAACAAAATTTATTGGAAAACCCAGGCGGGTAGTGTAGATATGGGTGCTACTTATCGCAAACTTTATTATTCCATGCAGCTCGATTATGCCCGCACTTTCGGCAAGCATGAGGTTACGGCATTGGCACTTTTCAGCCGCTTGAAAGAGGCGAGAGGCAGTGTATTTCCTGTTTATCGGGAAGACTGGGTGGCCCGTCTTACCTACAATTATGCGTTACGTTACTTCTTCGAAATGAACGGCGCTTACAATGGTTCTGAGAAGTTTGGTCCCAAGAACCGCTTCGAACTCTTCCCCTCACTCTCTCTCGGCTGGATGATCAGTGAGGAGAAGTTCATGAAGGATAACCTCAAGTTTCTGGATATGCTGAAGCTCCGTGGATCCTGGGGACGAATCGGTAGTGACGCCGGAGGTGATCGTTTCTTATACGCTGATCAGCTTGCCTTAAGTGGCAATACGCTGATGGGCGACATCAATCCGGCCAACTCTCCTTATACCCATTATAAGATAAGCAAATTGGGTAACCCGGATATTTCATGGGAAACCGTAGAGAAGAGAAACTTTGGTATCGACTACGCGCTGTTTGGCGGATTCGTGGCCGGTTCGGTAGATATCTTCAATGACACCCGTACGGATATTCTGGTGAATGGTAGCAGCCGTGCCATCGCCTCTTACTTTGGACAAGCGCCTCCCGCTGCCAATCTGGGTAAGGTGGACAGTAAGGGTTATGAACTTGAACTGAGGTTGAATCACACCTTCCCTAATGGCCTTCGAACTTGGTTGAATACAAGCCTGACGCATGCGGTCAATGAAGTGAAGTTCCGCGATGATGCGCCGCTGAAGCCTACTTATCAGAAGGCGGCCGGACATACCATCGGTCAGACATACGCCTATATCGACCATGGCAACCTCGTTACATGGGATGATGTGATTGGCAGTTCTGCGTGGACAACGGGCAACAACATGAAGCTTCCGGGAGATTATTATATTATAGACTTCAACGGCGATGGTATCGTCGACAACGATGACCGTGCTCCTTACCGGTATGCCGGTACGCCGCAGAATACCTATAATGCCTCTATCGGAGTAGAATGGAAAGGTTTCAGCATTTTTGCACAGTTCTATGGGGTAACCAATGTGACTCGTGAAGTAAATTTTCCGACCTTCCGCAGCACCGCTCACGTAGCTTATGCCGAAGGTGAGTATTGGACCCCCAATGGTACGGCTACTTTGCCTACTCCGCGTTGGGGAACAACTGTCGATGCAGCAGCAGCAGGTACCCGCTATCTGTACGATGCTTCTTACCTGCGTCTGAAGAATGTAGAGTTTTCTTATTCGTTCAAGAATGCCAAATGGCTGCAGAAGATCGGTGTAAAGACCTGTCGCCTCTACTTGAATGGAGATAACCTCTATATGTGGACAGACATGCCCGACGACCGTGAGTCTAATACCGGATACGGGTCTTCCGACGGTGCTTATCCTACTATGCGTCGTTTCAACTTAGGAATTGACATCACTTTATAATATAGAAGTTAAGACTATGAATAAGTATATCAATAAAATATTCTTTGCGTCGGTTCTTGTTTTGACCGGCATGCTGGGGCTCAGCTCCTGTACCGATTATTTGGATAAGTCGCCGAACAGCGATATTGCAGAGGCTGACCTATACAAGAGTTATAAGAATTTCCAAGGTTTCGTGGAGGAACTTTACAGCTGTATTCCCACCGTGTCGAATAACGAATACCACACTCCTTTCAACTTCGGTGAAGATGACTTCTGGGAACCGCAGGAAGTCCGGCTTTTTGCCCGCAGCGTCGATTATGGTGATTTCTGGGGATGGACTACCTGCTATTATTCTTATCCTACGACACGCACTTCTAGAAGCGCGAATCTATGGGATCGTAGCTGGTATGCTATACGCAAAGCCAATATAGGTATCGCCAACCTGGATAAACTGGTGAATGCGACCACAGAGGAGCGCCAGCTGCTGGAAGGACAACTCTACTTCTTCCGCGCATGGTTTCACTTCATGTTGATGGAGTGGTGGGGCGGAATGCCTTATATTGATGAAGTGATCCCTTCGAATGTAACTCCCACATTCCCACGTCTCACCTGGCAAGCGTGTGCCGAGAGGTGTGTTGAAGACTTTGATCGTGCCATACCTCTGCTTCCTGTCGACTGGGACCAGACTACTGTTGGTTTAACAACGTTGGGGAGAAACAATGCTCGCGCCAACAAGATCATGGCGTTGGCATATAAAGGTAAAGCATTGCTCTGGGCGGGCAGTCCATTGATGAACTGGAATGCCGGAGGTGCTAAGGAATATAATGCCGCTCTCTGTAAACGTGCTGCCGACGCGTTTGGCGAGGCTTTGAAGATTACGGAAGAAACCGGCAGGTATAAGTTGGCTCCGATGGAGAGCTACAATGATATTTTCCTGGTGCATAACTCCAACGGAAAGCTCAATGGCTTGAACGAAGCTATCTTCCGTGAGAATCTTGCTGACTATGGCAGTCGTTGGCGTTGGAACATGGTGAACGACTTCCGTCCGCAGACGATTGAGTCGAGTGGTATCAAATGCTATCCTACAGCGAACTATGTCAACTATTTCGGCATGCAGAATGGTTATCCGATCAAAGACCTGACGAAGGCCGATGCGGAATCGGGCTATGACCCTGCTTATCCGTGGAAAAACCGTGACCCGCGCTTCTATAAGGACATCATGTTTGATGGCGTGAAGTGGCAGAGTACAGGCGGTGCAGGCGGTTCCAGCGAGCTGTTTACCAATGGACGCGAGAGTGAAGAGAAAAATGAAAAGAAAGGTTGCTTCACCGGCTATATGAATAGCAAACTCTGTCCGCAATTGATGAATACCGTTGACGGTTATAAGGAAAACAACATCATGGTGCTTAGCCTGATGCGTCTGGCCGATGTGTATCTGATGTATTCGGAAGCCACTGCAGTGGGTTACGGAGTAAAAAGCAAGGCCACTGCCTATACGAAAACCGCGGAAGAGGCTATCAACGTGATTCGTCAGCGTGCCGGCGTGGAAAATGTACTCGACCGGTTCACCGGTACTACTGCAGACTTCCTTGGTGAAGTTCAACGCGAACGTGCGGTAGAGCTTGCTTTCGAAGGTTTCCGCTTTATGGACCTCCGTCGCTGGATGCTTATCGGGCAGTCTCCTTATAATAAGAAGACCAAAATAGAGTTCGACCGCGGTGTATCTGCCAGTGACTATAATTACGACAAGCCTGAAGAGAATATGATTAGAAATCTTCGCGAAGAGGTATTGGTGGAAAGAAAATACACGGACCGTCATTACTGGCTGCCGTTGCCTAAAAATGATGTTTACCTCTATGAGGGCTTCGGCCAGAATCCGGGATGGTAATCTTGACGTATTAACTAATAACTACGTAAAAAATGAAAAGAAAGTATATATATATCGGCTGTACTGCTTTGGCGATGGCACTTCTGAGCCCTACGGGCGCTCTGGCGCAAGAAGCACAGGACAGCCTCGTGAATGTGGCTTTTGGCAAAGTAGCCAAGGAAGACCTGACTTATGCTGTCTCTACCGTCAATACGTCGGAGCTGTCAAAGGTACTATACAGTGGGAATAGCTTGATGGGCCTTAACGGAATGGTGGGCGGATACAATGGCAGCGTCTGGGGACAAGGTGCCTTGGTGCTGGTCGACGGGGTACCCCGTAGCGCCAGCTATGTCAAAGCCACGGAAGTGGAGAGTGTGTCGGTGCTGAAAGATGCCGCTGCCGTAGCACTTTATGGTAGCCGCGCGGCAAAAGGTGTGATTCTGATTACAACCAAGCGTGGCAAAAACGAGCCTATGCGTATCGATTTTCGTGGCACCGTGGGCGCCGGCTTACCTATTTCTTATCCCAAGTACCTGGATTCCGACTGTTACATGACGCTCTATAATGAAGCGTGCCGCAACGACGGGATCGTAGAGAAGTACGATGCCGCTACGATTTACCAGACAAAGATGGGAGTCAATCCGTATCGTTATCCGAATATGGACTTCTATAGCTCGGACTATTTGCGGAAATTTTCCAACAATGCAAACGTCACAGGTGAAGTGTATGGTGGAAACGATAAGACCCACTACTACCTGGATATGGGCATGGATTACAGCAACAGCCTGTTGAAATACGGAGAATCTAAGAACGCGTACGACATGAGCTTCAACCTGCGCGGTAATGTGGACATGACGCTTACTTCCTGGTTGAAGGCCAGCACCAACGCCGCTGTGATATACAACAACAGCTATGCCGGCCGCGGTAACTTCTGGGGGGCCGCTTCCACGCTTCGCCCGAACTGGTTCGCACCGTTGCTTCCTATCGATATGATGGACCGCAATGTGGCCATCATCGATGAGTATATCACAAACTCGAATCACTTGATCGATGGTAAATATTTGCTGGGTGGAACTTCTACTGATACAACCAACCCGTTCTCGGAGTTGCTGGCGGCAGGATATACGAAAGAGAAATCGCGCATGTTTATGTTTGATGTCGCTGTGATGGCGGATCTTAGCAGTGTACTCAAAGGCTTGTCGTTCAAGACTTCCTATAGCACGGACTACATCGCTTACTATTCGGAAGCTTATGCCGATACCTATGCTGTATATCAACCCACCTGGGCAAACGTAAACGGCAAAGACGTGATTACCAACCTCACGAAGTACGGAGAAGACAAGAAGAGCACCAATGAATATGTAGGTAAGTCTACTTATGACCAGACACTTACTTTCAGCGCTCAGTTTGATTATGCCCGTACGTTCAGCAACTTCCACAATGTGGCTGCCACTTTGTTGGGATGGGGGTATCAGACTCAAAGCTCTTCGGATGCAAACCACGCGGCTACCGACAGTAGTGTAAACGGTAGCAGTCCGCACCGTACGAGCAATGTAAACCTTGGTTTGCGTGCATCATACAATTACAATCATAGATATTACGTTGATTTCAGCGGAGCCATGGTTCATTCGGCCAAACTTCCCGAAGGCAAACGTGACGCTTTCTCTCCGTCGGTTACTCTGGGCTGGAGACTGAGCAAGGAGAATTTTATGAGTGGTGTGGATTTTGTGGACGATTTAAAGTTGACCGCGTCATATGCTAAGCTGCATCAGGATCTGGACATCTCTGATTACTATATGTATCAGGGCTATTACCTGAAGGATCAAAGCAAGACCGGTTGGTATCAGTGGCATGACGGAACGGCCGGTGGTGTGCTTTCAGGCTCCATTCAGGGTGGCAATCCCGATTTGACATTCATTACCCGCGAAGAGTACCGGGTGGGTATTGACGCGTTGTTGTTCAACAAGGCGCTGCAGTTAAATGCCAACTATTTCACACAGAAAACCAATGGGTTGTTGACACGTGGCGCTTCTACTCTCTATCCTTCTTATTTTTACCAGAGCGACCTTTCATCGTTCCTGCCTTGGGTCAACTACAATGCAGACAAACGTTCCGGCTTTGACTTCACGGTTGCCGCCAACAAGAAATTTGGTGATCTGGATGTGACTCTCGGCTTTAATGGTATGCTCTTCTCTTCCGAAGCGACCAAGCGCGACGAAGTGACGGAATACGACTACCAGTTGGCGCAAGGACATTCGCTCGACGCGGTGAGAGGCTACGTATGTGAGGGCTTTTTCCAAAGCGAAGCGGATATTGAGAATCATGCGAGACAAACCTTTGGAACCGTTCTACCGGGCGACCTGAAATATAAGGATATCAACGAAGATGGTGTGATAGACAGCAAAGACCAGATAGACCTTGGTAAAGGTGGATGGTCGGCAGCGCCTTTCACATTCGGTATCAACCTGAAGTTAAAGTATAAGAACTTCTCACTTTTTGCTCTGGGTAACGGACAGACAGGTGCTATCGGTATGAAGAACAGCGCTTATTATTGGAACAGAGGTACCAGCAAGTTTACCGAAGTGGTATGGAACCGTTGGACCGAGGAAACTGCCGAAACGGCTACTTATCCTCGTCTGACAACCTTTAATGGTGACAATAACTATCGCAATTCCACATTCTGGATGTACAAGACAGATATGTTCAAGCTGACAAACCTACAGGTTACTTACGACTTCCCGCAACAGACATTCCACGGATCGTTTGTGAAAGGACTCAGCCTGTACTGTGGTGGCAGCAACTTGCTCACCATCTCAAAAGAACGCCAGCACATGGAGTTGAGTACGGGTTATCCTCAGATGCGTAACTTCTATGTGGGCTTCAAAGCCGCTTTTTAAGTCTAACTAATAAGAAGACATCAAATGAATAAGAAAATATTACTTTTTGTAGCCGGTGCTCTGATGCTGAGCAGTTGCGATGACCTCTTCGAACCGGGGATCGAAAACTTCAAGAATGTGGAGCAGATGTACGAGGATGCGGAGTATGCACAAGGCTTTCTGGTGAGTGCATACAGACTCATTCCGGGTTACTATGATAACAGTGAATACGCTACGGACGACGCGGTTGTAAATCAGACGACCGACGCGTTTCGTACGATAGCTACCGGTGGATGGACAGCGTCTACCTGGACGTCTCTCAATCAATGGGGCAACGCATACGGCGCCATCCAGTATATCAATCTCTTCTTGGAGCACGTCGACAAAGTGAAGTGGTCAGAGGATGCTGAAAAGAATGCTCTCTTCCTTCGTCGTACCAAAGGGGAGGCTTATGGACTTCGTGGTATGTTCCATTATTACCTGCTCCGCGCCCATGCCGGATTCGGAGCAGACGGCAAACTGTTGGGTGTGCCTATCCTGACAGAGGCTCAAACGCTTGAATCCGATCTTAATCAACCTCGCGCTACTTTCCAGGCTTGTTTGGATCAAATCTATAGCGACTTGTCGAAAGCGGAAGAGATGTTGCCTTGGGAGTACGAAGATGTAAAGACGGTTCCTGCCGATTATCAATCGATCACGCAGGATATGGGTAAGTATAATACGGTGATGGGTGAGAAGGCGCGCCAGTTGTTCAATGGGCTGATAGCCCACGCTTACCGTGCGCGTACCGCTCTCCTTGCTGCCAGTCCTGCGTTTCAGGATCCGACCAATAGCGCCACCTGGGCCGATGCTGCAACGGCTGCTGCCTCTGTGTTAGCCTATAAAAACGGAATTTCCGGTTTGGCTGCCGATGGCGTTGAATATTATGTAGGTGCCATCGCGGATGCGGTGAAAGATGGCGTCAATCCCAAAGAAATACTTTGGAGAGAAAATATCAGTAGTGGGGATACCAGTCAGGAAGGAAGACATTTTCCTCCTACCTTGTTCGGCTCTGGTAACATGAATCCTTCTCAAAACCTGGTGGATGCTTTCCCGATGGCCAACGGTTATCCTATCGATGATGCTACCAACAGCGGGTATAGCGATAAGAACCCTTATAACAGTCGCGATCCTCGTCTGGCTAAGTATATTATCTATAACACAGCTACCGCGGGAGTTGCCAAAACGCCCATCTATACGGGTTCGAAGTCGGGCACGGAAGACGGTATCAATGTGACGCAGCTGAAGTCAACCCGTACAGGTTACTACATGAAGAAACGTCTGCGCAGCACGGATGTAAACTGTAATCCAGTATCAATCGTTGCCAAGGCGCATTACAATCCTCGTATCCGCTATACTGAGATGTATCTTACCTACGCGGAAGCCGCTAACGAGGCCTGGGGGCCTACAAGCGCTAATGGCAACGGTTATTCTGCTTACGATGTGGTAAAAGCTATCCGTAAGCGCGCAGGTGTTGGTGGCAATGACGATCCGTATCTGGAGAAGTGTGCCGCTAATAAGGATGACATGCGTATGCTCATCCGTAACGAGCGCCGTTTGGAACTCTGCTTCGAAGGATTCCGCTTCTGGGATGTACGCCGGTGGAACAACGACCTTAACGAACCGGTACGTGGTATTGACTGGGACGCTGATGGGAGCAGTTATACGACGTTCACTGTAGAAGAACGGGACTATGAGGAATATATGCGTTATTGCCCGATTCCCTATTCAGAGATGCTTAAGTTCAGCAACCTTGTTCAGAATAAGGGCTGGAAGTAATTACAGAACGCTAAAATAGATTAGATAATGAAAAAGAAATTAGTATATATCGGACTGGCTTCATTGTTCTTCGCTTTTACTTCTTGCGAGAGTGGCGAGAATGAGTTTCCTGATTTTGACTATCAGACTGTATATTTCGCCAATCAATACGCGCTGCGTACCGTTGAACTTGGCGAGGAAGAGTTCTTAGACAATACGCTCGACAATCAGCATAAGATAGCGATTAAGGCAGCATGGGGCGGTGGTTACACCAATCGCAAGAATGTGGTTATCGACTATGTGGTAGAAAATTCGCTATGCGACAGGCTCTACTTCAAAGAGACCAATATTCCTGTCACTCCCATGCCGGCTTCTTACTACACGTTGGCTTCCAACCAGATTAAAATTCCTGCCAATGAAATTTCGGGCGGGGTAGAGGTGCAACTCACCGATGCTTTCTTTGCGGATGCAAAGTCTATTGAGCGGTATTATGTGATTCCTCTCAGAATGACTAATGTGCAGGGAGCTGATTCCATTCTGCAAGGGACTCCCTTCGTCGCAGATTCGCATGTGTGGACTAATGCCGAGGATTGGTTCATATTACCGAAAAATTATGTGCTGTATGGGGTAAAGTATGCCAATCCCTGGCACGGGCAGTATCTGCGTCGCGGGGTCGATCAGGTTACTATTGCCGGCGCATCCAAACAAGTCGTTCGTCATGAAGCATTTGTGGAAAAAGACGAAGAAGTGGATGTCAATACAGCTGCCTATAAGGAGGATCTCCTGACACTGCAAGTGAAAGATGCCAAAGGCAATGCTCATAGCTTTACCTTGCGTCTCACCTTCAATGATGAGGGTGCCTGCACGGTGACTTCCGGCTCACAGGATGTAGTGGCCAGTGGTAGCGGTAAATTCGTAAGCAAGGGTGAAAAGAAGAGTCTTGGTGGAAAAGACCGTAACGCCATCTATCTGGATTACAATGTCGACCTGAAGAATCTGGATATTCAGGTAGCCACAAAAGATACATTGGTGCTCCGCACCCGTAACGTCTACGGTGCTGGTTCATTCGAGGTAGAGAGAAGATAATGTTTTATCTAATATAAATGTTAAAACTAACAAGATATGAAATACATCAGTAATAAGATAATCGTTCTTGCATTGGCAGCTACTACAGCGGTGTCGTGTACGGATACGTACGATTGCAATCTTCCGTTGGAAAAGCCGGAAGAAGTTGCCAATAGTGAGTACCTGAGCACATTCAACCTCTTGAAGTCATATGTCGGTAGTGGTAGTTCTTTCAAGCTGGCCGCTAATATGTCCTCAAGCCTGTTCACAAAGAAAGACATCGCCTATAGTACGTTGCTGGCAAACTTCCATGCGGTGGATGTAAATGGGTCGTTTACTCCGCTCAGCACATTGCAGGTGGATGATACGTATGATTTTTTGGGTATGAAGACGGTGACCGACCTTGCAGCCAAATCCGGTATCACCCTTTATGGTGGCTCGCTCTGTTCCAATCAGGGACAGCGTGCCGCCTATTACAACAAACTCATCGAACCTATCGATATACCGGTGCAAACCGAGTCAGGCAAGACTAAGTTGTTCAACTTCGATGAGGATCCAATCGGCACAACCTACCCGATGACCGGCAATAGCTCGGCTGCCGTAGAAGCCGATCCTGCCGGCGAAAGCGGTAATGTGCTTCATGTGGGTACCGATGCCGTCAAGGCTGCTACTTCATGGGCTAAGCTACATGTTGTATTGCCCAGTGGCAGAAAGCTTGGCGATTATATACGATTGAACTTTGACTTGCGTCACGTAGGGTCTGATGGTATTTATGGGCAAGGAATGAGGTTACTTATCAATGGAACCAAGTATGCTTTGGGGAAAAGTGCTGCTGACCTTGGTGCCACCAATAATGTATGGAAACGGGGCCTTGTGGTGATGCTCAATAGTGCCGCTACTGCCACCACAGCGGGCTTCGTGATGCCTGAGGATGTGAAAGGACTTACCGAATTCGACCTTTGTATAGGTTCTGAATCCGGTGCTGCCCAGTATTATCTGGACAATATCTCTATGGATTATGAGGTGGTAGGAAAAGGTAATGAACCGATTATCGACTTTGAAGGTGTTGCAGTGGGCACAGATTGGCCTATGCTCCCTAGAAAAGGGGTGGTTAGTGGAACAGCCACTGTGGTAGCAGACCCTGCCGGCGAAAGCGGTAAGGTGCTTTACATGAATACGGCTGTCCATTCATTCCCGAAATTCACTGTCCAGCTAAAAGCGGGCATGACACTTTCGGCCTATAGTGGTATGTCGATGGATATGCGTCTTAGTGCTGGTATGTATGGTGAAGGTATGTTTGTGGCTCTGAATGGTCAAATCATCACCCTTGGCCAGAGTGCGGCCGATTATGGATTCCAGCAAGACAGTAAATGGAAGCGTGGAGGTATCGTTGTGAAATTTGTCAAAGAAGGTACTTATACTGCATTGGGACAAGCGATTCCGAAAGGAACGATTGAAATACCTGCCTCCATGAAAGACTTGACTGAAATAGAATTTGCCATCGGTTCGAGTTCGGGCAACTGGACAGGCTATATCGATAACCTGAATTTTATGTGGGAAGCACAGCCGCAACGTATCATAAAAACTCCAGAAGAGAAGAAAGCGATCTTCACTGCAGAAATGGAGAAATGGATTGGAGGTATGGTATATGCCGGTGTTAACGAATTGGGTAGCGTGAAAACCTGGAACATCGTTAGCGAGCCGCTGGACAATACGGACAATGATCAAACATTCAATTGGGGCGAGTACCTGGGGGATGTGGAATATGCCCGTACGGCCGTGAAGATTGCACGTGACACGGTGAAGAACGCGAACGTAGCGCTTGAACTCTTTGTCAGCCAGACCGTCAACCAATTTGATGAGATGGGATCGATTGCCGATAAACTCATTGCATTGGTCACTTCATGGGAGGCTGACAACACGACCCGGATTGATGGATATAATATCCTGCTCCATGCGATCTTCTCTCAAAACGCAACCGACCAGGCCGGCAACAAACAAGCGGTAACCCAACTGTTTGAGAGACTTGCCACGAGCGGTAAACCGGTACGTGTTTCTGACCTCAGTATGATGGTACAGGATGCGAATAGAAACTTTATTGCTGCCAATAAGTTGACTGTTGCGGAACGTGCTTCCGTAACCGATTACATGACCTTCATCCTGAAAGAATACAAGAGATTGATTCCTGCCGATAAGCAATTTGGCATTTCGATTTCCAGTATGAGTGAAAGTAGCGGTGGAAACACGGTTTGCCCATGGACTACAGGTTTCAATCGGAATGGCATGTATGAAGGAATAGTGGAAGGATTGAAATAACCCTGAGTAATAAAAATAGATAGAATGAGATATTTATTTAGTAATGCTCGTCTTTTTTCGGCTCTGCTTTTTGCCCTCCTGTTAGCCTGCCATGGCTGCAAGGATGAGGAGGCTATTGAAGAAGTAGGTCCCGAACCCCCAAAGTCGACGCAAACGATAAATGATATCAACTCCAACTCTAAAGCGCTACAACGAATCGTTGTAGCGCAAGAGGCGGGGGTGAATGTCAAATCGTGCGTTACACTCACTGCCTCTTCTTATAATGTGGAGCTTTCAGACGGTAGCAGTTTCACGGTGCGGACCGAAATCACCTCTTTGGGTAAGGGCGAAAACGCGGCTTATGCTCCAAAATTGGGTGTGAAGAAAGAGGGTGTTACTTATTACTGGACTATCGACAACGATTGGCTGAGTATAAAGGATTCCAAGGTTGCTGTCACCTCCGAACTATCTTCTACCCCTGTAGTAGGGGTGAGTGAAGATGGATATTGGACGGTGGGATATAATGGGCAAGTGAAAACGCTGAATCGTAAGGTGGAAGATGGCACGGTAAAAAGTATCTTTAGCCAGGTGGATATCAACACCGGTACGGTGACTTTCACGTTCAATGACGGTTCTTCGCCCATCACCTTCACGGTTAGTAAAGACAAACCCGACCCGGTAATGGGATACCTGCGCCGTCCTATTTCTACCGACAAGCCGGCATGGATTTTCCATATCGATACTTGGAATCATGCCGATCCGGAACGCATCATCGAGATGATACCGGAAGATATTCGCCCGTTCGTTATCTTCAATATTTCGCTTTCTATTCTTCACGATGCGAACACCGGTCAATGGCAGTTGGTGGAATACGGATATGAAACCGCTAAGTCATGGCTGCGTGCTTGTGCCGAAAACAATGTGTGGGCGATGGTTCAGCCTTCGAGCGGAGGCTTCTGTCACTTCCCTGACCTTGCGACGTATGGCCAAATGGAAGGCAGCCTTTACGAAGAGTTCTATCGGGATTATCCCAACTTCCTGGGCTTTAATTATTGCGAACAATTCTGGGGATTTGACGATCCATTCTCGGTAACATACCCGCAGCGTCTGAAACATTGGACCAACCTGATGAAGCTCAACGCTAAGTATGGGGGGTATCTGACCATTAGTTTCTGTGGCCCGCATTGGGGAGCGTCACTTACACCTGTGGCTATGTTGAAGCGTGATGCCGAGTTCGCCGCTGTGTGCAAGGAACATCCGGAGAATTTGATCGTATGTGAGAAATATACATCCGTCCATGGCTTTCTGGACATAGAGAGTGCTTGTCTGGGTGCTTGGCTATCCGGATATGCCGGACAGTATGGCATGCGTTTTGACGAATGCGGTTGGGCGGACATAAACTGGAATGGGGATGAGAAATTCCCGGTTGCCGCAGGTGCTATTCCTGCGATAGAACACATCATGTTCACCGGGCAGACTATCTATGATGGTCCGGAGACTATTCCCCAACAGGTATGTAAAGAGGGGGCTGCCATAAGTGCCGGAGACGGATTTATGAAGCGTAACTGGACCTTCTATCCCCAGCTCTACAATATCAGTATGGATATCTACCGCAAGATTCTGGATGGTACGATCCGAATCATGAGTCGTCAAGAGGTGATAGATCGTACGAAGTATGTGATTATCAATGATATCACGCCTTACAATACGCCCTCTGATCCGGGTTACCTGGCTCCTAAAACATTGTACGATGGGCTTTATAAACTTGATGAAGATGGCGTTAATAACGACCAACATCTCTACTTCAAGAAGACGGGTCGTTATCCTACCATTCCTGTGGTGTATGGCCTTGCTGATGATGTTGCCAACTCATTCAGGTACAAGATTAATGCTTCGCAGTACAATGGTACGTACGGTGACGTGAAGTTGAAGCAGAGTATGTTCAACCGTGACTTCCCCGAGGAATATACCGGAAACTTGTATGTAGGCCGCCATGAGAATGCGTGGGTGGCTTACAATGCATACGCTGACGTACGCAATGCCTCTGTTCCGTTCAAGTATAATACGTGCGAAAAGATGGAGCTTGCCTTTGCCAAGTATTCGGTGGCTGCTGTCAAGGAGTTTGCCGACAAGGTGACTTTCTATCTGACCAACTACAATGAGAAGGGAACCAAGCAGACGGATGTAATCAAGATTTATGGCAGTACCCATAAGCCTCAAATGACTTACACGGACCGTGCTACTCCCGCTTCGTGCACTGTGTCGGAAGATTGGACGAATGGCGTATATACGATGACGGTCATCCACAACGGAGCGGTTGACATTACTGTGAATTGTTCGGGTAATGCGACTGGTAGAGAGACCCAATATACAAAGGCAACTATTACTGTGCCTGCTCGTCCGAATGTGTATCAGGGTGCTCGCCAATATGAGGCTGAAAACTTTGAATACAAGAATATCGGCAGTGTCATTACGAAACGCCCTTATAGTGAAACTGTGGGACTTTTGCCTGATTATACTGCTATGGGCTTCCTCAAATTCGGTGCCAAAGGTGATGCCGCTGTACGCGATGAGGTATCTGTAACCAGCACCGGAAACTATTTGCTTCGTATCCGCTACTGTGCGGCCGCAGCAGTCAATACGGTCGATCTTTATGTCAATGGAACTAAGGTGAGTACACCTGAATTCGTACAGACGGGTGTCGGAAGTTGGCAGACCACCTCTGTGGGGGTATCGCTGAAAGCCGGAAAAAACAAGGTGGAACTAAGAGCCAATGGTAGCAATGCATCCTGTGACCTCTATTTGGATAACATGATTATTGAATAGACTGAATCTAAATGGTATAGCATCCGTAAATTAAATAATAAGGTAATAAGTTTGTGCATTAAATTGAGCCAGGATGACTGGAATAGCGAAATTTATTGTGAATTTCGCTATTCCTTTATTTGTTCATAAAATATCACTTATTTGATAATACATAATCCATCACTAGTGTCCCAATTTTAATGGGACACTAGTGATATTTTTCCTTTAGTTCTTATGAAATACATCCTGCACACACACCTGCTATCCTTCCTCCTACTGCTATGCACTTCTGAGATAGCAGCACAGAACGTACGTCTTCCCTATGCCAAAGAGTATAGAAGCGGGGAACTGTCGTCCAACCTGGTAAATAAGATTGTACAGGATTCGTATGGCTTCATCTGGATGGCCACCGAATACGGACTGAATAAGTTCGATGGGGTACGGTTTACCCACTACCTGCACAACGAGAACGACACCACTTCGTTACTGGCTAATAATGTGCGGACTATGATGCTGGATTCGAAGAATACTTTATGGGTAGGCAGCAACAAGGGCTTGCAGTATTACCTGCCGGATGAGGATGGGTTTCGTAACATCGCCTTCCCGGAAGGAGAGATGCCTCATATCACTTGTATCACCGAATTGTTTACCGGAGAAATCTGGGTGGCTACTTCCGGTTGGGGAATATTTTCAATAGACCGTACCCATTGTACAGCACAGTATCTGGAAGAAGTGACCCGGCAGACAAGTGATTTTGTGGGTACCATTTATGAGGATAGGCAACATTACATCTGGCTGGGGGTGAACGAGAAGGGACTGGTGCGGATAGATCCGAAAACCAACCGGTCGGTCAGCTTCAGGGTACCGAAGATTCCGCACAACAACATCACCGGTTTCGTGGAGGATAACGACGGGAAATTGTATGTCGGCACTTCGCCTGCTGTTTGTGTGTTTGACCGTGGCTCGCAGACCTTCCGCTATGTACCAGTCTACGGGCACTCCGGAATAAGTGTGAGCAATCTGGTATTGAGTAGTAAAGGCATCGTGTATGTCAGTACCGACGGACAAGGCCTGAAATACATCGATCCTCATACCCAGACGATTATGCCGGCTACCGAGACGCAAACCCCCTTGTATCATCGTACGGTGCGAATTCCGGCGCTGGCCGAGGATCGCGATCAAAACCTGTGGTTAGGATGTTTCCAGAAAGGAGTCTGGATGATTCCCAATGAACCCACTCAGTTTGATTTCCTGCACGTGTTGGAGATGAACAATCAGATGAGCAACAACCTGACGTCTGTCCTGAAAGATAGCGAAGGGTATATCTGGTGCTCAATGGATGGAGGGATTCTTAAAATGACCAGTCATGGAGAGGTTCTGGAAGGTTTTAATAGCCGGCGTTATTTTACCGGATTGTACGAGGGATCGGACCGTACAATCTGGGCCACCGAGTATTACGGTAGGGGCCTGGTTGTCATAGATCGAAATACGGGCAAGGAACATAATTTGCACGTGCCGTTCAGAGGATATATGAAGACATTGGTCGAGGGTCCTGATAAGCAATTGTACATCTCTACGTTCGGAACCGGAATGGTCCGGTACAATCCGAAAACGGGAGCCGTCCGGAAGTACGATATGAAACAAACCGATTCTGTACGAGGAAGGCTGGACAACGACTGGGTGAATACGCTTCTTTGCGATTCGGAAGGGTTGATCTGGATGGGGCATTACAAGGGAATCAGTTGCTATGATCCAGGGAAAGACTGCTTCCTGGAGATCCGGAATAAGGAGTTCCTGTCCAAACAGATTTGTCTCTCGCTGAAGGAAAGTTTTGACGGAAATATCTGGATAGGCACCTACAATGGTCTGTTCTGTCTCAACAAGAAGACGGACGAAATAAGGCGATATACCACTGAAGACGGACTGTCCAACAATGTCATCTGCGGGTTGGCACAGGATCGTGACGGAAATATCTGGTGCAGTACGTTCAAGGGAATCAATCAGCTGAAAGTGAAAGAGGGACGCGTCATCAACTATTATACAGGCAACGGGCTGGTAGACAAGATATACAACCGGGGTGTCTACTTTCAGGACGAGGCGGGTGTCGTCTACTTTGGCGGGAACAACGGCCTCACTTCGTTTTCGCCCGAAGAGATAACCATACCGACGTATAACAATGAAGTGCTGGTCACCAACGTATACATACACAACCAATCCATCAACCGGAATTCACTGTCTGGCCGGAAACACGTAGTCTGTTCGGGCATCCTCAACTCCAAAGAGTTCCGCTTCTCCTATGAGGACAATACGATTACTTTCGAATTCTCCACGATGGATTTCCGTGATCCGGAGAATATCTGTTACGAGTATCGTCTGAAAGAACTCGGCAGCAATTGGAATTCCACGCTTCCCGGCATCAGCCAGGTGACGTACAGCTATCTGAATCCGGGCAAATATACGCTCGAAGTCCGTGCTTCCAAGTATGGAGCCTATACCCCTGTCAAGCAGTTTACCATACTTGTCTCTCCGCCGTGGTACAGGAGTATGCTAGCCTATGTACTCTATTTATGCCTGTTGGCTGTCATTACACTTTTGATAGTCAACCTGATACGCAAAAGACGGAACGAGCAGAACAATGAGATGAAACTCCAGTTCTTTATTAATATCTCGCACGAGATACGGTCGCCGCTGACACTCATCATCAGCCCGTTGGAAAAACTGCTGAAGGACGACTTCGATGCTTCTACCATGAAGGTCCTGCAAGGCATGTACCGCAATGCCAGCCGCATCCTGGGATTGGTCAACCAACTACTGGACGTACGGAAGTTCGACAAAGGATTGTTAAAGCTCCAATACAGCGAGACGGATATGGTCGGCTTTATCCGTGAACTGTTTCACGTCTTTGAGTATCAGTCGGCAAAACGGAACATCCGTTTTGTCTTCGAGCATGGTATGGAACAGTTGCCGGCCTGGATAGACCGGAACAATTTCGACAAGATATTGATGAACCTGTTATCCAATGCTTTTAAATACACGCGCGATGGAGGAGAAATCATTGTGTCGCTCAACTCGGGCGTCGATTCCGAAAGCCGGGGAGTGCTTCACTATTATTTCGAAGTCAAGATAACTGACTCGGGTATCGGACTGGGCGAAGATAAACCGGAGAAGGTTTTCGAACGGTTTTATCAAGGAACCCGGCAGGACTCGTTTGCCACCATCGGTTCGGGCATCGGGTTGAATCTGGCACAGAAGCTGGTACATCTGCACGCCGGAACCATTACGGCTGCCAACCGGAAGGACATGCAGGGAAGTTGCTTCACCGTGCGCATACCTTTGGGCAAAGAGCATCTGAAAAAAGAAGACTTTGCCCGGCAGGTATCCGAAGCGCGCCCGATGTTGGGGCAGGAGCTATTTGTCCAGGAGCCCGACGAGAGAGTAGCCAACCGGAGAACTAATGCCAAGGTGCTGATTATTGACGATGAGGCCGAAATACGGAATTACTTGGAGCAGGAGTTAGGGAGTACTTATAAGATACTCACCGCTATCAATGGGGTGGAAGGGATGCAACTGGCCGTTTCCCGGCTTCCTGATCTGATTATTTCGGATGTCAAGATGCCTCAGATGGATGGGCTCGGATTGGTGAAAAAACTGAAGGATAATCATAATACCAGTCATATTCCTATCATTCTGCTTACTTCCCGGACAGAGCACGAAGACCGTATCTTAGGGCTGGACAAGGGGGCGGATGCTTATCTGACGAAGCCGTTCAACGTCGACGAGCTGCTTATCACTGCCCGCAACCTTATCAGTAGCCGGAAGATGCTCAAAGGTAAGTTTTCCGGAGCGCAGGATCAGGAAGACAAGGTGAAACCCGTAGAGTTCAAGTCGAGCAATGAACTGCTGATAGAACGCATTATGGGTGTTATTAATGAAGAGATAGGCAATCCGGAACTGAATGTAGAAATGTTGGCTTCCCGGATTGGCCTTAGCCGGGTGCAGCTACATCGGAAAATGAAGGAACTGGTCGGCATTGCCACAAGCGACTTCATACGTAACATACGGTTGAAGCAAGCTTCTATCCTGCTCCGGGAGAAACGTATGGATATATCCCAAGTGGCTTATGCGGTGGGCTTCACTAGTCAGACGTATTTTTCTACAGCTTTCAAAAAGCATTTCGGCGTATCTCCCACCGAGTATATTCTACAAAGCGAGGAGGAATCGGAGCCAATGTAACATAGAATATAAAAAATGAAACAAAAAAGCAAGTTATGTAATATCCAGTGAGGAAGTGGAAACAAGAACCAGCCGGTGCTTTCATCCAGAAAGGGTATCTTTGTAATATTGAAATTTGCATTTATTTCAGAAATCAAAATAATATCAAAAATCATGAAGAACATTCATTTTATGTGGAAACGACAGCAGGTCATTTTAGTATTCCTGGCCATG
This sequence comes from Bacteroides sp., assembly GCA_031554505.1. GTDB lineage: Bacteria > Bacteroidota > Bacteroidia > Bacteroidales > Bacteroidaceae > Bacteroides. The sequence goes on along the minus strand of JAVBVI010000077.1, from coordinate 57,508 downwards.
TTTCTTTTCTCTGTAACAGAAGTGAAAGCCATTGGCAATCCGTATTTACCATTGTGGGAACACTTACCGGACGGTGAGCCGCGTGTATTCGAAGATCCTGACCATCCGGGAAAATACCGCGCCTATATCATAGGCTCCCATGATTTGAGGGTAAGGAGTTATTGTGGACCGGATATCCGTATCTGGTCGGCACCGGTAGAGGATTTGTCCAACTGGCGCGACGAAGGCCCGGTCTTTACCTATCAGGTCAATGGGCAGTGGGACGTGATGTATGCCCCCGACCTCGTGGAGGTGAAACGGAAAGACGGCACCAAAGAGTACTACCTATATCCTCACAGCCGAGGTCCCAGAAGAGAGGCGATGGTGGCCAAGGGCAGTCGTCCGGATGGGCCTTTCACGCCTGTCAACCTGAATGCCGAGGGAACAGCTACGCTGCCCGGAAGCATCATGGGATTCGACCCGTCGGTATTCATTGAATACATCACCGATCCGAACGATCCTGACTACGAAATAGGATTCAGGGCTTACGGTTTCTGGGGATTCCAACGGTCGATGGCTGCGCAATTGGACCAGAATACCATGTATTCGCTCCGTCCCGGCACCGAGATCATCCCTTATTTCATGCCGTCCAGCTCCCGCTACGGGGTACTCAGAGACCCGGAAGGTACGGTCTATCCCTATATCTACGAGGGTGAGAACCTGGGTGCTTTCAACTTCTTTGAAGCAGCCTCTATCCGCCAGGTAGGCAATAAATTTGTATGGGTGTATAGCGGCTACTCCGGTCCCGACTATGGCCTGGGCAGTACCAACTCTGCTTTGCGTTATGCATATGGCGACTCGCCGATGGGTCCGTGGAAGAGCGGTGGCGTGCTGGTCGACTCGCGCGCGCCGGTACTGAATGAAGATGGTAGCGCTTTGCAAACCACCGGTTCGGCACACAACACCCATGGCAGTATCCAGCTCATCAATGATCAATGGTACGCGTTTTATCACCGTCCGCCCAGAGGAGCCGCAGGCGCCCGCCAGGCAGTGGTCGCTCCGGTGAAGATCGAGTGGGACAAGAAATCAGTGGCCGAAGGTGGAAAAGTGGTCATCAAAGGCTACGATCCCTATTCGAAAGATAATACCTGGACTGCCAAAGACAGCCAGGGAAGAGAGTATGCCGGTGCCGAAGTGACTTCGGAAGGCTTCCATATCTACGGTTTGGATCCTTACCAATACTATTCCGCCGGATACGCGTGCTATCTCTCCAATCCAGGCACTATGCAGGACTCCTGGGACATCTGGGACAACCACATGCCGGTTACCAATGTAGAGAATGGCCACATCATCGGCTATAAGTACTTTGGCTTCGGTGGTCTTGCCAAGGACAAGAAAGGCGTCAAAGCCTTCCAGGGTACCAAGAAAGGTAACCAAACCGTGCTCAACCTGTTCCTGACGCCGAAGACCCAAGCTGCCTTCAAGGTAAATATCTGGATGGATGGTCCGTGGGACAATGCTACCTGGAAAGGCAAGAAAATTGGCGAGATCAATGTCCCGGCCAATTCTGCCCAGACCACCGCACAATTCACAGCGGACGTCTCGGCTATTGTCGACAAGCTGGATAAGAAGCATGCCATTTACTTAGTGGCCGAAGGCGCTGCTCAGGGAGGTCTTTTCGACTTTATCGGACTTGGATTCAGCTCGAAGAAGAATTCGATTGTCCGTCTGGTCCCTCCCACAGTAACTATCCTGGTGAACGGAAAAGCCATCGATCTGCCCGCTACACCGGTCCGCTCTACTGATGCTAACGGCATTGTGGGTTACGACCTGTATGAAACAACTTATAAACTTCCAGCTGGCACCACCGGGGCACCGACCATATCGGCTTCTGCCAGCGACCCGAGTGTGAAAGTGGCCCTTACGCAGCCCACATCCGGGGCGGGAATAGCCGAAGCGAAGTTTGACTATAAAGGGGTTGTTAAAACGTACTTAATAAAGATGCAACATGATTAAAAACAGAATCCGGAGCCTTGCACTATGCGTGCTTGGCTCCATCTCGATACTCCTGGCGCAACAAACTCCGGGGAGAGGCTTTGATGTACCGCGTGACCAAGTGCCGGCAGGTAAGATCGACACCATCGAGTATGCCTCCCAAACGGTAGGAACCAACCGGAAAGCATTGATCTATACACCTCCCGGTTATTCGAAAGAGAAGAAATACCCGGTGCTCTATCTGCTCCACGGCATTGGTGGGGATGAAAAAGAATGGTTCCTCCAAGGGAAACCGAACGTCATCCTCGACAACTTGTACGCTGACGGGAAAGCGCGGGAGATGATCGTGGTGCTGCCCAACGGACGCGCCATGAAAGACGACCGGGCTACCGGAAATATCATGGCCGCGGATAAGGTACAAGCTTTTGCCACCTTCGAACAGGACTTGCTGAACGACCTGATTCCCTACATTGAAAAGAATTATCCGGTACTGGCCAACCAGGAAAACCGGGCGGTTGCCGGTCTGTCGATGGGTGGCGGACAGTCACTGAACTTCGGGCTGTGCAATCTGGATAAGTTTGCCTGGGTGGGTGGATTCTCTTCCGCACCCAATACCAAAGACCCGAAAGAGCTGATGCCCAATCCCACCGAGACCAAAGCCAAGCTGAAACTGTTGTGGATCTCCTGCGGTGATAAGGACGGCTTGTTGAATTTCAGTAAGCGTACGCATGAGTATGCCGAGGCGGCCGGAATCCCGCATATCTATCAAGTAATCCCGGACGGATATCACGACTTTAAGGTGTGGAAGCTGAACCTGTATCAGTTCGCACAGATCGTGTTCAAACCGGTCACCCCGGCTGTTATCGCCCGATACAGCTCCATCCCCATCGAAGGCAATGCCGGGGAGGCAAGCGTGGAAAGTCCCGATGGCAACCTGCAGGTGAAGCTCATTGTCAAGAATGGCCAGCCCACATACACTGTTCTCTACAAGAACAAGGTGATGCTGGAAGAGTCTCCGTTGGGACTGGTGACCAATGAGGGCGACTTTAGCCGGAATATGAAGTTTATCGGGATAACTACCCATGTGGTAAACAAACAATATGTTCAGGAAAAGATCAAGAAGTCGGCAGTAGAGTATCGGGCCAAAGCCCTTACCTATACGTTAGAGAACGAGCGCCAACGCCGGCTGAACATCACGTTCCAGGTGAGCGATAACGACGTTGCTTTCCGTTACGAGATTCCCGCGTGGGGCGACCGCCTCAGTTGCGTGATCGAACGGGAGGCTACCGGCTATAAGTTCCCTTCCTACGGCACCACCTTCCTCTCGTACATGATGGGACCCATGGGCGGCTTTGCCCGTACCGCGCCCAGCTATGAAAGTGGTTATACCAACGATGCCCCCTTTGCCAAGCCCACCCGCCGTTCCGAAGGATACGTGTTTCCCGGCCTGTTCCGCATTGGTAATGAAGGATGGGTGCTACTCTCCGAAACCGGTGTCACCAGCCAGTATTGCGGCTCTCACCTGAGTGCCGGAACCGAAGAAGGGTTCTATACGCTCGATTTCCCCAACCCCGCTCAGAATAATGGGTTCGGAAGCAGCAGCGTACAGATGGGACTCCCCGGTGCCAGCCCCTGGCGCACCATTACGGTAGGCGAAACCCTGAAGCCTATTGTGGAGACCACCATACCTTTCGACTTGGTGGAACCGCTTTACGAACCGGGCTTCTCCAACAAATACGGACGCGGCACATGGAGCTGGATCGTCTGGCAGGACCCGAGTATGAACTGGGACGACCAGGTGAAGTACATCGACCTGGCGGCTGCCATGAACTACGAGTATATCCTGATTGATGCCCTGTGGGATAAGAATATCGGGTACGACCGGATGAAGGAACTGATCAAATACGCCAAATCCAAAGGAGTGGACGTGTTCCTGTGGTACAATTCCAACGGTTCGTTCAATGATGCCCCGCAGAGTCCTAAGAACAAGATGAATACAGCCATTGCTCGCAAGAAGGAGATGAAATGGCTCCGGGAAGCCGGTGTGAAAGGGCTGAAAGTCGACTTCTTTGGCGGAGACAAACAAGAAACCATGCGCGTGTACGAGGATATCCTCTCCGATGCCAACGACTACGGGTTGATGATCATCTTCCACGGTTGCACCTTACCCAGAGGGTGGGAACGTATGTATCCCAACTACGTGGGAAGTGAGGCCGTGGTGGCTTCCGAGATGCTGATCTTCTCTGAAGGCGTGCGCAAGGAGGAAGCATTCAATGCCACCCTTCATCCGTTTATCCGCAATACGGTGGGTTGCATGGAGTTTGGCGGAGTATTCCTGAATAAATACCTGGTGAAGAGCAACGAAGGCCGCAACCAACGCCTCACTACCGATGCGTTCCAGTTGGCCACCGCCGTGCTGTTCCAGAACCCGGTGCAGATGTTTGCCCTTACCCCGAACAACCTGACCGATGCCCCGGCCTTCGAACTTGATTTTATGAAGCAGGTGCCCACGACGTGGGACGAAACCCTGTACATCGACGGGTATCCCGGTAAGTACAGTGTTATCGCTCGTCGTCAGGCCGACCGTTGGTATGTGGCAGGCGTCAATGCCGGGGCTGAGCCCTTGAAGCTGAAGCTAAAGCTTCCGATGCTGGCCGGACAGAAAGTCAGTTATTATCACGATGATGCTAAGAGTGGTGTCACCGCGCTGAAAGAGCTGAGTGTCAATAAATCAGGGGAAGCCGATGTGTTGATACAACCCAAGGGGGGAATTGTACTCCAGACGAAGTAGTCCTCCTTCTTCTTACTACATAGATTAGAAAGCCAACAGATTCCTTTCGGGACCTGTTGGCTTTTCTGTTGTTCGGAGCTCTTCTGGTTATCTCAGGATCGTCCGTGGAATCATGTGTGGAGTATAAAGGCGTAGCGGGAAAAAATAAAACGCGTAGCGCCCGTTGGAAGCTTCTTTCTATTGCCCTGGAAGCTTCTTGCAATGTGGTCAGTTGCTTCTTTCTTCCGAGGCAGTTGCTTCTTTCTTCCGGGTCAGTTGCTTCTTTCTTCCGAGGCAAATGCTTCTTTCTTCCGGGGCAAATGCTTCTTGCTTCCGGGCCAGTTGCTTCTTTCTTTCGGGCACTTTGCTTCTTGCTGTCAGAGCGTGAAGGGATGAAGGACGGGTGAAGACCCGCCCATTCACCTGAAACACCGATGGACAGGCAGTTTTGGAGGATGTGAAGGAGTTGAAGACCCCAATCAAAACTGCTGTGTAGAGGAAGATATTTACCGAATATCCTGGTAAACAGTTATCGGATGATCGCCACAAATCCTCCGCGAGGCAGACACTCGATGGACATTTTCCCGTCTGCCAATGGAACATTTTGTTCGATGGCAAAACTCCTGTTGTCGGCTCCGTCTTTGAAGAGAGTCATTGTCTGACCGATGCCGGATAAGGAAGCTGGGGTAAAGTTCAGTACCTTTGACTTGTCGGTACCGTTCAGTCCTCCGATGTACCAAACCTCTCCTTTGCGCCGGGCTATGACGACTTCCACTCCGGGATAGCCGCTCAGCAGCTTAGTCTCGTCCCATGCGGTGGGCAGGGTGGAAAGGAACTGGCGGACTTCAGCGGGAAGTGAGTCATACGTCGCGGGGCGGTCGGGCATGTGCTGCAAGGCCGACTCGAAAACCACCGGCAGCGCCAGCTCGTGACCGTGAGAGGTGATGTGCGGGTGCTGCGAATCGGAGAAGGTGCCGGGTGTATAGTCCATCGGACCTACCACATTCCGGGTGAAAGGCAAGGTGGCGTTGTGCGCGGCAGCCCGGTCGGTCAGGATCGGCCGGTTGTTATACCATTCGGCACCGTAGACTCCTTCGACCGTCATCATGTTGGGATAGGTTCGCTGCCAACCCCGCGGAATCGTGGCCCCGTGGAAGTTGATCATGACCTGATACCGGGCGGCATCTTCCAGGATATCCATGTAGTAGTTCATAATGTCGGCGCCATCAGCCGCGAAGAAGTCGACCTTGATGCCTGAGATTCCCATTTCCCGGAGCCAGGCAAATTCCTTATCCCTTTTCTCTTTGGTATTCAGGCGATCCAGCGGACCGGGAGCGCCGGGACCGTTCCACGACGTTCCGGAGTTGTACCACAGGAATGTTTTCACGCCTTTCTCCTGCGCGTATTTCATTGCGTCTTGCATGGTACCGCCATTGCCCATGACATCCCATTCCCAGTCTATCAGGTTGTACGGCCAACCCATGCGGGCAGCCAGGTCGATGTACTCTTTCACTATCTGGTAATCCCTCGACCCGTGGTTGTGTGCCCAGTATATCCATGCGGCAGGTCCCGGAACAATCCAACTTGTATCCGTCAGCGTGCAGGGTTCGGATACGTCCGTGACCAGCGTTGACTCTACAATGTCTGCCAGTGAACCGACCATCAGTACTCGCCAGGGCGAAGTCCACGAGCCGCTGAAAGCCAGCTTCTCATCAGTGGTACGAATCTGGTATTTGTCGGGGTTAGCGTCGTTCGTCAGTCGGGAACCACTATGTCCCCGGCGGATGCCTGCTTCGGTGATCAGCACGAAAAGCGAATCCTGCGGTTCCACCAATGCCGGATACCCCCATACTTGAGACTTCTTCCTATCGGTGGATTGGCCGTCGGTGGCCAGTGGGAAGAAACCTTCGTAATCGACGGCATAAGACTGCATCCATCTTCGGGTTCCCTCGGGGATGGAGTAAACCGTATATTCGTCCGTGATGTATTCGGGATCGGCACCCGTGGCATCGATGGCATAGCGGAAAGCGACTCCATCATCGTACACCTGGAAGGTGACTTGAAGCACCTGCTTGTCCTTGTTCTCCAGGCGATACACTCTTTCTGTTCCCTCGTTGGCGCAATGGCTTCGCTTCCCGGATATTATGTCGTACGTTTCCCGGATGGGCTGGGGCGATGAAACCGATACCAACCGCAGGCTATCTGTAAACCGTTGTTGTCTGGTACATAGTCCGATTCTGGTTTTAGAGAGCAAGCTACTGCCCTGGTAGTTGACATCGAAGAAGGCCTGTCCCAGTTCATTACCCGGGGAGTCTGACACATACACCTTCACACTGATTTCCCCGTTGGGAGATACGGTGTTGTTCGCTGCCTGCGAGCAGGAGACGAGCGCTACGGCGCTAAGCATCAGGAGAGTTCTGATCATATTCCTTATCATGTTATGGTGGTATTAGTTGATTGATTTTATAGCTGAACCTTTATTTCTTTACCTGAATAGGTTACCGTCATATAGCCAATAGTCAGACAAATGTGCATGGGTAATCCCAAGATTCACTACGAAGATAGTTAATTCTTATTTATAAAAAAACGTTGACGGAATTAATATATTCACTCTTATTAATTCCGTCAACGGGTGGTAGGGATGCTGGGGCAGCGCCATCAAGGTACTTGCCCCCAACTTAGATCTATGTTTACTTTTTGCTTGCTTCTTTGATGATCATCTTTACTACTGGTTTGGCCTTGAACTGACGGTCGAACAGCAATGGATAGTCTGTACGTCCGCGAACCGGGAAGCCGTTCTTCCAGGAGTCGCCGTCGGTGATTCCCCACAGCGTAACGCGTGAAACCGTATTGGAATGCTTGATGAACAGTTTGAAGAAATCGTTCATCCGGTTGTTCCAGGCGATGGAAGCCTCTTGGGGTACTCCTTCGGTGTACGGGTTTTGCTCTTTCTGGTATTCGAAGTTGGCAGCAAGGTCGGCTCCAATGCCACGTTTAGGAGCAGGAAGTATGGACAGGTCCAGTTCGGTAACCATCACTTTTACACCTTCCTTGGCGTAACCCACGATGGTTTCTTCGTATTCCTGAATGGTTGGTCCGTCCATTCCGATATGTCCCTGCATACCGATAGCGTCAATACGTATACCTCTTTCTTTCAATGTCCGGATCAGTTTGGTCACTGTGGCGCGTCTTCCGGGATACCATTCGTTGTAGTCATTGTAGTATAACTCGGCGTTCGGGTCGGCTTCTTGCGCATACTGGAACGCCAGAGGGATGAATTCTTCGCCCAGAATCTCGTAGAACTTGCTCTTGCGGTATGAACCGTCTTCGAGGATAGCTTCATTCACCACGTCCCAACCTTTGATGCGGCCTTTGTAGCGGCTTACCACTGTGGTGATATGATCTTTCATGCGTTGTTTCAGGACTTCGGGCGATACATTCTTGCCTTCGTCGTCTACGCAGAACCAACGGGGAAGTTGCGAGTGCCAGATCAACGTATGTCCGGTGATGAACATGCCCAGTTTCTCGCCCAACTCTACAAATTGGTCGGCCATGGTGAAGTCGTACTTACCTTTCTCTTTGAGCAGTTCCCCGCTTTTCATACAGTTCTCTGCCACAATGGCGTCGAATTGGTTTTCTAAGATTTTCAGGCTTTCTGGGTCTCTTCCTGAGATTTGTCTCACATTCAAGGCTGTCCCGATGTGGAACTTTCCCTTCAATGCTTCTTTCAATGTTGCTTTCTCTTGCGCCATCGATACATGGGGAACCTGCACAATAAACAGTCCCGCTAATAAAACCTTTACTACATTTTTCATGTTACTATTATTTTTGATTGAACAAATTGGATTTGCACTTTAATTACCAGTTGTCAGTCCGGAAAGGAGAAGCTAGCAACCCTTCTTTGTTGCGCAGATTGGCTTCTTCCGGATTGTTGGACCATGCATAGCGTACGGCTACCGGGTTCTTTACTTCCGGACTGCTTACTACCACTTTATTGCCTTTGATTTCGGCTTCGGCCCAGACGAATTTCCGATCTTCTCCTGCAAGGGCGAAATGCTTCAATGGTTGACCGCCGGTCAGCCCGCTTCCTGTCTCAGTAAATGTCAGGACGATTTTATTGCCTTCGATCTTCATCTCTTTGTACAGGGGGCCTGAGCTTACTAACTTCTCGCCATACCCTATTTTGCGGGCTCCCAAGAAGAGCCGGTGTGCCACGTCTTTCTTGTTCAGCGGATGGATGTCGTTCCATTCGCCCACATCGTAAGTCACGGCCAAAGCGGTGTACGGTACACTCTTGGCGATTTTCAGTTGCGCCTCGCGGATGCCTGCCCAACCACTCTCGGAAGGTTGTTGGCTCTTCGGCATGAAGTTGGGCAGTTGAACCAGCAGGAAGGGCATGTTGGGCATATCCCACAGTTCGCGCCAGTTGGTTATCAACGATTCGAGCAGCGTTGCATAATCCTTAGCACGACCGGCGTTGGACTCACCTTGATACCAGATAGCCCCTTTGACTTGGTAATCTCTGATCGGATAGATCATGCCATTGTAAAGCCCCGAACCTGCCGACCGGAGGTTAGTCAGCCGTTCCGTGTAGGGCCTTACGTCATTCTGGTCTTTGCCTACCTTGTATTTCCATGCTCCGGTCAGATCGACCACCACGTCATCGCCTACGATTTTATAAGGCTTATCTTCAACGAATTCGCCATTGCCGGCATTGGCCGTTAGCCGTACGGTGATGTTGTTTTTCCCTTGACGGAGGATGCCGGCCGGGATGTCATACTTGCGTGGGGGATACGTATACGATGTAAAACCTACGAAGTGCCCGTTGACAAAGACAGAGTCACTGTCGACCAGCGTTCCCAGATACAGCTTGGCCTGTTTGCGGTCCATGGAAGCCGGGAGGTCGAAGCTTTTTCTGTGCCATACTACACCTCGGGCGTTGATTCCGTTGTCTCTCCACCGTCCGGGTACGTTCATGGTTGGCCAGTCAGAGTCGTCCCAATCTTTCCGGTTCCATAGGTTGGCACCCTTGTCCTTTTCTGCCGACTTCATTTCTTTCAGAGCCGTCTGGTCTAGAACCAGCCGCGGAAACTCTTTCAGATGTTCCTGACTGATCCAACTTTCTATCTCCGAGCCCCCCAAACTAGATACCAGCATACCTACAGGTACTTGCGTATGCGCATAAGCTTCCTGGGCAAAGAAATACGCCAAGGCCGTCCAGTTCATAACATCGGAAGCTGTGCCCGAAACCCATCGGGCATCACCGGCTATCTCTTCCTTCAGTTCCCCGACGGTGTTCTGGGTGGGTACCTTGTAATGGCGGATCATGTGGTTGTTCGAAACATTAATTTCAGGGTACTTGTCGACCAACCGGGCGATGGGTGTTTCCTGGTTGGACTGTCCCGAACACAACCATACGTCTCCAATCAGGATGTCACGGATAATGATCTCATTGATTTCCATGATAAACGGACCGCCGGCTTTCTGAGGAGGGAGAGTGACGAACCACTTGCCTTCTGCATTCGGCTCCGCATCATAGAACTTGCCCTGAAAGCGAACGGTAACCTTTTCGCCCTGTCCGGCCCATCCCCAGATCTTTAGCTCGGTATCGCGTTGCAGTACCATGCGGTCACTGATAAGTCGGGGTAGTTGTATCTTGCCCCAAAGAGGTTGTAATCCTCCGATTGCGACGAACAGTAGGGCAATGACTAAAACTATTTTCTTTCTTTCTATCATAATCTTTACACTGTTTATTGTTATAAGTTGTGTTTCTTCTTTATTTAGTTGCCACCTTTCACTACTTCGGTTCAATAATAATTCGGCGATAGCTTGTCAAATGGTGAGTGCCATTGTCAGTCACTTCACAAATGATATGAATCGTTTTTCCGGCTGCATCTGATGGAATAGCTATTTGAACTCGATCTGTGTTAGAATTCATCAAATCTATATGGCCGGGGAAAGTGCCTGCTTCAGGTAAGTACCACCACTTGAAAGTTAGCTGATTTCCGTCTGGGTCGAATGAACCGGATGCGTCAATCTTAATATTTTTCCCCGTTTGAGGAGTTAATCTTAAAGCATCATATCCTTTCTTCTCATTGACAATAACGATAGGGTTGCGATTCCCTTTACCATCTTTCGCCCAGTCCATCCGCGCAGCGAAGTTGTTGAATGCTGCCTGATAAAAGTAGGCTTCATATTTCTGAGATATCGCTTGGGTATCCCCTTCGTGATTAGTCCAGCAAGAAGTTTTCTTGTCCATTCCTACTCCCCAACCGAAATAGCCACCCCAACCTACCTGCTTCGGTTCTGTCGGGTTGTTCAGTCCGTTCGGCATGACATGAAGGAATGCTGGTGTATCTCCTTCAACTCCATATTTGAACCTGGGATAGATACTTCCTAAGTTGCCATGATGCTGGATATGTGTTTGGTACTCCTTCCAGTTTCTGGCTCCGATACCGTTCTGAGAAAGCCAAGCACTCTCGTCCCAAATGAATTGTAGATCTTTCTCAAACTCCTGACGCATCCATTGGTGAGAACTGAAAGAATAATTCGTATGGCGTTCTCCCCAGGGAACATCCTGATCGGTTATTGTATACACATGTATTTTGTTCAGGAAGGCTCTTAACTGCTCGGGCGTGCGTTCCTTTTTTATTTTCCATATAGCCTGTGCCAGAGTGTTGGCTCCACCCCAAACGGTTATCCAGAGTGGACGATCATCGTCTTCATCTGCTAATTGAATAATCAGGTCGCTTCCGGCCGTGTTGTTGTTATCGCCAAGCTCTCCGAAACCTAACTTTAGGCTTCCCATTGCTGTACGGCTTCTAAGATAGTCCGCACTAGGCCAGTAACCGATTGTCTGCTGTCCGGATTCCTTGTTGAGAGGTGAAAAACCGGTCTGATCGGAACGTTTCATCAGGTTTGGCAGATCCTTCTCGTAAGCATTGATTACGGATTTCAGGATCTCTATCCAAGCTACAGGAATGGCTCTTCCGCTGCTATTCCAACCGCCCGACACAATCAAACCCTCAATTTCGTATTGGTCGGCATGTGCAAGGAGACGAACCATGGACTCCATATCGTCAGGCTCCACATCTCCGGGAGCAATGTCGGTTAGCACCACCACCCGTGGTTTCGGCAGGTTGGTGTTATACTTGCTTTTCGCACTGAGATTAGCACATGATAATTGCGTGCTACTCATTGCCAAAATAAGAATAAAAGTCCATTTTGCATTCATACTTCTTTCAATTTATGGGAGTCCTACGGGAACGAGCTTAATCACGTTGACGGAGCTTACGGGAAGAGTCACCTTGAACGTCCCGGAAACAACTCCTAAATCCAATCGCTTAGGGCTGATTGCTTCGTCATAATTGAAGTTCTGTACATCGGGAGCACTGGAGTAATAATTCTGGTCGCCTTGGTTCTTGATGGTTACATCGTCCGAGGTTAGGTATTCCAGACTTGCCTGATAACGCTTGTTGCCATCTGCATGGATCTTCACACTGGTTTCCTTGGCTACATTTTCCGAGTTGACTGCTTTTACGAAGAGCGTTCCGGATTTCGTGTCAATGGTGGCCGAAGTGTAGACTGAAGTGTCTTCTACAATCCCCTTATGGAGAGGTGAAACTTCGAAAGCTTTGTTCCCTGTATGGTTGGAAAACAAGGCCATGTAGTAGTAATTGGTCGTACGCCAGAGGCCGCGGTTGTCAAACCAGATCAGGTTGGAGTTCCACTTGTTAAACCCTTTCTTGCAGAACAGCGGTGCATACGCAGCCATCACCACCATGTCGGAGTTGCGTTCGAGTCCGGTGAAGAATGCCGCTTCGGCCAATGTCGACATATAGGCATTGTTCGTTCCGTTGTTCGCAAACTCACCGACAAATACACGGGTAGGTTGGCTGCGATCGTAAGTTTTGTCCTGATTACCGCGTACCTGTCCGGCATCATAACGATGGGTATTGCTGTAGAACCATTGATCGTTGGAGTAATAATGCTCGTCGACTACACTCGCCGGATATTTCTCATCAATGATGGCGTAGTTAGTATTGAATTCACGGCCGGAAGCCCGGGCACCGGAAGTGGTGATCACGGTGATTTTCGGATACTTCTCTTTCACTGCCTGATAGATGATATCAAAGCGTTCCCAGAAAGCTTCGCCACTGTTCTCATTGCCAATGGCGAGGTATTCAAGGTTGAAGGGCGCATGATGTCCCTGAGCGATACGCACGGCACCCCATTTTGTGTCGGCATCTCCGTTGCAGAATTCGATCAGGTCGAGGGCATCCTTTACATATATATTGTAGAACTGCTTCCGGTCTTCTTCGGTGGCCAGTGGAGCGATGTACGAATGGCCTGCAAATTGGCAGGTCACTCCGTTGTTGAGTACCGGCAGTGGTTTGGCACCGAGTGCCTCGGCCATGAGGAAGTATTCGTAGAAGCCGATGTGTTGGGAAGTCCAGGTACCCCAGTGGTTCCTGAATCCGATTCTTTCTTCAATGGGTCCGATGGAGTTTTTCCAGAAGACCTGTCCCCAGTAGTTCGGCCCTTCCGAGGCGCAACCACCTGGGAAACGCATAAAACTCGGCTTCAAGCCGGCTAATGCTTCCAGCATATCCTTGCGCAGATCACCGGCCGCACCGTTCATCCATAGTTGGGAAGGTTCCGGAACCAGTGTCACAAAATCCAGATAGAACGTTCCGGCTTTGTCGGCCACGATGACCATCCGGCTGTCTTCGCTACGTTCGGCAGTCAGTCGCCCGGCGAACTTTTTCCATTGCTTGGTCAGTTTGTTGAACGACAATACATTGGAGTTGACCTTTCCTGACGCACTCTCCAGATATACCTGTATCGTACCTTTGTAATTCAGCCCCTGCAAATAGAGCCCAACGTCATATTTAACTCCACTGTTGACCGGTATGGAAGGAGTTTGTGTATTGACAGAGTAATAGTTTCCTTCGTTTTCGCGCCCATACGGATGAATACCGTATCCATTGGCGGCCATACCGAATCCTATCCCGGGTTTCTGAATGTCGAAGCGAACGCAGTACTGTTTGTATTTCTGTGCATCGTCGTGTGAGTCGCTCTTGCTAAAGTCATAATACTGCGTATGAGAGACTAACGGTTTATCATCCACTATCGTGGCAGTACCCGACGCACCTTCTTTCTGAACGACCGTCCAGCCAAAGATTTCGGTAGGCGATGACGAATATTCTTTCTGTGCAGCCCCCTGGAGATTGTACATCTGGAAGGAATTGTTCTGAATCAGTTGGGCACAAATTCCTCCATCGTTAGCCTGGTTGATATCTTCATAAAAGATACCATTCAGCGTCGGACTAATATCGATCCCCAACTTATTGGTATGGAGCTCTATGTGATAGTTGGTAGGGAAACCCTGACATTCGAGCATTTGGTTAGCATATCGCTTGCCGAGCTCGCGGAATCCTTCGATATTGAAATGGAAAGCATCGTTGACTCCTTTGCATCCTTCGGAAGAGATGATGTACGAGTTGGGAAGTACGGAAGGAAGTTTGGCCAGTATGTTCGTATTGAACCCGGCACAGGCGCCCCCTTCTGCGGCACTCTTCAGTTCGCCGGCCAGCAGGTAGAACTCTGCGGGATTGAGATTCAGGTCTTTGACCAGATTATTATAGATCCCTTTTACTTTATTACACCATTCCGGATCGGTAGAATTCGATTCGCCCTGGTGAATCAGGAGCCCTTTGATGATTCCGTCCTTCTGAGCTATCTTAGCCATGTCGACCAACCGTTGGTACGGATTGCCGCCGTACTGCTTGCACATGTTCTGCATCCACCCTTCGGCTTTGTCCAGATAGTCTTTATAGGTGTCTTTCTCCCATAATTCGATTTTAGCTCCGGCTACGGATACATTAATGACTCCTACGGAATACTCTTTGGGAAGACTGGCTACCATAGTACGCCCAAAGAAGTCGACCGGTCCCATATTATTCTCCGCCCGGTTCAGTGGGGGAGTGGCTGTATACCAGTTGCCCATACTCCGCTCCAAACGGGGCATATCCACAGCGGCCAGCATCCGGAATCTTGGATCGACAGGACCTTTGTCCTGCTCTTCAGGCCGTGCGCCGGCTTCCATGTTCGACTGCCCTATGCAGAGGTATATAAAGAACTTAGGATCGGGCTTAAGAGGCGAATCCTTTTGCTGACTGAACGTACTGGTGGTAGTGAGCAGCAATGCAATAAGAAGTAATAAAGTTGTTTTGAGGTTCATCATGACTGACTCAGATTAGATTGATTATTTTATTCAGAGAATGTCCAATAGTCGAAATTGAAAAGTTCGTGAGGAGTACGGCCTTTGAATACCAGATAAAGGTCGTGTACACCGGTCGCTCCAGAAATGTCTGCCGAATTCACTGTCCAGTTCTCCCATTCGCCGGTGTAAGGGGTCTGGAGGGTTCCGATGACTTTGCCATCCATACTGTCGAGATGTAACTCGATGGCTCCGCCGAAGTACCGGCTGGAAGTACGGGCGGTGAACTTAGAAGCGCCTTTAACACCGAAATCCACGTTGCGTACCTTGATATAATCGGCGTTGTGTATAGACGTGATATAAAGTCCCTGGGATCTGTTCCCTTCTACTTTGACTCCTTCCGAAAAGGCTATTGTTTCTGCTTCATTCCGGATATAAGGGTTCAAGGTTCCTACACTGTTGACAATGCCCTTCGTCATGGTCATCTGTGGGATTGTACCGTCGGTATTGTATTCGAACTGTTCTACACAGACTGAACGGCAATAACTATGGCCTCCCGGAAGAGCATCGTTGTGGTAGAAGAAATAGGAATGGCCTTTGTAGTCGATAATTCCCGGATGGTTGGTATTGCTTCCTCTTTCAAGAGGCATGACTGTACCCCGGTACGTCCACGGTCCTTCGGGTTTGGAGGCAGTGGAATACTGAATAGATTCGGGGAACCCCGAAGCATAGATCATATAATAGATTCCGTTACGCTTGTACACCCAGGGTGCTTCCGTGAAACCGGGACCGAACGTCGACGAGTCGCGGGCGCTCAAAGGGGTGATGGGACCATCGAGTGCCGTCATCTTCTTCGTTAGCTTCGCCCAATAGCAGGCACCATTTCCCCAATAAAGATAGGCTTGTCCATTGGAGTCGATGAATACGCTCGGGTCCAAGTCGTCCCAGCTATGTTTGGCAAAGGTGGTCATCTGGTTCGTTACCAAGGCCTTTCCTAATACGTCTTTGTAGGGCCCGTAAATGTTGTCGGCCACCATCACACCTACGGAGACTCCTCCTGCTCCCGGGGTGTTGTTCTGCGTAGAGATGTAAAAGTAAAACTTCCCGTCCCGTTCCACACATTGTGCAGCACTGGCATCGTTGACCGACCATTTTACTTCGCTGGTTCTCAGTACAGCACCGTGGTCGGTCCAGTTCACCATGTCGATGGTGGAATAGACTCTGTATTCGCGCATCAGGTAGGAGTTCCGGGGAGCTTCTTCCTGGTCGCGTCCAACAAACACAAAAAGTGTATCGTTATGCACCATGGGAGCCGGGTCGGCTGTATACACCGTCTGCACAATCGGATTCTGTGCTACTGCCGAAAAAGATACGGCACCTATGATAAATAGCAGTGTGGCTATGGATTTGAATGGATTCATTTTCATACTTGTATTTATTCAAAGCTTACCCAATCGATTTCGACGTGTTGATTGCTGCCGGCAACGGATACGTATAAATCCTTGATTCCTGCAGGAGCATTCTGAATAGTAGAACGGATGGTTCCCCATTGGCTGCCTTTAGGTACATTGATGGTCGAGATAACCGGTCCTTGGGAACCGTTGAGGCGTACTTGCAGCGTACCACCTGTGGTGGAGGCCACCTTTGCGCGGATGTTTTTCGGACTGCTCTTGCCAAAGTCTACCCGGTTATACTGTACCCACGCATTCTTGCCGTTCAAGATCGTTTTCCAACCTTCGAACTTGTTACTGTCATTGAGGTAGTCGATAGAAGCGCCTAGGCTGCTCAGTAGGCTGTATCGATCCAGTTGAATCTCTTTTCGGGCATCCGTTATGCCCACTCCGCGTAGCGTGGGGATGACCTTCCGAATGGTGCCGTCCGTGTTGAAGAAGAGCGAGTCGACGCGTGCCGACCGATTCTTATCGAACTCCGGCGAGAGATCGTTATGATGATAGAACAGATACCATTGGTCTTTGAACTCGACGACGGAGTGGTGATTGGTCCAGCATTTCGAGGGCCATTGGTCCATGATCAGACCTTTGAACTCGAACGGTCCCATCGGGCTGTCGCCCATGGCATAGGCCAGTGTTTCGGTCTTATCCTGTACCCATGGGAAGGTATAATAGTACTTCCCGTTTCGCTCGAACAGGAACGGACCTTCTTTGAATCCGTCCGGAAGCCCTTGTATCTGTACCGGTTCGGTAGCCAGTTCCAGCATGTTATCCTTCAGCTTTGCCATGGACATGCCGCGTCCCGACCAATACATATAAGCCTGACCATCTTTGTCGATGAACACGCATGGGTCTATGCCGCTCACACCTGCGATGGGTTTGGCCTGCGGAGTAAAAGGTCCGTAGGGTTTGTCGGCAACGGCCACACCGATGGTAAATCCACGTCTAAGGGTGTCGCTGGGAGTCGAAGGGAAATAGAAATAATATTTTCCGTTCTTGTACACGCAGTCGGGCGCCCACATGGAATAGGAATCTGCCGCTACCCACGGCACGTTTTCCTGACTGACGATGACGCCATGATCGGTCCAGTCCACCAGGTTCTCGGACGAAAAGACATGATAGTCCGCCATGCAGAACCATTCCTTCAGGCGTTCTATAGGACTTTGGATGTCATGAGAGGGATAGACATAGACTCTCCCGTCGAAGACTCTCGCCGTAGGATCGGCCGTGAATTGGTCTCTGATAATCGGATTCTGGGCAGTCAATGTGCCCGTTACTGCTGTAACAGCTAACAAGAGGAGTAATTTCTTCTTCATATTATTATGATTTATGGGTTGCGTAAATCTCAACGTTACAAAGATACTTCATATTGCCGACGTATGGGTTTCCTGTTGTTTCCACTTACTGGCCCGACGTTACATAAATCGTTTTTATGTTACATATACTATAACGTATGTTACATACGTGGTGATAATGTAGCATAGGCGCAGTATCCTGCGTCATTTAGGGGAGATGGTCAGAATGAGACTTCGTACCTTTGCAGAGAACGAATTAACCAATGGATAGTATGAAGAAACTAGTAGTGATTTTGCTGGCTTGCGCTTTCGTAGCCGTGTCTTTTTCGTTTAACCACGGTGCAACGATGCGTCTGTCTACTAAACATCACTTGTGCTCTTCTTGTGATGTTTCCTCTGCGAAGCACTGAGGAAGTAAAGCATAGAAAGGTCTGTTCTCTTTCTCTGAACTGATGCGGTATGGATAGCCGATTCTTGAGAATAATTGATTGATTCTGTTGATAGCGCTTGCCATGTGTCTGGTTTTATCGTAATTCCCAGTCCATATTTCTTTTATTACAGATTTAGGTACTTGCAAGTTCGGAGAATCTAAGAATAACTGTAAGATGCTCATGGATTGTGGCTGGATTTTTTCCCTGTTTCCATTGAAAACGATATACCCCTTTTCAAAGAGCAACAGGTCGGCAGGACGGCTTTCATCCAAGAGAGCAGAGGGCATCTGTTCTTCAATTATTTCAGAAACTATAGTTTTCTTCTTCTTGGAGGATATGATGAACCAAGCTATGCTTCCCACCAATAAAACAACCAGCAAGAGTAGCATGTGAATTTTCGCAGTGGGTACTAACTTCCAGTAGGTGTACAGCGAGTAACCCATATAGGCTGTATAAGTGATTTCTTTCGAACTGGTGTCAACCGTGTAAGCTATGCGATCGTTTATTTTTAATCCGGTGGTGTCCTCGCTCACTCTGTCCAGGTCGTTGTATAGACCTGTCGATGTAATGCCTATAATCGATTTGGCATGAATGTTTTTTTCAGAGAGTAAGCTCTCAAACGCCGACTGTATGTTTGGGCAATACATACTATCGGTGGACAACAGGCATCTTTGGAACGTATGGTATATTTCTGTTTCAAAATCCACATTTTTGTGCATATATACTATGGTTGTGTCCTTTCTTGTAATCGTTTTCTTTTCATAGGTTCCTATTCGTTCCGGGTCGTTGCCGTGTTTGGCATAGAAATAGAAAGGGGTATGCTTGGAACTTGTTTTGATAACTTGCCTGACAGCATTCTCTAATGTCTGTGGCAATTCATCGTGCAATGTAAGCTTGCTGCTTTGAAAAGACTGAAAAGCCACGATTCCCATACTTACTCCTATAGAAAGCAACGTGAAGATTAAAACGGCTAAGTGTTTGTTTGCATTGTTCATGATCTAAGTTTATTACGGTTCAAAACGCAAATTTAAGTAATTTTTCTTACGTTGAAAATAGAATTAGTGAATAATGGCTCTCTAATCTCTTTTGGGAGTGTTTTGTGTAGCTTGGTGATGTGTTTGGTGATGTAGAGAAAAGTTGGTGATATAATTGGTGATGTTAAAATGTTTCACTGTATTGTACTATTTTATAGATTTGCAGCATAACCAATCATACTAATTTTATGCGACAGAGAATTTTGTTTGTAATGATCCTTTTTATAGTGTTAGTTTTGGCAAAGGAAGAAGTTAATAATACATTGGACAATGTGGCTTTGATAAATATTGAGGCGTTAGCTGATAATGAATCAAAGTATATTTTTTGTTTCGGAATTGGGTCTATAGATTGCCCTGTTGATCATACTAAGGTATATGACATTTGGTATTGAGAAGTCTGTAGGATAGATGGCACTAATACCGATGAAGTTAATAAAACATCACAGCTACGGATGTGAATAATGATCAACCCATTATAGAATATTCATTTTATGAGAAAAATTTTAAATCTACTGCCTCTAATTTGCCTGATACTTGTAGTGTCCTGTAAGAAAAATAATCTTACGACATCTGCACAGAAGATTGTAACTGAGTGGGTAGGGAGAAAAATAACAATCCCAGATGTAAATTCCACATATATGGGAACTGACACAATCATGGAGAAGAAACATATGCCATATAGGATACTTATATATACAGATTCAACCGGTTGTGTCAGCTGTAAATTGCGACTTTCGACATGGAAATACTATATGCATGAGATAGACTCCTTATCGCCAGGACAAGTCGACTTCTTGTTTTATTTTCAACCTAAGAGTTCTAAAGACTTAACCAATCTTTTGAGAATCAATTCTTTTGAACATCCCGTATATGTCGATCAACAGGGAGAAATCAATAGGATAAATAACTTTCCTTCCAAGATAGAGTATCAATGTTTCTTGTTGGATAGCCAGGATAGAGTGTTATTGATAGGGAATCCTACCTTAAATCCTAAGATGTGGGAGTTGTATAAACAAATGTTAACGGAAAGAGATGATGAAAAAAGCATAGAAACTACTGTTGAGATTGAGTGCAGGGAAATTGAACTGAAGGATTTAAAAACAGATATAATTAGTAATGCTGCTTTTGTAATAAAAAACACAGGTAGCAAACCTTTATTAATAAGTCATGTGGATGCCTCATGTGGATGTACTGTACCCCATTGGGAGTCACGACCAATAAAACCTGAAGAAAAAACGGAGATCAAGATAGAGGTAAAACCTGATAATTCAGGATATTTCAACAAAAGCATATATGTGTATACAAATACGAATGAAAAGGTTATTCCTCTCCGCATAAAGGGAAGAGCCGAGTGATCAGTAATAGGAGAGTGTAAATTAAGGGAAATGGGCGGAAATGTTGCCAACTCCTACATGAGAAAAGACAAAATCCCGCTCTACCTCCCTTCAAAAAGAAGGAGGTGATTGGCAAAGATAATAATTAAATCAAAATTCATGTGGATTCGGCTGTTGAAATGATAGATATAGCTTTAATAGAATTTGTAAACATATAAAATAAAAAAACATGAGAAAGAAAATTATAGGTGTAATAGCTGTTATAGCTATTGCAGCAGTTGCTGCATTCAATATGGGTTTTAGTGAAAACAATTTATCGGAAATCTCTTTGGCAAATATTGAGGCATTAGCTCAAACCGAGTCTGGGGCTAAATGTCCAAACGGCTGTAAAGATATTGGTTGGGGCACTTCCAAGATCTTAGAATGTGATTGCAATTATGACCATTTTTCCTGCTGCAACAATTGGGGTTGCTAAATAGTCACATACTCGTTAAGTGGAATTTCAAGTGTGTTAAAAAGTAAATATACTTTTCAACTACCGTAAAATTTAAAAGGGGAGTGTTGACATAGATTAACCTCCCCTATACCAAAATAATAAAACAATATGCGCTATATCCATTATCTATTATTGGTTTTAGTTGTAATCTCCACTATCTCATGTGGAGAGGAAGGATTACGTACTATAAATGAAGGTTTTCCTAAAACAATAAAGTTAGTATCAGAAAAAAGAGAAATTAAAGAAATTATTCGTCCTGTGGGAATGGTTATTCATGGTGATTATCTCATTGTTCAGAATGATCAGATTCCCGGAGTTCCGTGCTTTTATGTGTATTCATTGGACTCTTTGAATTTCTTGTATGATTTTGCCAGGTTGGGAGATGCGGGTGATGAATTTGTAGCTCCATTAATCACCCAATGTAAAGATACTCAGTACTTCTTTGTCTTTGATCAGGTAAAAAGGAAATTGATGGGGTATGATCTCTCCGATTCTGGTGCTCAGTTAGTTGCTGAAGAAACAATTTTGGAATCTACCAAATTCCCTTTTCAGGAGCTCAGTTTTATCAGTGATTCTGTATTCTTATATTTATCAGTAAACAATGAGGTTATATCATACAACATAAATAAAAGTGCAGTAATTGATACTCTGACTTTTTACTCTGACTTTAAAGATAAGTTGCAGGGTGATAAACCTTATAATAAGTCTTTAGATTTTTTTCATTTTTCCAATGCGGGAACAAAAGTTGTTACGGGGCATAATTTTATTAATCATATTTCAACAAATAACTGCAATGAAAAAGGGATATTCGACATTAATCATATTTCATTAGCTGCTCATACTGCTAATTCCATTGCCTCACAGTTGTATAGCAACATGTATTATTATATGTTTGTGGAATCTACCCCCAGTTTTATTTTTGCACAGTATCTCGGTTATCCGTTTAAACGATTGCAGCCATTTCCTCTTAATATGGGTGGTCGGCATTTCGATTTAATATTTGAAGTCTATGATTGGGAATTAAAAAAGAAAGCTATCCTTGAGTTTGATGGCGATATCTTACGTTGCACTATCGACGAACAAAGAAAGAAAATGTATACTTGGGATCCATTAAAAGATTTCGATTATATAACTTGTTATGATATTAAAGATCTATATGATGAGTTGTAATGCGAGCAGTGCGTGTAGCATTGGAGATGCGTTTTAATAATCACCGGTAAAACCATGTGTTACTTTACGCATGGCTTTACCGGTGATTATTAGTTATCCGGATGCTGGGTTAATCCTGGCTAAGCCCCAACTCCTTTACAGTCTGTTTGAATTGGTGCATTCTGTAGTCGTTGCTCACGATCTTGCCTTCCTTATCCACCAGCACATAACGGGGGATACCATTGAAGGCGAAGAGTTGGCGGAGATAGACATATTCATCGTTCGTCAGCCGGTGGGTGAATTCCATTTCCTGTTCCTCGACAAACTTGTCGTATGCGGCCAGTGGAGACTGGCCCTCATCTGTCAGGAAGATAAACACAAGTTCCGGGTGCTCTTTGTATTGGGCCCGTGTTTCTTTCATCGATTTGATTCCGGCTATGCAGGGACCGCAGGTCGTTGCCCAGAAGTCGACAAATATATATTTCCCTTTGTGGGGAGCAATGGCTTTCCGGAATATCTCCGTGCCTTTTTCTGTCTCCGGAAGTTCATAGGCGGTTACTTTCTCGAGAGGGAATTGTTGATTGTATATCCGTTCGGCTTCTTGCTGCAGGAAAGGATGCCTGGCGTTCCGGGTGAGAACGTCTACTACCTGGCGTGCTTCTTCCCGGTTGGTCAAGGAGCTAAGTTCGAATGTAAGGCTACGGACTTTGGTAATATCATAAGCGATGCTGGGCAACAATCCCATTTGAGCGTACACGGAGTCTTTCCTTTCCCAGATATTGATGGGGTGGAACTGAAGAGATAATGGCTTGACATATTTCTCGCTGTAATCTTGGATTTGTGGAAGATATCTCTTGGCAAACTCCGCACTGGCCTTTTGATATTCGGCGAGGCTGCTCTCTGTCATGGGCTGCCCTTCAAATTCCTTCATTTTATTGAAATGGGCTACATCTTCCGCAGTCTGCTTAAGCCCCAGTTCCCCGAATAGATAGTCTTCCAGGGATTTGGCGGGCTTTGTATAGCTCGAAGAAGCTTTCTGGAGCGGGGCGCAGTACTCGAACCGGTTGATGAAAACAGAAAAATCGGGCGACAATAGCAACGTGTGGTCGTCTAAAGGCACTTCTTTCAGGAACTCATAAAAGTTGTCGGCGTTCCACGTACTGTTTGCTGCCCGGATCTTGCTCATCTCATAGTCGAGGTAGCGGTAGGGTAATGCTATCTCATGGGTTGCGCGTAGGACAGCCCGGGAGGTGCGATGTAACGATGGGTCGTTCACCATAGCCAGCAGACCGTTTCTTAGCGGGGCAGTGAGCGAGTCGGCAAACACCATAAATTCTTTCGGCTCCAGCTTGGGGCCGGTTTCGTACAAAGCTCTTGAATTGATCTCCGGCAGTTGGAGTTGGGTATCAGCCAACTCTTTATTGATCTGGGCCAGCGGGCCGGTAAAGGTAGTTTTCTGGAATTTATAGTGTGTGCTCCTGTAACGATCAGCTTGCAGGTAGTCGTCCCAATCCAGTATAACTCCCAAGGTTTGCCCCGGCTCTATGTAGAATTGAATCAAGGAGTTCTTCATAGAGAAGTAGCTGTAGACGGGGTAACTCAAAGGAAGTTTTCCCTCGAACCTTCCATCTTCGAATACTTCGATGACGCGGGTATGATCCTCTCGGGTCAGGTCGTTCCCGATATACGTAATAGCCGTTTTGATGCCTGATTTAGGCGAATAGCCGCGTATGTATCCTACGATGCGGGCGGTATCTTTGCAGAAGAAACTTTCCCGGCTCAGGTCGCTGGGCGTTTGCCGTTTGGCTTTGGCTATTTCGGCTTCCATCCATTGGGCTATTTCCGCAGGAATCTCTTGAGAGGTGGGTTGGGCTTTCGCCTTTGGATTCAGGGATATCCCGAAAATCATACTTTCGTCGTCAATGAGGTCTACTTTTTTGACCCGCTTGTCTAAGGGCGGGAAGATGAGTATAAACGTAGAGTCGCCCGATGCCGGCATATAGATTTCTTTGTCGAACTCTCCTTTCTCGATACCGGTGGCGTTCCAGGTCTCACCGGTGGCAGAGTCGGCCAGGTAGCAGGACTTCGGACTGAACTTCACCCACCAGTGCGGGATGAATGTGGTGTGAATGTGTACTCGCGTCTCATTCTTACGGAGTTCTATTTTAGACACGTTGTTGATCCCGGTGTTCTTGAATTCATAAACCGGATGGTCGATAATAATGTCTTTAGCCGAAAGCTTTGCTATCGACAAGCATAGAAACAGAAAGAGTACAGTGGTGACTTTTTTGTTCATGGCATTTACTTGTTATGTGTGGTGTATCAATAAGATGTGTCGCTGGCAAAGTTAAGATGTTTTATGGTGAAATTCGAATAACGATGTTACAAGAACTATCTCTGATGTTACAGGAATGCAAAAGATGTAACGTAAAGGAAGGATGCTGTATCGTAACGATTCGCTTTTTAAGTAAACGAATCTTAACTTTGCACCAAAGCAATATGAACTTTAATTCTACCAGCATGAAACATTCATTCTTACGCTCTTGTTTATCGGCCTCTCTGTTGGCCATGTTAGGTTGCCTTCCCGCGAAAGCACAAAATCCCATTATTCAAACCATGTACACGGCCGACCCTGCGCCGATGGTCTATAATGATAAGGTGTACCTGTATACCACGCACGATGAGGACGGATCCTCCTGGTTCACCATGAACGACTGGAAACTCTATACCACCAGTGACATGGTCAACTGGACAGATCACGGCGTCGTGCTGAAATATTCCGACTTCAGTTGGGCGAAAGGCGATGCCTGGGCTTCGCAGTGCATCGAACGCGGCGGCAAGTTTTTCATGTATGTACCGGTCATCAACCGGGAGAACAACAGTCCGGCAGTAGGTGTGGCCGTAGCCGATAGCCCGTACGGGCCGTTCTACGATCCTTTGGATAAACCGCTGGTGCAAACGAGAACAGGGGATATCGACCCTACAGTATTTATAGACGATGACGGGCAGGCTTACCTTTGTTGGGGTAATCCGAATTGCTATTATGTGAAGCTGAACGAAGATATGATTTCGTACTCGGGAGAGATTGTCAGCATCCCGATGACAGTGGAGAGTTTCGGCAAGCGGGAGAACGACACCAAGCGGAATACCTTGTACGAAGAAGCCCCCTGGCTGTACAAGCGCAACGGACTCTATTACCTGATATTCGGAGCAGGCCCCATCCCCGAACATATAGGCTATGCCACCTCTAAAAGCATCACCGGCCCATGGAAATACGGCGGCGTGCTGATGCCTACCCAAGGGCGTAGTTTTACGAACCATCCGGGAGTTATCGACTTCAAAGGGAAGACGTATCTGTTCTATCATAATGGCGCATTGCCTGGCGGTGGAGGCTTCACCCGTTCGGTATGTGTAGATGAACTCAAGTTCAATCCTGACGGATCGATTCCTTCCATGAATATGACAACGGAAGGTATTGTCAAAGGCCACGGCACCTTGAACCCGTATGTGAAGAACGAAGCCGAAACCATCGCCTGGTCCGAAGGAATGAAAGCCTCGCAAAATGATAAGGTGGGTGTGTTTATCACAGCTCAGCGCAGTGGAAGTTATATTAAGGTACGCGATGTCGACTTCAGAAACAAAGGTGCGAAGAAGTTTACCGCCCGCGTGGGTACCACTCACAATGATCCTATCCAGATGGAAATACGTTTAGATGGAGTTGACGGGAAACTGGTCAGCACCGTGAGAATCCCACGGACGGGAGGAGACGACCGTTGGGCTGTGGTTTCTAAAGAAATAGCTGCCATTACTGGCGTGCACGACCTTTACTTCGTCGTAAAAGGAAAACCGGCCAGCCATTTGATGTTCTTCGACTATTGGACATTTACGGAATAAACACCTCCATTCATTCTCGCTTAAATAACTAATCAAAATAATATATATGAAGAAACATTTGGCTTTTAGATTTGCATTTCTATTATTGTGTGGTGTACCCCTGGCGGGGCAGGCACAACTTCCGGTCGTTCAGACCAAGTATACGGCCGACCCGGCTCCGATGGTACACAATGATACGGTATTCCTTTATACCACTCACGATGAGGACGACGCCCAGGGCTTCAAGATGCTGGACTGGCTGCTTTATAGTTCTTCCGACATGGTAAACTGGACCGACCACGGTGCAGTGGCTTCACTAAAAAGTTTCAAGTGGGTAACCAAAGACAATGGAGCCTGGGCGGAACAGTGTATCGAACGAAACGGTAAGTTCTACATGTACTGCCCCATTCACGGTCAGGGAATCGG
Source organism: Bacteroides sp. (assembly GCA_031554505.1). Lineage (GTDB taxonomy): Bacteria > Bacteroidota > Bacteroidia > Bacteroidales > Bacteroidaceae > Bacteroides. Next base: position 31,053 of record JAVBVI010000077.1, on the reverse strand, counting down.
TGTGCTGGTGGCCGACACGCCTTACGGTCCCTTCAAAGACCCTATCGGCAAACCGTTGGTGTGGCAAAAAGAACATTGGGACGACATCGATCCTACGGTCTTTATCGACGATGACGGACAAGCCTATATGTATTGGGGAAATCCTAACGTGTATTACGTGAAACTCAATGAGGACATGGTTTCCTACTCGGGAGATATCGTGAAACTGGCCAACCGGCCTGAACATTATCAGGAAGGACCTTGGGTGTACAAGCGCAACGGACATTACTACATGGCTTTTGCTTCCACCTGTTGCCCGGAAGGAATAGGCTATGCCATGAGCGACCAACCGACCGGCCCCTGGACTACCAAGGGGTACATCATGAGGCCCACCCAACGTACCCGTGGAAATCATCCGGGGGTTATCGACTATAAAGGGAGCTCGTACGTCTTCGGGCTGAACTACGACATTATGCATCTGGAAACATTCAAGCACCACGAACGGCGTTCGTCGTCTGTAGCGAAGATAAACTATAATCCGGATGGGACGATCCAGGAAATTCCTTACTGGGCGGATAATGTCTTGGAACAAATAGAACCGTTCAATCCTTATCGCCGTGTAGAGGCTGAGACGATGGCTTGGGGCTATGGACTGAAAACGGAGAAGATGCCGGATGGTAGAATCTGCGTCACACATATTGACGATAATGAGTCTTTGAGTGTCCGTGGAGTTGATTTCGGAAAAGGCGCCAAGGAGTTTTCTGTTTTAGCTGCCTGTAATATGGATGGTGGCTACATTGAAATACGTCTGGACAGCACCGTAGGTCCGCTCATCGGTACGGTAGAAATAACACGTTCCGGGGCAATGGACAGGTATAAGCTGATGTCGTGCCCTATCAAAGGGGCGAAAGGTGTGCACGACCTGTTCTTCTGCTTCAAGAGTACGGCACAGAGGACTAATTTGTTCTTCCTTGATTACTGGGAATTTAAATAAGTATCTATTCATTAAAGACTAATATGAAACACATTTTATTATCTTTTTTCTTATTGATCCCGGGTTGTCTGCTTTCAGCTCAAGGCTTTGAGAAGACAACGCGCGGCATAACCACCACCATACGCGGGACAGCGGTGGAGGTGCAGTTCTACAATTCCTCGACGGTGCGAATAGTGAAAGCCCCGCAAGGGCGTGATTATACCAAAAAGAGCCTGTCTGTTGTTGCCGAACCGCAAACAACTAACTTCTCGGTGAAGCAGCAAGGGGAGAATATCACGTTGAAAAGCAAGGATATGCAGGTGATCGTGAATACGGCATCCGGTGCCCTCTCTTTCCTGACAGCCAATGGACAATCTCTGTTGAAGGAAAAGGAATCAGGTCCCCGGTTTACTGATTTCGACGATGCCGGCACAAAGACATTCAGTGTGTACCAACCCTTCGTGCTTGATACAGACGAAGCCATTTACGGACTGGGGCAGTTGCAAAACGGTAAGATGATACAACGCAACCTTACCAAACGGCTGATCCAGGGAAATGTGGAGAATGTAGTCACCTTCTTCCAGTCGAACAAAGGATATGGCGTGTTCTGGGACAACTATTCGCCTACTACTTTTAAGGATGACCGGCAGGAAACGTCGTTTACCTCGGAAGTGGGCGACTGTGTGGATTACTATTTTATGTACGGTGGAAACCCGGATGGCGTGATAGCCCAGATGCGTAACCTCACCGGACAAGTTCCTATGTTCCCGTTGTGGACTTACGGCTACTGGCAAAGCAAGGAACGCTACCAAAGTCAAAACGAAACAGTTGGCGTGGTTCGCAAATACAGAGAGTTGGGAGTTCCGCTGGATGGAATCATTCAGGACTGGCAATACTGGGGACATAACTACTTGTGGAACGCGATGGACTTTCAGAATCCACAGTTCAGTCAGCCTCAAAAGATGCTCGACGATGTACATGGCATGAATGCTCATTTGATTATTTCTATCTGGTCATCCTTCGGTCCGGCTACCAAACCGTATCGGGAACTGGATAAGAACGGCTTGTTGTTCAACTTCAGTACCTGGCCACAGTCAGGGTTAGAGGCTTGGCCGCCTAATAAGGAATATCCTTCTGGTGTACGGGTGTATGATGCATACAGTCCCCAGGCTCGTGATATTTATTGGAAATACCTGAACGAAGGTCTTTTCAAATATGGTATAGATGGATGGTGGATGGATTCTACTGAACCCGACCATTTCGACTGGAAACCAGAAGACTTTGATACAAAGACTTACCTCGGATCGTTCCGTAAGGTGCGCAATGCATATCCGCTGATGACGGTGGGAGGAGTGTACGATCATCAGCGCGCCGTGACTTCGGACAAGCGCGTATTCATCCTTACCCGTTCGGGCTTTGCCGGACAGCAGCGCTATGGTGCCAACGTATGGTCGGGCGATGTGAACTCTTCCTGGGAGTCGCTCCGTAATCAGGTTCCTGCCGGACTGAACTTCTCAATCTGCGGACTACCCCATTGGAACAGTGACATCGGCGGCTTCTTTGCTGGAGTCTATAATAGGGGATGGAACGACGGGTCGGCATCGAAGAATCCGTTGTATCAGGAATTGTATGTCCGCTGGCTGCAATTCGGAGCCTTTAATCCGATGATGCGTTCGCATGGCACCGACCTGCCGAGGGAGATCTATCAGTTTGGTAAAAAAGGGGAACCTATTTACGATGCCATCCAAAAGATGATTCAGTTCCGTTATTCTCTCTTACCTTATATATATGCTACTTCCTGGGATGTGACCAAAAACCAATCCAGCTTTATGCGTGCGCTGGTGATGGACTTTCAGGACGATAAGAAGGCGTTGGATCTGAACAATGAGTTCATGTTCGGTAAGGCCTTCCTGGTAGCTCCGGTTGTCAACGCCCAGTACACCCCCGAAAAAGTGGTGAAAGGCAATGAAGACGAAGGTTGGAATCGGACTGTAAACAAAGACAAGGACGGCAATGCAGTTGTTGATTTTACGCAACCTAAATCGATGTCGGTTTATCTTCCGGCTGGCACTGCCTGGTATGACTTCTGGTCTGGCAAGAAGTATGAAGGTGGGCAGGAAATCACGCAGGAAACGACAATAGACCGGATTCCGCTTTATGTAAGAGCAGGTAGCATTATTCCTTTCGGACCTCAAGTACAGTATGCGACGGAAAAGAAATGGGACAATCTGGAACTGAAAGTATATCCGGGAGCCAATGGTAGTTTCGTTCTTTATGAGGATGAGTTCGATAATTATAATTATGAAAAGGGAGCCTATACGGAAATCCCGTTAACATGGAATAATTCCTCTCGCAAGCTGACTATCGGAGCGAGAAAAGGTTCGTACAACGGCATGTTGAATAAGCGAAAGTTTACTGTAATCCTGCAGGACGGAACCAAGAAAACCGTTGATTACGACGGCAAAAAGATAGATGTGAAACTTTAAATACAATTACTTATGAAGAAGATTATTTTATTTTTTCTGATGGTAGGGCCGCTTATCGCGAATGCCCAGCAAACAGGTTTTCCTGCGGGAACCACTCCCAACGAGCACAATATCAACGGAGCCGATTATCCTCGCATAGGCGAAGACAACCGGGTGCATTTCCGGATACATGCTCCTAATGCCCAAAAAGTGGAAATCAGTTTCCGGGGCGAAATGACTAAAGAGGCGGACGGATACTGGTCACTCGTATCGAAAGAGCCCGAAGTGATTGGTTTCCATTATTACCAGATCATCGTGGACGGTGTAAGTACAGCCGACCCCAACGGCAAGCCATTTTTCGGCATGGGCAAATGGGTGAGCGGTATTGAAATCCCGGAAAAGGGTGTGGACTATTATTCTATTAAGAATGTGCCTCACGGGTTGGTCAGTGATAGCTGGTACTACTCCAATATCCGCAAGGAATGGCGCAAATGTGTTGTCTATACACCGGCGGAATATGGCAAGAATTCTGCTAAAAAGTACCCGGTACTCTACCTGCAACACGGCATGGGCGAGAACGAGACCAGTTGGGCAAACCAAGGGAAGATGAATTTCATTATGGATAACCTGATTGCCGAGGGCAAGGCCAAACCGATGATCGTAGTTATGGACAATGGAAACATAGAGGCGTTAAAGACCAATCCGGGTGAAACGCCTGAGGCTGCCAGAAAAAGATTTGGAGCCGAGTTCCCTTCCATCCTCGTGAACGAAATTATTCCTCACATTGAGTCAAGCTTCCGGGCGCTGACCGACAGAGAAAACCGCGCCATGGCCGGGCTTTCCTGGGGAGGACTTCTCACGTTCCAAACAACACTGAACAATCTCGACAAGTTTTCCTATATCGGTGGATTCAGTGGAGCAGGCAGTATTAACCTGGAGAATCTTGACGCTGAGTATAATGGCGTGTTCAAAGACCGCAAGGCATTCAATAACAAGGTGCATGCTTTCTTCCTCGGCATTGGCTCGGAAGAGCGTCCCGAAAGAACCAAGAGGCTCAGCGACGGCCTGAATGCTGCGGGAATCAAGACGATCTATTACGAGTCCCCGGGTACTGCCCATGAGTTCCTGACCTGGCGCAGATGTCTGAAAGAGTTTGCTCCTCTATTGTTTAAAACGAAATAATGATTGACCAGTGAAAAATACAAGAATGATAAATGTTCTCCATCAGAGAATAGGATGGGTGATTTGTCTCGCAGTGATGTGGGGTTTGCCTGGCTTGGCACAGAACCCGTCGCCGGGAGGATTTCCTCCTCCGAGGCAAGCAGGGAAGATTCAAACACCCACGTTCCTTGCCGACTATTTCACGGAAGCAACGACAGGCGTCAAGTCGCCGAATAAAGATGGTTTCATTCAACGCTGGTTGTTGCTGGAACCTATCGACAAGCCCAATCGCTCTAATACGGTCTTTACCGACAGCTATCTGCGTCAGGCTTTCGATACGTTGTACTTCAAGAATCAATTCACTGTTCTGCCCAAGGACGGCGATAAAGTGAAAGTGGGCAAGCAGAAACTAACCTGGCATGCGCTGGACAGTAAGTTATATAACGTGAAGCTCTACCGTTTCGCCGCTGCACTGAAGAAACAGGTGTATGGCGTGTTGTTCTGGGCAGTCACGGTCATCGACTGTCCCGAAGATATGGAGAATGTCCGCCTTTCCGCAGGGTCTAACTCTGCCTCTATGTGGTGGTTGAACGGCGAGGAAGTCCTTCTTCTCTCGGGCGACCGCCGCATGGTGGTGGATGACTGCCTGTCGCATCGGCTGAATCTGAAGAAAGGCAAGAACATCTTGCGCGGAGCCATTATCAATGGCCCGGGTATGAGCGATTTCTGCGTCCGCTTTTTGGATGAGAATAAATTGCCTGTTAAGAACATTACAATCAGTTATCAATAATCATGAAGACAAGAAATCTACTAATGGGTGTGATAGCCCTGGTGTCTGTTTGGACATCCGAAAAAGCGTTTGCACAAATAGGTACCCCGTATATTCATGATCCTTCCACCGTCATGGAGTGTGATGGTAAATATTATACTTTCGGTACGGGTGGAGGCGGATTGATCTCTGAGGATGGATGGACGTGGAACGGCGGCGGAGTACGCCCCGGCGGAGGTGCTGCTCCTGATGCCCTGAAAATAGGTGACCGTTATCTGATCGCTTACAGTGCCACCGGAGGAGGACTCGGGGGAGGACATAGCGGTAAGGTCTTGACGATGTGGAACAAAACGTTAGACCCCAATTCTCCCGACTTCCAATATACAGACCCTATCGAAGTGGCGCACTCGCTTGATGACGAAGACTGCGATGCCATTGATGCCGGGCTGTTGCTCGATCCTACGGACGGTCGTTTGTGGTTGTCCTATGGGACGTATTTCGGATTTATTCGAATAGTAGAACTCGATCCCAAGACCGGCAAACGCGTAGAGGGCAACAAAGAGATTAACGTTGCCATCGATTGCGAAGCTACTACCTTGCTGTATCGTGATGGTTGGTACTATCTGCTGGGTACGCACGGCACTTGTTGTGACGGTCCGAACTCTACCTATAATATCGTGGTCGGTCGTTCGCGCAAAGTGACGGGACCATACATTGATAATGTAGGAAGAGACATGTTGGAAGGTGGCGGCAAGATGGTGATTGCCGCGAGCGACCGCAAGACCGGCCCAGGACACTTCGGGCGCTTCGTTGTGGCGGACGGCGTGGAGAAAATGTCTTATCATTACGAAGCTGATTTCGATCAGGGAGGTCGTAGTGTGTTGGCCATACGCTCGCTCGTCTGGAAGAATGGATGGCCTGTAGCCGGAGAGGCGTTTAAAGAAGGGACCTATGAAATAGAGTCCGAACGCAGAGGGTATGGCCTCGAACTTACGGTCGACTTTGTTCGCATGGAGGGTGTACGTCGTTTCAGAGGAAATGACGACCAGCCTGTAACACCTCTGAAGTCGCAAACATTGAAAGATGTCATTGGAACCTGGCCTCAAGGGGATATCCCTGTTAGAATCGGTGATTACATGTTCCGCCCTCATCAGAAGTGGACCATTACTGCTGTGCCTGATGCCAGTGGATATCTGGGTGGCCCCTCTTACAAGATTGTGATCGAAGGAACCAATCGTGCATTGACAGCTACAGCAGATGCTGAAGTTGTAACTGTCCCCGAGTTTACGGGAGCTCCCGAACAATTGTGGAGAATCGATCAGTTGACGGACGGAGCCTACCGGATTATGCCTAAAAAGGTACCGGGAACCGACAGGGAACTGGTTCTGGTATCTGCAGGCGACAGCACTCCTACACTCGACACGTTCGATATGAACAGCGATAATTCTAAGTGGAACTTCCGCAGTCACTAAAACAAAGACTTACCCCTCTGCATCGCCGCCTGATGGCTTCTTCAAATGGGCTTCCATATAAGCCATAGGCGGCATGCCATGCATCTCTTTAAAGGCATTAGAGAAATAAGTCAGATTGGTAAAGCCGGTAGCTGTTGCCACATCGGTTACTGTCAGATTCTTGCTGGAAAGCAATATCGCAGCTTGTTGCAGGCGTATGTTGCGAATCAAGTCACGTGTCGATTGATTGGTCAGCTCTTTCAACTTGCGGTGCAGGTGTACGCGACTGATACCTACGCGTGTAGCAATCATTTCCACATTCAAATCGGTGTTGCTGATGTTGTCGTTGATAACCTTCATCACCTTTTCCAGTAACTTGTCGTCGGCCGACTTGATGCTGATGGCTTTCAGTTTGTCCTTTTGTAGTTGACTACCACTGAATGAATGGCGTAGCATTTCGCGGTTGCGAATAATAGTTTGGGCTGTTTTTCGTAATACTTCGATGCTGAACGGTTTGGAGATATACGCATCGGCTCCGGTTTCCAGCCCTTCCAGATTGTCCTCCTCTTTAGATTTCGCTGTGAGTAAGATGACTGGTATGTGGTTGATGTTTACATTCTGCCTGATTTTTCGGCAAAGCGTGATGCCGTCCATTTCGGGCATCATCACATCGCTGATGACCAAATCGGGCGTCTTCTCCAATATCCGGGCAAGCGCTTCCTTTCCGTTGGCACACTCGAAGGTGTGGTATTCAGAACCCAATTCATGGCAAATGTATTTACGTATATCTTTGTCATCATCCACAACCACAATGTTCCGTTTGCTCTTCGAACGGATTCTGATATTTTCTACTGCCAACTCGTCGACAGGTAAAGTTTGTGATTGTTCAGTGAGTACGGGTTTCACCGGGGTCTCGTCAATCTCTTCAGAACGCAGGTGTGCATTTCCCAGCGGGAGATGGATGATAAAGCGGCAGCCCGGTCCGTCCGGGTTGTTCTCTGCCATAATGGTTCCGTGATGCAGTTCCACCAATGAACGGGTCAGGTGCAAGCCTACCCCTGTTCCTTCGGTATTGGCCGATTTGTCATGTGCCTGGTAGAAACGCTCAAAGATTCGTTCTATCTCGCTTTCATTAATACCAAGGCCGTTGTCTGAGATAATAATCTCGAAGCACTGTTTTCCATCCCCATCATCTAAGGTGCTCAACCAGAGATCGATTTTTCCTTCCTTTGGAGTGAATTTGACGGCATTGGATAGTACATTCATCAGGATTTTATCGAAATTCTTCGGGTCGACCCATGCTTTGAGTTCCTGCATCGGATGATGAAATTGAAGCTCGATTTGCTTGGCCTTGATCCGGTCGTCGAATAGCGAGCAGATATCTTCCATCAGCGTCACGATTTCCATCTCCTGACACTTCAGAAGCATTTGCCCCTTGTCTATCTTACGTATGTCCAACAATTGATTGATGAGTTGCAGGATACGTTCCGTGTTCCGGAATATAGTGAAATAGGCATTTTGCCGTTCGTAGTCTTTATCTATCGCCATCAACTTTTTCAACGGGCTGATGATGAGAGATAGTGGCGTGCGGATTTCATGCGAGATGTTGATGAAGAATTGCAACTTGGCTTCATTGATCTCTTGTTCATGAATGTGTTTTTGCAGCCGTTGAAGGGCCTGATAACGTTGCCGGATGTGGATGATGATCAGGAATATAATACCTGCTGATATCAAGACGTAAATCAGTTTAGCCCAACCCGAAGCATACCAGGCCGGTGAAATCTCGATAGTGAATTGCTTGACCTCCGAGTTTACCCCGTAATCTTTGGCTATCACTTTGATGTGATATATCCCAGGCGACAGATCGCTGAATGTTAGCCGGTTAGAACCTGGTTGCATGTTGACCCATTGGGCGTTGTTCAGCGCATATGCATAGGTTATCTGCTCCGGATTGACAAACTCCAGTGTGGCAAACTCGACACTGAACGAGTTGTCCTTGTACGAGAGATGGAACCTTGGAGCATCCAGTACGGACGTGTCGACGATATCATACGGACCAGATTTCATGCCCTTTTTGACCGAGCGGTTGTGTAGGTAAAATCCGGTAATACGCATTTGCAGTTTCTTCTTTCGATAGGTGATTTCTTTGGGGTAGAAGCAGGTGATACCGTTGATACCTCCACAGAAGAACTTACCTTGTGAGTCTATCCAGAAGGCATTCTTACTGAACTCATTGCCTTGCAGGCCGTCATTTGCATAGTAGGTGATGAAACTCTTATTCAGGAGGTTCATGTGTGACAATCCATAATTGGTCGTAATCCACAGGCTCTCCATTCCATCGCTTCGGATGGCGCAAATCACATCATTGGGAAGTCCGTCTTTCTGTGTGTAACGGGTGGTTTGCAGGGTATGAGTATCTATGCATAGTAATCCGTTAGAAGTGCCGGCCCAGAGTTGGTTATCCTGGTCCTCATACATCGTGTATACCACCGACCGATTGGCAAGTGCCCACTTGTTGCCGTAGGTAGAGGTGAAGCTTTCTGTTTTCAGGTCCAGGCAGGCAATGCCGTCGTAGGTGCCTATGTATAGCTTGTCATCCTGTCCCAATAGGAGAGAGTTGATCCAGCGGTTGTGTATCAATTGCCCGTCCGGTCGATTGTGGTTGTATTGAGTAACGGTTCGCGAGCGTAGATCCAGACAATAGAGTCCTCCTCCCATAGTACCTATCCAGAGCCTCTTCTCCCGATCCTCCGTGATGCTATACACATGTTGTGCCGGGTTCGAAAATTCGTCATACAGCGGTATGTTTTCGCACTTCCCTGTATGTCGGTTTATCCGATACAGCCCATTCAGGTAGGAGCCGAGCCACAAGTCATGGTTGGAATCTTCGTAAATAGACAGGATGATGGAGGGGATGGATGATTTCTCCTGTGAAGGTGTGAAGTGTACCTTGGCTTTCCCGTCCGGGCTGATGCCATACAGACCATCACTGTCGGTGCCCACCCACAGGGTTCCTTCATGATCCTGGAAGAGTGAGATGACGCAGTTAGAACCGATGGAATTGTTGCGTACCGACTTATATCCGATGTATCCGAAATTGTTGGTCCGTTCGGGCAGCATCATCACCCCGCGTTGGAAGATGCCCATCCAGGTGTTTCCGCTTTTGTCTTTCAAGAGAGAGTGTATCTTGGCTTTGGAGAAATCGAAGGTGGTGACGTTCAGGTTGCTTTCGCTGATGTAACGATCGCCGGGGAAGTAGCTTTTCAGGCCGGCGCCGTCGGTGCCGATCAGTATCTCGTTATCGTCATTCAAACAGAGCGACTTGACGGGTAGGTTGGGATGAGCGGGATAAGCGATGGAGACAAATGCACTATTTGCACGGTCGTAACGAAACAGTCCGGTACTGATGCTGCCTATATAAAGGTTCCCTTGTCGGTCCTGGCAGATGGCCGAAACACCATTCAAGACTTTCCCGTCGGAAGCAGTCGGGTAATGCCTCAGCTTGTTGGTCGGGGTGAGACAGTATAGTCCGTGTATGTCACTGATTGCCCAGAGGTTGCCTTCCCAATCTTCGAATAATTTAGTGATGAGATTGTTGGGTATCATATCGGTGACCTGCCGCGCTTGAAGTTGTCCATCTTTTGTTTCCAGTTTGAACAATCCCAGTCCACCGGTGCCTATCAATATGTCTCCGTTGCGTCGTTCCAGTATGCTGATGACGTGTGCTCCGAATTGATTGTTGTTGGGGAGGAACATAGGAATCTCCTGGAACGTATCGGTATCATCGTCGTATAGCTGTAAACCGTTGAACAATCCGATGAAGAAACGTCCTTGCCGGTCTTCGTAGAGGGTGCGTACGTAGTTGTTGAGAAGAGTATTGGGTTGGCGGTCGTCGTCGTGCCGGTAGATGGTGAACTTGGATCCGTCGTATCGGTTCAGTCCGTCTTCAGTAGCTATCCAGATAATTCCCTCGCTGTTTTGGAATACCTGGTTGATGAGGCTATTAGATAGTTCAGCATCGGCTGTAAAGAGTTTCCCTGCCTGAGGGTAACAGAAAATGGAAAGGCAAAGAAGTAGTGTAGAGAGTAGTGCTTTCGTTTTCATACTATTATCATTCGATTCTGTGACAAAGATAATTGAAAAAAGGATAACTTGCTGTTATCTATTCTCTATATGTTGAATTTAACGTATGTTACTTGAAATTTGAATTTAATTGATTGATATATAGCGTTATATGGGAAAATGTGTAATGCTGCGTAAGAAATATGTAACATTGCCTGAAAAGATGTAACATACGATAAAACTCTTGTTTCATGGTTCTTCCTTTATTAATAGAGTCAACCGGTATCTTTGCTGGTGCATACAAATGAATTGTAAAATCATTAAAAATGGATTTATTATGAAGAAACATCCTTCATTACATTGCTGGCGCATCACTCTGGGTTCTGTCTGCCTGGTTGCTTTCCTAAGCTCATGTGCGTTGGCGAAAGATGGACAAAACCTGCCTCCCATTGGAAAATCGGTTGCTTTGTTCGACTCTTTCACTTACACTGGGCAGGACGATTATTACCAGCAGAATTCTTTGCCGGGGACGGACTATTTCTATAACCCCATTCTGCCTGGATGGTATTCCGATCCGAGTATCTGTACCAATGGAGAAGACTATTTCCTGGTGACTTCCACATTTACCTATTTCCCCGGTGTACCTATATTCCATAGTAAGGACCTGGTTAACTGGAAACAGGTGGGACATGTACTCGACCGTCCTTCACAGTTGGTCAATATGATCGGTCAGCATGTGAGCGGCGGTATTTTCGCACCGGCCATCGAATACAATCCGCACAACCAAACGTACTACATGATTACTACCAATGTGGGTGGAGGAAACTTCTTTGTGAAGACTCAGGACCCGTTCGGTACGTGGTCGGAACCTATCTGGTTGCCCGAAGTGCAGGGTATTGATCCTTCTTTCTTCTTCGATGAAAATGGCAAGGCTTATATTGTCAATAATGACGGGCCGGACGGAAAACCAGAATACGACGGTCATCGGGCCATCCGCGTTCAAGAGTTCGATGTGGCAACGGACAAGACGGTTGGCCCCCGAAAGGTGTTGGTAGACAAAGGATGGCGTCCGCAGGATAAGCCCATCTGGATCGAAGGGCCGCATCTATACAAGATCAACGGCCGGTACTTTCTGATGTCGGCCGAAGGGGGAACGGGCGACTGGCATTCCGAAGTGATCTTCCGTGGCGATTCGCCTATGGGACCGTTCACGCCGTGGGAGAAGAACCCTATCCTCACGCAACGTCATTTAGATAAGCAGCGAACCAACCCTATCACCTGCGCCGGACATGCCGACTTGCTTCAGACAAAGGAAGGCGACTGGTGGGCTGTGTTCCTGGCTTGCCGTCCCATCGATCATAAGTTCGAGAACCTGGGACGTGAAACTTTTCTGATGCCTGTGAAATGGAGCGAAGACGGTTATCCGTACATCACTCAGGGTGACGAGGAGATTTCCATGATCGTGCAACGCCCGGGAACGAGTCGCGAAGAACAGGTTACTTTCGGTAATATGGAAAAGATCGATCACTTTGATGCTACTACTTTGGGTATGGAATGGATGACGCTCCGTACTCCCGGAACAGATCTGTACTCCCTCTCGGAAACACCTGGGTATCTCACCTTGAAATGTGCTGACGTATTGGCGAGCGAGAAGAAGACCCCGGCTTTTGTCTGCCGCCGCATGCAGCACCATAAGTTTGAATGTTCCACCCGGATGTTGTTCGATCCCGATGACGATCAGAAAGCTGCCGGCTTGTTACTCTTCAAGGACGAGTCGCATCATTACTTCCTGGCTGCCGGCAAGTCGGAAGCCGGAAAGAAGATCAGCCTCTATCAGGTAGACAAGGACGGAGCGAAGATATTGCATACGCAGGACATTGATGACGTGAAGTCGATCGGGCTGAAAGTGATATCCCGGGGCACTCATTATGATTTCTATTATGCTACCGATGAGGATAAGTGGGAAACGCTGTGCACAGATGTCGATGCGGCTTTCTTGTCAACAGCTCGTTCCTTCGGCTTTACTGGAACTACTGTTGGGATGTATGCCACTAAGAAGATATAATGTTTAGCTCTTCACAATAATGAAGAAGCCTCTTCACAGTTGTGACGAAGCTTCTTCATTACTGTGAAGAGATAGGGATGCTGTAACCAAATGCCTGCCCCGCGTACGGCGAGTAGAAGAACTGCCTATGACGCGTGTTTAACTAGTTACTAAATGTCCAATAATCCATGCGGAAAAGTTCCTCTTTATCGCCTTTGAAGACCAAATACACATCATATACACCTCTCAATCGCTGTACACTCGTCGTCATCGTTTGCCAGAGTTTCCAATCCTCCGTGGATGAAACGGGCAGAGTGCCTATCAGCAATCCATTGACTCCTTCCAAACGTATTTCAATCTTCCCATCTCCCTTTATGCTGGAAAGAGAGGCCGAAAACTGTGATGCACCTTTGTTGCCGAAATCTGCTCCGCGGATCTTCAGATAATCCCCGTCATGGATTGATGTCACGATACGATTGCTGCTTTCTTTGTCTTTGAAGTCGGTCTCGATTCCGGCACCTTTGGCCATGGTTTCTGCTTCATTCCGTTGATAAGGGTTGATGTATTTCAGTTGTGTCAATCCATCCCTCGTTATATGGACAGGTTGGATAGTGCCATCGGCATTATGATACAGGCGATCTATACATACGCTGCGCATATATTCACGGGCACGTTGGTCTTGTTCGTTATTCTTATAAGCTACTTCGCGGTTATGATAAGCGATATACCATTCGCCTTGAAATGGAAAGATAGAGTGATGATTATTGAAACCATCATTCACCGGAGGGTTAGGTATAATGACTTGGGGATTGCTAAATCCTTCCATAGGCTTGTCACTCATTACATATTCTATATTGGCAGAGCGGCTGAAAAGGTGCCCGGCGTAGGAGTAGTAGTATTTGTTTCTATATTTATGCACGAAGGAGGCTTCGAAGAATCCCGGCGTGTTGGGTTTTACGGCAACGCCATCAGTCTCCACCATGTTGCTCTTTAGTCTGATTATGCGGGAGTTATCAGGATGTGCTCCACCAAAATACATATATACCTGCCCATCATCATCTACAAGTACGCTAGGATCGAAACACCACATCCCCCAATTCTCACTTCCGGATATGGCACCGGGGACATCTTTCTTGTTTTTAACAGGCCGATGGTTTTCATCGTAAACTAATACTCCTGGCGTATTCATGTCAACTACCGGATGCTCTTGGTTGTCTACGTAAGGGCCTGTAGGATTATCACTGATCGCCACTCCAATACCTCCGCCATTTGCATCGCCATAATATAGATAAAACTTTCCATGCTGATAAACCACGCAAGGAGCCCAAGTCCTCTTAGCTCCCCACTTTGAGTCTTTTGCATGGAATACTTCGCCATGATCAGTCCAGTTCTTCATGTCGTCGGTAGAAATACAGGTTATATCGTTCATGAAGTAACCATATCCTTTTTCAGGACTGTAGGTGTCATGTGAGCAAAACAGATACAGTCGCCCATTGTATTCCAGTCCCCATGGGTCGGCTGTATAACGTTGCCAGAAGATCGGATAGTCTGCTTTGAGATTGTTAGCTATGCATAGGGCAAAAATAACTAACAATACTTTTCTGCATGGATTAAAAGTGTGATTCTTTTTCATATTAGTTGATGTATTAGTGTATGTCATTGGTGGATGTTACAAAGATACTCGTTCTTGCCGGAACTTTGGTTTCCTGATGTTTCCTCTTCTTTGTCGTATGTTACACACTCTTATTGATTTGATACATAAAGGGCGAAATATGTAATCTGTGCAATGGTATATGTAACGTCAGGAAACTGTCCGAGAAGAAAGATGCAGTATCTTTACCGTGGATATATATGGCCAATCGGCGCTTGAATTCAGAACGCGATTGGCAGGAATAAGTGATCTGCAAAACAGGAAATATGAAAAACAAAAAACTGGCTCTTGGCATGGTATGCTTGTTCGGATGGCAGGCCTATGCACAAACGTTACCGGACTGGGAGAACCCATCGGTTATTGGTATCCAGAAAGAAGAATACCATTGTACATTAATGCTGCCATCGAAGCAACAAGAGTGCCGGGATATCATCTCTCTGAATGGGAAGTGGAAGTTCCATTGGTCGCCCGATCCTTCCCAACGACCGGCGGACTTCTATAAGAATGATTTCAATGTAGAGCAGTGGGACCAGATACAGGTCCCCGGCAACTGGCAGATGCAGGGATATGACAAGCCCATCTATACGAACTGGGCGTATCCGTTCAAAAAAGATCCGCCAAGAGTGACGAGTGAACCGCCGCGTACCTACTACAGTTATGGGAATCGCAATCCTGTGGGCTCGTACGTGACGACTTTCCATGTGTCACCGGAGATGAAAGGCAAACGTCTCTTCCTGCATTTCGGTGGAGTAGAGTCGGCCATGTATCTATGGATCAACGGTCAAAGGGTGGGGTATAGCGAGAATTCAATGTCACCGGCTGAGTTCGACGTAACCAGTTATGTTGCTCAAGGCACTAACCGATTGGCGGTCGAAGTCTATCGTTGGTCGGATGGCAGCTACCTGGAGGATCAAGATATGTGGCGATTGAGCGGCATATTCCGTCCTGTTGAGTTATGGGTACGTCCTGCCATATACCTGAAAGACTATACGCTGACGGCCGACTTGGCCGATGATTTTCAGTCTGCGCAGATCGGTGTAAAGGCTGTCATCCGGAACACTTCCCGGAGCAAGGGCGGGCGCTTGACTCTCGAAGCCATCATCACAGGAAAAGACCGGGAAGGGAAAACTATCTCGGAGCATTTGTATGGTAAAGTGGATGCGCTGAAACAATCGTCCACAACGGAAGTTGCTTTATCTTCCATCGTATATAAGCCCCTCCTATGGTCGGCCGAGAAACCTCATTTGTATGAAGTAACCCTTCGGCTGAAAGAAAAAGAACGAATCATCGAATCATTTCAGTATCATCTGGGCATCCGTAAGATTCAGGCCGACGGGGAAGTCTTTAAAGTAAACGGACAGCCCGTGAAGTTGAAGGGCGTGAACCGGCACGAACATCACCCGCGGACAGGTCGCTATATGGATGAGTTTACTATGAGAAAGGACCTGCAACTGATGAAGCAGGCCAATATCAACATGATTCGTACGTCGCACTATCCACAGTCGCCTTTGTTGTACGAGTTGTGCGACAAGTACGGTTTCTATGTTATGGATGAAGCGAATAATGAAAGCCATGACTTTGGTATCGGCAACAAGGAGCTAGGCGATAACCCTGCTTGGACGAAAGCGCATGTCGACAGAGCTGTATCCCTGTATCAGCGGGACAAGAACCACCCTTGTGTCGTGTTCTGGTCGCTGGGTAATGAAGCAGGACGGGGTATGAATTCCCGAGCCATGGCAGATACCATACGCGCTCTGGATCGTTCGCGACTGATATATTATGATTCGGACAGGTCGGTATCCGATGTCTACGATGAGGGTTATCTTCATCCCGACAAACTCAAAGCTCTTGGAGAAAAAATTACCGACCGACCGGTATTCATGCGGGAGTATGCCCACGCGATGGGTAATTCAATAGGTAATCTGCAAGAGTACTGGGATGTAATAGAGGCCGACGCCGGCATCATTGGAGCAGCCATTTGGGAATGGGCGGATCATGGTATAGCCAAGAAAAAAGACGGTTCGCCGTTGAAGTACGGCCAACACCCGAATGCTTTGTCATTGGAAGAAGATGAGTTCTTTGCTTACGGCGGCGATTTTGGGGATGTGCCCAATTACGGAGAGTTCTGCATCGACGGATTGATAGGAGCCGACCGGGTTCCTCATCCTCACTATTATGAGGTGCAGAAGGTGTATCAGTATCTTGGTTTTACGATGCCGGCCCTGGATAGAATTCAACTTAAAAACAAGTATTTCTTCACCTCGCTCGATGAGTTCGATTATACTTACGAGTGGCTGGACGGTGGAAAGATAGTCGGTAACGGGCAACTGTCTTTGGTTGATCAGTCTTCATTGGGAATACCTCGTTGCCCCCAGACGGACGGTGAAGTATTCCTGAATGTTTATGCCCGGTTGAAGGAACCTACTTTGTGGGCTGACAAAGGTTTCCCGGTAGCCAAGGAGCAGTTCCTGTTCAAGCCGGCAAAGGCCGAGTCGATAACCGGTTCCGGCCCGGATGTCCGGTTGGAAGTACAGGCAGAGGCTATACAAATCATGGCAGGACCGAGCACCTTCCGGATTAATTTGTCGGATGGGGCATTGACCGGATGGGAGCACGAAGGGAAAAAGGTGATACAGGGAGTCCTTGAACCCTATTTCTGGAAACCGCCGAACGATAACCAGAAGCGTAGCGGATATACTAAAGAATTGGGAGTATGGCGGGATGCTGCCCGTAGCAGGGTAGTAAAGGCTGTCAAGCATACCGTAAAAGACCGATTGGCGGTCATTGAGATGGAGATAGACTTGCCCGCTGTCGGTGCCGGATACCAACTCCGCTATACCATCAATGGCAGTGGCAAGGTTCAGGTAGAGGCTTCTTACCAGCCCTTGAAAGAAAATATCCCATTGATCCCGAAGTTTGGCATGCGCATGCGTGTACCGGTCGCTTCTGAAACAATCACCTGGTACGGCCGGGGAGCGTTTGAAAACTATCCCGACCGGAAACAAGCAGCGCTTATCGGATGCTACACCGAGAAGCTCGATCAGTTTGTAACGGACTATGTAGTCCCGCAAGATAATGCGAATCGTTGCGATGTGCGCTGGTTCACCTTGGGCGATGGAAGTAAGACGCTGAAGGTGACCGGGCTTCAACCCCTTTGTTTCAGGGCATGGCCGTATGGAGAGGAAGATCTTGAAAAAGCAAAACACCTGTATGACTTACCCGTTCGCAACTTCATCAATGTAAATATTGATTTGAATATTCACGGGGTAGGAGGAGATGATTCCTGGGGTGCCAAGACAATGGGCAAATATACCAATGCCGGTAATGCTCCGTATTCGTATGGCTTCATCATGGAGATGTTGCCCGCTAACGACTAAAAGTATACAATATAATTAAATAGATAAATCATGAAAAACAGTATTTTGTTCGTATTTCTTCTTGTAATGTCCTCTGGGTGTAAGGGCCAGAAGATGGTGACTAGTTACACCAATCCTGTAATCAATGCCGATGCACCCGATCCGTCGATGACCCGGTGCGGGGACGATTTCTACTTGGTCAGTACCACCATGCACATGATGCCTGGAGCACCGGTGATGCGTTCGCGCGACTTGGTTCACTGGGAAACCGTCAGCTACGTGTTCGATACCCTGAACGATACGCCGAAATACAACATGGAGGGCGGAACGGTGTACGGACGCGGGCAGTGGGCCACGTCTATCCGTTACCACAACGGGAAGTTTTATGTGCTCTTCTCGCCCAACGACCAACCCTACAGCGCCTATATCTATTCGTCCACCGATCCGGCTACCGATAAATGGACATTGGTATCCCGTACGCCTCACTTCCACGATGCTTCCCTCTTCTTCGATGACGACGGTCGCGTGTATGTTTTCTCGGGAACCGGTTCCCTGCAGGAGCTTAAGAGTGACCTTTCCGGCGTGAAAGAAGGAGGTGTGAAAATGCAACTCTTCGAACGCGATGCCGAGGAAACCGGGTTGCTCGAAGGAAGTCAGGTGGTGAAACACGACGGGAAATATTACCTGCTTATGATTTCCTGGCCACGGAACAGCAAACGCCGGCAGGTCTGTTACCGGGCAGACCAGATCACCGGTCCGTACGAGAAGAAGGTGATTCTGGAAGATAATTATGCCGGTTTCCCATACGTAGGTCAGGGATGTTTGGTCGATGATAAGAACGGCAACTGGTATGCCGTCATCTTTCAGGACCGGGGCGCTATTGGTCGGGTACCTTTGCTGATGCCCTGCCGCTGGATAGACGGTTGGCCGATGCTGGGTGATGAGAACGGTAAGGTACCGGCTCATGGAGAGACACCTCTAAAACCAGCTCCTGTAGCACAGCGAATAGTGGAAGGTGATGACTTTGGCAACGCCAAACTGAAGATGAACTGGCAGTGGAACCATAATCCATTGAACGAATACTGGTCGCTCACGGATCGCCCGGGCTATCTGCGCTTGCGGACCAATCGCCTGGCAGGCAACTTGTATGCTGCTCGCAACACCTTGACTCAACGCATGGAGGGACCGGCCTGCAAGGGTGTCGTATCGTTCGATCTTTCGCAGATGAAAGACGGTGATGTGGCAGGTTTTGCTGCATTCAACGGGCACTCCGGTCTGCTGTCCGTTGTCCGGGAAGGAGATAAGAAATACCTCACCATGTCAACAAACGTAGTCAATCTGAGCGATCGGGAAAAAGCTATCCTCAACGTGGAAGCCGTAGAACAGGGGCGAGTAGAATTGACACAGGATATCGTTTACCTCCGTATTGATGGCGATTTCCACTTGAATCAGGATATCGCTACTTTCTATTACAGTTTGAACAACAAGCAATGGACCAAGATAGGTAAAGATTTTAAGATGCAGTTCGACTACCGGAAATTATTTATGGGAACCCGCTTTGCCATTTCCAATTACGCTACTAAGGAAGCCGGCGGCTATGTGGATGTCGACTTCTTTGACTATGAGCAGCTGCAGTAACTTGTAAAGGATGAACCCAAAAGGAAAGTATATGAAACAGAATCAAACAGGTGTGTTCTACCTATGTAACTATAGGAAACAGAAATGGCCGTAGATGCTGCTTGTCTTTAGTAACTTTGCTGCAAAGGAAACGGATGGAACCCCCATCTTAATTTTATATCATTAAAAAATGCCAGAGAATATGCGATTTAAAAAAACACTCAGTACTTTCCTTATAGGAATAATCTTCGGGATACCACTTTGTGCTCAACAAGTAGAGAGCAGTGAATACAGAACTCCTCCGCCATACATCCTGTCTGCAGCTTCAGGTAATGCTTTCAGAATTGCAGACAAAGGATGGACAGCAAACATCCTGGTCGATTCAGAGGATTGGAAAGGGGTGGTCCGCGCTGCCAATGATTTGAGCGACGATGTGCGAAAGGTAACGGGCAATGCCATGAAAATCATGGAAACTACCACACCAGCCCCATCAGGTGCCATTATAGTGGGTACTATAGGTAAAAGCAGGTTGATCGACCGCCTCATCGCTGAAAAGAAAGTAGATGTGACGGATATAAAAGGTCAATGGGAGTCGTTTCTGATTCAGACGGTGGATGGTAATCTGGTAGTGGCAGGAAGCGACAAACGGGGAACCATCTACGGCATCTATGATATCTCTGAGAAAATAGGTGTATCACCTTGGTATTGGTGGGCGAATGTACCTGCCAAGAAAAGCAAATCGCTTTATGTGAAAGCCGGAAGATATATTCAGGATGCGCCGAAGGTGAAATACAGGGGTATTTTTATCAATGACGAAGAACCTTCGTTCGGGCAGTGGTCTCGTAGTAACTTCGGGGGAATCAACTCGAAGATGTACACACATATGTTCGAACTGTTGTTGCGCTTGAAAGCAAACTATCTATGGCCGGCCATGTGGGGCAAATCGTTCAATGAAGATGATCCCATGAATCCTGTACTTGCTGATGAGTACGGCATTGTCATGGGTACTTCACATCACGAACCCATGATGCGTTCACATAAGGAATATACGGATCGGAAGGGCGAAGTGGGTGCTTGGGACTATGCTACCAACAAAGAAAAGCTGGACAAGTTCTTCTCTGACGGTTTGGAACGGAACAAAGCATACGATAACCTCATTACCATCGGTATGCGGGGGGATGGAGACGTAGCTATGGGGAGCGGAAACGATGAAGATAATATCCGCACGTTGCATAAGGTGGTCGAAGGACAACGGGAGATCATCCGGAAAACGTATGGTAAAGATCCAGCCGAAGTGCCGCAACTTTGGGCCATATTTACGGAGGTACAACGGTATTATGATGCCGGACTTACCGTTCCCGATGATGTGTTATTGCTCTTCTGTGACAATAATTGGGGATACATTCGTCGGGTTGGCCCGCTCAACGAACGTAACCGGAAAGGCGGTTGCGGACTTTATTATCACATCGATATGAACGGAGGGCCGTGGAACGATCGTTGGGTGAATACTACCACTATACCGAAACTGCGTGAACAGTTCCATTTGGCTTATGAAACGGGTATCGATGATCTGTGGGTGGTCAATGTGGGCGATCTTAAACCGAAGGAACTTCCCATTGACTTCATCATGCGTTATGCCTGGAATCCCGATGCTATCCCCGCTGATAAGACGTGGGAGTACACGGTGGACTGGGCCACACGTATCTTCGGAGCAGAACATGCCGAAGAGATAGCCGATATTGTTTCTCGCTATCCCAAATATAATCTTTGGCGAAAAGCGGAAGTGCAAGCTACTGGTATTTTTAGTCAGGTGAATCATCGGGAAGCCGATCGTATAACTGAACTTTGGAGAGAGGTGGCTGCAAAAGCTGAAGCGCTTGAATCTAAGATAGCACCCGAAGCGAAAGACGCGTATTACCAATTGGTGCTTTATCCGGCCAAAGCTTCGGCTGGAGTGGCAGAGATATACCTTGCTGCAGGTAAGAATAATCTGTATGCAAAGCAAGGACGAGTCAGTGCCAATGATTATGCCGTACGCATGCGTGAGCTCTTTGAAACGGACAAACAGTTGAGTGACTATTACAATGGTCCGTTGGCCAACGGTCAGTGGAAGAACATGATGTCGGATATTCATTTGGGCTATACGCAATGGTCCATGCCCAGGGAAAACGTGCTTCCTGCCATGAAAGAAGTCACCCCGCTCGCTGCACCAGCCATGGGGATAGCTGTGGAAGGTAGTGAAGAGGCCTGGGTGGAAGGAAAAGAGATATCGCCTACTCTTCCCACGTTCGATGTTATGAGTAAGCAAAGTTATTACATCGATGTCTTCAACCGGGGTGCAGGTCCGTTCTCCTTTACAGCGAAAACCAATAATTCTTGGATCAAACTAAGCCAGTCAAAAGGTACAGTAGATAAAGAAACCCGTCTGCAAGTAGATGTCGATTGGAAGTCATTGCCGGATGGACAAACAGATGGTACCATTAGCATCAAGCAAGGACGGATAACTGCCACTGTACAGGTACATGCTGTCAAAACTCCCCTCCCGGCTACGCAGGAGTCGTACTTCGGCAGCCTGACAGGCGAATTCTCTATCCCTTCTTACCAGTTCAATGCTTGTATACCGGGGCAACAGGCGCAGTGGACTTTCTTGCCCGATCTGGGACGTTCGGAGGGTTGTATGGGCATTCAGCCTGTTACCGCTCCCAGTGCTACGCCGGAAACTGCTCCTCGTTTGGAATACAAGGTATTCCTTCCACAGGCTGGAAAAAGTATCGTTTGCCTCGGCATTCTCCCTACGCAGGATGTCTTCCCGCAACGCGGATTGCGCATTGCTGTATCGTTGGACAATGGTGAACCGCACATCATCGATGCCCGGAAAGGGTTGGTGGATACGTTCGACGAGTATACGCCGAAGAACCTGAGTCGCTCTACAGTGCTGAAACCGCTTCCTCCGCTCAATAAAGATCTGGCATTGGTAGCTGCCAGACAACATCGGCGCAACGAGGTGTTCGATAACCTGCGTTGGCTGGATATCGAACTGGATGTCCGCGAAGCGGGTATGCATACATTGAAGGTATATATGATTGATCCCGAAGTAGTACTCGAGACTATTGTAGTCAATCCGGACAACAATCATCCGAGTTATTTCGGTGCACCTCCTTTGCAACATAATTCCCGCGAAGCAGGTAAAATCCAACATTAAATTCTACTTTTGCGGGCAACGGGCTTATCGAGAGAGATGTTTTTTCATGCCTTGAAACAGCTCATTTCAAGGCATGAAACACTTCGTTTGTTCGTATGAAACAGATTGTTTCATACGAACAAACGAAAACCTTGAGAATTTATCGGGTAGTGATGGTAGTGGAGTACATCTCATCAATGCCTTCGGCCTTGACATGTACCTGTATGCTACCGGCCTTGCGAGTGGATTGTACGATGATCAATGCTTGTCCGAACTTAGTGGGAAGCTCATTGCTGCCGAACGGGATGGTACGGCGCAGTTCGCTGCTGTCTAGTCCGCGGAATACGCCTTCGCCTTCTACGCTGACCGTTATCTTGCGGTCGTCTACCTGTACAGGGTTTCCTTTGTCATCGAGCAGTTGAATAGCCATGTGCGATAAGTCCTGCCCATCGGCTTTGATCTGCGTGCGGTCGGTGGTCAGTGTCAGGCGGCTGGTTCTCTTGGCAGTGACCAGTAGGTTGGTGGCTACCACTTCGTTTCCGTTGTATGCTTTGGCTTCCAGTTTGCCGGGGGTGTAAGGAACGTTCCATACGATGGTATTGTTAGGGTAGTCGGCCGTTTCGTAGATTCCCATCGACTTGTCGTTCATGAATAGTTCTACCCTTTCACAGTTGGTCGTGGTGCGTACCTCCATGATCATGCCGATGTAGCTGTTCGGGAAGCTCCAGTGCGATGCCATCTTGGGCCATTGCCAGAGATCTCTTCCGTGATCCATGTCCAGCGACTGGTCGATTACGGCCATTCCTACCGACGGTTGCTCGTTCCACATGGCACGGTGGTAGGCGGCGCGCGGTTTCTCGAACATACAGATATCGAACAGCCCGTTGGACCATCCGTGGGCAGCGCCTCCGGCTTCGCCCAGATAGTCCACACCCGACCAGATGAAACCTCCGGCAATAAAGTCATGGGCAGCTACGATGTTCCAAGGATTGTTTACGGTGTAGCTGCGAATATTTCCCTCGGCCCCACTGTAATAAGGTAATTCCTCGGAAACGAGGAAGAGGCGCGACGGGTCTTTCTTCCGGTCGGTCAGCAGGCGGGCTTCCAGGTAGTTGTACCCAGCTACGTCGACCACGGCCGAGAACTCGCCCCGGTGATTGTTTTGTGCGGCCAGTGTTACCAGGCGACTAGGCTCCATCTCGTGTACAAAATCCTGCAACATTTTTGCCCGTTCGATGCCCACATTCGAGCCGTCCCAGGCTTCCGTCACTTCATTCCCGATGCTCCACAGGATGATGCACGGATGGTTTCGGTCGCGCAAGATCATGTCGGCCAAGTCGCGTTGCCACCATTCGTCGAAATACTTCTCATAGTACCCCGACTTCCATTTGTCGAACGCTTCGTCGATGACCAGGAAGCCCATGCGATCGCACAGGTCGAGGAACTCCGGCGAAGGCTGGTTGTGCGCACAGCGGATGGCGTTGCACCCATATTCTTTGATGATCTCCAGTCGGCGCTCATACGAACGGTCGGGTACGGCTGTGCCCAGACTGCCTGCATCCATGTGCAGGCACATTCCCTTCAGTTTCACTTGTTGGCCGTTCAGCAGGAATCCTTTCTCGCTGTCGAAAGCGATGGTGCGCACACCGAATGGGGTATGAACCACGTCGACCACCTTGCCGCCTGCCTTGACAGTGGTTTCCAGGGTATACATCATCGGATCTTCCTGTGTCCACAGCCGAGGATTGTTCAAGAGGAGACTTTGACGGATATCTGTTGTTGCACTGGCATCCAGTGAAAGAGAGTGGTGATCGCCCTTGGCAATCACCTTGCCTGCTTCGTTCAGTACTTGTTGGGAAACGCTCAGCTTCTCTGCCTTGCCGGTGGTGTTCATCACCGTGGTGGCCACCTGTATCTCGGCTTTCTCTGGCGTGATGACGGGCGTGGTGACATAGGTTCCGTAAGTCGCTACATGTACCGGATTAGTGACTTGCAACCACACATGGCGGTAGATGCCTGTACCGGTGTACCAACGGGCGTTCTCGTTGTTCTTGGAACGGTCGGCCCGTACGGCAATCACATTCTCGCCTTGTGGATCGAGAAAGGGAGTCAGGTCGTACTCAATGCTGCAAAATCCATACGGGCGGAAGCCCAGATGATGTCCGTTGATGTACACATCACTTTGGTGGTAGATACCATCGAACAGGATGGAGACGGACTTGCCTTTGTAGGTTGCGGGGAGCTTGAATGTTTTGCGGTACCAGCCGATACCGCCGGGAAGATGTCCGACGGAACCTGTCACATTGGGGTCGAAGGGGAGTGTAATACTCCAGTCGTGCGGTAGTTGCACATCCTTCCAGGTCGCATCTGTGTATGACTTCTTGGCATACTGAGGGTTATCGCTCAGTGAGAACTTCCAGTCGAAATCAAAGTTTTCTTTCAATCGTATTCCCTTTTGAGCGAGCAGACTGGTTGCCATGAAAAGGGTAAAGCAGAATAAGGTTGTTTTTCTCATGGTAGTATTTGTTTGGCGAGCAGGCAGGTATAAAGTGGCGAATGCCCATATACCTGCCTGCAGTCTTTGTGTGGATGAATTTGGTTAGGGCAGTCTGGTGTAGTCAAAGAAGTCTACATCGACGTATCCTCCCGCTGCTTTGGTGGCATAGTTGAAGATGCCGAAGCGGTTGCCCATGAAATGCCGTAGGTTGTACACCATCTGGAACTCAGTGCCCAGAGGAGTCCAGTCTTTGTTGTTCAGACTGTAGAAGAAGTTGGCTTTGTCCGTTCCGTTATGGAAGTCGCAGTCCAGACGCAGATAGATCTTGTTCTGAGTAAGTTCCGCCCGTGCTTTTTCGGTCTTTCGGTCGGTCATCACCACATATTTCTTCGTGCCTTCCATCTGGATCGAGATGATGCCCGGTTCAGAGCAGTAAGCTGTCAGTCCGGCGATGTCGCCATCCTTCATGTTTGTCAAGTCGAGTGATACGACGCCGCGACAGGCGGGACCTTCCGTACGCTGCGAGAGCATGTTCCGGGCGTCGAAGATGCTTTGTACCACCTTACCTGTTTTCAGGCGCATGTATCCTTTGCGTTCGGTGAGCGACCACAGGCTGTTGTCGGGATTATGGTTCCATTGCCAGTTGATAGCCAGTGTTGACGAACTAAAGTCGTCGCTGATCACCAATGGGCTGGCTTTCTGTCCGGCTACCGGCCGGTTCATCACCACCGGAACTTTCCCGTCCGCATCGCCCAATATCGGCCATCCGTCTTCCCAACGGCAGGGTGTCAGTACCGGAACACGTCCTACTGCTCCCCGGTCCTGGAATAAGAAACCATACCACTCTCCGTTCGGTGTGTCGATGATGCAGCCTTGTGCTACACCGGCGCCTTTGCGGTCCATGTCGTTGGAGAGAATCACCTTGTGCTCATACGGTCCTTCTATCTTGTCCGAGCGGAAAGCGAGCTGGGTGCGGATACCACCGGAGGGCCACCAGATGAGGAACATGTAGTATTTGCCATTGTATTTGCAGAGATGAGTGCCTTCGAGCAGTCCTTTGAGGTCGCGCTCTTTTCCATTGATAACCTCTACGTTGAGGCCGTCTTCTTTCACACCAGACAGGTCGCTTTTTAGCTCCCGCAGGCGGACGTTCCCGCTGCCGCCGGCTACATATACCTTACCATCGTCGTCGAAGAACAGAGAGGTGTCGTGGAACAGTTGGTTCAGATCCATCACCTTGTTCCACTTTCCGGCCGGGTCGGCAGTGCTGTAGATATAGGTCTTCTGCGGACGGTTGGTGGCGAAGAATACGTAGAACTTACCGTTGTGGTAACGGAGAGAAGTAGCCCATTGGCCCTGTCCGTAGACGCTTCCGCCTTCCAGGTCGTACGCCGGACTGTCTTTGATTTCGGGAACCACATAACTGATGATTTCCCAGTTCACCAGGTCTTTCGATTTCATGATGGGCACACCGGGCATGAGGTGCATGGTGGTGCTCACCATGTAGTAGTCACTTCCCACGCGGATTACATCTACGTCGGGTACATCGGCGAAAATCACCGGATTGGTAAAAGTGGTCGGGATCTGTTTGTTGCCTCCGCAGCTACAGAGGAAAAACAAGCAACAGCAAGTGGCTGTCAGGAAAAGAATGGTACGTTTCATGTTATATAAATATTATGGCAATGTTATACTGCAAAGATACTTCATCCTGCTCAAGTATCCGATTACTGTTGTTACCTCTTTATTACTGGACGTTACATCACGTACTATTATGTTACACATACTATCGCGCATATTACATTACAGGACTTTGTACGCAAGCTAGGACCAATGCTGGCGGATGTACTCTACAATGTGGGAAGAAGTAAGCAAATTGCTTTTGCCCTTACCGATGCATCCAGATGGAAAGGATCTTTCGGCGGATGACAACCAGGTTGAGACAGGAAACGAGTAAGAAAAGGACGATCCCGGCGGCGAGCGACGGTATCAATGATCCGGCTGCCAGTTGTGGAAAGAGTGTGGCTACTGTCCCCAGGTAGAACGAACGAACCCAGGCCACTAAGCCTATGGAGAGTAGTAGCACCACGATGTTCAGCCCGAACGTTAGTACCTGATAGGGTAGGGCTACCCGTGTGGGACTATACCCGATAAGCAACAGACTCTCCAGCTTCACCGTATTCTTTTGCAGCAACAGGAAGATGCTCAGCATCAGGATGTAGAATGAGAGGATACTGATGAGCAGCCCCACACCCGTCACAATGCCTACGATGAGGCGTAGGAAGTAGGTGGTCTTTCCGGCATCCAGCTTGTTGTCCTCGGTTTCGTATCCTTTCTGTTGGAAGTACTTGGCGATGTTGGCGTCGGCTGGATTCTTCACCTCGACGATGAGGCGCGATGGGGTAGCTTTCGTTTCCGGGGCAAAGGCATTGTTGGCCCAGTCCATGAACGATTGCGGCACCAATATCGTATTCAGCCGGTTGGAGAAGCCCACGATGCTGCCTTTGTACTGCTCCACCCGTCCGTTGCCGCGCATCAGGATATCCATCTGTATCAGGCTCATGAGTCCTTCCGACAGTTTGGGCAGGTTGCGGCTCTGTGCGAAACCGAAGTTGTACAGATTCAGGTAGTTGCGTGGGATGATAATGGGAATCATGTGACTGTCTGCATCGAAGTGCCACTTGTCCAGGCTCACATCCACGAAAGCATCGGGCACCGCCTCGAAGAACATCTCCGTAGAGAGGTGAATGCCCGCTTCCTGCATACCCAACCCGGCCGATACCTTGAACTGCGACGGGGTAAATGCCCCCACTGCTTGCGTGAACGGTTGCGCTTTCATCTCGTCGATCTCCGACGACGAGAAGGTATTGCTCTTTCCGGCAAAGGTACCCAGCGTGCTCACTTTCTTGGTGGCGATGATGTAATCCTGTTTCATAAAGCTGTCGCCCTCGGTGAAGATGGGCAGCACATCTTTATAAAACTGGATACCGAGCAGAACGGTGGTCATCCCGAAGAGGTTGGCCAGAAAGAAACCGGCCATCTGACCGATGCTGATATGTTGGCGGAGGAGCTTCCAGACTAATTTCATGAATCTATCGGGTATTTACAAACGTAATGTATGTTGGTAGGAGAGTTCGATGTGCTTGCCGATGGAGGTGACAATGATGCCTGCCCCCTGACGGGTGGCTTCTTCGGTGAGTAGAGTGCCCATGAGCCGGCCGTTCTCATCGTCGAGGTGGCTGACGGGCTCGTCGAGCAGGATGAAGTCGAACGGTTGGCAGAGGGAGCGGATGAAGGCCACCCGCTGTTGTTGCCCGAAGGAGAGCTTGCCTGCTGGAGCTTGGAGCCTGTCGGCGATGTCCAGTGCTTCGAACAACGCCAGGATCTCTTTCTTCTTCTTGAACCCGGTGAGGTTGTTCTTCAACTGTACGTTCTCCAGGGCGGTTAGCTCGGGGAAGAGTCGCAGCTCCTGGAAAAGCATGCTGAGCGAGTGCTTGCGGAACTGTACCCATTGCTTCACCCGGAGTGCTTTGATGTTGGTCTCGTCGAAGTTGATGATACCTTGATAATCGTCGCGGTAGCCATAGATATAGCTGCAAAGCGACGACTTGCCGGTGCCCGACGCCGCTTCGATGAGGTACGATTCTCCTTTCCGGAAGATGACATCGGAGTGCCACACGTCCGAAGTTACTGAATCACGGTCGGCAAACACTTGTGGAAGTGTTTGCCGTAAGTGTATACTGTTCATCTGACTGGTATTACATGCCTGTGAACAGGCGCACAAAGTCTACGATCTGTTTCAGGGCGTTGATATCTTTGTCTTTCAGGTAGAGAGTGGTTTGCGCCACACCCTTATCGCTGGTCACTTCGAGGTAGCTTACTTTGGATGCCAGGGTGAAGTATGTCTGAGCCTCTTCTCCACCAAAACCTACTATCATCTTAACGAGTGGGAGTTCCAGGATAGCGTCCATGCTGATAACGAAGGCTACATTCTTGCCCTTCATGTTGGAGGATAAGTCAAGGCTCTTGATCGACTTGTCGGCCTTCTTGAAGATGTCTGCGTTGATAGCTTCGTTGTTGGTGGCATACATTTTTTTGTCCTTTATACCGAAATATACAGGTGTGCCGAGGGCTTTTCCTTTGTACAGGTAGTTGTTTTCGCTCAGTTGGGTGAGTTCGCCGGGGCGCAGACCTAGTTCAACCTGGCTGTCATAGATGGTTTTTAGTACCTGTGCATCTTTCATCTCGGCATACGCTACGAAGTTGGGTGTATTGCTTTTCATGGAGATGTCGAGCAGACCGATGGTGAGGTCGCCTTTGAACGAAGAGAACAGTTGTTGCAGGCCTTCTAATTGAGACAGGTCGGCCAAATCCTTGAAGTCTTTGTTCTCCTGCAGGAATTTGTAAAACTCTTCTCCATTGGCTCCGATACTCAGTACGCCGAGTGAGGAAGCAGGTAAGTAGTCCAGGAATGTCCCGTTCAGTGAGGTCAGTGCCTTTTCTTGCTTTCTTATCTGCTCTTTCAGCGCCTCGTTCTCGGTAAAGGGCTCGAAGCTGGCAGTGATTTTTCCTTTTTCGAACGATAAGTTGCCTAGCATTGACATTTCGCCTATTTCAGTTCCCTGTGGGAGTCCGAGGCTGAACTGGCGTGTATATTGGGCCGGTAGGGCATCCATCGAGGCGAAGAAGCTGAAGTCGCCTTTCCGTTCTTGCATTTTCAGGAATGCTTTGTTGGCGTGTATGCTGGTCTTGTCCGTTTGCTTCATCAGTCCGGATATGGTGGCTTGTTGCTGTTCCGTATGGCTGGTTCCAAAGCTGCTCATTCCGATGAGTGTTTCGCCATTGAAAGCCAGTAATAGGTTGTTGCATACCGTGTAGCTGTATCCGTCGCCTTTGGCTACGGGCTCGCAGAGTTGTTCTTTAGCAGCCAGTTCCAGAGTGGTTTGCAGTTTGTTTTCGTCGCTTATTCTGGCAACGAGGGCGGCCTCTACGCTCGGCGACTTGAACAGATAGACAGGCGAATCAACGTCGATACCCGATTCCTTCGGGCTTTTCATGATTTTTTCTACTTGCTCGAAGGTCGCAGCATCCGTACCGCCTTTCATGCTTTCCAGCATCTTTTGCAGCATGGGCTGGTTCTCTTTGTCACTCACTCCGGCCTTATCGGCCAATGCTTTCAGGTTGACCGAGAGTACGCCGGTGGCGTCAGCAGGGATCGCACGTGTGTACTCGCTCTGTGATTTGGAACAAGCCGAAGCAAGGACCACAAGCAGAATAATCGCTGAAAGTCGGAAAAACGTTTTCTTCACCATAATTGTCTGATTTTTTATTGATTGATAAGTTGATATGTATGGCAAGCCACCAGGGCTGCTGTTTCTGTGCGTAGGCGCGACTGTCCCAGGCTGATGGGTGTGAACCCCTTGGTCACAGCCAGTGCTACCTCCTCTTCGCTGAAGTCGCCCTCCGGACCTATCAGCACCACAGCGTCTTCGCCCCGGCGGAGGACATCCCGTAGCAACGGTTTCTCCCCTTCGTAGCAGTGGGCGATGAACTTCTGTCCGGGGAGGTTGCGGGAGGTGAAGGAGCGGAAGTCTTCCATCTCGTTCAGGAGGGGCAGGCGGGCTTTGAGCGACTGCTTGATGGCCGATACCAGTATCTTCTCGATGCGTTCCGTCTTGATGACTTTCCGTTCCGAGAAGCGGCAGTTCATGAACGAGAGCTCATCGAACCCTATCTCCGTGGCTTTCTCGGCTAACCATTCGTTGCGGTCCATGTTCTTGGTGGGAGCCATAGCCAGATGCAGATGTCCTTCCCAAAGCGGGGGTTGCGGAATGGTTTCCCGGATGGACA
>JAVBVI010000032.1:0-37251 GCA_031554505.1 Bacteroides sp. | reverse complement strand
AGTGGGGAGGTCGAGCAATCCCATGATGTTTAACAAGGTACTCTTTCCACAGCCCGATGGGCCCATGACGGACACGAACTCACCTTCTTTTACTTCCAGATTTACATTTTCCAGTGCCAGGGTTTCTACTTCTTTGGTGCGGTATACTCTGGTAATCCCCTCCATTCGAATCATATCTTCCATATTGTCTTTAGTTTTTTACAGGAGAGGGCAATCTTTGTGCCAGAAGAATTACTGTCTGATTGTGAATGTGTTAGTTTATTTATACTGTCCGGTTTCGGACGGTTTTGTCCAAGCTTCTTTTCTTTTGCCTTGATGCAAAAGAAACAAAAAATCAAGGCTGCACATTCTCCGCTACTCCGCCGGCACGAAAAGCTAAAGGTTCGGAACTCGCTTCGCTCAAACAGCCGAACCTTCTTCACGCTTTTCGCACAAGCTCCGTTTCACGCTCCGAAAATGAGGCCAATCCCGGCTCGCCACATCGCTTCGCTCGTGTTTTTCAGTGACATCGCTTCGCTCGTGTTGTACTCTAATTGAACCATCCATTAACAGAAATCCGCGAGCGGATCAATGTCACAAAGCAAAAAAGTACGAGCGAAGCGATGTCACTGAAAAGCACGAGCGAAGCGATGTGGCGTTGCGGGATTGGCCTCGTGCGTTTTCCGTTAAGCGAGCGACCGTAGTAGCGCGTGAAGACGACCCTGTGTTTGAGCGAGCGTAGCGAGTGAGTTCGGGGTCGTTAGCGCTACGCAGCGAGCGAGTAGGAAAACACACGCAGCCTTGATTTTTTCTCTTTGCTTCTTTCTCTTTTGCATCAAGGCAAAAGAGAAAGAAGAGACAGCGCTAGCAAAAACTAATTTTTCTTTAAATTAGGTAAGAAATAAGTGATAAGACCTAGCAGCGGCATATACGCACACATCTGATACACATACTCAATGCCTTTGGCATCAGCGATATTCCCCAATACGGCTGAAGCAATACCCGCAATACCGAATGCCAGTCCGAAGAACAGTCCGGAAATCAGGCCCAGCTTCATGGGCAATATCTCCTGCGCATAGACCAGAATAGCCGAGAAAGCCGACGACAGGATGAAGCCGATGCAGATGCTTAGCACACACGTCCACAACAAGCTATCCACATGGGGCATTAGTAGGGTGAACGGCGCCACGCCCAGGATGGATACCCAGATGACATATTTACGTCCTACACGGTCGCCAATGGGTCCTCCCAATAGTGTGCCCAGCGCCGACGAAAACAAGAAGGCGAAGAGGTAGAATTGCGAGTGCTGTATCGAAACATCGAACTTATGGATGAGGTAGAACGTGTAGAAGTTGGTCAGGCTGGCCAGGTACACGTACTTCGAGAAGATCAGTACCAGCAGGATGAGGAGCGAGAAGATGATTTTGTTCCGGGAGAGCAGCGGCTTCTTGATGTATCCCACCGGTGCCGGGTGAGTCTTGGCGTACCTTAGCTTCGCTTTGTACCACAGACAGATGGGAAACATAGCTCCGATAGCGATGACCGCCAAGATGGAGAAGAAGGCGATGTTGCGCTGCCCATAAGGCGCGATGATCAGCGCGGCCAGCAACGGGCCGAGCGATCCGCCCATATTGCCTCCCACCTGGAACACCGATTGTGCCAGTCCGCGTTTGCCGCCCGATGCCAGCGACGTGAGCCGCGAAGCTTCAGGGTGCAGGATGGACGAACCGACGCCCACCAGGAACACGGCGAGGAATATCCAGTGCAGCGTGTTTGCAAAAGCCAGGTTGAGCAGCCCTACCAGCGTGAACGTCATCCCGATGGGTAGAAACCACGGGTTGGGACGCTTGTCCAAGTAAAAACCGACTACTGGTTGAAACACCGAAGCGGCGATCTGATACACCAACGTGATGAGTCCGATTTGGGCGAAACTGAGCGACAGGCTATCCTTCAGGAGCGGGTAGATGGCTGAGATGACCGACTGCAACGTGTCATTCAGCATATGAGAGAGGCTGAGAGCCAGCAGGATACCAAACATGGTTCCTCCGGCAGCCTTGGACGACGAACTGTTCATATTATGCTTGTCTTATGGTTTTTTGGCGCGCAAAGGTACGAAAAGAATGTGTTTTTCCTTACGTAATGTACCGAATAAACAAATGTTTTTGTAAATTTGCACCCTTAAATCGGAAAGGTATTTCCAGAACAACATGTAACAAGTAAAAATCACCGATAGAGATGAGCAAAAAGTTTACTGAATATTCGCAATTCGACCTTTCACAGGTAAACAAAGATGTACTGAAGAAATGGGATGAAAACGATGTTTTCGCCCGGAGTATGACAGAACGTGAAGGATGTCCGTCGTATGTATTCTACGAAGGACCGCCCTCGGCCAATGGTATGCCGGGAATTCACCACGTGATGGCACGTTCCATTAAGGACATCTTCTGCCGTTACAAAACCATGAAAGGCTTCCAGGTGAAACGCAAAGCCGGATGGGACACGCACGGGCTCCCCGTAGAGTTGGGCGTGGAGAAGGCTATGGGCATCACCAAGGAAGATATCGGTAAGACTATCTCGGTGGCTGAGTACAACGCTGCTTGCCGCAAAGATGTGATGAAGTTTACTAAGGAATGGGAAGACTTGACTCACCGCATGGGCTACTGGGTGGACATGAACGATCCGTACATCACCTATGACAACCGCTACATTGAAACCCTGTGGTGGTTGCTGAAACAGCTTTACAAGAAAGGACTGCTCTATAAGGGCTACACCATACAGCCTTACTCGCCCGCGGCCGGTACGGGACTCAGCTCGCACGAGTTGAACCAACCTGGATGCTACCGCGACGTGAAGGATACTACCGTAGTGGCACAGTTCCGCATGAAGAACCCGAAGCCGGAAATGGCTGCCTGGGGTACACCGTACTTTCTGGCTTGGACCACTACGCCGTGGACACTTCCTTCGAATACTGCCCTCTGCGTCGGCCCGAAGATAGACTACGTAGCCGTACAGAGTTACAATGCTTATACCGGCCAGCCTATCACAGTGGTACTGGCCAAGGCATTGGTGGGTGCGCATTTCAATCCGAAAGCTGCCGAGCTGGCACTGGAAGACTACAAGCCGGGCGACAAACTCATCCCTTA
Source organism: Bacteroides sp. (assembly GCA_031554505.1). Classification (GTDB taxonomy): domain Bacteria; phylum Bacteroidota; class Bacteroidia; order Bacteroidales; family Bacteroidaceae; genus Bacteroides. Next base: position 34,129 of record JAVBVI010000032.1, on the reverse strand, counting down.
CAAAGTCGTAGCCGAGTACAAAGGGGCCGACCTGCTCGACCTGCAGTATGAGCAACTGATGCCGTGGGTGAATCCCGGTGAAGGCGCTTTCCGCGTGATCCCGGGCGACTACGTGACTACCGAAGACGGTACGGGTATCGTACACATTGCACCCACGTTTGGTGCTGATGATGCTCTGGTAGCCAAGAACGCCGGTGTGCCGCCCTTGCAACTGATCAACAAGAAAGGTGAACTCCGCCCGATGGTGGATCTCACCGGTAAGTTTTATACGCTTGACGAGCTGGACGAAACCTTCGTGCAGGATCGTGTGAACGTAGAACTCTACAAAGAATACGCAGGCCGTTTCGTGAAGAACGCCTATGATCCCAACCTCACCGAGCAGGACGAAACACTCGACATAGCCCTGTGCATGATGCTGAAAGTGAGCAACCTCGCTTTCAAGATCGAAAAACAGGTGCATAACTATCCGCACTGCTGGCGTACCGACAAGCCGGTACTCTACTATCCGCTGGATAGCTGGTTCATCCGTTCTACCGCTTGCAAAGAGCGCATGATGGAACTGAACAAGACCATCAACTGGAAGCCCGAATCGACCGGAACCGGGCGCTTCGGCAAGTGGCTTGAGAACCTCAACGACTGGAACCTGAGCCGTTCGCGCTACTGGGGCACGCCGCTGCCTATCTGGCGTACGGAGGACAACAGCGAAGAGATCTGCATTGAGTCGGTAGAAGAACTCTACAACGAAATAGAGAAATCGGTGGCCGCCGGATTCATGACTTCGAACCCGTACAAGGAAAACGGATTCGTGCCCGGTCAGTATGCCGCGGAGAATTACGATAAGATAGACCTGCACCGCCCGTACGTAGACGATATCGTCCTCGTGTCGAAAGCTGGTCAGCCGATGAAGCGTGAACTGGACCTGATCGACGTATGGTTCGACTCAGGTGCAATGCCTTATGCCCAGATTCATTATCCGTTCGAGAACAAGGAGATGCTGGACAGCAAGGAAGTCTATCCGGCCGATTTCATCGCCGAAGGAGTGGACCAGACCCGCGGATGGTTCTTCACCCTACATGCCATCGCTACGATGGTGTTCGACAGTGTGTCGTACAAAGCCGTTATCTCCAACGGGCTGGTGCTCGATAAGAATGGTAACAAGATGTCCAAACGTCTCGGTAATGCTGTCGACCCGTTCGAAACCATCGAGAAGTACGGTTCCGACCCGCTACGCTGGTATATGATCACTAACGCTTCGCCATGGGACAATCTGAAATTCGATGTGGAAGGCATCGAGGAAGTGCGCCGCAAGTTCTTCGGTACCTTATATAATACATATTCGTTCTTTGCGCTCTACGCCAATGTGGACGGATTCGAATACGAAGAAGCCGATGTGCCGGTAGCCGAACGTCCGGAGATCGACCGTTGGGTGCTTTCGGTACTCAATACGTTGATCCGGGAAGTAGATGCCTGCTACAACGACTACGAGCCCACCAAGGCCGGACGTCTGATTTCGGACTTCGTGAACGACAACCTGTCCAACTGGTTCGTCCGCCTGAACCGTAAACGTTTCTGGGGTGGCGAATTCACGCAGGACAAGCTTTCGGCTTACCAGACGCTGTACACCTGTCTGGAAACAGTGGCCCGCCTGATGGCGCCCATCGCTCCGTTCTATGCCGACCGTCTGTATGCCGACCTCATCGCCGTTACCGGACGTGACACGACCGTGTCTGTACATCTGGCCCAATTCCCGGCTTGCGACACAACAATGATCGACAAGGAACTGGAAGCCTGCATGCAGATGGCACAGGACGTTACTTCGATGGTACTGGCGCTACGCCGCAAGGTAAACATCAAAGTTCGCCAACCGTTGCAATGCATCATGATCCCGGTGGTGGACGAAGAACAGCGTGCCCACGTGGAAGCCGTGAAATCGCTCATCATGAGCGAAGTGAACGTCAAGGAAGTACGCTTCGTCGACGGTGCTGCCGGGGTGCTGGTGAAAAAGGTGAAGTGCGACTTTAAGAAGCTCGGCCCGAAATTCGGCAAGCAGATGAAAGCCGTAGCTACTGCCGTGGCCGAGATGCCGCAAGAAGCCATTGCCGAACTGGAAAAGAACGGTTCGTATGTGCTAAACCTGGGCGGAGAAACGGCTGTGCTCGATGCGGTCGATGTGGAGATCTTCAGCGAAGACATTCCCGGATGGCTGGTGGCCAACGAAGGTCGCCTGACGGTGGCTCTCGAAGTGACTGTGACGGAAGAACTCCGCCGCGAAGGGTTGGCTCGCGAACTGGTAAATCGTATCCAGAATATCCGCAAATCGAGTGGTTTTGAGATAACAGACAAGATAAAAGTTACAATCTCTAAAAATCAACAGACAGATGATGCGGTAAATGAATATAATAGTTATATTTGTAACCAAGTTTTGGCCACTTCATTAACTCCTGTCGACGAGGTGAATGGCGGAATGGAACTGAGTTTCGATGATTTCACCCTAAACATCATCGTTGTCAAAGAATAAGTCAAAATGAGTGTTTTATCCTTAAGCTTACAATATTATGGCAGAAAAAACAAGATACTCGGATGCGGAGCTCGAAGAATTCCGCGCCATTATTAAAGACAAATTAGAGTTAGCACAACGTGACTACGAACAGTTGAAAATGAGTCTGATGGGATTGGATGGCAATGACACCGACGATACATCACCTACATACAAAGTACTGGAAGAAGGCGCTAATACGCTGTCGAAAGAAGAAACGACACGTCTGGCACAACGTCAGTTGAAGTTCATCCAGGGTTTGCAAGGTGCTCTTGTGCGTATTGAAAACAAAACCTATGGCGTCTGCCGTGAGACTGGTAAACTGATTCCGCCCGAACGTTTGCGAGCTGTACCTCATGCCACACTGAGCATCGAGGCAAAAAACAACGGAAAGAAATAAATGAAGGAATTTTTCACGAAGGGTAGGATAGCCCTGCTCGTTATTTTCTCGGTACTTATTGTAGATCAGGTAATCAAAGTCCTGGTGAAGACCAACATGTACTGGCATCAAAGTATTCATGTAGCCGACTGGTTTCAGATTTATTTCACAGAAAACAAAGGGATGGCTTTCGGCATGGAGATATTCGGTAAGCTGTTTTTGACTAGCTTCCGTATCATCGCTGTGGGTTTCCTTATCTGGTATTTGGTGCGAGTAATCCGGCGGGGATTCAAGACGGGATACATTATTTGTATTTCTCTGATTTTGACCGGGGCTTTGGGTAATATTATCGACAGTGTGTTCTACGGGGTATTGTTCAACGAAAGTACGTCTTACCAGATTGCCAGTTTCCTGCCTGTCGAAGGAGGGTACTCCACCTGGTTCTACGGTAAGGTAGTCGATATGTTCTATTTCCCGATCATCGACACGTTCTGGCCGACATGGATGCCGTTCGTTGGTGGGCAACACTTCATTTTTTTTAGCCCGATATTCAACTTTGCCGATGCTTCCATTAGTTGTGGAATCATTGCCTTGCTGTTGTTCTATAGCAAGTACTTGAACGAATCTTACCATCACTCGAATTCTCAAGAAGAAATCAAACAATGAAACTGCGTTCCAGTTTTCCGTGGTTCGGCATCTGCATGGCGATATTCGTGCTGGCTGGCTGTCAGGTGAAACGTCCGGATGGGGTGATCTCGGACTCGAAGCTGGAGAATATCCTGTATGATTATCACATAGCACAGGCGCTGGGCGATAACGTGCCGTACAACGAGAACTATAAGAAAACATTGTACGTGGATGCAGTGTTCAGCAAATACGGTACTACGCAGGCGGTGTTCGACTCGTCGATGGTGTGGTACACCCGTAACCCCGAAGTACTCTTCAAAGTCTACGACCGGGTAAGCAAACGCCTGAAAGATAAACAGGAAGCATTGGATAAACTGATTGCCATACGTGATAAGAAGATGGGCATCACTTTGCCCGGCGATAGCATCGATGTGTGGTATAAGCAGCGAATTGTCTTGCTTACAGGTACTCCTCTGGACAACAAAATATTCTTTACGATGACAGGTGACACGAACTTCAAGGAACGGGATACGTTGCTGTGGAAGGTGCGTTACCGCTTCCCGGAGGGCATGCCTGACAGTGCACATTCGCCCATCATGACTATGCAGATTGTTTACAAGAACGATAGTACCATAGGACGTTCTGTACGGGTATGGGAGCCAGGAGTGCAGACCATTCGTTTGCAATCGGATACCTTGGGCGAAATCAAGGAGCTGAAGGGGTATATCTACTATCCGGGTGGAAAGACAGTCAAACCGTTGCTTACCGATCACATTTCATTGATTCGCTACCACGAACGTGTAGTTGCCAAAGATACATTGAATACCGATTCGTTGCAGACGGATTCGTTGCGCAAAGACTCGTTGCGGACGGATTCTCTTAAGAAAATACCGGTGAAAGATACGGTTCGTGTAGAGCCTCAGGAACAGCAACGGTTGAATCCGGAAGACATGAATCGTCCCCGGAGCGGTAATCGTCCGCAACGCCAACCGGCTATTCAGCAGCCTGTGCAACAGCAACCGGTGCAGCAACAGTCAGAACAACAACAACGACGACCGGTACGCAGACAACCGCAACCCATCATCAGATAAGGCGATGAAACGGTTTGCTTCTCATTATATTTTCTTGCCGGAATACGGTTTTCTGAAACAATATGTGGTAGAGCTGGATGACGAACGTGTCATCCGGCTCTTTCCATTGACGGAAGAGATTGAGTCGGCGGAGTGGCTGCCGGGTATCATTGTACTGACAGACGAAGCTGTTCCCGGTGATGTATGGGAGAAAGCGGAGTCATGGGTAGGAGAAGATGAATTCCGGAAAGACAACCGGGTGCTGGCCGAACCGCCTCCTGCTTTTCCGGAAAAGCTGGCTGCTGGATGCTGGAGAGCCTGTCTGCTGTTTCCCTTCGATTTTACTTCCATGCGGCCTGTCGCCGGAATTCGGCACAGACTACTGCGGTAGCAATTGCTACATTCAGCGACTCCGATGTTTCGCGCGTGGGCGGGTAGTTGGGAATATAAAGTTTCCGATTGATCATCGCTTCTACTTCCTGTCCGATCCCTTTTCCTTCATTGCCCATCACAATCAATCCGTGAGCCGACAGCGGTTGTTCGTACATGTTTTTCCCATCCAGAAAAGTGCCGTATACCGGAGTGTCATTGTCCAGCGAACGGATCAGTTCGGGTAGGGGAGTGTAGTGTACTTTCACGCGGGCAATGCCTCCCATGGTGGCCTGAATGGTTTTAGGGTTGTACACATCGACTGTATTGGGCGAACAGAAGAGGTACTCGATGCCAAACCAATCGGCCAGGCGGATGATGGTTCCCAGGTTGCCGGGATCTTGTATGTCGTCCAGTGCCAGGCATAGCGAATGGGATACTACGGTATTGTCAACTATATTGTTCGGTTGCTCGAAGACGGCCAATACCTGTTGGGGAGTTTTCAGCAAGCTGGCCCGGGAGAGTTCTTCATCAGTGGCTTCCAGAATTTCATTGATATGGATGCTTTGGGAGGTGGAAGATGTCACTTCGGGGTGCTCTTTCAGCCAGTCAGGAGTGGCTACCAGTAGCCGGCAGGGGAAATGTCCTAACAAGTCGCCTACCAATTTCGGCCCTTCGGCCAAAAAGATATTCTCCTCCCGGCGTATCTTCTTTTGGTCGAGCGAGCGGATGTATTTTATTTTATTTTTGCTCAGTGGCATCATACAGTCTGCATATTTACGGCAAAACTATAAAGATATTCCCAATAAACCACTGGGTTTGATGGAAATCTTGTTTGCTGTTCCTTTTTTTTTCGTACTTTTGCGTTTCAAAATCAAGAAGGGAAATTTTAAAACAAAAAATAATGGCAAAAGAACTGAAAGACCTCACCAAACGCAGCGAGAACTACTCGCAGTGGTACAATGATTTGGTGTTGAAAGCCGAGCTGGCAGAACAGTCGGCCGTGCGTGGATGTATGGTGATCAAGCCTTACGGATACGCTATCTGGGAAAAGATACAGCGTCAGTTGGACGATATGTTTAAGGAAACCGGACATGTGAATGCTTATTTCCCCTTGCTGATCCCCAAGTCGTTCCTGAGCCGTGAAGCTGAGCACGTAGAAGGCTTTGCCAAGGAATGTGCCGTGGTGACTCACCACCGTCTGAAGAACGACCCCGACGGGAAAGGGGTGGTGGTAGACCCTGCCGCCAAGCTGGAAGAGGAACTCATCATTCGTCCTACATCGGAAACCATCATCTGGAATACGTATAAGAACTGGATCAACTCCTATCGCGACCTGCCTATCTTGTGCAATCAGTGGGCGAACGTGATGCGTTGGGAGATGCGTACGCGCCTGTTCCTCCGTACTGCCGAATTTTTGTGGCAGGAAGGACACACCGCACATGCCACCCGCGAGGAAGCCGAAGAGGAAGCGCTCCGTATGCTGCATGTGTACGGCGACTTTGCCGAGCAGTATATGGCTGTGCCGGTAGTGAAAGGGGTGAAGTCGGCCAACGAACGTTTCGCCGGCGCGCTCGAAACATACACCATCGAAGCCATGATGCAGGACGGTAAGGCGCTGCAAAGTGGTACATCGCACTTCCTGGGACAGAACTTCGCCAAGGCATTCGACGTGCAGTTCGTGAACAAAGAAAACCAACTGGAATACGTGTGGGCTACTTCATGGGGTGTTTCTACCCGTCTGATGGGAGCTTTGATCATGACACACTCTGATGACAACGGCCTGGTGCTGCCTCCGAAGCTGGCTCCTATCCAGGTGATTATCGTTCCTATCTATAAGAACGACGAGCAACTGAAGTTGATCGACGAGAAGGTGGCCGGCATCGTGGCTCGCCTGAAAGCACTGGGCATCTCGGTGAAATACGACAATGCCGACAACAAACGTCCGGGCTTCAAGTTTGCCGATTATGAATTGAAGGGTGTGCCCGTTCGTCTGGTGATGGGTGGTCGAGACCTGGAAAACAACACCATGGAACTGATGCGTCGCGATACGCTGGAGAAGGAAACCCTCTCTTGCGAAGGTATCGAGGAACACGTGAAGGCCCTGCTCGACGAGATGCAGGAGAATATCTTCCGCAAAGCACTGACTTTCCGCGAAGAAAAGACCATTACGGTGGACAGCTACGAAGAATTCAAGGAAAAGATCGAAGAAGGCGGTTTCATCCTGGCTCATTGGGACGGTACTACTGAAACAGAGGAGAAGATCAAGGAAGAGACGAAAGCTACCATCCGCTGCATTCCGCTCGATGGTGACAAGACACCCGGAAAGTGCATGGTCACAGGCCAACCCTCGGCTTGCCGCGTGATCTTTGCCCGAGCTTATTAGTCAGACCTGCTGTCGGACATAAATTATCCTCATGCGAAAAAGAATTATCTTCATAGGATAATAAATTATCGCATGAGGATAATTTTTTTTCCTATGAGGATAATTACAGATGTGCTATAATGGCTTCGCGCAGGCTACTGGTGGAGTAGGGCTTGGTTACCACGTCGATACATCCGGCTTCCAGAGCCTCGTGACGTTCCGTGTAGTGTCCATGCTCTACTACAGCTATGAGAGGAGTGGCGGGCGAATGCTGGTGCATCTGCTTTAGAACTTCAACGGTTTCGTCGGCCTCGGCAGGAATGTTCATCAATACCAGGTCGAAGCGTTCGGAAGAAAAATGATGGATGGCTTCCTTTGCCGTTGCTGCCCGGACGAGATCGTACGTACCTTCTATGGCGACGGAGATGAGAGAGTAATCCGTATCGGCCGGTTCTACCACTAATAGTCTTTTACTTCTCTTCTCACTCGTTTCTATTTTCCGGGGTGCAGGCTTGGGTTGCTCCGTGCTCTGTCTGATGGGCAGGCTTAGCGAGAAAGCGCTACCCGTTCCGAAGACAGAAGTCACATTCACGCTACCTCCCAGGTGTTCGCTCAGACTTTTGGAGATGGCTAGCCCCAGACCAGTTCCCTGCGCAAAGCTGTTCAGCTTCTCGAAACGGTTGAAAACAGTATTCAACTTATCTTCTTCAATGCCTCGTCCGGTATCGATCACTGTGAGTCGGAGTGTTTCATTGTCCGGCACATCGAGTTGTAGGGTGATACTGCCTTTCTCGGTATTTTTGATGGCGTTCGAGAGAAAGTTGTACACGATTTGTTTGACCCGGTTCGGATCGGTCAGGGTCCATAGCTTCCCTTTCGGGCGGGTGGTGATCAGTTCTACCCCCGGTTTCATCTTGACGCGATGTACCTGGCTGATCTCGTAGACCAGTGCGCAGACATCGATCTCTTTCAGATTGATCTCGCTCTTACCCGCTTCCATGCGTGAGATGTCGAGGATATCATTGATGAGTTGCAGCAATAAGTTACTGTTGGTGCGGATAATCTCCACGTATTCCTCCCGGTTTTCCGCTTCTTCTTCGGCGGCGATGATTTCCGAGAAGCCCACAATGGCATTCAGCGGGGTACGTATCTCGTGACTCATGTTGGCCAGGAAAGCCGATTTCATGCGGTCGGCCTCTTCGGCTTTCTTCTTAGCGTCGAGCAATTCCTTGATGCGTTTCACGCGGTCGCCGATGTCGTAGATCAACGCCATCACCTGGTTGTCTTCGTAGGGTACAATGCGTGCCTGGAAGAAGTAACGGACGCCATTCATGTCGAGCGGGTATTCTATCTCGTGCAACTGGCCGTCCTTCAGGCAGCCGTGTATATGGGTCGTGTAGAGTTCGCACACTTCGGGCGAGAAGATGTTTCGGGCATCGAGGCCGATCAGGTCCTTTAGCGAGTGTAGCAGGTTTTCGCCTTCGGAAAGGAAGACATCCCGGAAGAAGAATTGGTCGTCGAAGATGAATATGAATCCGGTAGAGGCTTGCAGGAATTTGTTGAAACGGTTGTCGAGTGTCCGTATCGTCACTTGGTGCTGGATGTTGCGGGAGTATCCGATGAGTTGCCGATCGACTTCCCGGGAGGCAACAATGGCGTCTTCCAGCCAGATGCTTCCCCCTTGCATGCCGGTGCAACGGTACTTCACCTGTACCACTTCACCATCAGCAGAGAGGGCTTTTTGCAGGGCTTCGTACAAGTTGGGCAAATCCTCGGGATGGACATAAGTTTCGAAGCCGGACCGTTCTTCATGGGAGATTCCCACAGAGTTCAGTCCCAGCGCCTGAGTGTAATTGTCCAGGAAACTCAATGTTTGGCTGCCTGTGTCGTAATTCCAGACGCCTATTCCCTGGGCGGTAAGAGCTGAAAGAGTATTCAAGTTTTTGTTTGTGACGTTCGCTTTCATCCTTATTTTCATTTAGATAGAAATTGGTGTAACATGCATGTGCCATGCAAATATCGTAAAAATGTTCGGTTTTTCAGGTTTGTGTGAGAAAATATTGTAAGAATTTATGTTTGCTGGAAAAGAAAACCCCCAGCTTGTCGAAACAGGCTGGGGGAATCTTACGAACCGATGTCGTATTTTATAATATCTCAAGCGCTTTGAAGCATTTTACCAATTTGCTGATAGCGGTATCGATTTGTTCCTGCGAGTGCGTAGCCATCAATGAGAAACGGATCAGCGTGTCGTTGGGCGAGCAAGCGGGCGGAACCACCGGGTTCACGAATACGCCTTCGTCGAACAGCATCTTGGTCACCATGAAGGTTTTTTCCATATCGCGCACATAGAGCGGGATGATAGGAGTAGAGGTGTGTCCGATTTCGAAGCCCAGTTCGCGGAAACATTTCAACGAATAGTTGGTCATGTCCCACAGGTGAGCCAAGCGTTCCGGTTCGCTCTTCATGATCTGCAGGGCAGCACGGGCGGCAGCGGTTGCGGCAGGCGTGTTACTGGCACTGAAGATGTATGAACGAGAGTTGTGACGCAGGTAGTTGATGATAGACTCGTCAGCAGCGATGAACCCGCCGATGGCAGCCAGCGACTTGCTGAAAGTACCCATGATAAGGTCTACATCGTTGGTCAACCCGAAGTGGTCGCAAGTACCGCGTCCCTGATGTCCCAGTACACCCAGTCCGTGTGCTTCGTCCACCATGATGCTGGCGTTGTATTGTTTAGACAGGCGAACGATCTCGGGCAGGTTGGCGATATCACCTTCCATGCTGAATACACCATCCACCACAATCAGTTTCACGGCTTCGGGGCGACATTTCTGCAACTCTTTTTCGAGCGACTCCATGTCGTTGTGCTTGAATTTCAGGATGGTAGAGAAAGACAGGCGGCGTCCTTCTACGATGGAAGCGTGGTCCAGTTCGTCGCAAATCACATAGTCTTCGCGGCCGGTCACGCAGGATACTACTCCCAGATTAACCTGAAAACCGGTAGAGTAGATGATGGCATCTTCTTTTCCGACAAATTCGGCTAATTCTTTTTCCAGTTCCAGGTGGAGATCCAGTGTACCATTCAGAAAGCGGGATCCGGCACAGCCTGTTCCGTATTTCCGGGTAGCTTCCACGGCAGCCTCAATAACTTTGGGGTGATTGGTTAAGCCTAGATATGAGTTCGATCCGAACATCAGCACTTTTTTTCCACTCATCACTACTTCCGTATTCTGTTCGCTTTCGATGCAACGGAAATACGGATATACGCCCTTGGCCTTTACTTGTTGCGGAAGGTCGTACTTAGCTAATTTATCTTGTAATAGTCCCATGAAATGTAGTTTATTGTTCTCTGTTTTAGAGGCAAATTATTTGCCTGGATTTTGTCTGATCCTTAAAGAGTGTTTCAAAACAGGGGGCAAAGATAGCAAAATAACTATTTAGGTGTTCATTTTATGTGAAAAAATATATTCTTTTGGTTTAGATAAGAATGGCGAACCTTTTAATTGATATTTTTGTATTACTTTTGTCACCTATAAATAGATAACAATCAGCATGGTTGAAAACATAAAGAAATTAGTGTTTATTGTCAATCCGATCTCGGGTACACAGAATAAGGAACATATCCTTCGCCTCATAGATGAGAAAATCGATAAGGAGAAGTATGATTATCAGATAGTGTATACCGAAAGGGCCGGACATGCGATTGATATTGCCGCACAAGCTGCCCGCGACGGGGTTCACACGGTGGTGGCCATCGGAGGCGATGGAACCATTAATGAAGTGGGACGTTCGTTGCTGCACACCCGCACGGCGTTGGGCATCATTCCCTGTGGTTCGGGCAATGGGCTGGCACGCCACCTGCGCATTCCGATGGAATACCGGAGAGCGGTGGAGGTCATCAATGAAGGACTCATCAAAACCATCGATTACGGAACCATCAACGATACTCCCTTCTTCTGTACCTGTGGAGTAGGGTTCGACGCCTTTGTCAGTCTCAAGTTTGCCAATGCGGGGAAACGGGGACTGCTGACTTACCTGGAGAATACCCTCAAAGAAAGTCTGACTTACCAACCGGAAACCTACGAACTGGAAACCGAAGACGAAACGTTGAAGTACAAAGCTTTCCTTATCGCCTGCGGTAATGCCTCGCAATATGGAAATAATGCTTACATCGCTCCGCAGGCACGACTGACGGACGGGCTGATGGATGTCACGATTTTGGAACCTTTCACGGTGCTCGATGTGCCTTCGCTCTCTTTTCAGTTATTTAACAAAACCATCGACCAGAACAGTCGCATCAAGACATTCCGTTGCAAGAAGCTGCGTATACGCCGTTCTTCTCCGGGGGTGGTGCACTATGACGGCGACCCGATGATGAGCGATAAGGATATCGATGTAGAGATTATCGAAAAGGGACTAAGAGTGGTTGTCCCCAAGAAGCCGGAGAAAGATAGCAACGCGAACGTACTGCAGAAAGCTCAAGAGTACGTCAACGGACTGAAACACATCAACGACGTGTTGGTGGAAGATATCGCACATAAAAACAAGAAAATGCTCCAGAAACTTACGAAAAAGTAAGAGAATGTGTACTTTTGTGCGTTTTACGAAAAAGACAATTACAAACAAATTAAACAATAAGCAATATGTATAGGAGTTGTACATGCGGAGAGCTGAGAATCTCCGATATAAATAAGGTAGTGACGCTGTCCGGTTGGGTACAGCGCAGTCGCAAGATGGGCGGTATGACGTTCGTCGACTTGCGCGACCGCTACGGCATCACACAGTTGGTGTTCAACGAGGAGGTGGATGCCGAACTCTGCGAACAGGCCAACAAGTTGGGACGCGAATTCGTGATTCAGGCCATCGGTACTGTCAACGAACGCTTCAGCAAGAATACCCACATGCCTACGGGCGACATCGAAATCATTGTTTCGCAGTTGAATGTGCTCAATGCAGCCCTCACGCCTCCGTTCACCATCGAGGACAATACCGATGGCGGCGATGATATCCGTATGAAATACCGTTACCTCGACCTGCGCCGCAACGCGGTACGTGCCAACCTCGAACTGCGCCACAAGATGACGCTCGAAGTGCGCAAGTACCTCGATGGTATGGGATTCCTCGAAGTAGAAACCCCGATGCTGGTAGGTTCCACGCCCGAAGGAGCACGAGACTTCGTGGTGCCTTCGCGCATGAATCCGGGACAGTTCTACGCCCTGCCGCAGTCGCCGCAGACGTTGAAGCAGTTGCTCATGGTGTCCGGTTTCGACCGTTATTTCCAGATTGTGAAATGCTTCCGTGACGAGGACTTGCGTGCCGATCGTCAGCCGGAGTTTACCCAGATAGACTGCGAAATGAGTTTCGTGGAGCAGGAAGATATCCTGAACACTTTCGAAGGCATGGCCAAGCACCTGTTCCGCACCATCCGCGGGGTGGAGCTTACCGAGTCGTTTCAACGCATGTCGTGGCACGATGCCATGAAGTACTACGGTAGCGATAAGCCCGACCTTCGCTTCGGCATGGCTTTCGTGGAACTGATGGACATACTGAAAGGCCACGGTTTCCCGGTATTCGACGAGGCTGCCTACATCGGCGGTATCTGCGCTACCGGTGCAGCCAGCTATACCCGCAAGCAGCTCGATGCGCTGACCGAGTTCGTGAAACGTCCGCAGATTGGTGCCAAAGGGATGGTTTATGCTCGTGTGGAAGCCGATGGCAGCGTGAAATCGAGCGTAGACAAGTTCTACACGCAGGACGTATTGCAACAGATGAAGGAAGCGTTTGGCGCTCAGCCGGGCGACCTGATCCTGATCCTCTCGGGCGACGATGCGATGAAGGCGCGCAAGCAGCTCAACGAACTTCGTCTGGAGATGGGTGCTCAACTGGGTTTGCGCGATAAGAACCAGTTCGTTTGCCTGTGGGTGGTGGACTTCCCGCTGCTCGAATGGGACGAAGAGTCTGGCCGCTTCATGGCGATGCACCATCCGTTCACCTCGCCCAAGCCGGAAGACTTCGACTTGCTCGATGCCGATCCGGGAGCCGTACGTGCCAATGCTTACGACATGATTATCAACGGTGTAGAAGTGGGTGGTGGTTCTATCCGTATCTTCGACAGCGAGTTGCAAGCCAAGATGTTCAAGTTGCTGGGCTTCACGCCCGAGCGTGCGCAGGAGCAGTTCGGCTTCCTGATGAATGCCTTTAAGTACGGCGCGCCTCCTCACGGTGGTTTGGCTTATGGGCTCGACCGTTGGGTATCGCTCTTCGCCGGACTGGATTCCATCCGCGACTGCATCGCTTTCCCGAAGAATAATTCCGGTCGTGATGTAATGCTCGATGCTCCCGCCGTATTGGAACAGTCGCAACTCGACGAGCTCAACCTGGTTATCGATATCAAAGAAAAGCAGTAAGGCTTCGTTTCTTAGTATAAAGCACGGGCGATTCGGAGGTAATTCCGGATCGCCCGTTTTGTTTCCTTCCTGCCAACGCCCTGTTCCAACGGTTCAAAATGGCTCACCCGTAAAACCATGTGTGATGCAAAATCAAGGCTTCGTACCTCCCCCTCCCCATAGAGTTTTTGTTGGGAGCCTCCAGCCTCTTCACCTGCTCTGAAACCCTCTGCTCATCGGGGTTGACGGTGAAGGGGGCCTTCTTCACCCGGGGTTCACAAAGTTCACCGTGTGCCGCCCTGATTGCAGGAGTCAAGGTGCCCGGAAGCAAGAAGCAAAGTGCCCAGAAGCAAGAAGCAAAGTGCCCGGAAGAAAGAAGCAAAGTACCCGGAGGAAAGAAGCAATGTACCCGGAAGCAAGAAGCAAAGTACCCGGAAGGAAGAAGCATTTGCCTCGAAACCAAGAAGCAACTGACCACATTGCCAGAAGCTTCCAGGGCAATAGAAAGAAGCTTCCAACGGGCGCTACGCGTTTTATTTTTTCCCGTTACGCCTTTTTGAAAAACGCGTAGCGGGCGTCAAAAAAACGCGTAGCGCCCGTTGAACAGTGCTTGCAGATCTATTGGAAGAAGAAGTTAGTTGCCTTAAAAACAAATGTGGAAGGCAACAAAAGGGGCATCGCATGCTTTCTTCTATCAAGGTAAGCGCCTTTTAGTCTGTTTCGTTTTACACGGTGAACTTTGTGAACCCTGGGTGAAGAAGGCCCCCTTCACCGTCAACCCCGATGAACAAGAGGATACAGAAGAGGTGGAGGAAGGATTGTTATCCACCTTTGACGCACCATAAGTAGCCTTACAATACGTCAAAAGCGGTCGAGAGTATGCTCTAGTCCAAAAAACGTTTCGTCAATCCGTCGTAGGCATCGATGCGGCGGTCGCGCAGGAACGGCCACCAACGGCGTACGTTCTCCGAACGAGTTAGGTCGATCTCTACCACCCTGTTCTCCGGACGGTCGTTGGCAGCTTCGGCCAGAAGTTCTCCTTGCGGTCCGGCCACGAAGCTATTTCCCCAGAACAAGATACCGTTGGTCTGTCCCGACGGATCGGGCTCGTGCCCCACACGGTTCACCGATACCACCGGCAAACCATTGGCTACGGCATGTGCCCGTTGTGAGATGACCCAGGCACCGAGTTGGCGGAGCTTCTCGTCGTCCGTGTCCGTGCTTTCCCAGCCGATGGCCGTTGGATAGATCAGGATTTCGGCTCCACGCAACGCCATCATTCGGGCTGCTTCGGGATACCATTGATCCCAGCAGACGAGCACGCCCAACTTGCCCAGCGAGGTTTGTATCGGTTCGAAACCCAGGTCGCCCGGGGTGAAGTAGAACTTCTCGTAGTAGGCCGGATCGTCGGGGATATGCATTTTGCGGTACTTGCCGGCGATGCTTCCGTCCGCGTCGAACACCACGGCGGTATTGTGATACAAGCCCGGTGCCCGGCGCTCGAACAGCGAAGTGACCAACACCACCTTGTGTGCCGCGGCCAGTTCAGCAAAGAAACCAGTCGACGGACCGGGGATGGGTTCGGCCAGATTGAACAGGTCGGTGTTCTCCGTCTGGCAGAAGTAGAGCGAGTTATGCAGTTCCTGCAACACGATCAGTTGAGCACCATTGGCGGCACACGCTTCGATGTTCCGGGCCAGATTCATCAGGTTGGTCCGGATGTCCGGCGTATTGGATTGCTGAATCAATCCTACGTTTATCTTTCTCATCATTTACAAAGTTTATTTCAGTACGCCGCGCGGGTACTGCATGGTGACACAATGCAACGAACCGTGCTGCTTGATCAGCGCCCGGCAGTCGATGCCCACAATCTCGTAGTCGGGGAAGGCCTCTTGCAATACCTCCGCCGCCCGCCGGTCGTTCGCGGGTTGGTCGTAGGTGGGGGATAGCACGGCATTGTTCAGAATAAGGAAGTTGGCATACGTGGCCGGCAGACGTTCGCCGTCGAACACGATCTTGTCCGCCATCGGCAGTGCCAGCAAACGGTACGGTTCGCCTGCCAACGTGCGGAAGGTATGCAGTTGCGCTTCCATGGCGTGCAAGGCCTCGTAATGTTCGTCCGTCGGGTCGGTGCACTGTACGTAGACGATGGTGCCGGGCGAGCAAAAGCGGGCCAGCGTGTCTATGTGGCTGTCCGTATCGTCGCCTGCCAGGAAGCCGTGGTCCAGCCACAACACTCGTTCCAGGCAGAAGGTGGAACGCAGGTACGTGTCTATATCCACCCGGTTCTTCGGTTGGTTGCGGTTGGGTGCCAGCAGACATTCCGAAGTGGTGAGGAGCGTGCCTATTCCGTCGCTCTCGATGGAACCTCCTTCGAGCACGAAGCCCAGGCGGTCGCTGTACGTCCCTTTCAGCACGTCCGCTTGGGATAGCCTACCGGTGATACGGTTATCGAGTTCAGCTTCGAACTTCCGGCCCCAACCGTTGAAAGCAAAGTCGAGCAGTGCCGGACCTTCGGGTGTGCTCATCGTGATGGCACCGTGGTCGCGTGCCCAGGTATCGTTGGTATCGCAAGTGAAGAAACGTACATTCTCCATATTCACCGTGGCGGCTATCTGCTGCCGAACCGCTTCGGGTTCCGGGGTGATGATGAGCAGCAGCTCCCGTCGGGCTATCTCACGGGCGATGTGCACGAAGCACTCCTGTATCTCGTCGAGCATATAGGCCCAGTCGGTCGCAGCATGCGGCCAGGTCAACTGGATACCACTTTGCGGATACCACTCGCCCGGCAGGAAAGGCCCGCGTAGTTCGATGGGATCCTGCAAGCCGAAGTTCAGATGTAAGGTGCTTTCTTTTCCGCCCGGAAGGGGCAGGCCAATTACTATTCCCATAATGGATGACGTTTACTTGTTTTCAGTAGGTGCCGGAGTTTTCCGGTCGAAGAACGGATTCTTGGTCGATGCGCTCACGGGGATAGCCATCACTTGACGGCACTTGCCGAGCCATCCCAGGCGTTGTGCCGCCAGTCCGGCCGAGAACATCACGCGCGTATCCACGCGGCAGTCGGCAGCCATCGCACAAGCCGATCCTAGGGCAATGCCCACATCGATGCTGTTCAGCGCGCACGGTACCCCCGGTGTACGAGCGGTGCAGGTTTCGAATCCGCAATGTCCGCAGTTCAGCCCCTGTGCCTGATCGCGCGTACCTATGAGTATCACACATTCTGCTTGCAGGATATTGGCCGCATCGCGCAGGAAGAACTTCATACCGTGCTCTGCCACCATGGCAATCATGGTATCCGAGAGTGTTTTCAACTCATTACCATCCACCAAGGCCAGTTCGATGATGTCGATTCCCTTTCCTTTGGGAGCCGTACGGGCAGCCGTCATCATCTGTCTGGCTATACCCAGCACATGCTCGTGCCGGATATTACGTTCATTTTGTATCATATAACAATCGGTTTTGCAATTAATAGGAGAGCAAAGATAGCGTTTTTCGGGAAAATACTACTTTTGTAGGATAAAGAAATAAAAGGACAAGATAGAATGGAACAGATGGAAGCTTCAGATAAGCTGGAACAGCTCCTGGAACTGATCGGCAGACTCTCCACCCCGGGATTCTTCATTACAGCCGAGGTGTCTGGTGAAGGAAACCAGATGCCTCAGAAAATAGTCGACTTTGTGGACGAGAAGATGGCATTGATCCATGCCGGGAGTCAGGTACGGAAGTTTGTGTTCAGGGAAGAGGGGTGGCGTATCGTTTGTACGTTCTTCCCCACCGACCAAGTGGTCGATGAACGCTATGCCCTGAAGAACAAGGTCTTCAGGGAGGAGAGGTGTAAATAGTGTTACCGGCTTCCACCAAGGTGGAAACGTCGTTGTGGAAGATCTAAATGAAAGCTATAGAACTCCCCATGCCTAATGTCAATGCAATTAAAAACAATATTCTTCTCATTGTGGTAGTGTTTGAGCGTTCGACTTCAGTGATATCTCTCTACTAAAATAGAACAAAAACGATGCCAGAGGACCGGGGGTGAGTATTTGCCCTGTACATAAGGATTTGCGAAGTGAGGAGTGTTGTGGATGATTGGGGAATATGTGGAACGGTGTGGAAAGATTGCGCACAAAAGAATCGGCACATTATGGTTCGTACCCTTCGTAATAGTAAGATTGCTCAATGCCTTTGAATATTATTTCCCGGTCATCTACTCTATTTGTCAAACCTTGCTGCAGTAACGTCCGCAGTTCCAGGGCGTTAATAGGGCTTCTTTCCATTGCTTGAAGATAGAGAGTCTTATCTACGTTTTGCCAATCAACAACCTTACGGAGTCGTTTCTTCAGTATCATATCAAGCCAGATACGAGTTGAACGCCCGTTGCCCTCCATAAATGGGTGTGCGATATTCATTTCCACATATTTGGCTATTATCTCCTCAAAAGTGTTTTCCGGCATCTTTTCTATTACTGGGAGTATTGCGTCCATGTACATACAGTTGGCAAAGCGGAAGTTTCCTTTGGCTATATTCAGGGTGCGTATCTTCCCGGCAAAGTCATACAGCCCGTTGAACAAATAACGGTGTATATCACACAGTCCTTTCACCGTTCCTACTTCGATGCGGTTTATATACCCCGCTTCAAATAAGGCCCGGGCCTGTTCCAAGCTCAACTTGTCTATTTCATGTGTATTCATACTCAATCTCTTCTATTTTAATATTTACTACAAAAATAGCAATATATATATTAGTATATCACGATTGCTTAAATAACATCTTGAATTGTATTTAGTTAACTGTTACCCCTACTAATATCGGGTGATCCGAAAACTTACCTACAATTAACATACAATTATGAATCAAAAAAAGACAATTATTGAAAAACAAAAGAGCCTAAATATTAAATACTTAGACTCTTTCTTTTTGTTATCGTCGGGGTAGCGGGATTCGAACCCACGACCCCCTGCTCCCAAAGCAGGTGCGCTAACCGGACTGCGCTACACCCCGAATGCTTGCTAAAAGCGGTGCAAAGATAGGTATTATTTCCTTATCGGCAATACCCCCTAAGAACTTTTTTTAAATAATATTACAAAACGGTTGAGTATCATCCCTTTAGAAAGAGGGAGGAAACAGCAACCGGATGCAGGTACCGTCGCCGGGAGCGGAAAGTACCGTAATAGAACCATTGTGGAGCGTCATGATCTGCTTGCACAGGCTAAGGCCAATGCCCGAACCGGCTGGTTTGGTGGTAAAGAAAGGGACAAAGATCTTGTCGAGCACTTCGGGCAGGATTCCGTCTCCATTGTCGGCAACGGTGATGATAGGGTTGCCGGCGGTTGTACAGCCGGATGCCACACGAACCTCGGGAGCATTCTTGTCCGATGCTTCGCGGGCATTCTTTAATAGGTTGATAAGTACTTGCTCGATGAGGGTACGATCTATGAACAAGGTCGCTTCCGGTGTGGGTAGCTCGAAGCGTACCTCTTCGCCGGGGAATAACTTGCGCAGGTCGGCAAAGAGATCGGCTACCGGTACGCGGGCGGGTATGGGAGCGGGGATGCGTGTCAGCCGGCGGTAGTTCTCTACGAAGTCCAGCAGACCTTTGCTGCGACGATGAATGGTTTGCATGGCTTGCAACAGGGTCTGGTACTCTTTGGTAGTGGGCTCCTGTGGTATCTCCCTCTCACTGATGGTTTCGGCCAGGGAGATGATGGGGGTGATGGAGTTCATGATTTCGTGTGTCAACACGCGGATCAGCTTCTGCCAGGCTTCCATTTCGTTGCGTTCCAGTACCGAATGGATGTTTTTCAGGCTGATGAGCCAGCGTTCTTTGCCTTGGGTGACGAAGCGGGTACGCGATACGGCCATCTCCTGCGCCACTCCTTCCTGTTGCAGGCGGATCACCTGGATATCGTTGATGGAGGTGTCTTTCAACTCTTCGGGCAGCGTGTCGCGGTTGTTCAGCAATTGGGTGGCCGCGGGGTTTCGCCACTCTATCCGGCCTTCCTTGTCGGTCACCAGTACCGCTGTGTCTACCTTGTTCAGCAGATTCTCGTAGTATTGGTGCTTCACCTCCTCGTCGAGTAGCTGTGTCCTGAACTCCTGTACTGCCTGGCTGATCTCGTCGGACAGTTCTTTCATCACCCGGCTCTTGAAAGGAGGAAGAAATGCCTGCGTCAAGTCGTTGTGGCGGATGCTTTCGGAAAACCGGAGCATGGTCGCTACTTGTTTCATCTGTATCCGGTAGAGACGGATGCCGATGGTCAGCAGCAGGAACAGGGTCAGCAGGGCACTGAACCAGAGTTGATGACTGAGCAGCAGGTAGCATCCTACGGACAGGATGGCCAGCAGCACGATGTGGAAGATAAGAGTGACGGAATATCGTTTCATAATCCTATATGTTATTTAAAGTCCTAGCTTTTCCATTTTGCGGTACAAGGCAAATCGGGTGATGCCCAGATACTCCGCTGCCCGGGTGAGGTTTCCCTGTCCCAACCGCAGCGCTTTTTCGATGGCTTGTCGTTCCAGTTGCTCCAGGTTGAGCACTTCGTCGGGCGTTGTGCCCGACTTCGATGCTGCCCGAAGGGGAAAGTTTTCCGGTTTCAACAGCGTGCTGTCGCTCAGGATCACTGCTCGTTCCAGAGTGTGTTGCAGTTCGCGTACATTGCCCGGCCAGGCATACTTCAGCAATTTCTGTTTCGCTTCCCGGCTTAGCCCACGTATCTCTTTCTTGTATTTACGCGCGAAGCGTTGCAGGAAGTGTTCGGCCAGTAGCAGGATATCGTCCCCACGTTCGCGCAGGGGAGGGATATGTATTTCGATGGTGTTGATGCGGTAGAGCAAGTCCTGCCGGAAACTTCCTTCGTCCACCATCTGCCGGATGTCGGCATTGGTGGCGCAGACGAAACGTACGTCGATGGGGATGGACTGTGTGGAGCCCAGCCGGCTGATCTGTC
The DNA here is from genome assembly GCA_031554505.1 of Bacteroides sp. Classification (GTDB taxonomy): domain Bacteria; phylum Bacteroidota; class Bacteroidia; order Bacteroidales; family Bacteroidaceae; genus Bacteroides. Next base: position 13,450 of record JAVBVI010000032.1, on the reverse strand, counting down.
GCTTCTCGATGGCGGTGAGCAGCTTGGCTTGCATGGGCATAGAAAGATTGCCTATCTCATCGAGGAACAGTGTGCCGCCGGTAGCTACCTCCATGCGTCCGGCTTTCGTTTTCCGGGCATCGGTGAATGCACCTTTCTCGTAGCCGAATAGTTCGCTCTCGAAGATACTCTCCGGGATACTGCCGAGGTCGATGGTGACGAACGGTTTGCCGGAGCGCGACGAATATTGGTAGAGCAGACGGGCGATGAGGTCTTTGCCGGTACCGTTCTCGCCCAATATCAGGATGTTGGCATCGGTGTTCCCCAACTTCTGTATGGTAGCAAATACCTCCTGCATGGCGGGCGATTCGCCGATGACCGTTGTTTCCGTGCTGCCTTGTTCGCTGAGCAGTTCCACCTGGTCCTTCAGGATACTTACTTCCCGGCGCGATTGCCGCAGACGCATGCCCGACGAGAGTGTAGCGAGTAGCTTTTCCTTCTCCCACGGCTTGGAGATGAAGTCGGTTGCCCCGGCCTTGATGGCGCGTACCGCTTTTTCGGTATCCGAATAGGCCGTCATGAAGATCACCACCGCTTGCGGGTCGATGCGCAGGATCTGTTCCAGCCAGTCGAAGCCCTCCTGCCCGCTGATGGCGTCGCGACCGAAGTTCATGTCGAGCAGGATGATGTCTGGCTCGAAGGTTTCCATGAAATGGGCGATACGATCGGGTGAGGTCGATACCTTGATCTTCTCGGCCAGTGGTTCGAGCAATAGGTGGAGGGCGAAGAGCACATCTTCGTTATCGTCTACAATGAATATTTTTCCTAATCTTTCCATATTTCCTTCTCTTATTTTATATCCGGGCTGACAATCCTTTCGAGGCATGGAACGATGCTAAAGCAGCCCAATAATCTGCCTCGTAGAGGGAACAGGTCTTGCTCTACGGCCAAGTCTATCTACATTTAAAACCCTCGATGTAAAAGATGTACATCTTATGATGCATAAGATGGCATCTTTAACTGCATAAGATGTACATCTTTTACATGCTACCTTTTAAAGCAAGACTATCTTGGTCTACAAGAGAGATAAACCTCCTTCTTTTTCGTTATCTGGATAGGGGCAAAGATATGTATTTATTTCATGTGTTGTACGTGCGTATTCGCACTATTTTTGTGCGAATATGCACGCGGTCAGGATGCAGTTGTGAATTGTAATTCGCTAATTGGTAAATGGTTACATGCTTGGCACGGCATTTGATAATTCTAAATCAAATAAATAACGCATGAATGTAAAAATACTCTTCTGTACGATATTTCTCCTGCTGTCGGTTTCTTTGCAGGCACAAACGGAACTTCTGGAACTGTCGCTGGAGCAGACGGTGAAGTTGGCAAAGCTCCAATCGCCTGATGCACAGACGGCCCGACACAGCTTCCGCTCGGCCTATTGGAACTACCAGTATTACCGCGCCAACTATCTGCCGGCCCTGAACCTGACGTCGGACCCTTATCTGAACCGTGCTATTAATAAGGTGACGCTGGCCGACGGAAGTGTGAAGTTCGTGGAACAGAACTTGTTGAGTACCGACCTCACGCTGAGCCTCACGCAAAATATCTCCCTGACAGGCGGTACATTGTTCCTCGAAACAGCTGCCCAGCGGATGGATCTTTTCAGCGACCACAGCACTTCGTGGCAAACATCGCCCATCAACATAGGCTACCGGCAGTCGCTCTTCGGCTACAACAGTCTGAAGTGGGATCGTCGTATAGAGCCGGTGCGCTATGTCGAAGCCCGTAAAGCGTACATAGAAACGCTGGAACTGGTATCTGTCCGCGCCACCAATCAGTTCTTTGCCCTGGCTACGGCCCAAAGCAATTACGAAACGGCTGTGTTCAACTATGCCAATGCCGACACCCTGTATCGCTACGCACAGGGCCGCTATGAGATAGGTACCACCACCGAGAACGAGATGTTGCAACTGGAACTGAACAAGCTCACCGAGGAAACGAACCAGATGAATGCCCGTATCGAGATGGACAACTGCATGCAGGCGCTCCGCTCGTACCTCGGTGTGCAGGACGACCGGGAAATCCGGGTAGCCATTGCCGAACAGGTGCCCGACTTCGAGGTAGAGATCGCCGACGCTTTGCTGTATGCTCAGGAAAACAGCCCCGATATAGAGAATATGCACCGCCGGAAGCTATCCAGCGAGAGTGCAGTGGCCTATGCTCGTGCCAATGCCGGGCTGAAAGCCGATGTCTACCTCCGTTTCGGACTGACGCAGACGGCCGGAACGCTGGGCGATGCCTACCGCAACCCGCTGGACCAGCAATACGTCAGCCTGGGTATTGCTCTCCCTATACTCGACTGGGGCAGGGGCCGGGGACAGGTGCGGGTGGCCCGCTCGCAACGCGACCTGGTACACACGCAGGTGGAGCAGGACCGCATGGACTTCGACCTGAATGTACGTAAGGTGGTGAAGCAGTTCAACCTGCAGTCGCAACGCGTGCGCATCGCCTCTCGTACCGACGAAACAGCCCGTCGCCGGCACGACGTCGCCCGGCGGTTGTACCTGCTGGGCAAGTCGACCATCCTCGACCTGAACGCATCGATCTCCGAGAAAGACTCCGCCCGCCGCAACTACGTGGCCAGTCTGTACAATTACTGGAGCTTATACTACACCCTGCGCAGCCTGACGCTGTTCGACTTCGAGCAACACGCACCACTGGCCGAGAATTATGACTTATTAATCAAATAGAATCACATGGATATTCAACTGAAACAGAAACCCTGGTACATCCGCTACCGCTACTATCTGGCAGCGGGCGTGCTGTTTGCCGCTTTCCTTATATATATAGGTATATGGGTAGCCGGTCCCAGCAAGCTGCGGATCGATGCCGACCATATACAGATGGCCGAGGTGAAGGACGGCAAGTTTATGGAGTACATTGACGTGGAGGGGTTGATACAGCCCATCCTCACCATACGTGTCAACTCTCGCGAGCCGGGCAGCGTAGAGCGTATTGTGGCCGAAGAAGGAAGTTTGCTGCAACAAGGCGATACCATCCTCGTGCTGTCCAACCCGGAACTGCAACGCACCATCGATGACCAACGCGATGACTGGGAGAAGCAACTCATTACTTACCGCGAAACGGAGATTGAGATGGAGCAGAAGAGCCTCACCCTGCAACAACAAGCCTTGCAGACCGACTATGAGATGGCCCGCCTGCGCAAGACATTCGATCTGGATCGCGAAGAATACCGGATGGGGGTACGTAGCAAAGCGCAACTCGAAGTCGCCGAGGACGAATACAACTACAAGGTGAAGAACGCCGCCCTGCAACGTGAGAATCTCCGGCACGACTCCATTGTCACCGGTATCCGCAAGGAACTGCTGCGTGCCGACCGCGAACGCGAACAGAAGCGCTACCAACGTACGGTAGACCGGAAAGGAGGTTTGGTAGTCACCGCCCCCGTGACGGGACAACTCAGCTTCGTGCGTGTTACCCCCGGTCAGCAAGTCGGCTCGGGCGAAAATATTGCCGAAATTAAAGTACTCAGCGAATACAAGGTGCATACATCGCTCAGCGAGTACTACATCGACCGCATCACCACCGGACTTCCGGCTACCATCGTCTATCAAGGCAAACGCTATCCGCTACGCATCAGCAAGGTAGTTCCCGAAGTGAAGGAACGTACGTTCGACATCGACCTGGTGTTCACCGGCGACTTGCCCGAGAATGTACGGGTAGGGAAGAGCTTCCGCGTGCAGATAGAACTGGGTCAGTCCGAACAGGCTGTGGTCCTGGCACGGGGCAACTTCTATCCGCAAACCGGCGGGCAATGGATATACAAGCTGAATGCCTCGAAGAACCGGGCCGTGCGCGTACCGCTTTCCATCGGACGACAGAATCCGCAGCAGTATGAAATTATCGACGGTTTAACACCCGGGGATTGGGTGATTATCACAGGATATGATACCTTTGGCGAGGCGGAAGAACTCATCATCAACTAAGGCTGAATTATCCTCATAGGAAAACAAATTATCCTCATAGGAAAAATAATTATCCTCATGCGAAAAAAAATTATCCTATGAGGATAATTAAACAGAAAAACAAGTATATGATACAACACTATTTCAAAGTAGCCTGGCGCAACTTGCTTCGGTACAAAACACAAAGCATCATCAGCATCGTGGGGCTGGCGGTGGGCTTCACCTGCTTTGCCCTGGCCACGCTCTGGATACGTTACGAGATGACGTACGACGGCTTCCACGACGGTGCCGACCGCACGTACATGCTCTACGACAAAGGCAATGGAATATTGGGTCAAAGCCATACTTTCGGTGGTCCGCTGGCCGGTAAACTGAAGAGAGATTTTCCGGAGATAGAAGCCACTTGTGCTATCAAGTCTCCCTGGGCGCAGGATTACCAAACAGACGATCAGCGTACGCACTCTATCTTCGCCGCCGGCATCGACTCCTGTTTCCTGCAGATGTTCGATATCCGCCTGTTGGCCGGAGCGATGGACTTCCTGCACGACGCCGCCAAGATAGCTGTCACTCCCGAAACCTCCCTTCGCCTGTTCGGGAAGGAAGACCCGTTGGGCAAAGTGCTTCTGGAAGGAGGGCAGGCGAAGACCATCTGTGCCGTGGTACAAGGCTGGGGCGAGCATTCCAATCTACCTTATGGTATCCTGACGGGCATCGTACCTACTTCTTTACTGAACGATTGGAGCTATACGGCCTTCAAGGTATGGGTTCGGTTGAAACCTGGAACCGATGCGGAAGCCTTCTGCAAGAAACTATACCAGCATTCTATCTCAGAGGGAGAAGGTACCGGGCGTGAGGTTAAGAATCTGGAACTTATGCCCATTACCCATTGCCGCTATGAACTGTATGCCAAGGATCTTCCCATCGAGTTCCATTATCTGGTGCTATTCTCGTTTACGGGAGGGCTGGTCATCGTCTGTGCGTTGTTCAACTACCTGTCGCTTTTTGCCAGTAGGTTGCGTATGCGTATCCGGGAACTGGCGTTGCGCAAGGTGTGTGGATCGTCATACCAGAAGTTGTACGTCTTGCTGTGTACCGAGTTTGTCCTGGTGCTTTGCCTCTCTTGCCTGTTGGGGCTGACTATTATCGAGCTCTCCCTGTCTGCTTTTCAGGAGTTTTCAGGGGTTAAAGGTGAAGTATACGCCGAATCGTTGCTTTACTTCGCTGGTTTAGTGTTGTTGGCTATGTTGGCTTTTGGGCTGGTATTGAGTCATTTCTACCGGCGCATCTTCCGGCAGGCGCTGAAGGGAGCAACGGATAAGCGGTCGCAACAACTCTTTCACCGTTCCAGCCTGGTGTTACAGATGAGCATCGGCCTGTTGTTGATGTTTTGCATCGGGATGATCCTGAAACAGACCTACTATCTGCGAAGCGTGGACATCGGCATGGAACGAAAGAACATCGCCACATTGCAAGTCCGGTCGATTAAACAGGTAAAGGCGGTAGCCGAACATATCCGTCGCATCCCCTTGGCCTCGGAGGTGCTGACCGATTATAACCCGCTGATACCACAAACAACGCGGATGAGTATGCCTTTCAATGACTGGGAAGGTAAGCAACCTACCGATGAACCACTGAATATAGAAGCTGTTTTTGGGGGTAGGTACATATTCGACTTTTATAAATTCCGCTTGTTGCAGGGAGAGGCGATGCCCATTGACGGGGATAATCAGGCGAAAGTGATGATTAATGAAACGGCTGCCCGGGCTTTCGGTTGGAAAGATCCTGTAGGTAAGACCATCGCGATGAATGTCGACGGCAAGCTAACTGTTGTGGGGCTGATCAAGGACTTTCATCAATCTTCGCCCACTACTCCTGTAAAACCTATCATACTGATGTCTGGTGATACAAGTGGCTTTGGATTTCCTTCGCCCAGCATTCTGATGAAGTATGGCACTGGTCAGTGGAAGTCACTGCAAACAGCCATTGACAGTGTGATGGTTCAGAACTTTCCGGAAGTGAAGTACGAACTGATCGATGCGGAACGAACCTATGAAGGATACTTGAAGTCAGAGAACACTTTGCTGAAACTGTTGAGCTTCGTGGCAGTGATTTGTGTGCTTATTTCGGCCTTCGGCATCTATTCTTTTGTAACGCTGACGTGCGAGCGCCGCCGCAAGGAGATTGCCATCCGTAAGGTGAATGGTGCCCGGGTGAGCGACATCTTATACATCTTCCTAAAGGAGTACACTGTGTTGTTGGTAGTGTCCTCGGCTATTGCTTTCTCGGTGGGCTATGCCCTGATGAAGCGTTGGCTGGAAAGTTATGTGGAACAGACGGCCATCAGTTGGTGGGTGTACGGGGCAGTCTTTGCCGGCATTGCCTGCGTGGTACTACTAAGTATCTGGACCAGAGTGTGGAAAGCTGCCAATCAGAATCCGGCGGAAGTGATTAAAAGCGAATAATAGAATTATGATAAGACACTATTTTAAAGTTGCCTGGCGCAACCTGCTCCGGTACCGGACGCAAAGCATCATCAGCATCATAGGGTTGGCGGTGGGTTTCACCTGCTTTGCCCTGGCCACGCTCTGGCTACGCTACGAGATGACGTATGACGGCTTTCATCCGGATGTCGACCGTCTCTATCAGCTTTCTCAAGAAAGTAGAGTAGCATTTCAAACAAATAAAACGACCGGCTTCCAAATACCCTTAGCAACAGAGTTGAAGCAGCATTTCCCAGAGATAGAGATTGCGTCTGCAGTTTCCGAGACATATAGTTATTATTCAAAATGGGAAGTGTTGGATCTGTCTTCACCGGATGGTACATACCGGCAGGCTTTAGAGTTGGGGATAGATTCCTGCTTCTTGGAGATGTTCAACATCCGTCTGCTGAATGGTACGCGGGACTTCCTGCACGATTCCGGGCAGATAGCGTTGACCGACGAAGTCGCTATAGCTTACTTCGGTTTGGAATCCCCGCTGGGTAAAGAATTTAAGCCGAGCGACGACGAATATGCTTCCCCAAAGATTGTCACTGCGGTAGTGTCGGGCTGGGGCAAACACTCCAATCTTCCTTTCAAAGCTTTGACGAAACTCGAAAAAAGAAAAGAATTCTCTTATGCACAGGTGTGGATAAAATTGAAGAATGGAACCGATGTGGAGTCGTTTAAAGAAAAGCTGTATGCTTACCAAACCATACCCGATCAGTGGGGGTTTCGGTACACTCATTTCCAGATAACACCCATTCAGGAAAGTCGCTACCAACTCTTTTCCCATAAGCTTGTTGTGCAGTTCCAGTACCTGATATTATTCAGTATTACCGGTGTATTGGTTATTGTTTGCGCCCTGTTCAACTATCTGTCGCTCTTTGTCAACCGGCTGCGCATGCGGGCCCGCGAGATGGCTCTACGCAAGGTGTGTGGTTCGTCGAATGGGAAATTGTTCATGCTGCTCTCCATGGAATTTGTGTTGGTGCTTCTGATGGCTTGTGTGTTGGGGATGGCTATCATCGAATTGACCCTACCTGCCTTCCTGGGATTTACGGGGATTGCCGGAAATATCTACGGTGAATCCCTGCTCTATTTTGCTGTGTCGATACTTCTGGCCATGCTGGTCTTCCTATTGCTGGTGTACTACTTCAATAAACAATTGTTTCGACGTGCCATGAAAGCAGGAGCCAATAAGCCAAGACAATCATTCTTCTACCGCTTCAGTATGGTGTTGCAAATGGTTATCGGTATCCTCTTTATCTTCTGCATCTGTATCATCATGAAGCAGATAAATCACTTGAGGCATACGGATATTGGTATGGAACGGGCACATATCACTATCTTGCAGACTTTCGCCGATGATCAGATTGAAGTTTTGGCGGAAAAGCTCCGGCAGATACCATTGCTCACCGAAGTGGTGGAGGGGGCTAGCCCCCTCTTTCCTCCGTCCTACAATATCGGCATGGAGATAGATGAGTGGGAGGGGAAACAACCTACCGATGAACCTATACAGGTAGAACAACTGGTCAGAGGGGAGCTTCTCACGAAGTTCTATAAGCTCCGGCTGCTGCAAGGAGAATTCTTTTCCGATAGTACTGACAATCAGAATAAGGTACTCATCAACGAAACGGCTGCCAAAAAGTTTGGGTGGGCCGATCCGGTAGGGAAGAAGGTATGGGGTAATAAAACGGTTCTCGGAGTGCTCAAAGACTTCCATAAAACATCGCCTACCACCCCTGTCGCGCCAGTATTAGTGACACTGGGGAAACATCCTAAAGTCAATGGGTTGGCGTATGCGCATTCTATTTTGATAAAAGATGGAAATCACCCTTGGGAAACCGTACGAGATTCCATTCATTCCAGACTAAAGAAAGAGTTGCCCGATGTGAAGTACAATTTGACGAATGTGGAAGAAGAATACGAAAAGTTTCTAAAATCGGAAACTATTTTGTTGGAATTGCTCAGTATCGTGGCGGTGGTGTGTATCTTGATATCCGCTTTCGGTATTTACTCTTTTGTCACTTTGACGTGCGAACGCCGCCGCAAGGAGATTGCCATCCGTAAGGTGAATGGTGCGCGGGTACGCGATATCTTATTCCTTTTCCTTAAGGAGTATGCTGCTTTGCTGTTGCTGGCATCGGCTATTGCTTTCTCGGTGGGCTATGCCCTGATGAAGCGTTGGCTGGAAAGTTATGTGGAACAGACGGCTATCAGTTGGTGGGTGTATGGGGCCGTCTTTGCCGGTATTGCCTGCGTGGTACTACTAAGTATCTGGACAAGAGTGTGGAAAGCTGCCAATCAGAATCCGGCGGAAGTGATTAAAAGCGAATAATAGAATAAAAATATGATACAGCATTATTTCAAAGTAGCCTGGCGCAACTTACTCCGGTATAAGACGCAAAGCATCATCAGCATCGTGGGGCTGGCGGTGGGCTTTGCTTGCTTTGCCCTTGCCACGCTCTGGCTGCGTTACGAGATGACGTATGATGGCTTTCACGAAGGTTCTAACCGTATTTACCAGCTTTCGCGGAAAAGTACAAACGTCGTCTCAGCAGATCGGGCAGATACGGATTTTCCCGTTCCTTTGGCAACAGATTTGAAGTTGCATTTCCCGGAAATAGAATCTGCTTGCGCTGTTATTGATAGGCGCAATGATTATATTCTGCCGGATGGAACACCTGTCACTATTTCTGAATTGAGTATAGATTCCTGTTTCCTAAACATGTTTCATGTCCGCTTATTAAACGGAAGTATGGATTTTCTGAACAACGACGACCAGATTGCACTGAGCGAGACATCCACCTACTGTAACTTTGGTTTGGACTCCCCGCTTGGGAAAGAATATAAATCGAGCGATAACAATAGTAAGAAAACTGTCGTTGCGCTGGTATCGGGATGGGGGAAGCACTCTAACATTTCTTTTGATGCGTTGAGACGGTTCGATCGCAAGTATGAGAACGATTGGTCATACTCACCTTCACAAGTATGGATCAAACTAAAGAGAGAGACTGATGTGGCATCGTTCGGCGAAAAGCTATATGCTTATCAATCAAAACCCGATAGATGGGGGGAACCGATAACCCGTATCGAGATGACTCCCATCACACAAAGCCGCCATCAGCTCTATCCTTGGAAGATTTCCATAGAATTCCAGTACCTGGTATTGTTTTGCATTGCCGGAGCATTGGTTATTGTTTGTGCCTTGTTCAACTATCTGTCGCTCTTTGCCAACCGCTTGCGTATGCGGGTTCGCGAGATGGCTTTACGTAAGGTATGCGGATCGTCGAACCTGAAACTATTTGCACTACTCTCCACGGAGTTCACATTGGTGCTTCTGTTAGCCTGTGCGTTGGGGATGGCCATTATTGAACTGGTTTTACCTGCCTTTCAGAAGTTTACAGGAGTTACCGGAAGCGTTTACGGGGAATCACTACTTTATTTTGCGGCATTGATGCTGTTGGCTATGCTGACCTTCTTGCTGGTGGTGTACTATTTCAATAAACGGCTGCTGCAACGTACTTTGAAAGGCTCGGTCGACAAGCAAAAGCAACCCTTTTTTTACCGTTCCAGCATGGTATTGCAAATGCTCATCGGCATCCTTTTTGTTTTTTGTATTTGTGTCATCACCAAGCAGATGAATCACCTGAGACATGCAGATATCGGCATGGAGCGAAAAAATATTGCTATTATTCAAACTTACAACGGCGACAAGATCACGGTAGCAACGGAAATACTCCGGCAAATGCCTTTGCTTACCGAAGTAGTGGAGGGGGCTTATCCGCTCTTTCCTCAACCCCTTTATCTCAGTAGAAAGTTTGTGGAGTGGGAGGGGAAACAACCTACTGATGAACCAATATCGATAGAGGAATTATTCCGGGGAGACGTCATCACGAAGTTTTATAAACTTCGGTTGCTGAAAGGGGAGTTCTTTTCCGACAGCACTGACAATACCAACAAGGTACTGCTTAATGAAACAGCGGTCAAACTATTCGGTTGGTCCGATCCGATAGGAAAGAAGATAGATAGGTATACGGTCATCGGAGTCATCAAAGATGTTCATAAAACATCGCCTACCACCCTTGTCGTGCCGGTCATTGTGACAGTCGGTGAGGGACCTCAATTAAATTGGTTGGCGCAGAATGTCTTGATAAAATATGGAGACCACGCTTGGGAAACTGTACAAGATTCCATCAGATACAGGTTGACGAAGGATATTCCCGATATGCAATACAACTTGATAAATGTGGAAGAAGAATACGAGAAGTTTCTCAAATCGGAGACTGTTTTCTTGAAGCTGCTCAGTATCGTGGCGGTGGTGTGTGTCTTGATATCAGCCTTCGGTATTTACTCCTTCGTGACGTTGACGTGCGAGCGCCGCCGGAAAGAGATCGCTATCCGCAAGGTGAACGGTGCCCGGGTGAGCGATGTACTGCTCATCTTCCTGAAAGAGTACACGGTGTTGTTGGTGCTGGCCTCTGCTATTGCTTTCTCGGTGGGCTATGCCCTGATGAAGCGTTGGCTGGAGAGCTATGTGGAACAGACGGCCATCAGTTGGTGGGTGTACGGTGCAGTCTTTGCCGGCATTGCCTGCGTGGTACTGCTGAGTATCTGGACCAGAGTGTGGAAAGCTGCCAATCAGAATCCGGCGGAAGTGATTAAAAGCGAATAATAGAATAAAAGTATGATACTGCATTATTTCAAAGTAGCCTGGCGCAACTTACTCCGGTACAAAATACAAAGCATCATCAGCATCGTGGGGCTGGCGATAGGTTTCACCTGCTTTGCTTTAGCCACGCTATGGGTACACTATGAGATGACGTATGACAACTTCCACAAAGATGCCGACCGGCTTTATATGCTCTACACCACCGATGTGACGGAGCTACTCAAGGATAAAACATTTAAGTTTAAACCTTCAATGGCCGAAACATTGAAGAATGATTATCCAGAGATAGAGTCTACCTGCTGCATCTCTACACGCGATCTGGACTTCGGCACAGAAGGGCAGTCCAGTGTTTCACTGACTAAGGCGATAGTCGATTCCGCTGTCATCCATCTGTTTGATATTCGTCTGTTGGAAGGTACGATGGATTTTCTGATCCCTGGTGAACAAGTAGCCATCACGACAGAAGCAGCCATAAAGCTTTTCGGTACAGCCAAAGAGGTTATCGGCAAGACAGTGGAAGTGCAGAAAAAGAAACGTATCATTGGCGCACTGGTTCAGGGGTGGGGCAAGCATACCAACCTGGCTTTCGACGTGCTGGAAGGAAGGGATAAAAATAATCGGTTTCAGGATAATGGTCCAGTGGTGGTAAAGCTGAACAAAGGAGTGGATACCGAGGCGTTCCGTACGAAACTGAGAAAACAACTCATCCTTGTGATGGGGGGAGAGAAGGGATTGGAAATCATGCCCATCGAGCAGTGCCGTTACGAACTGTACACAGATCAGCTTACTGTTCAGATGCATTACCTGATTCTTTTCTGCGTTACCGGTGGACTGGTGATACTTTGTTCGTTGCTCAACTATCTCTCTCTGTTTGCCTCTCGTTTGTACATGCGTATCCGGGAGATGGCGCTGCGTAAAGTGTGCGGTTCGTCAGATTATCGGTTGTACGGCCTTCTATCCATCGATTTTCTGTTGATATTGCTGCTGGCTGGTCTGCTGGGTATGGTTTTTATAGAACTGGATTTACCCTCTTTCCAGAAGTTATCGGGGGTATACGGAGGTATCTACGCTTCCTCCCTACTTTATTTTGCCGGGGCGATGGCGCTTTCCATGCTGCTGTTCCTGCTGGTATTCCGTTACTTCAACCGGCGTACCTTGCGGAAAGCTCTCAATGGAAAGGTAGCGAGGGACAAGCAACAGTTGTTCTACCGGGGCAGCCTGGTCCTGCAAATGATAATAAGTATTCTCTTTATCTTCTGTTTTGGGATGATCATGAAGCAACTGTACCATCTACGTAATGGGGACATTGGCATGGAACGGAAGAATATAGCCACCATAGCACTCAGTGAGGCAGATACAGCGCCGGCGCTGGAACATGTTAAACAAATGTCTTTCGTGAGTGAAGCCACGAGAATGGGTTATTCACTGATCCCGAGATCTTATACGGTGATTATGCAGGTGTCTGATTGGGAGGGGAAGCAACCTTCGGACGAGCCGTTCGAGCTGGAACAAACGTATGATGGAGAGTTTATCTTACAGTTCTATAAACTTCGACTCCTGAAAGGTGAAATGCTGACTGGCGTGGAGGGCGAAACCAATAGTGTGATGATCAACGAAACGGCTGCTAAAGCTTTCGGGTGGAATGATCCTATTGGCAAAACATTCGAAATAGACAATCGGAAGGTTACTGTGATAGGCCTGATCAAAGATTTTCACAAGACATCGCCTACCATTCCCGCATCGCCCACATATATTACCTCTACCTCATATGAACCGGATAGTAAGATCTATTATTCGCACGTCCTGCTGAAGTATGTCGACGGCAAGTGGCCTGTTTTGCGCGATTCCATCGATTCGATGATGAAACGTGAGTTTCCGTCGTCCAACTACACACTTTGTAATGTAGAGGACGAATACGAAAAGTTCCTGCAATCGGAGAATGTCTTGCTGAAACTACTAAGCTTTGTGGCCGTGGTATGTGTGCTGATATCCGTGTTCGGTATCTATTCGTTCGTGACACTGACGTGTGAGCGTCGCCGTAAGGAGATTGCTATTCGTAAGGTAAACGGCGCCAAGGCGCGAGATGTCTTGCTCCTCTTTCTGAAAGAGTATATGCTCCTGTTGGTAGTATCGTCTGTAGTGGCTTTCTCAGTGGGGTATTTATTGATAAAACGTTGGCTGGAAAGCTATGTGGAACAGACGGCTATTAGTTGGTGGGTGTACGGTGCAGTCTTTGCCGGCATTGCCTGCGTGGTACTGCTGAGTATCTGGACCAGAGTGTGGAAAGCTGCCAATCAGAATCCGGCGGAAGTGATTAAAAGCGAATA
>JAVBVI010000048.1:0-69261 GCA_031554505.1 Bacteroides sp. | reverse complement strand
TCGCCCAGTATGCTGTTTAGTTTTTTACCACTGTGTATCTTCACCATCTTGCGCCAGGTGAAGAAGTGTAGCACCAGGTAGATGGACGAAGGGACAAACGCAGCCAGCCGAAGTTCGTCGCCGGCAAACCAGAGGCAAAGTGCGGCAGCCACCACGCCCAGTGCAAAGTACAAGTAACGACCGAATGGCTCGCCGAAGCGTACCACCACTGTTCGCTTTCCGCTTCGGGCATCGGCCTCCCGGTCGCGGTAGTTGTTTACCACCAGAAGCGTGTCTATTAGGATACCGCAGATGAGCGAACTCACCGTAACATCGGCTGTCCACGTCAACGCCTGCACGTAGTAAGTCCCCCCCACCGGAACAAAACCGAAGAAGATGATGACCAGCACGTCGCCCCAGCCATTGTCCGAAAGGGGGTCGGGGCCGGCCGTGTACAGGAAAGCGAAGAGCACGCACACCACTCCCACGAAGATCAGTTCCCATCCGGCATAGAACAGCAGGGTGCTGCCGATGAGGCAAGCCAATCCCACGGTAACGATAATCCCCTTCTGCATGCTGCCGGGTGTGATCCATCCCTGCGCGCAAGCACGCTCCGGACCGAGGCGGTCGTCGCGGTCAGTTCCTTTCTTAAAGTCGAACAGATCATTGATGAAATTGGCGGCTATCTGCATCAGCCCGGCAAACAGGAAACAGGCCAGAGCTGGGATCCAGGCGGCTTGTTGGTCTTTGTAAGCCAGTGCTGTACCGATCATGACCGGAATGATGGCAGCAGCCAGCGTCTTGGGGCGGGCGGCCAGCAGCCAGGCGCGGAGCGAGTTGGGTGTCACTTCATTCATAAGGAAGGATGAACTTAAAAGTAGGATTACTGTTTTTAAAGGTGCAAAGATACCTATTTTTAGGCTATCTTTGTGCCCCAAATACGAATTATGAGAAAGATCATACCTATACTTATCGTTTCGCTGCTGGTTTTCGCTTCGTGTAAGTCGAAAAAGGAACTGGTAGCTATCCCTCGTCCGGTTATGCAGGTCGACGATACCCTCCGGCTGGATACATCGAACATCGTCGATAGTCTCTTTACCCTGGATCAGTCCGGCCTCCGGAAGCTGACTTCCGCCCACCCCCGGAACGTAGCTACTCCTGCCCCTGTCGCAGAGACATCTGCTCCGCACATCGTTAAGGGTGGTACGCTGATCACTTCGTCAACCGAGGGGCTGGCTGCTTATCCCGGTATTGATCGGATACGCCGGTTCGAGTTCACCCACCGTGATGTACCCGAAGCCTTCGAAGGATTCCGCATCGCCTTTGTCTCCGATCTGCATTACAAGAGCCTGTTCAAGGAAAAAGGATTGGCCAGTTTGGTGCGTCTGCTCAAAGAACAACAACCCGATGCTCTGTTGCTGGGTGGCGACTACCAGGAAGGATGCCAGTATGTGTCCGGAGTGTTTGCTGCCCTGGCTGAAGTGAAAGCGCCCTACGGTACATATGGAGTGATGGGCAACAATGATTACGAGCGTTGCCACGACGAGATCATCGCCACGATGGAACGTCATGGCATGCATGTGCTCGAACATAAGGTAGATACACTGAAACGTGACAAAGACCGGATCCTGATTGCCGGTGTGCGCAACCCGTTCGATCTGAAAGCCAACGGGCAATCGCCTACGCTGGCCCTCTCACCCGATGATTTTGTGATTTTGCTGGTGCATACACCCGACTATGTGGAGGATGTATCGATAGCCAATACTGACCTGGCGCTGGCCGGACATACGCATGGCGGGCAGGTGGTGCTGTTTGGCAAGGCGCCCATTATCCCGTCGCACTACGGTTCGAAGTTCCTGACCGGGCTGAAATACAACTCGGCGAAGATTCCGATGATTGTGACCAACGGACTAGGTACGTCCAATATGGATATACGGATTGGTGCGCCGGCGGAAATTGTAATGATTACTTTGCGCCGGCTGACGGACTAAACGTCTCTGTCAGATATTGCCAGGCAGCCGGGTGCATGAAGTGGCGTACATCCTTTCCCTCGTCCAACGCTTGCCGGATGAAGGTGGAGCTAATGTCGAATGCGGGAGAGTGAGCCATTCGTACGGTGGCGGGAAGGGTACTTTCGTCGACGGCATAGCCCGGGCGGGGATAGACCAGCAGACGGTTCTCTGCTAGGATGCGTCCCGACTCCTTCCACTGTGGGAACAGTAGCCAGTTGTCCGAGCCAATAACCAGCACGAACTCCCGGTCGGGGTAGTTCTCTTTCAACTTCTCTAGAGTATATACGGTATAAGACGGGCGCGGGAGGTGGAACTCAAAGTCGGAAACCCGGAAGCGGGGATCGCCTGAGATGGAGCGTTGCACCAGTTGCAAACGCAGGTTGTCCGGCCATAAACCTGTTTGTTGCTTTAGCGGGTTCTGGGGGCTAACAAGAAACCATACCTCGTCCAGCCCTTCGTACTCGCAGAGATAGTTTGCCAACGCCAGATGCCCGATGTGGATAGGGTTGAACGAACCGCTGAATATGCCGGTTACCGGACGCATTTACTTATTTAAAAACTCGCGGACCGTCTGCAAGGTCTCCTGTTGGGCCGTTTCCAGTTGGTCGTTGATGATGATTTTGTCGAATTGTGGAGCGAAGCCCAGTTCGTATTCCGCTTTGGCGATACGGCTTTCGATGACTTCGGGAGCATCGGTGCCTCGGCCTGTGAGCCGGCGGCGCAACTCCTCGATGCCCGGAGGCTGGATGAAGAGCGAAAGTGCCTGATCGCCATAGAACTTCTTGATGTTGCATCCGCCCACCACGTCCACATCGAACAATATATTCTGCCCGGCAGCCAGCCGGTTGTCTACTTCCGACTTTAATGTGCCGTAGAACCGGTCGGTGTATACCTCTTCGTATTCCAGGAATTCGTCGTTGGCTATCCGGTTGCGGAACTCGCTGGGTGTCAGGAAATAATACTCCTTGCCGTGCTGTTCCTCACCGCGGGGTTGGCGACTGGTAGCCGAAATGGAGAAGGCCAGATTCAGATCCTTCGTCAGCAAGTAGCTGATGATGGTTGACTTACCCGAACCCGAGGGGGCGGAGAATATAATCAGTTTTCCACTCATAATATTTATGGGTTATTCTTGTATTATAGTTCACCACAGAGTCACACAGAGTTTCACAGAGGTTTTGATAATATAAGAGTTAAGAATAACTTCGAGTAAATTAGGAACTCTGTGTGACTCTGTGGTGAATATCTTTACAATACGTTCAATACTTGTTCTTTGATCTGCTCCAGCTCATCCTTCATCTGAACCACGATCTTCTGCATTTCAGCATGGTTCGACTTGCTGCCGGTAGTATTGATCTCTCGTCCCATTTCCTGAGCGATAAATCCAAGCTTTTTGCCCTGCCCGTTTCCTTCTTCCAGTGTACTGATGAAGTATTTCAGGTGATTGGTCAGACGTTGCTTCTCCTCATTGATATCCAGCTTCTCAATGTAGTATATCAATTCCTGTTCCAGGCGAGTCTTATCGTAATCAATGCTCAGTGTCTTTTCCAAAGCATCGGTGATACGTTCCTTCACTTTCTCCACCCGTTCCTTTTCGAACGGTTCGATGGATTTCATCAGGTTGACGATGTTGGCTATCTTCTCCCGGAACTTCTTCTCCAGTGCGGCGCCTTCCTGCTTGCGGAACTCGATGAGTTGCTGCAAAGCCTCCTGAATGGTGCTTTGTACCACTGCCCACTCTTCCTCGCTAAGTTCCTGCACCTCGCTCTTCGACATCACATCCGGCATACGTAGTAACGTCTGGAACCAGTCGGCAGGAGCGGGGATACCCAGCGTGTCCGATAAATAATTGATCCGCTCAAAATAAGCCTTGACTACATCCTGGTTGATGGGAGTGACGGTATCCGCACCATCCTTCTTCTCAATCCAAAGGTTGAAATCGACCTTGCCCCGTTCCAGAACACGCGACAGCTCGTTGCGGATCTCTATTTCTTTCTCCCGGTACAAGGGTGCCATGCGGGTGGACAGGTCCATCGCCTTGCTGTTGAGTGACTTGATTTCGGCGGTAATTTTCTTATCGGGAAGTTCGGTGGTAGCCTTACCATATCCCGTCATTGATTGTATCATATTGAAAAAAGTTTTTGCAAAAATACATGAATAATTTGGTATAATCGCTTACTTGTGTGCTATAATTAACATCTGCGTGCGGTAATCTGGAAATAAACTTGTAAATTTGCCTCAATTTATAATCGGATAATTATGTCGTGCATTTTGCATATTGAGACCTCGACGACGGTCTGCTCGGTAGCGGTGAGCGAAGACGGACAGACGCTGTGGGTCAAGGAGGATTTAAAAGGTCCTTCGCATGCTGTTTCCTTAGGAGTGTTTGTGGACGAAGCACTGGCTTTCGTGGATAGCCGGGGTGTTCTGCTGGAAGCCGTGGCGGTGAGTTGCGGTCCCGGATCGTACACCGGCCTGCGCATCGGCGTGTCGATGGCGAAAGGAATCTGTTACGGACGAAACCTGCCACTTATCGGTTTGCCAACGCTGGAAGTACTTTGTGTGCCCGTACTGCTGTATCACGACCTGCCCGATGATGCTTGGCTTTGCCCCATGATCGATGCCCGCCGGATGGAGGTGTATGCTGCTGTGTACGACCGCGGTTTGCATGTACAACGGGAAATCTCTGCCGAGATCATTGACGAACAGTCTTATCTGGATATCCTCGACAGTCATCCGGTTTATTTCTTCGGCAATGGAGCCGCCAAGTGCCGGGAGAAGATTACCCATCCGAATGCACACTTCCTGGACGATGTCCATCCGTTGGCCAAGATGATGTCACCTCTGGCCGAGAAAGCCATGCAGAATAACGATTTTAAGAATGTGGCTTACTTTGAACCCTTCTATCTGAAGGAATTTGTGGCCACCGTACCCAACAAACTCTTATAAAAAACCATTTAAACAGAAAATCAGAATGAGAATGCAATACAATACCCAACAAAAAACAATGGCTCTTCCTGAATACGGACGGAGCATTCAGAACATGGTGGATCATGCCCTGACCATACAGGACCCGGCCGAA
This sequence comes from Bacteroides sp., assembly GCA_031554505.1. Classification (GTDB taxonomy): domain Bacteria; phylum Bacteroidota; class Bacteroidia; order Bacteroidales; family Bacteroidaceae; genus Bacteroides. Next base: position 64,191 of record JAVBVI010000048.1, on the reverse strand, counting down.
CGTCAGCGTTGTGCCAATACCATCATCAACATCATGGGAAACATGTTCCCGCATCTGCGCGATGTGCCCGATTTCAAACATAAACTGTGGGATCATCTGGCTATCATGTCCGACTTCAAACTCGATATTCAGTACCCGTTCGAGGTTATCCATCAAGATAATCTGGTGACGAAGCCCGACCGAATCCCTTACTCGCTCACCCGTATACGCTACCGTCACTACGGCCGTACGCTGGAAGTGCTGGTGAAGAAAGCCTGCGAGCTTCCCGAAGGTGACGAGAAGGACAACCTGGTGGCACTGATCTGCAACCACATGAAGAAGGACTACCTGGCTTGGAACAAGGATACGGTAGAGGATCATAAGATTGCCGAAGACCTGCTCGAGTTTTCGGACGGGAAACTGAAGATGGACGAACGCATCACTCGACTGATGGCATCGCGTCTGGCGCAAAACTACCGTCCTCGTGCCAATCAGAACCAGAACCAGAATCAAGGCCAGGGACAGGGACAGGGGCAGAATCGCAACAACAATAACAATCAGCGTAGAAAATATTAATACAGAAAAACATGGCTTCATTTGTAATCGAAGGCGGGCACAGACTCAGCGGTGACATCTATCCGCAAGGTGCCAAAAACGAAGTGCTGCAGATAATCTGCGCAACGTTATTAACCCCCGAAGAGGTTGTCGTACATAATGTCCCCGACATTCTGGATGTAAATAACTTGATCCAGCTCATGCGGGACATGGGAGTGACTGTTGCCAAGCTGGGCATCGATTCGTATAGTTTCAAGGCCGACCGGGTAGATCTGGCTTACCTTGAAAGTGACGAGTTCCTGAAGAAATGCTCCAGCCTGCGCGGGTCGGTGATGCTCATCGGTCCGATGGTGGCGCGATTCGGAAAAGCCATGATCTCCAAACCAGGAGGCGACAAGATAGGACGCCGCCGGTTGGATACGCACTTTGTTGGTATCCAGAAACTAGGTGCCGACTTTCGCTACAACCATACACGGGAGGTGTACGAGATTACATCGGAAGGATTGACAGGTATAGATATGCTGCTCGATGAGGCTTCGGTAACCGGTACAGCCAACATTGTGATGGCTGCCGTACGTGCTAAAGGAACTACCACTATCTACAACGCAGCCTGCGAACCTTATTTGCAACAGCTTTGCAAGATGTTGAACCGCATGGGAGCACGCATCAGTGGTATCGCTTCCAACCTGCTCACCATCGAGGGAGTAGACGAACTGCACGGAACGGAGCATACCGTACTGCCCGATATGATCGAGGTAGGCAGCTTCATCGGTATGGCTGCTATGACGCGGAGTGAAATCACCATCAAGAATGTATCCTACGAAAATCTGGGCATTATCCCCGAGAGCTTCCGCCGACTGGGTATCCGCCTGGAACAGCGAGGCGATGATATTTTCGTACCCTCACAAGAGTGTTACCAGATCGAGTCGTTCATCGACGGTTCTATAATGACCATCGCCGATGCACCGTGGCCGGGGCTGACACCCGACTTGCTCAGTGTGCTGCTTGTGGTAGCCACCCAGGCCAAAGGTAGCGTACTTATTCACCAGAAGATGTTCGAGAGTCGCTTGTTCTTCGTGGACAAACTGATTGATATGGGAGCGCAAATCATCCTCTGCGATCCGCACCGTGCCGTCGTTATCGGTCACGGACACAACTTCACCCTACGTGGAGGCAACATGACCTCACCGGATATCCGGGCTGGTATCGCCCTGCTCATCGCCGCCATGAGTGCCGAAGGAAGCAGTCGTATACACAACATCGAACAGATAGACCGTGGCTACCAGAATATCGAAGGACGATTGAATGCCCTCGGAGCACGCATCACACGCATATGATCCGGAACGAAGACGTATATAAAATAGGTGTATTCAACAAACCGCACGGTATTCACGGCGAACTTTCATTTTCGTTTACCGACGATGTGTTCGACCGTGTGGAGTGCGATTACCTGATCTGCCTGCTCGACGGGATCCTGGTTCCTTTCTTCCTGGAAGAGTACCGGTTTCGAAGCGACTCTACCGCACTGGTGAAGCTCGAAGGAGTGGATAGTGCCGAACGGGCCCGCTTCTTCACCAATATAGAAGTGTACTTCCCCAAAGCAGTAGCTGCAGAGTCTACGAAGTCGGATGAACTGTCGTGGGAATTCTTCGTTGGCTTCCAGGTGGAAGATACCATTCACGGATCGTTGGGCGAGATTATTGAAGTGGATACCTCGACCATCAATACCTTGTTTGTTATAGACAGGGAGGATGACGAACTGTTGATACCCGCGCAAGAGGAATTCATTGAAGGAGTAGATCAGGAACGCAAAATAATCACTGTAAGCCTGCCTGAAGGTCTTTTGGCTTTAGACGACACCGAAGAGGTCTAGTCACAGCGGGTTTAAAAATAATTAAAAGCAAAGCGTTAATAGGGCGAAATGATTACATTTGTGCCCCATACAACAAGTAGTAATGCCGAAGAAGAAACGTAGCAAGGCTTTTTGGAACAACATAAAGTTCAAATACAAGCTGACCATTGTCAACGAGAATACGCTCGAAGAGGTGGTTGGGCTGCGTGTATCCAAACTCAACGGTTTGTCGGTGCTGCTATCTGTGCTGACCGTATTGTTTCTCATTGCGGCCGTCATCATCGCTTTCACTCCATTACGCAACTACCTGCCCGGCTACATGAACAGTGAGATTCGTGCGCAGGTGGTGGGCAATGCTCTGCGGGTCGACTCCCTGAAACAATTGGTGGAGCAACAGAATCTCTACATTATGAATATCCAGGACATCTTCAGTGGTAAGGTGAGTGTGGATACGGTGCAGTCCATCGACTCATTGACGCGTATGCGCGAGGAGCAACTGATGGACCCCACTGATCGCGAAGCTGAATTCCGGAAACAATACGAAGACACAGAAAAGTACAACCTCGGTACCATCACCACACAGCCGGAGGTGGACGGACTTATATTCTACCGCCCTACACGAGGCATGATTTCCGCTCATTTCGATGCCGACAAAAGACACTTCGGTACAGACATTGCAGCCAATCCGAACGAGAGCGTGCTGGCTACGTTGGACGGAACGGTGATACTGAGCTCTTACACGGCAGATACCGGATATCTCATCATGGTACAGCATAACCAGGAGCTGGTTTCGGTGTACAAACATTGCGGCTCATTGCTGAAACGGATAGGTGACAAAGTGATGGCGGGCGAAGCCATTGCCCTGGTAGGCAATACCGGACAACTGACTTCTGGTCCGCACCTGCATTTCGAGCTGTGGCACAAAGGACGTGCGGTAGATCCGGAGAAATACATTGTATTCTAACCATGGAAAAAGAACAGAAGAAAAAACAGATAGCTATATTGGGCTCTACCGGATCGATCGGCACGCAAGCGTTGCAGGTCATCGGTGAGCATCCCGACTTGTACGAAGTCTATGCATTGACGGCCAACGACCGGGTGGAACTACTCATCGAACAGGCACGTCAATTCCTGCCCGAAGCGGTGGTGATAGCCAACGAAAGCAAGTATGCCTGTCTGAAAGAGGCGCTGGCCGATCTGCCTATCAAGGTATATGCCGGTACTGAGGCATTGTGTCAGATTGTGGAATCACAACCCATCGACATGGTGCTGACGGCTATGGTAGGTTATGCCGGATTGAAACCAACCATCAATGCCATCCGTGCCGGCAAAGCTATTGCGCTGGCGAATAAAGAGACGTTGGTGGTGGCCGGTGAACTGATCAACGAACTGGCAATGAGGTATCGCACCCCGATACTGCCGGTCGACTCCGAACATTCGGCTGTATTCCAGTGTTTGGCTGGTGAAGTGGGTAACCCCATCGAGAAGGTCATCCTTACCGCATCGGGAGGTCCGTTTCGTACCTGGAGCATGGAGCAGTTGAAATCGGCTACCCGGATGGAGGCGTTGAAGCATCCCAATTGGGATATGGGAGCGAAGATTACCATTGATTCGGCTACCATGATGAACAAAGGGTTCGAGGTTATCGAGGCCAAGTGGTTGTTCGGCGTACGTCCGGAACAGATCGAAGTGGTGGTGCACCCGCAGTCGGTCATCCACTCCATGGTTCAGTTTGAAGATGGCTCGGTGAAAGCTCAATTAGGAATGCCCGATATGCGATTGCCTATTCAGTATGCTTTCTCGTATCCCGACCGCGTACGCTCGTCGTTTGATCGGCTCGACTTCCGGAGGTGTACCGACCTTACCTTCGAGCAGCCCGATACGCAGCGTTTCCGTAACTTGGCATTGGCTTACGAAGCCATGCGTCAAGGGGGTAACCTGCCTTGCATTGTCAATGCTGCCAACGAGGTGGTGGTAGCTGCCTTCTTGCGTGATGCCGTCAGTTTTCTGGGTATGAGCGATGTGATAGAACAGACCATGGAACGTGTGGCATTTGTTCACACACCTACCTATGAGGATTATGTAGCTACCGATCTGGAAGCCAGGCATATAGCTCATGAACTCTTGAGATGAATAGTAGATTGTAAATTATAAATTAGTAAATAACTTAATGGAAACATTTTTGATCCGTGCCCTGCAGTTAGTGATGAGCCTTTCATTGCTTATCATTATACATGAAGGGGGACACTTTCTCTTTTCCCGTTTATACAAAGTACGGGTAGAAAAATTTTGTTTATTCTTTGACCCCTGGTTCACACTCTTCAAATTCAAACCGAAGAAGAGCGATACGGAATATGCCATCGGATGGTTGCCGTTGGGTGGGTATGTCAAGATATCCGGAATGATCGACGAGTCGCTGGATACCGAACAGATGAAACAACCGGAACAGCCGTGGGAGTTCCGCTCCAAACCGGCCTGGCAGCGTCTGCTCATTATGATCGGCGGGGTGTTGTTCAACTTCCTGTTGGCTTTGTTCATCTATTCCATGATTCTCTTTGCCTGGGGCGATCAGTACGTACCTGTGCAGAAGACACCCTTCGGTATGCAGTTCAACGAAACCGCTAAGGCCGTTGGTTTCCAGGATGGTGATATCTTGATTTCGGCCGATGCGGTACCTTTCGAACGGTTGGATGGCGATATGCTGAGCCAGATTGTGGACGCCCGCCAGGTATCTGTACTGCGTAACGGCGAATCGGCTACGGTCTATATTCCCGATGAAATGATGCAACGGTTGATGGCGGATAGCGTTCGCTTTGCCTCTTTCCGTTTTCCATATGTAGTGGACAGCCTGTTACAAGGCTCACCTGCTCAACTGGCTGGAATGCAACGGGGCGACAGCATCATCGAACTGAACGGCAAGCCCATCGTATTCTATGATTTTGTGAATATCATGGCCGATCGCAAAAAGAATGCCGAACAGTTGCGTAAAGATAGCATCGATCCACACGCTATTACGTTGACTTACATGCGTGCCGGCGTAGCCCATACGTTGGCACTGGAAACCGACTCGGCTTTCCGCATAGGCGTAACTCCGGTAGGAGAATTCGACCGCCTGCTGCCGATGGTGAAGATCGATTATACATTCTTGTCTTCTTTCCCCGCAGGTATCTCTTTAGGTGTGAAAACGCTGAACGGCTATGTGGGCAACATGAAACATATCTTCTCGAAGGAGGGTGCCAAGCAGTTGGGTGGTTTCGGTACCATCGGAAGTATCTTCCCGGCTACATGGGATTGGCACCAGTTCTGGTATATGACGGCTTTCCTGTCTATTATTCTGGCTTTCATGAACATCCTGCCTATCCCGGCATTGGACGGTGGACATGTACTGTTCCTGTTCTACGAAATAATCACCCGCCGCACACCGGGCGAGAAGTTGATGGAATATGCCCAGATCAATGGTATGTTCCTCCTGTTGGCCTTGTTGCTTTGGGCTAACTTCAACGATATTGTGCGCTACTTCTTTTAGTAGATTCACCACAGAGTAACACAGAGTCCCACAGAGTTTCACCAATAAAAAGGAAACTCTGTGGGACTCTGTGTTACTCTGTGGTGAACTGTTTCGCCGGCTGCTTCAGTCGCAAGCTACTCACTACTGCCGCTGCTACAGCGAATCCGCAAGCTACCCACAGGCATACAAATGTACTCTTATCATGAGCAACGAAGCTGAAGAGCAGCGCCACCAGTGCTGTTCCCGTTGTCTGTCCCAATAACCGGGCCATGCCCAGCATACCACTCGCTGCTCCCGAACGATGCGTCGGAGCCGAAGCCAGGATCATACTGTTGTTCGGCGTTTGGAAGACGGCAAAGCCAAGTCCGCAAAGTGCCATCCGCCAGATAATATCCACCGGGGTGGATTGATGATGAAGCAGAGAAAGCGAGAATAGCCCAATGCCGAACAAGACCATGCCGATACTTCCCAAAACTCCCGGATGAATACGCTCCACCAGATAACCGGCCGTAGGTGCAGCTACCAGCGCAGCCAATGGCCAGGGAGTGAGCAGTAATCCGGTCATCACTTCGCTATGACCTAAGGTGTTCTGCAAGAAGAAAGGCAGAGATACCATGGCCAGCATGCCCGCTGTAAATGAACAGACGGAGGTGCTGATGGACAGCGTAAAGGCCGGGATACGCAGCAGGTCGAGCGGAAGCAGGGGAGTCTTCTGGCCCAATTGACGCCGTATATAATAGGTACCTACAATCGCCAGGATAATGATTTGGATGGCCAGAAACTTCCGTTGCTCCTGGTGGGCAAAGCCGTCGAGTGTATAGAACAATAATCCGAATGTGATGGCGTTGGCAATGGCGCTGGTGGTGTCGAACTTCCGTGGGGCTCTCTCTTCCTTTTTCGGCAGATACTTCCACCCCAGTATGAGAGCAACCAGGCCAATCGGAATATTGATGGCAAACAGCCAATGCCAGGAAGCCACCGACAGGATGGCACTGGCTATCGAAGGACCGGCCGCTGCCGAGATGGCGATGATCATGGCATTGATACCCAGTCCCCTGCCCAATTGATTACTGGGATAGATGTTGCGTAGTTGGGCGGTATTCACGCTGGTGATGGCCGAGGCGCTCAGTCCTTGCAATACACGGGCGATGGTCAATGTCCAGAACGATGTGGCCAGTGCACAGGCCAGGGAGGTGATGCAGAACATGGCAATGCCTGTAAGGAATACACCCCGATAGCCGAATATCTCGCCCATGGAGGAAAAGGAGAGCAGGGAGACCACAATGGCCAGTTGATAGCCGTTGATGATCCAGGTGGTGGCAGCCGGTGACGTCCCGAATTGCTGTGAGAGGGTAGGGAGCACCACATTGGTGATATTGGTGTCGAGTCCTGACATAGACATGGCGAAACAGATGGCTATGACTGCCCAGATACGCTGGTGCAGAGGCAGCCCGTCTGTGTTGGGGGGGTAGGGCGAGGTATAGGTTTTTTGTACGTTCATAAGTATAGCACGATGTAACTATTTCCCGCTATAACAAAAGAAACTCCTGTTTAGTTTCGGAAATCAGAGAACCAGGTCGATGGCGATGATATGCCCCACACTGCCTCCCAGTACGAAGATATGGAACACAGCGTGCATGTAAGGTTTCCGGAGCGAGTAGAACAGAGCTCCCACGATGTACGAGGCACCTCCGCCGATGAGCCACCATAAGGCCGGCATGGCTTCGCGGGCCGAGAGGCAGTCGGCCAATGGCTTGATGGCCACGATGATCGAAGCGCCCATGACTACATAACAAATCGTCTCCAGGTAGCTGTGTTCCTTCAACTTGGCGAAGCTCAGGATAAACCCCACGATGGCCGATGCCCAGACGAAGGCGAAGATGCCCCATCCCCATCCGCCTTCCTGCCGCAATACCAGCAGGGTGAAGGGAGCATACGTCCCGGCAATGTGCAGGTAGATGGCGCCGTGGTCGAACTTGCGGAGCAACTCTTTCCGCTTGCCAGGCTGGCTTCCGTGGTACCAGGTGGAACTGACGTATGAGGCCAGCATGCCGGCGAGGTAGATAATGACGCTGGCAACCGCCCAACCGGGTTCGGCATATTGCAGGGCTTTGGGTAGCAGGATAAAACCAGCCACGATGCCCAGCAAGATGCCGGCACCGTGGCTTAGTGTATTGGACAGTTCTTCACCGAATGAATACCGGCGTTTTGTGAGAGTAGTACTTACCATTTTGCAGGACTTTGGTTGGTTTCGTCCCACAAAGATAACGTATTTATTTCACTTATTCTTTCCGTAGGATGATTTTGGCATTGTACTGTCCCGCCACTTGTTTGCGAAACTCGGCAAATTCCGTGTAGGCTTCCTTGGGATACACGCCCCGTTTCATCAGGATACGTTGCACGATGAGCACCTCCCGATCGTTCACTGCGATGGATGCCTGAAATGTACCGAACTTCCCTTCCAGGTTCTGTGTACGGGGAAGCGATTCGATGACATATCCTTCGGGGAGTTGCAACCGGATGCTGTCTGTGTCCAGGTATCCATAACCGATATGGATGGGCTGGGTACGTTGTTTGCTGTCCGGTGTGGCGAATCCTTTACGGAATACATTGAGCGGGATGAAGAGACGGTTGCCCGTTTTGTTACCGTACTGGTTGCTACTGATGGTATAGCTGATGTCCACTTGCGGATGGGCAGTCTTTTGCTCGTTCACCTGTATGTTGCTGATTTCGGCTTGTGCCAGACTGATGCCTGACCGCAGGCGATCCTTCTGTTTGGCCGGTTCCAACCGGGTGATACCCGATTCGGTTTCGTACTGGAACAGTCGGGAGATTTCCCGGTTCTCTATCCGGGCTTCACCGGTGGCCGAGAGTGTCACCCGGGCGCTGTTCACTTGTGTGTTCAGGGTGTCGGGGTACGAAGGCAGACGGTAGACCTGACCTCCGTCAGGGTTGATCAGCAGGGCATCATGTCCGGCAATGTCACTGTGCACATAGCCGAAGGGGAGTTGCGCGTTGGTACACTCCAGCCACAAGGTGTCTTGGGGGAGAGGTACTTGCAGGATGACGTGGTTCATTTGGTTGGCACTGGCAAAGTCGGGCAGCAAGCGAGCGTGGTCGGTGCTGATGACGGTATAGCGTGAGTCGATACCTAACTCTGCCAGCATGGCGCGGGCGTAATTTGACAATCCCTTACAGTCGCCGAACCCGCTGCGGCATACATCGGTTGCGGCAATGGGCTGCAACCCACCAATACCCAACTGGATACTGACGTAGCGGGTGGTAGTTGCCAGATAGTCGTACACGGCTTTCACCTTCTCCCGGTCATTCTGGCAGTTGGCTGTCAGTTCGCGCAGCTTACTCTTGATGCCGTCGGGCAACTGTTCACGACCGGTTAGCAGACTGTATTGCCAGGCGCCGTACTCTTTCCACGTGCCCATAGTACCTTGGCTACCATCGAACATGAATGTCGACGGGGCAAAATGCACATACGGCAGCAGTCCTATGAGTGACGGGCCATAAGGTTCCGATTCTATGGCAGGCAGATTCTCGAAAGTCACCGTACTCACTGTGCTTCCGTTGACTTTCGACTGCTTCACTTCCACCTGTGTATTCACGGCTCTGTAGCGACATCCGCTGGCATCGGGCGTTTGTAGGCGGTAAGTAGCCTTGGTCACTGTCTGGTTGTATCGGTCTTGTGGCATGAAGGTGGGGAAGCCGATCAAACCGTTCTTGTATTTCACTTCCCATTCGTATTTCACGGTGAAAGGGTAGGAAGGGGCATTGCATTCATAATAGTACATGTAGTCATCGCTGGTCAGCCCAGAGGAGTACTCCGTCATTTGGAGTTCCGACTTCTTGATCTTGCGTACGGACTGTCCTGAACGCAAAATCTCTCCAGAGAACTTGGTAAGCGATGAAAACTTGTCGCACATGCACAGGAAGTGTGCCGCACCCCGTCCCTTTTCGTTCAGGATGGTGATGGTGCGGCTCTCTTTGCGGGTGCCACTGGCGGTCGATTCGCAAATCATCTCGGTCGATGAGTCGACAATGATCGAATACGTATTCTTGTCGGTTTCCTGTGCGCAGACGCTGGCGACCGATAGCCATACAGCAGCCAGCATTACCAGCCCGTTGGCGAGGAGTGTCCGGTAATTGCCGGATGAGTTCCTATGTATCATGATCATAATTTCTTCAGTACTAACATTTCGTTATTCTTCTCCACGATGGCTTCCCAGAAAGCTTTCAACCCCTGGTACTCCTGAGCGGCGTACGTAAGTTTGTCGTAGGAGAACGTATAGATCAGCATCACTCTATTGCCTTGTGCCTGTATGTTGTACCGGCATTTTCCCGATCCATCTTCGGTTTTTACCGTCAGAGGTTTGGGTACTTCGTCCACCGCGTATCCTTCGGGTATGTCGATGCTGACGGAGAGGGTTACCTGTTCAGTGTACGGTAGCTCTACCGGTAGTTTACGTTCGGCCTGAGTGAATGGGCTCTTCTCGACATGGAGGAATATCATCGGGTTGAGGTAGATGAGGTTATCGTTCATCGTGCCTTCTTTCTCGAAAGTGATGGTTTCTTCCACCTGGGGTGAGAAGTTATCCATCTGGTTGAAACGCAGGTCGTTTACTTTGATCTCTTCCGAAGTTTCCAGATTGCTGACAAATTCGGCACTGTCCTTCGCTGTGCGGAAGCGGTTGCGCAGGCTGGAAGCATACTGCCCTACATAACCCGTGGTGCGGGTGCCGGTGATTTTTCCTTCGGCGTTGACCGATGCATTGACGAGGGAGCGCAACTGATTCTTGCCGAGGTTGCTCAGGTTCACCCACCGACTCCCGTTGGAACTGATCATCCGCGCCCGCTCCACCATAAGTACGGTTGGAAGAATGTTGAGATAGCCTGCCCGGATAGAACCGTCGAGGTATACGAAAGAGCTGTCACTGTTGGCGGCAGCCACCACGAAGGTGTTGAGTTTCTGTATAGAGGGGTGTGCAAAAGGAAGCATCCCCACCGAACGGCGACTCATCACCACCGGGGCACAGGGGATGTTGGCTTCACGCAGCATGCTCATCAGTACGAAGTTGAAGTCGGCATTGTTGCCTGTTCCATTCTTGATAGCTTTCTTCACCTCATTGCCATAGAGACTGTATTGCTCGTTCCAGTTCATCTTTTTCCGCAGGAACTGGAAGAGGGCGCATATCTTGGCGTTGGTATCGGGCAGTTTGTCGATGTCCAGTGCCGTCATCTCGTCGCGGTAGGGATTGCGCATCTTTAGCATGCCGCCGAAGTCCTCGTCCTCGATCAGTATCTTGTCTATCTGCTCCCAACTCTGTGCGAAATTCCTATAAAGCACACCAGGGAAATCCATGCTTTGCAGTTCGAACGATATTTGGGTGCGGTAGTCGTCCGGGCACCAAAGGTACGAGTCGGCATGGAGTGCTTGTAACTGGTTGGCCTTAAAGTTCAGGTGACGTCCATTGCAGTGAAGTTGGTCCGACTGTCCTGGGAGGCTGAAGGTAAGCGATTCTGTTTTGTCGGTCACGGCGAGCCGTTCGTAGCCATGGTTTTCGAGGTTGAACTTGAAATATTCCGGTATTGTAATGTCGTAATGGCCGTAGACGACGGGGATATCCTGCTGGGCGTACCATCCTTTGATGTTGTAATAAAAGTCGGACAATATCTTATACTTATATTCCAGTACTGTTCCCACCTTGACGTTCGGGATAGAGAACTTTACCTGCATGTAGCTTTTGTTGAGGCGTTCTTTGAAAACAAACTCTTTTTTCATCTTCTCACGCATCATCTTGCCGTCTTCCATGTTGTAGGCCGAAGCATCAATGCTGGTTACAACCTCCTTGCTGGTTCCGATTAATTTCTCGGGTTCATAGTAAGGGACGTTCACATCGGCATACGAGGTTCCGTCGGACTTGAGTACCTTGATCTTGACTTCGTACTCGTAACTTAATCGGAAGTCGCCCATCATAATTTCGTAGCGGACGTCACACGTCTTGTAGAGTACCACAGCTACGGCCGATGTGTCAGGGGCATACGTAGTCATGGTTAGTTCTTCGTTGGTCGGTTTGCCGTATTTCAGACTCGGAACCAGGATGGATTGCTGTGCGCACAGACTGGTAGCCATGCTCAGCAGGAGTAGGGAAATAAACAGGTTTTTCATGGAACAAGGGTTTTATAGTGTTTTCTTTAATACGATCCATTCATTGTTCTTTTGAGCCAGGCTTTCCCAGATTAACTTGAGATCCTGATAGGCGCTGGCAGGGATATCGATACAGGTCTGACTGAACTGATACGTACAGATTAGCTTGTTGCCTTGCTCCCGAATGGTGTACCGGCAGGTCAGGTCCTTCTCTCCCAAGGAGATCGTAGCTGCTTGGGGAATTTCCTCCACCTGATATCCTTCGGGCAGGGTCAGTGTGGTGAGGATACGCATGGTGTACGGATAGTGGAATTCCACCGGCAACTGCCTCTCGGCTTGGGTAAATGGGTTCTGTGTGATGTGTGTAAATACCATCGGGTTGACATATAGGAAGTTGTCCGCGTCATAACCCGACTGCTTGCTGAATGTAAATGTTTCTTTTATTAGATTACCGGATTCGTGCAAACCTTCCGTCCGGAATTCGCTGATCTGGCAACCGATGTCGGCGCCCTGTTTCTCCAGGAAGGCTACACTGTCCGCGGCTGCCCGATAGTTTCGTCGGTACTGTGCCGCAGCTTGCCCGGTGTATTCGGTGTCACGCACTCCGGTGACCGTTGCGTCGGGGTGGATGATTCCCTCGACCTGGATACTCGTTTGGTTGGTGCCGATCTTTGACAGGTCTACCCATTTATCTTTGACCGACGGGGCGATGATGCGCGCCTTGGGCGACATCAGGTTAACAGGAAGCGCATTGAGTTGTGTATTGGCTCCCATGGAACTGTCGATGAAAGCCCACTTCTGTCCCTCCATTTCTACGGCGATGATCCACGCGTTCAGTTTCTGAATAGAAGGGTACGTTACAGGCAGCATCCCCCTGTTGCGGCGGCTCAGTACTACCGGGTAGGCTTTGAGCCCTGCTTCGCGAAACATGCTGAGCAGGACAAAGTTCAACTCGGCGCTGCTTCCGCTACCTTTGGTAATCGACTTGGACAGGTTCGGGCAAAAGATCCCGTATTCTCCATTCCAGGCGAGCTTCCGGTTCAGCAGTTGCATCAGGCTGCTGATGCGCTGTTCTCTGTTGAGTGCTGTGAGGTTGAGCGTTTTCATCTCTTCCCGGTATGGATTGGGCAGATGCAGCAGATCTCCGAATGTCTCATCTTTCAGCAGTACGGCGTCGATGTCCTCCCAGCTTTGTGTATAAGGTTTGTAGGGGCTGCCGGGGAACTGGGTTCCTTTGAGCTCGAAACTAATCTGTATTTTATGATCGTCCGGACACCAGAGATGACTCTCGTCCTGTCGCAAAGCCGGGAGGTTGCGCGACTTGAAGTTGGAATGCAGGGTGTTGATGATGACGTCGCGTTTCACTTGGGCTATGCCGGTGTCGTCATCGCGTACGGAGATGTGAATCGAACCCTCTTTCGCATCGACAGCAATGTGCTCTGCTCCCCTTCCTTCGGCATTGAAGTCGAATATACGCGGGATGTCAATGTCGTATTCATTGTAGAGCACCGGGATTTCATCCTGTATGGTCCAGTTCTCGATGTGTTGGTAGAAGTCGGAGGTAACTCGGTATTTGTATTCGATGACCGATCCCACCCGTGCGCCGGGGATGGAGAACTTCAGTTGCATGTACTTGTCGTTCACCCGTTCGCGGACGATGAACTCTTTACCGGTAGACTTTTTTACCGTTTTCCCATTTTCTATGTTGTACGAGTAAGCCTCTAATTCGGTGATATTGTCTTTCTTTTCCGGCGATTTCTCCGGTACATAGTAGGGCAGGGTGACGTTGGCATACTGCAAACCTTCGGGTTTCAGTATCTTGATCTTTGTACTGATCTCGGTGAATAAACCAAATTGATTGAGATTGTAGGTGTACTTGGTCGTTCCGGTACGGTAAAGCACAATAGCCACGGCCGAGGTGTCGGGAGTGAATACAGTCAAAGCCAGTTCTTCAGTAGACGGTTTACCGAATTTCAGGCTGGGAGTTAGAATAGTTTGCTGCCCGCACAGACTATTTGCCATGCTTAGCAGAAGTAGGAGAATAAACTGGTTTTTCATGGAACAAGGGTTTTATAGTGTTTTTACTAAAGGCTTATGCTTAACAACTTTATGTTATTTTGCCGTATTAATACAAAAATAAACAAAAAAGCCGGAGAAACTAATATTCTCCGGCTTTTTGTTTATAAAATAGATGGTTTATACCAAATGCCCGATCCATTCTTCGCGGTCGCCCGGCAACAGGTCGATGACCGGTACTTCCACCATCGTGTAGCAACCCGGTTGCTGTCTCATCGAGGCACGTGCTACGCATACCAGTACCTGGGCCGTCAATGCCGGGTTGTTGATGCGCATGTTGAATTCGAACAACTGGTTCTGGGTCTGTCCTGATACCCCTTTGCGGGTGAGGTTTACTCCATGGCCCATGTCCAGCAGGGCATCCACGCTTGGTACCAACTTTACATGTGTTTCATCGTTCACGAAGTAAGCGTCGGCTTTGATGGCGGCAGCCACCTCTTCGAAGGTATAACCATCCTTGATTTCGATGTACACCATGCGACGGTGAATACCCGTTCCGGTGGGGATGGTCATCGAGAGGGCAGCTTTCACTCCGTTGATGGCTTTCACGGCTACGGTATGGCCCATACTCATACCCGGTCCGAAGTTGGTATACGTGATGCCCTTCGGTGCGATGGCTTCGAGCAAGGTGCGTACTACTGAGTCGCTTCCCGGGTCCCATCCGGCCGAGATGATCGATACGGCTTTATGCTCTTTGGCACAGGCGTTCAGCTCGCGACGCAAGTCGACGATGCCTGTGTGGATGTCGAAGCTGTCTACGGTATTGATTCCCATGCCCAGCATCTCCTTGGCGTATTTCTCTACACTACGGGTGGGTGTGCACAGAATGGCTACATCCACGCCGGGCAGTTCTTTGATGTCCTTCACTACGGCATATCCTGCCAACTCTTCTGGTTTGTTTTCGGCGCCGGCGCGGCGTACCACTCCTGCCACCTCAAAGTCGGGAGCGGCTTGAAGCGCTTCGAGTACGTACCGGCCAATGTTGCCGTAACCTACGATGGCTGCTCTTACTTTTTTCATCTTTTTCTGGGTTATAGTGAACAAAAATCTTTAACTGGGCTACAAAAGTAAGCATTTATCTAGTTGGTTGGCTCATAAACATCTGAGTTTTTTTGTTTTTTCGTCGCGGAAGTAAGAAGCTATCACAAATCCTCCCTATCTTTGTTACAATAATTATATTATCTTTGTCCGCATGATTGAATATGTAAGAGGCGAACTTGCCGAGTTGAGTCCGGCAACCGCAGTGATCGATTGCCACGGCGTGGGCTATGCCGTGAATATCTCCCTGAACACGTATGCTGCTATCCAGGGGAAACCGAGTGCGAAACTGTATGTCTACGAAGCCATCCGCGAAGATGCGTACGTGCTCTATGGTTTTGCCGACAAGCAGGAGCGGGAACTCTTCCTGCTGCTGATTTCCGTATCGGGTATTGGTGGCAACACGGCCCGGATGATTCTTTCGGCTCTCTCGCCGTCAGAACTGATTAACGTGATCAGTACGGAGAATGCGAACATACTCAAGACGGTGAAGGGCATCGGGCTGAAGACGGCCCAGCGCGTCATAGTCGACCTGAAAGATAAGATCCGGTCGGGTGCTGCTTCGACGGCTGCCGCGGGAGGGATGGGGGTATTGCTCCCGGCTGCCAATGCGCAGGTGCAGGAAGAGGCGGTGGCTGCACTTACCATGTTGGGCTTTGCCGCGCCGCCTTCGCAGAAAGTGGTTGTCGCTATCCTGAAAGAAGAACCCGATGCGAGAGTGGAGCAGGTGATCAAGTTGGCGTTGAAGCGGCTGTAATGTTATGGGATTCCCCGGGCCTCTCTACTCCATGTGTTTTTTGTGAATTTATTCGCCATTCGCCATAAATTCAGGACTAGCTAACTGATAAATAGATAATTACCGAATGGTGAATACCTCTTTTATTCACCATTCATTCACCATTTCCAGGGGTATTCACCATACTTTGTATTCTTTTGTTCTTACGTCTTGAAAGTTTCCTCATAGGAAACGAATAGTTTCATCCGACGAAACACTCCGTTTCCTCGGATGAAACTAAGTGTTTGCTCCTTTGAAACTGGGGAATTGCTTCTTTCTTACGGAGGAATTGCTTCTTTGTAGTGAAGAGCTTCAACCGTTGTAACGGAGTGTTAGAGTTGTTGAAACGGAGACACTTGATGAAACACCAACAGTCGACGAAGTCAACCAGCGGGTCAGCGAAGTAAAACTGGCGGTCAGTCTCCTGCTATCAGAACTTAGTCAGGAGGAAAAGAGGATAAGTGCTCTGATTCAGTAATGGCGAATACCCAAAAATATGGCGAATGAATGGCGAATAAAATAGATATTCGCCATAGGGCAATTGTCTGTTTGTCAGTTAAGTAGACCTGAATTCATGGCGAATGGTGAACATTCTTCAAAAAAACGAATGGAGAGAGGGTGTCCGGCGGACTATGGCTCTTTCAACTCGTCATCAGACTCCATCTTGTCCAGTCGCCGGGCGGCAAACTGAATCTTCTGGTTGGCTTCTTCCTTGTCTTTCTTGATCTGTTCGATACCGGCCAGGAGTTGCGCCAGCTCGTAGATACCTGCTAATGCCTGGCGGTCGGGGGCAGACATCACGAAGTTCGATGTCCGGTCGCCGATGAGTTCCACTTTGAGATTCTTGTCGCGGTTCAGGTAGAGGAAGCCCATCACGTTGCCGTCGGTTCCTATCTTATAATCCGCTTTCTCTATCTTCTCGCCCATATCCGTTGTTTCGTAGACATCGCGTGATACCGGTGTTTCGGCAAATGTACCGTCCGGAGCCGTCACCTTGACTCGCGTGTGATGAATATTGCTGCCGCCGCAATAGATGGAAGTCATCGTCATCACGCCCGTTTCGCTCACCTGGAAACGGAGGAAAGTGCGGTGCAGCGTCTTCTCCACCGTTTGCGTAGGCCAGAAGTAGTTGCCCACCTGCTGATATTCGGCATCTTTCTCCAGGACGTACTTCGGAAGGATAGCGTCTACTTGCTCTTGTTTGGCTTGCTGCATGCTGTCCAGATACACCAGGCTCAGCTCCTGCTCCTTCTTGTCCACCTCGAGCAGCAGACGGTTGGCTGCATGGCGCGCCTCGAATGCTTTGGGGTAAAGCAGTTTGATGCTGTCTATCTCGATCTTGGCCTCGTTGAAGTCGCCCCGTTCGAAGGCGGTACGGGCCACAGTCAGTTTCTCGTTGGCTTTTTTCTCCACATTCTCGCCACAGGAGGCAAGCAGCAGGGTGCAGCACACCCCGATAAAGATTCTCTTCATACGTTGTTCTTTAAATATAGGAGCAAAAATAGGGATATTATTTATATCTTTGCACTCCCGTAAAGGAAAATTTGTCTGATGATTGAACTGACTCAAGAAGAATTGAAACAATATTTCGGCCGGAAGATATTCGAACAGATATCGGACACGGCCGATGAACTGGGACTGGAATGTTACGTGGTAGGTGGCTACGTGCGCGATATTTTCCTGCAACGTCCTTCCAAAGATATAGATGTAGTGGTGGTGGGAAGCGGCATCGAGATGGCGCAAGCCCTCGGCCGGCGACTGGGCAAGACCGCCCGTGTATCGGTGTTCAAGAACTTTGGCACGGCGCAGGTGAAGTACCGCGACGCGGAAGTGGAGTTCGTGGGCGCCCGCCGGGAATCGTACCAACGCGATTCGCGCAAGCCTATCGTGGAAGACGGCACGCTGGAAGACGATCAAAACCGGCGCGACTTTACCATCAACGCCATGGCGGTCTGCCTGAACCGGCAGCGGTTCGGCGAACTGGTCGACCCGTTCGGCGGCATGGACGACCTGAGGGAGCGGACGATTCGCACACCCCTTGATCCCGACATCACCTTCAGTGACGACCCGCTGCGCATGATGCGTTGCATCCGTTTCGCTACCCAACTGAATTTCCACATCGACGATGCCACGTTCGACTCGCTGGTGCGCAACCGCCAACGCATCGAAATCATCTCCCGCGAACGTATTGCCGAGGAACTGAACAAGATCATCGGCTCGCCCGTGCCCTCCAAAGGATTTATCGATCTGGAACGGAGCGGATTGCTGGGACTGGTCTTCCCGGAAATGGCCACCTTGCAGGGCATCGAAACCCGCAACGGACGGGCACACAAAGATAATTTCTACCACACACTCGAAGTACTCGACAACATCGCCCGGCACACGGACAATCTCTGGCTTCGCTGGGCAGCCCTGCTGCACGACATTGCCAAACCGGCCACCAAGCGGTGGGAACCCCGTGCCGGCTGGACGTTCCACAACCATAACTTCATCGGCGAACGGATGATCCCGGAGATATTCCGCCGGATGAAGTTGCCCATGAACGAGAAGATGAAGTACGTGCAGAAGTTGGTGGGGCTACACATGCGTCCCATCGCGATAGCCGACGACGAGGTGACCGACTCGGCCGTGCGCCGTCTGCTTTTCGAGGCGGGCGATGACATCGACGACCTGATGACGCTCTGCGAAGCGGATATCACTTCGAAGAATATGGACCGCAAACAGCGCTTTCTCGATAACTTCAAACTGGTGCGCCAGAAGTTGAAAGACCTCGAAGAGAAAGACCGGATTCGTAATTTCCAGCCGCCGGTGAGTGGGGAAGAGATTATGAAGGTGTTCGGTCTGGAGCCTTGCCGGGAGATCGGCACGTTGAAGAGTTGCATCAAGGATGCTATTCTCGATGGTGTGATTCCCAATGAGTATGAGGCCGCGTATGTGTATATGATGAAGAAAGCTAAAGAAATGGGATTGACGCCCATCGCTTAGTCTATAAATAGAATAAGGTATGATGCAGTTGAATACACCTGTTGAACTGCCGGCAGGACTTCCGCCGGTATCCTATGATCAGCAGTTGCTGCTGATGGGCTCCTGCTTTGCCGAAAATATCGGGCGATGTCTCACCGATGCCGCTTTCCGGGTCGATGTGAACCCGACGGGAATTCTGTATAATCCCTTGTCGGTCGGCACTGCCCTGCGCGAGATAATGGCCGGACGAACCTATACGGAGTCCGACCTGTTCCTCCATCGCGGATGTTGGCACAGCCCCATGCATCACGGTTCCTTCTCCTCCGGATTGTCCGAAGAAACCTTGCAACGCATCAACCAACGGATGACAGCCGCGCACCAACAACTGCCCGCTACCGACTGGCTTCTGCTAACCTTCGGCACCGCCTACGTATATCAACAAGCCGTTACCGGAAAGGTCGTAGCCAATTGCCACCAACTCCCCGAGAAGCAATTTACCCGCCGCCGGCTCACCGCTGAAGAGATCGTAACCGATTACACCGCCCTGCTGACCGAACTCTGGCAGCAGAACCATGGTATGCACATTCTCTTCACTGTAAGCCCCATCCGCCATGTGCGCGACGGCTTGCACGCCAACCAACTTAGCAAGTCTACCTTGTTACTGGCTATCGACGCCCTGCAAACCGCTTTCCCTGATAAGGTACATTACTTCCCCTCCTACGAAATCGTGCTCGACGAGTTACGCGACTATCGTTTCTATGCCGACGACCTGTCTCATCCCTCGCCCCTGGCCGTTCGCTATCTCTGGGAGCGCTTTGCAGAAACCTTCTTTTCGCCCGAAACCCGGTCCGTCATGCAAGAAGTGAAAGAACTACGCAAAGCCCTGGCACATAAACCCTTCCATCCGGACTCCGAAGAGCATAAAAGATTTTTAGGACAAATAGTGTTAAAAATAAATCGACTTAAAGGAAAATATCCGAACTTAGACTTCGGAAAAAACCCAAATTATGTCATACTCGATTGAAAACATCGCAGAGAAACTCGTTGCCCGCCGCATAGGTGATCGCCCTGCCGTGATCGACTGGCTGCTCACTGACAGCCGTTCGCTGAGTTTCCCCGAAGAAACCCTGTTCTTTGCACTCACTACCAAGCGCAATAAAGGAGCGCACTATATCCACGATCTGTACGAGCGGGGGGTGCGCAATTTTGTAGTCAGTTCCGCCGACGAACTGCCCGACTATCCGGACGCCAACCTGCTGGTGGTGGACAATCCGTTGAAAACCTTGCAGAAGTTGGCCGAGTACCACCGTGAACAGTTCCAGATTCCCGTCATCGGTATCACCGGAAGCAACGGGAAGACTATTGTGAAGGAGTGGTTGCACCAACTCCTTAGCCCGGACCGGGCCATCGCCCGTTCGCCCCGGAGCTATAACTCGCAGATCGGCGTGCCGTTGTCTGTATGGCAACTCAACGAAGAGTCCGAGCTGGGCATCTTCGAAGCCGGCATCTCTGAGCCGGGTGAGATGCGTGCCTTGCAGCAGATCATCCGCCCCACCATCGGCATCCTGACCAATATCGGCGGAGCGCATCAGGAGAACTTCTTCTCGTTGCAGGAGAAGTGCATGGAGAAACTGCAACTCTTCAAACATTGCGACGTGATCATCTACAACGGCGACAACGAACTGCTCGCCACCTGCATGTCGAAGTCACTCCTGTCGGCCCGTGAGATAGCCTGGAGCACCAAAGACGCCGAACGCCCCCTCTATATCAGCAAGATCAAGAAGATGGACGACCATACGGTGATCGCCTACCGCTACCTGGGGATGGACAATACGTTCTGCATTCCTTATATCGATGAGGCTTCGATCGAGAATTCGCTCAATTGCCTGGCCGCCTGCCTCTACCTGATGATGCCGGCCGACCAGATCACCGAACGCATGGTACGCCTCGAGCCGGTGGCAATGCGTCTGGAGGTGAAAGAGGGAAAGAACGGTTGCCTGCTCATCAACGACAGTTACAATTCCGACCTGGCGTCGCTCGATATCGCGCTCGACTTTCTGTACCGCCGCTCGGAAAGCAAAGGACTGAAGCGGACACTGATCTTGTCGGATATCCTCGAAACCGGACAAAGCCTGTCGATGTTGTACCGCAAGGTGGGGCAACTGGTACACAGCCGGGGTGTGGAAAAGGTGATCGGGGTAGGAGCAGAGATCTCCTCCTGTGCCGCACGCTTCGAACACATGGAAAAGTATTTCTTTCCCAATACGGATGCCCTGCTGGCTTCCGATGTGTTCAAGGAATTGAAGAACGAAGCGATCCTGATCAAAGGAGCCCGCTCGTTCCAGTTCGACCAGATCACAGAGATGCTCGAACAGAAGGTGCACGAAACCATTCTGGAAGTTAATCTCGGCGCGATGGTGGCCAACCTGAATCATTACCGCTCCATGCTCCGCCCCGAAACCAAGGTGGTGTGCATGGTCAAGGCTTCGGCCTACGGTGCCGGTTCGTATGAAATAGCCCGAACGCTCCAAGAACACCGGGTGGACTACCTGGCTGTGGCCGTGGCCGACGAAGGTGCCGAGTTGCGCCGGGCAGGCATCACCGCTTCGATGATGATCATGAACCCGGAACTGACCGCTTTCAAAACCATGTTCGACTATAAACTGGAGCCGGAGGTGTACAATTTTCACCTGCTCGAAGCCCTGATCAAAGCCGCCGAGAAAGAAGGTATCACCAACTTTCCCATCCATGTGAAGTTCGATACCGGCATGCATCGCCTGGGCTTCACGGCCGACGAACTGCCGAAACTTATCCGTCGCCTGCGCAACCAACGGGCTGTCATCCCCCGCTCGGTATTCTCGCATCTGGCCGGAAGCGACGGCTCGCAGTTCGACGACTTTACGCAGAACCAGATCGCGCAGTTCGAACGGATCTCGGCGACCTTGCAAGATGCTTTCCCGCATAAAATTCTGCGCCATATCTGTAATACAGCCGGTGTGGAACGCTTCCCTGAAGCTCAGTTCGAAATGATACGGCTCGGCATCGGACTGTATGGAGTAGACCCGGCTACGAACGGTATTATTAATAATGTAAGCACACTTCGTACTACCATCCTGCAAATCAAGGACGTGCCGGCCCATGAAACGGTGGGCTACAGCCGCAACGGGCATCTGACGCGCAACTCCCGCATTGCCGCCATTCCCATCGGGTATGCCGACGGACTGAACCGGCACCTGGGCGGTGGCCGTGCCTACTGCATGGTCAACGGGAAACAGGCGCCCTATGTAGGCAATATCTGCATGGATGTCTGTATGATCGACGTGACGGACATCGACTGCCGGGAAGGCGACCGTGTGGTGATCTTCGGTGACGAACTGCCCATCACGGTGATAGCCGACACGCTCGGAACCATCCCGTACGAGGTGCTGACAGGCATCTCCTCTCGCGTGAAACGCATTTATTTTCAAGATTAATCGCCGATCATTCATGACTAATCGCTAAAAGAACTATCTTTGTTGCAAACAATCTTTATAATACAATATGAATAACTTATTTTTAGGCTTCTTGCCAAGTGGTTCCGAGTGGATCATTATCCTGCTGGTCATCTTATTGCTTTTTGGTGGAAAGAAAATACCCGAATTGATGCGTGGCCTTGGTAAAGGCGTGAAGAGTTTCAAAGACGGTGTGAATGAAGCCAAAGACGAGCTCAATAAAGCCAAAGACGATATAGACAAACCCGCCGATTCATCCAAATAAGAGTAGAGAGAAGGAAAAGTGTCGGGGAAAGAATTAACATTCTGGGATCATCTGGATGTACTGCGTCTGCTGCTCTTTCGGGTCATCGGGGTGTGGTTCGTGCTGGCTATAGGATATTTTATAGCCATGCCTTACCTGTTCGATGCGGTGATACTGGCACCTTGCCACAACGATTTCTTCTTCTACGACCTGTTGCGTGCCATCGGGAATCTACTCGATCTTCATGACGATTTCTTTACGCAGGAGTTCCAGGTAAAGTTGATTAATATTAACTTGGCGGCTCCTTTTTTTGTGCACATGTCCACCGCTTTCTGGATGTCGGTCGTCACTGCCATGCCCTACCTGCTTTTTGAAATATGGCGTTTTATTGGCCCGGCACTCTATCCGAAGGAGCGCAAGGGGGTGCGTAAGGCGTTGTGTGTGGGTACGGTGATGTTTTACATAGGTGTACTGATGGGATACTTCATGGTCTATCCGCTGACTCTCCGCTTCCTGTCTACCTATGAGCTGAGTGCAGACATCGAGAATGTTATCTCCCTGAATTCGTATATTGACAATTTCATGATGCTGGTGCTCTGTATGGGACTGGCATTCGAACTTCCGCTGGTGACCTGGCTGCTCTCTCTGCTGGGCATTGTCAACCGCTCCTTCCTGCGCGAATATCGCCGGCATGCCATTGTGATCATTGTCATTGCGGCAGCTATCATTACCCCCACGGGCGATCCGTTTACGCTCAGTGTGGTGGCTATTCCACTCTGTCTGCTCTACGAAATGAGCATCCTGATGATTAAGGATAAGAAAGCGACAGAGGAAGATGAAAAAGATCTGGTTGCGGAAAAATAATCGAAAAGTATAAAAAGCAAAAGCCCCCTTCTCGCGAGGGGGACTTTTAATGTTTGCTTGCTTCTTTGTTTTGAAAGAAACTCATTCAAGCCGCAAACGTTAAGAAGAAAAAAAGGGAAGTCTCACGACTTCCACAATTTTTCTAACCTTAAATCTAAATCTCTATGAAAAAAACGTGGGACAAATATACAAAATTTGTTGGAAAAACAATGTTAACGAAGTGAATTATCTGGAAATAAATTTTAATGAATGTTTACTTTACACCCATCCGCTCTTCTTTCTGATATAAATTAGCAAACTTTTATAAATAGGGTTGAGTTGCAGAAGCTCTGCATTCCCTGTAATCATTAACTGTTTTCGGGCACGGGTCAGTGCCACATTGAGCTTCCTATCTACAGGGATACCGTTCTCTTCCGTCACATTTGACAGGAATTTTAATTGATAAGGATAGTTTACACAGAATGAATAAATAATGACATCTCGCTCACTTCCCTGAAAGCGTTCCACGGTGTCGATCAGGATATTCTTCAGAGCGGGAATACCCAGGCTGGCTATCTCTTGTCGGATCAGGGCGATCTGACTGCGGTAAGGTGTGATGACGCCTAAGGTGTGCCGGGCATCGAAGGAATCTCCATACAGGTGATAGGTTTCGGCAGCCAGTCGGGCTACTATCTGCGCTTCGGAACGATTGCTCTTGGCCGGTGACCCGGCTGGTTCGGGTTCGGAAGGATAAAAGGCCAACCGGCAGCAGGCATCGGCTGCTTCCAACTGATGAGGCAGACCGACAGGAAGCAATTGCCCCTCATAGAAGGCCCGGTTGGCAAAGTGAGCTACTTCGGGGTGCATCCTTCCCTGCCTGCACAGCATGTCTACGCTTTGCGGCCATTGTCCGGCGAGGCGGTACAGCCGTTCGAAGAGGGAATCGCGTAGGTTGTACAGACCGATGCTACGAAGCCCCTCGTCAGTCACTTCGGTTTGTTCGGCGCGTTGTTGTACCACGGCCGGGAGTTGCTTGTGGTCGCCGATAAGGATGAACTTGCCGATGGCGTTCCCGCTGGCCGGCGTACGGGCGCAAAGGATACCCAGTAATTGTGGTTCGAGTATCTGCGAGGCCTCGTCGATGATAGCTACATCGAATCGTTTCAGTCGGAACAGTTCCGGTTTGCCGGACACGGCGGCTACCGTTCCGACAAAGATGCGGCAGCGATGGATGCGTTCGGTCACTTCCGTCCGGCGGTGGCAGGAGGCGAGAACGTTCTCAATGAGGTGTTCCCGGTAGGCTTCGTCACACGAAAGTTCGCTACCGATACGGATGAAGTCGACAGCCGGTGTGATGCGGGTGAGTGCTTTACATATCTCGTCAACCGCCCGGTTGGTGTACGACAAGAGCAGGATATGGGTATCGGTTTGCTGATGAAAACTTTCGACCATCTGTTTCAAGGCGCGGGAGGTCTTTCCTGTACCCGGTGGTCCTACCAGCAAAAAATAGTCCTGTGCTGCCAGGGCTTTCCGGGCAATGCGGGTGAAGTCGTCGCAGTCGTCTATATTGTTCGGCAACGGGAGGAAGCGGGGAGGGCGTTGGGCAAGCAACAGGTCGCGCCGTTCTTTCGGAGCGGTAGCGAAAGTGGTCAGCCCCTGGAACATGTGGCGGAAGGTGGTGTCCATCGTATCATGCTCGATGGCGTAGAAACTCTCTGCGGGGAGTACCGACGGATTTTGCTGGGTAGCCCGTAGCCGGAAGTGAATCTCCTGGTCTGTGATGGATTCGATGTTTCCCTTGAAAACCATTTTATTCGTGGCGTTGTCGGCCGGGGTATTGCAGGCGTAGAGCACCACCGCATCGCCTTGCCGGAAGTTGGGCAGCGCTTCGCCGGTTTCCGGTTCATCAGGTTCCGTCCTTTTCAGGATCAGACTCGCTTTGTGCTCGTCGGCGGCATGGTTCTCCCGGATGCGGAGTTGGCTCAGGACCTCTCCGGCTTCCAGTTTCTCGGCATAAGTCGAGAGCCAGAGGGCGGATGCGCCGGAACGTCCTTCGTAGTCGGCATCGCCCGATTTGGAAGTGTACAGTTCCTTGGTAATGAAGTTGTAGAGTGAATGATAGTACGTCCGTTCCAGTTCCGAGAGGGCGGATAGGTCGCTGCCAAACTTCAGGATGCCGGGGTAGAGGTATCGCTGCCAGAGTATGCCTGTCAGTTTTCGCTCGTTCAGTACCTCGGGGCTGATCTCGTGCAACTTATCGGCAGTGTAATACACGCTGTTGCGTAGTTGGATACCGTATTCATTGGCTACGATGCGATTGCGCAGATCGATGGCACGGCGTACCATAGCCCATGACGAACGCGCTGGGTAGAGCAAAGGGTAACGTGTATAGAGCAGGTACGGTTTTCCCTGGCGATGGTCTTTCCCCATGGAGTACTGGAGTACAGCCTGATAAAGCAGCATCTGAACTTTGTGATTCTCTTTCGGTTCCACCTTCCCGCGTATGATGTATTCGTCTGCCTTGCCCGACTTCATTTCGATGAAGGCCGACATATCCCGTTGCATATAGTCCAGACGTCCTTGCAGCCCCAATGCTTCGCAGATATACGAAGGTTCGAGCACGGCGTCGGTCTTATCCAGCTCATAACCGGGCTGATGGAAGGTCTCCTTCACTACCTGCCGGATGTGGTCGAAGTGTTTCCGGCAGTCGGCGAAGAACTCCCGTTCTTTGTCCGGTTCCTGCAGGTCGGCACAAGCGGCCAGTTCGATGGGATAGCGACGGAAGGCCTTCTGCATACAGGCCAAGTAGTCCGCCTCGCCGTCGGTATGGATCCATTCGTCGAGAAAGAGGTTGGCCAGGTTTCCCAGCAGGAGTTGCCGGGTGTTCTCCGACGGTTGGAGGCGGGCCAGCAGGTAGTTGGCCGGATGATGTCCGTACGCCTGGAAGCACTCGGCCAGCGAGCTGATGTCGAGCAGGTAGTCGGGCTCTAAAACGATGAACGAAGGGGTGAGGATACCTGCCTCGTCGATAGCCACATCGAGCAGGTTGACCTGCGCATGCCGCCAGAGCTGTTCGCAGGTAGCGGTAAACTCTTCGTTGATATCCGGAATATGGTAGCGTACCCGCCACGGCTCATCGGCCACCTCGTCCACAGGCATCACATAGAGATACTGTTCGTCGGCGTACTGGAAGCAGACGCGGATACGGGTGCGCCGTTCACGGGCGGACGGAGCGACGATATAGGTGGCATCGGTGCGGGGTAGCAGACGGTACAGTTCGGCGGGTATCTCCTCACCGGAGAACTTGCGCAGGAAGAAAGCCAGTGTCTTCGTATCGCGAAGCAAATGCTCGCGGGTGGGAGCTTCCCGGCGGTTGAGTATGGCGTTAGAGGTGAGCCGGAAGGTATGGAGACGGTTTTGCTCGGCAGGCGACAGGGCCAACTGTGCCGCCACGAAGCTGATACGGGCGGCCAGGTCAGTCATCTGCAGGCTCTCATCCTGCATCAGCGCGCGGCAGAGGCGTTCCAGCAGGTCGCGCAGCAGTTTGTACCCTTCGCTGAGTCGTGTGTCCTGTGTGCGGCATACTGCCAGCAACAGTTCATACGCATTCTTTGTCTCGTTTCTCATCCGGCAAAGGTACATTTATTTGCGGTATAAAAAAGAAGAGGACACCCGAAAAGGCGCCCTCTTGCTATGGTTTTTAAAGCTCTGATTATTCCAGTACGATGGGTTTGTACTTCGGTACCAACGCCTTCATTACTACCCAGCCAATGAGGTAGGCTACAGCACATATACAGAAGATGATGAAGTAACCTGCCGGTTTACCGCTGAACCCAAGGAATTCCATCGGCATACGAACATATTCCAGTCCTTGTGCCAACAAATCCTTAGTCATTTCCACTTCTTCTCCATCGACGGTGGTAGATCCTGAAGCGAAAACAAATAATTTACCGGCACAGAACTGCAGGATCATGGAACCGATACCACCTGCCATACCACCGATACCGGTGATGGAAGCAATGGCTGTTTTAGGGAACATATCGCCTACGGTAGAGAAGATGTTGGCCGACCAGGATTGGTGAGCAGCGCCTCCGATACCAATCAGTATGATAGGCAACCAAGGAGAGATAGTACCCAAAGGCTGTGCCAATAATACCACCAGGGGGAAGAAGGCGAAAATCAACATGGATTTCATGCGGGCAGCATACGGGTTCATGCCGGTTTTTCTCATGATGATAGTCGGAAGTTTACCTCCATAGATAGACAACATGGTGATAGCATACAGTGTGAAAAGTAACGCGATACCTATACCTTCGGTTGTCTTGATGCCGAATTGTGTGTTCAGATAAGAGGGAGTCCAAAACAAGAAGAACCACCAAACACCGTCGGTCATAAACTTTCCAAAAGCAAACGCCCACGTTTGTTTGTATGAGAAGCATTGCCAGAACGGCATCTTTTTTTCTTCTTTTATTTCTTTTGTCGCAACCTCTTCGTGCTTGTCTTGTTCGATATATTCAAGTTCAGCCTTATTTACATGCTTACTTCTGGAAGGAGCATCATACATGAATACCCAGAATCCCATCCAGATAAAACCGAGAGCACCAATCACGATGAAGGCCATTTCCCATCCCCAGGTCTTAGCCAGCAACGGGATGCTCAACGGAGCAAACAAAGCACCTACCGAAGCGCCGGCGTTAAATATCGATGTGGCAAAAGCCCGGTCTTTCTTAGGGAAATATTCGGCCGTTACTTTAATAGCGGCAGGAAAGTTGCCTGCTTCTCCTAAGGCGAGTATGCAACGGGCGAAAAGGAAACAATACATGCTGATAGTAGCAATGACGACAGCCACATCGCCTGTGGCGGCTGCCAATTCTGCTGCGGTGTGCAATCCCACTTGCGATTCTGTAACAACACCACATGCGGCATGGAGACAGGCGCCGATCGACCAGATGCCGATAGCCCAAAGGAAACCTTTCTTACTTCCCAACCAATCCACAAACCGGCCGGCAAACAACATGCAGATTGCATATACAATAGAAAATACAGAAGTAATAACACCGTAATGCCATTCGGTCCAATGGAACTCGGGTTTGATAAATTCATCCCAAGTCAGCGAGAGAACCTGCCGGTCGAGGTAGTTTACTGTTGTAGCGAAAAATAACATCGCACAGATGGTCCATCTGTAGTTTGTCATTTTGTTCGTTGCATTCTGAAATGTACTCATGATTATTGATTTAAAATTATTAGTTTTTAACTGGCGTCAAAAATACGCAATATTTGGGGGAAACAACTATAAATATTGCCTAAAATCTCGTAGAAATTGACACATTCTACCATTTTAGGTGGAAAATGGAGTAAAATGGGCTGTAAATGCGAGAAGTACGGCGTTGGCGTACACGAAAACTTAAATAATCCACCAATTGAACCGAAAACTACACAAGAAACCGGAGAGGACTTCCTACTTTTGCCGTATCAGAATATAAGTCTAATTACCCAATAGAAAAAAGAATGAAAAGGTTCTCTATTTGTAAAGTCTTTGTTATCGGAATGCTGTTTGGCTCCGTTTCGTTGAGTGCTCAGAAAGTGAGCGATAAACTTCCCTGGTCGGTACGTATGGTACAGTCGGAAATGATCCGTTGCCCGGAGTCGTGGCAACTCGATTTCCAGCCCACGTTGAAGTGGGACTACTGTCATGGTTTGGAGCTTCAAGCCATGCTCGATGTGTACGATACCTACGGGGGCGATGAAATTTACGACTATGCGTTGGCTTATGCCGACACAATGATTTCGGACAACGGCAGCATCAAGACTTATAAACTGGAAGAGTACAACATCGACCGGGTGAATACCGGCAAGTTCCTGTTCCGCATCTACGAACAGTCGAAGAACGGGAAGTACAAGAAAGCTCTCGACCTGCTCCGCAGTCAGCTCGATACCCATCCGCGCAATGCCGACGGTGGCTTTTGGCACAAAAAGATCTACCCCAATCAGGTGTGGCTCGACGGAGTGTATATGAACACGCCTTTCTATGCCGAATACGCCTTTCGCAATAACCGGGTGGGCGATTATGCCGATATCGTAACGCAGTTCCTTGTGGCTG
This sequence comes from Bacteroides sp., assembly GCA_031554505.1. Lineage (GTDB taxonomy): Bacteria > Bacteroidota > Bacteroidia > Bacteroidales > Bacteroidaceae > Bacteroides. The sequence continues at coordinate 34,609 of JAVBVI010000048.1, read as the reverse complement.
CCCGTCATACGTACGATGCGAAGACTGGCCTGTACCGCCATGCATGCGATGTGAGTCGGCAGCAACGTTGGGCCGATCCCGTAACCGGACAGTCGGCACACTCTTGGGGGCGGGCTATGGGCTGGTATGCCATGGCTTTTGTGGATGTGCTCGATTTCCTGCCGAAGCACGAAGCCGGACGCGACTCCATGCTGGTGATCCTGAACAACATCGCCACACAGCTCAAGAAGATACAAGACCCGAAGACGGGACTCTGGTATCAGGTGCTCGACCGCAGCGGTGATACCGGTAACTACCTCGAATCTTCCTGTTCTACAATGTTCGTCTATGCTTTGTTCAAGGCTGTGCGTATGGGGTATATCGACCAGTCTTACCTGGATGTAGCAATGAAAGGATACAAAGGATTGCTCAATACCTTGGTGAAAGTCGATAAGGACGGAGTGGTGAGTATCACACAGTGTTGCGCCGTAGCCGGACTGGGAGGCGAAAAGAACTATCGCTCGGGTACCTACGAATACTACCTTGGTGAAATCATCCGTGATAACGATCCGAAATCGGTTGGCCCGTTCATCATGGCCAGCCTGGAATATGAACGTTTGCAGAAATAAAATGATGCCAGCCAGCTATTACTTTTATTCCCTTTCCATCGCGCTTTTCTCCAATGAACCATTTATATTTGTATCGACTATTTAAAAGTAAGCAACCATGAGAGGAATCCTCATACTATGGCTAACATTCTTATCAATGGGCTCGTTTGCACAGAACGAACCGAGGTATAACTCTTTGGATAAGTCCGATCCCATCCGTTTTCACGGCGACTACATCGTTTATAAAGGAAAGACAATTCCGCTCGGCGAGAAAGCTTTCTTCGTCGACGGGCGATTATCCGATGCGGAGACTGGGCTTTATGCGTTCAATAATATACATCAGGCTCTCGATCGGATCACGGACGGAACGGAAGCCGAGCCGATGACGCTCTACATCGCTCCTTACGTGTACTGGATCGACGATCCCGATGACCCGGCGGTGCGTCGGCCTGTCACCGGAGGCGTTCCGTACGGCCGTATCGTGAAAGCTAATTGGCTGACCTTCTACGGACTGACCGGTGATGCCCGTAACGTCGTCCTAGCCAGCCAACGCGGACAAACGCAAGGTGCCGAAGGAAACTTCACCATGCTCTACTTCGATGGCGACGGCATCTGCTCGGAGAATCTCACCTTTGGCAATTACTGTAATGTCGACCTCGAATTCCCGCTCTTGCCGGAGCTGAACCGCGTTCGGCGGGCCGATGCCATTGTGCAATCCCAACTCATCATCTGCAACAGCGACAAGGTCGTGGCGCGCAACACCCGTTTCATCAGCCGGCTCAACCTTTGCCCGTTTGCCGGAGCTAAGCGGCCGTTGTTTCATCAGTGCTATTTCGAGAGTACCGACGATGCTTTGTGCGGTACCGGTTTGTATCTCGACTGCCGGTTTACCTTCTTCAGTTCCAAACCTTTTTACAGTACCCAAGGAACCGGTGCGGTGTTCCTGAACTGCGATTTCGATGTGCGGACACAACGGAGGCAATACCTCACCAAGTTCGGAAGCCCGGTGACGCTGGTGGACTGCCGCTTCGAGAGTACTTCCACCCCTCTTTATGTCGGATGGACACAAGATCCGGCCGATAATCTTCGGTGCTATCAGTACAACGTCTCCCTGAACGGGCAACCCATCCGCATCAACGCCGACAAGCCGCAGTGTACCGTCGATATGACCGGCCGCCCCGTGCTCCAGGCCTACCGCATAGAGCATGCCGGGCAGGTGGTGTATAATACGTATAATCTGCTTCGAGGTGACGATGACTGGGATCCGATGGGTGTGAAGGAGCAGATTCTTGCTCTCGAAAAGGCAACCGGCAAGCACCTTACTCATATACCTACGCTGCTGCAAATACTCCCTTCGTCGGCTGCCATCGAGTCGGGAGCGGCGGAGGCCCGGTTACAAGTCAGGCTGCAACGTTTCGGGAACATCGATAAAGCCAATCCCGCCATCCGGTGGAGCATAGCACCGGCTGATGAGACGTTGGTGAGACTGGACGGCGACCGTTCGGGTCGATGCGGGGTGACAGGTATCAACCCAGGCGAAGAGACCCGAACTGTCGTGGTACAGGCTGTAGATCCCTATGGACTGGAGGCGGCTTCTGTCCTTACTGTGGCGCCCGCCTATCTGGAAGCTCCGGCTTTTACCGCGCTTCCGCAGATACGTCCCGACGGGAAGGAACGGCTGAAGGTGGAGTACGCCCTGGCGCTCGACGGACGGAAAGATGAATCGCTCATCACCTGGTATCGCTGCACTGATGCCCGGGGTAGCCATCCGGTGGAAGTGGCTGTGTCTGGTTTGAACCAACCGGAAACCAACTATCGTTTGTCTGCTGCCGATGTCGGATATTATCTGCTAGTCTCGGTAGCGCCGAAACATCTACGTTGCCATCCGGGTCCGCCGGAGATGGCCATCACCTCACAACCGGTATCGGCCAGACAGGTGGCGAAGGAGAAAACCTACGCTACCGATTTCCGCAACTTTCCCACGGTGCGTCAGCCCGAGATTCTTCCCGGTTTCTGGACAGTAGACGGTTATAAACCGCTCGACTTGCAGGAGTACGATTGGGAAGCGCCTGTTGGCCAAACGTGGCAGTACGGTACGGGCTCCGACGGGATGAAGGGAACCGGATTGATGCAGACGGTCAAAGGTGCCCGTTTGCTCTACACACCAGTAACGCAGAAACACGGCGATATGTCCGTCACCCTGAACGTCGACCCGGGCAAGACAGCCGGGCAAGGTTTCGGAAGTGCCACCGGGCAATACCTGGAACTTTACATCAAGTACGATACCCGTACGCTGACCGGATATGGACTGCGCATCGTCCGCACCACGAAGTACGATAATGCCGTGGATTTCATCCTGATGAAGTATGAGAACGGTGTGGCGACGGAAATCTCCGAACCGATATCTGCCATTTGTTATCGCACCAACTGCACCATTACCTTGAAGACGGAAGGTAGAAAGCTGACGGCACAGGTGAACACCGGTACCGAACTGCCGGAACCCACCAAGCCTGAACTGAGAAAGCGGGTAGACTTACAGGCGAGGATTGCTCCCAATTCATTCGGCGGAACAGGCGTTCAGCATACCGGTTCCACGGGGGCTAATGCTACAATGCTTCACCGTTTGCACATCGAATGGAAGTAATTCGAACTGCCCCCTAACTATTCATCCGGTTTTTGCTCCCGAAGACCGTGTCAAACCGACCTTTTTTACCTATTTTGGGTTCTTCGTCAATTTAGGTGCAATTATATGGCCCAGCGGGCCAATGTGTCCGTAGCCGTGGGCGACAGCCCACGGGCCAATACATTCCCTATTTAGCGCCACGGTAGTGGTGCCGTTTTTGCACATAACCACCCATCAAACACGGCACCACTACCGTGGCGCATGTTTGGTATGTATCTACCCCGTGGGCTGTCGCCCAGTCGTGTTCGGAAGAACAAAAAGAGCAGAGGGTATGCGTTATTGTTTTAGTGTATAATTTGGATTACCGGTTTCTGTTCCGTTTTTTTACGGGTCCGGTAGTTCTGTTTTCTTTAAATCTCCCCCGCATTGAATGACTACAATTGCCATTATCAGACTCTCCAGTTCAATACCCATTCGTCTGACGGCTGTTTTATAGCCAATCTCATTAACCTTCTTATAGATCATTACCAGCATGGCTGTAATCAGGGTCATGTACAAAACGACCTGTATGCCATTCTCGTTCAGAGACAGAAAATGACTAAAATTCAGCTCTTGTTTGATAAAACGAAAAAAGACCTCTATGTCCCACCTGCGCCGATACATAACTGCTACTTCTTGGGCTGAGAGTTCCTTTATGTTGGTTATAAGCAGTATATCTTCTTCTCGGCCAACGGGGGTGAAACGGATGACACGGAATGTCTCCTCTACCAATACCGATTTGCGCGCCTTAACTCCTTTCTTATTGACATATTCTTCTTGTTTGTAGAGCTGAACCAGATTGTCTTCCAGCAAGGTTCCCTGGTCAAAGGAGTCTTTATTTGTTAGTTTTTCAATGACCTTGACCCGTCTGTTTTTCTGCAAGCGACCTACAAACTGAAGACCTTCCTCCGCTTTGAGTTCCTTGAAAGCCTCCGCAGAACATTGTCCCCTGTCAAACACATAAACAAGGCTATGATCTTCTTCACGTTTGAATTGCTCCAATACATTCTCCGACAAAGCGATAATTTCCGATGAATATCGATTGTCGGTATGGACATTTACTAAAGAGGCAAACATGCCATTAAAGTTCAATGTATATTTTATCATTTTCCCTTTTTGGCCGCTGTTACCGCAAGTCAAGCCTTCACGTAGTTTGTTTGATGACTCAACCACCAGCGTGCTATCTACGCGCTGAAGATTCATACATTCAATCTCGCGGGAAGTATATAAGGAAGAGAAACGCTGGTACATGACCTCATAGGATTTTTGGAAGAATTCAACATTGATACTACCCAAGCGCTCTGAGATGGAACTGTGTGAGATTTCCTTCTTTCCATGATAATTGAAAATCGTCCGAAAAAGGGGAGAGCTGAAGGCGTCTCGTAAGCCACGTTGAGACAAACGGTCCACCTTGAGCATTCCATAAAGTATCAGGTAGAACATAAGTTTCCCATTAAGCAACTTTGCGTAGTGATCCACGCCGGTTGTTTTGGCGATGCGCACCAACTCTGCTTCCGGTATATCACGCAGTAGTTCTGTTAACTTGATTTTATGATTAAATAATGCCATCTGTTTTCTTTTACTTCCGCAAAGGTAAGGCAAAACAGGGGATTGAAATAGATGTTAAATATTTATTTATCAACAGGTTGCAATAAAAACGGTTGATAACATACCCCGTTTTTGAATTTTCCTTTTTGGGGGACAATAATGAGGGGTGGGGAGGCCGTCTTTGAGCACAGGATAAATCTTCCGAACACGACTGGGCTGTCGCCCACGGCTACGGACACATTGGCCCGCTGGGCCATATAATTGCACCTAAATTGACGAAGAACCCTGTTTTGTCCTAGATTCCTGCTTGCTCCTCTCTTTGTAGACAGGAATATACAAATAAATCCCCGATGGAATGGGCGATTTTCAGCACTTTTACGTTTCAGTAGTTTATTTTTACGAAGTCAGAGTTCATGTCGGATTTTGAAAGTTACATTTGCCCCGCTTACGTGATGCACGTCATGGAGAATGCAAAATAAATACATGTAAAATTCAATAAACAATCCGTATGAAAAAGAAAAATTATGTGGCTCCCGTCATCGAAGTGATCGACTTGGAGCATGAAGGAGTGCTGGCCGGCAGCCTGAATGCCAACGGCGTAGAAGGGCCTGCCGATATGGGCCATGGTGGCAGCATGTCGAGCATCAATTACGTAGGATACAACGCTGGCCTTGCCAATGATGTCGAAGAAATGATCAGCAACCTCTTTACAGTAAAACAATGAGAAAGCACACATTACTTACTACCCTGGCCACAGTGGCCGCGGTAGCGCTGTTCACCTCGTGCAGCAATGACGAGAACAGTCTTTCCGAAGAACAATCGCGTACCGGTAAACTGATAACCATTACAGCCACCCAAAGCACATCGGCCGACGAGTCTGCCGGCAACCAACCTGGTACACGCCTCGCCCACAAAGATGGTACCGATACCGAAGACTTCTCCGGAACCCTCGGGAAAGGATTGACTATCCAATGGGCTGCCCCTACCCAGGGTGCTGCCCACAACGATGCCTTTCTGCTGTATGGCACCAACGGAGGTCAGACATTTACCATTACAGGCACTCCCACCGATGAAGGAAAGAAAGCCACTTTTAGTGGAGAAGATCCCGGCGACGTTCTGGCTGCGGACGACGAATACCACGCTGTGTATCCTGCCCATCAAGTGAAAACTACGGAAGGAGCACCTGCTTCCTGGGAAGAGTGTATATTCGATATGCGTGGACAGATACAAAAAGGAGCCACCTCTACCGCCCACTTGTCTGATTACCATTACATGACGGCTTCGGGGGCCGATTACGATGCTCTTGTCTTCGAGCACCAGGTGGCTATCCTGAAGTTTATAGTAAGTCTGCCCAGTGGTAAAAAACCACGCATGCTCACTCTCTGCTCAGCCAAGACCCAGAGTTTAGTCGTATCGAAAGCTGCAGGCAACGACAATGCCACCGTCACCGACTACCAGCTCTCCATGCAGCTCTTGGACGGTGAAGGCGAAAAAGCCGATTACAGCACCTTTACTGCCTATATGGCAGTGCTGGGAACTACCATACCGAAGAATACGGCAGGCTTTGCCGTCGTTATCACCACTATTGATAACGAGGCATACAGCTATGCCGCCGACGTACTCGAGGGTGGAAAGACGTTCGCGGCCGGAAAAGTGTACGACATACAATTAGGAGGAGAGGCTCCCGATGCTAAACCATTAGAAGATATTACCTATAAATGGCGCGATTACACCGTAGCCTCGGACGTATTGTACTGCTCTTCTCCATTAGCGGCTGTCTCTGAAGGAAATCCTTACCTGATAAACAACGCTGCCGACCTGAAGTGCTTCTTCAATAAGAGTGAATATTGTGCCAACACGAGCAACGAGGGCGTATATTATCAACTGGAACATGGTGTTGATATAGGTACCTCAAGCTGGACTCTCAGAGATTTTTATGGGCATTTTGATGGGAATGACCAAACGATCACCGGTAGTGTTGCAGGGGGATTCTTTCAGAATATAGGAACCTCTGCTCCCTCGAACCACACGGTTTCTAACTTGATTACTGAATGCAGAAGCTCCCGCATGGAATGTGGTGGAATATGTATAACCAACTTTGGTACAATAAAAGATTGCCGGAACACAGGAGCAGTTTCTGCTAGCGGTGCAAGTTCTGTTGCCGGTGGTATATGTACTACTAACTGGGGTACAATAGAAGACTGTGAAAATGGAGGAGAAATTGCCTCTGGTAGTAACGCCGGTGGAATATGTAGTACTAACCATGGCACTATAAAAGATTGCCAGAATACGGGAGCAGTTGCATCTACTTCCTTTGGGAATAAGGCTGGTGGAATATGTGCGACTAATCAATCAGCCGGCAAAATATATAACTCTTACAATGGAACCACGTCTATTTCGTTCAATACTATGGGATACAAAGGCTCTATAGCTGGGAATAATTCCGGCATCATCTACAATTGCTGTGGAGGGGTAACTGATGCCAGTCTATCACCTATTGGATCTGGCAGTGGCTTAGCCTCAGGCCCTTGCCCGGAGGGTGCCGGAGCACATGCTCATCCACGCGTTATCCCCAACTAAAAGCAATCTCTGTCAGTCCAAGCAGATGAGGGTGTGCCAAAGAGCAATCGGGCTTTTGACACACCCTCTGGTGTAAAGGGATAGTATTGTCGGGAAAACACAACGGCTTTCCAAGTAGTTTTGTCAAAATGACAGTTTCGACAAACTGTCAATCCTGATACCTGTACAATCGCGCCATTCGGTGCTCGATAAACTTGCCGGGAAAAGAATCGCTGCATTTCGATTATTGAAAGTTCATTCGGATGGGCATATCGGGCTATTCTTGCTCGATTGTATACGACTGTGCGTATAACGTGTTCGTTGTGCGTGCGTTTTTCTCTAATAGGGTAATAAAATGACAGATTCGATAGGGTCGGAAAATTGGAAGAGAAAGAATAAAAAGAGGTTGAAATACATTAGGTTTAAAAGGTAAAAGGCAAAGGTTTTAAACCAACGACCCGAAGGTTTAAAACCTTCGCGCCTTCCGTCAACGAATAATACACTCTTTGTTTGCCGCGGAAACTGTATTTTTAACCATAAGGCAGGAGCTAAATAGGCTTATTTATATATTTATGCAGCATATTTATACGTTTATTCCTGCAGAAGTGCACGAAATGAAGAAGCAGTTGTTAGCAGGTTGGCGAAAACCTAGACATTTGGATAGTGGAATAAGCTGTTTGTGTAGCAATTGGATATTCGAGTCTGAAATGAAAGCATGCGATTCATGAAAAGGCCATATTCATTCAGAGCATTCACGAATCGATTCTATAAGGAAAGTACAATAAGGACACTGCTCTTGTTCTGTTTGCCGAAGTGAAGCTATGTGTGTCACTTCGGCAAACATGTTGTTGCTTCGGATGAAACGAAGAGTTTCCCGGCGCGATGGCTTTTATTTCGTCCGATGAGACAAAAAGTATGCCCGACAAGCCCTGTACCCTCATTCCGGGGGCTGAATTAGCCGAATCCTTTACTCTCTTGTCCCATTCGGGTAACTAATCCTTGCGAAAAGTTGGCATTCTCGGGAAAATGCTTATTTTCGCAGTTGGGCTGTACGCTAACAGTCTAGTTTTAAGCCCTTATTGTATACCATAGAAAAATAAATTAGCGAATGAAAAAGAATCTTATTCTATTACTCTCTCTGCTGGTGCTGGCCGGTTGTAGTGAGAAGACTTACAAGAACAAGTCTCTTTCGGCCGACCAACGTGCTGAACTATTGCTTGCGCAATTAACCCTCGAAGAGAAGGTGTCTCTCATGATGGATGCTTCCAAACCTGTGGAGCGTCTGGGTATCAAACCCTACAACTGGTGGAACGAGGCGCTTCACGGCGTGGCTCGCTCCGGACGGGCAACGGTGTTTCCGCAACCCATCGGTATGGCAGCGGCTTTTGACGATGCCGCTGTGTACAACGTATTTAGTGCCGTTTCCGATGAGGCCCGCGCCAAGAACACTCTGGCTGCCTCGGAAGGAAGCTACAATCGCTACCAGGGACTGACGTTCTGGACGCCGACCATCAACATCTACCGCGACCCGCGTTGGGGACGTGGCATCGAAACGTACGGAGAAGACCCCTATCTGACAGCCGTGCTGGGTGTCGAAGTGGTGAAAGGTCTGCAAGGCGGGAACGACGGCACGTACGACAAGCTCCACGCTTGCGCCAAGCACTTCGCCGTGCACTCCGGCCCGGAATGGAACCGCCACTCGTTCGATGCCAAAGACATCAAACCGCGCGACCTCTACGAAACCTACCTGCCTGCCTTCGAAGCGGTGGTTAAGGAAGGTAAAGTGAAAGAGGTGATGTGTGCGTACAACCGTTTCGAGGGCGATCCTTGCTGCGGTAGCGACAAACTGCTGTTGCACATCCTGCGCGAAGAGTGGGGATATGATGGCATTGTGCTGAGCGATTGCGGCGCTATCGACGACTTCTATCGCCCAAACCGTCACGGGACGCATCCCGACGCAGCTTCGGCTTCGGCTGCCGCCGTATTGAGCGGAACAGATCTGGAATGCGGATCGAGCTACCGGGCTTTGGTGGAGAGTGCCCAGAAGGGACTGATCAGTGAAAAAGATATCGACGTGGCTGTGAAACGCCTGCTGAAAGCCCGCTTCGAGTTGGGCGAGATGGACGAGCTGGCAGATGTGTCGTGGTCGAAGATCCCGTACTCGGTGGTTTGCTCACCGGAGCACGACTCGTTGGCACTGGACATGGCTCGTCGCTCCATGACGCTGCTGGTGAACAAAGATAATGCTCTCCCCTTGAAGCGGGGCGGACTGAAGATAGCCGTGATGGGACCCAATGCCAACGACTCGGTGATGCAGTGGGGTAACTATAGCGGTACGCCCGCGCGTACCATTACTATACTGGAAGGTATCCGCGCAGCCTTGTCGCCGGACGACCAGCTGATGTACGAACCTGGATGCAGTTGGGTGGAACGCACCCTGATCAAGAGCGTGTTCAATCAATGCCGTTCGAAAGAAGGCGCCGGATTCTCGGCCCGTTACTGGAACAACAAGGAGCGTGAAGGCGAACCGGTAGCTACCGATCAGCTCACTTCTCCGTTCCGTCTGTGCACGTCGGGCGCCACGGTGTTTGCTCCCGGTGTGAACCTGACCGACTTCTCGGCCACTTATAACACGGTATTCACCTCGCAGCAATCGGGCACGGTGGTGTTCGACTTCTACGTTTGCGGAAGCAGCCGGATCTTGGTGAACAACGAAGAAGTGAAGAAGTTCGTCAACCGTCACGGCAGTCGCACACAAACCTTCGAGATGCCGGTAGTGAAAGGCAAGTCGTATGACATCCAGATAGAGTTCGAATACTTCAGCAGTGATGCGCAACTCAACTTCGACCTCGGATTCAAAGATCCGGTCAACGTATTGCAGATGGCCGACCGCGTGAAGGATGCCGATGTGGTGGTGTTCGTAGGTGGTATCTCTCCGTCGCTGGAAGGCGAGGAGATGGGTGTCAGTCTTCCGGGATTCCGGGGTGGCGACCGTACCGATATCGAACTGCCCGCCATCCAGCGCGAGCTGATCAAGGCACTGAAAGATGCAGGCAAGAAAGTGGTGCTGGTGAACTGCTCCGGCTCACCCATCGGACTGGAGCCTGAAGTAGAAAACTGCGAAGCCATCCTGCAAGCCTGGTATCCCGGTCAGGCAGGTGGTAAGGCCGTAGCCGACGTTTTGTTTGGCGAATACAACCCCGCCGGACGCTTGCCGGTGACCTTCTACCGCAACGTGAACCAGCTTCCCGACTTCGAGAACTACGATATGACCGGTCGCACCTACCGTTACATGACGGAGACTCCGCTCTTTCCGTTCGGTTACGGACTGAGCTACTCCACCTTCGACTACGGCGTTGTGAAACTGAGCAGCAACTCCGTGAAGGCAGGCAAAACACTGAAACTGACTGTCCCGGTAAGCAACACAGGAACTTACGGCGGCGAAGAAGTGATACAGGTGTACCTCCGCAAGAAGAACGATGCTCAAGGCCCTATCAAGGCATTGCGCGCCTTCAAGCGGGTGTTCATTCCGGCTGGCGAAACTGTCAACGTGAACCTGGAACTCAATAGCAAGCAACTGGAGTGGTGGGACGATGCCACGAACACCATGCATACCTACCCTGGTGCTTACGAGATCATGATAGGCGGCAGTTCGCAGAGCGATGCCTTGCAAGTGCAGGGTTTCGAGCTGAAGTAAACCTCCTGTCCTGAAAACGGAATCTCCCTTACACCTCTTGATTATCCGGGTTGTAAGGGAGATTTCTTAGTTTATACCACTTCTATAATAAAGTATTTTCGTAGTTTTGCAACCGAATAAAACGTTTGCCACTCTCATGAATATAGTCATAGCCCTGCATATAGCTTGCTCTCAAATGTTTATTTTTGGTAGCATTCTGTTGTTTGTCCGTTCGCGAGGCAATCGCTCGCGGCGTATATTGGGTTCCATTTTGTTGTTCTCCTGGTTCAATGCCATGGCGTTGCTTCTGACAGCCAACCCCGAGCATTTCGCCATCATGCACCAGATATATCTGCCTCCTAAGTTCATCATAGGGGGGAGTCTTATCTTGTTGTTGATGTCGTTCTACATTATTGAGCTGGTACGCCCCGGCTGGATCGGGTGGAAGCATGGTTCCCTGGTTTCCCTGCCGTGGATAGTAGTCACAGGGGGATACTTTGTCGGCATCCGTGCATCCGGTGAGACGGTTCTTCTCCTTTCCGGTGCGTCCGAACTGGTGACCCATATTCACCAGTTCAATGTCTGGTACCGCTTTGTACTGCTGCTGATCTTCTTCTTCTACCTGATACTTTCCTTTGGCATGCTGGTTCGGTATCGTACTTTCTACGAACGTTGGTGTGCTCGCAACCATGCCAATACGGAGCGGATGGACCTGTCGTGGGTAGGGCACTTTGCCTGGGGATTTGTGGTGATCACCGTGCTCTACTGCTTCGTATTGTTCAATGTATGGCAGTATTCAGCCATTGCTCACCGCCTGGTCTATATGGTGGTCTTCGGTTACCTTATTTATAAAGGAATGTTTCACGAGAATCCTTATTCCGAGAACTTCTTCAAAGATACCCTGGACGAAGAGCTGGCCGAGGAGGCGAATGACTTTCCGTTGGCTGAACCTATTCCCGAAGAAGCATTTACCCGGCTACTGCCCGGTTATGTAGAGCAGTTGGTCCATTGGCTGGACACAGAGAAGCCCTACCTCCGTGCCAACTTTAAATTGGTCGATGCAGCCGAAGTGCTTCACCTGAACCGCTCCTATCTTTCCCGCGTGTTCAACGACGGAATGGGTGGCACTTTCAGTCAGGTGGTATCTCATTACCGGGTGCGGCGCGCCAGGCAGTTGCTCACGGAAGATCATTCGCTGCCGATCGAAGAGGTAGCTTATGCTTGCGGCTTTTCGTCTATTGCCACTTTCTATACCGTTTTCCAGAAACAAGTGGGAATGACTCCTGCGAAATACCGGAAGCAAGACCCGATGGAGGTGTAAGTTTCTTACTTTTTCAGGAACTCTTCCCGCATGGGGGTGAAGCAGTCTATCAGCACTCCGGCTTCCAGGCAGATGCAGCCATGCACCACATCGGGCTCTTTGTACAGCGCATCGCCTGCTTCGACAATCTTTGTCACTCCATTGACTGTGAACTCGAACTTGCCACTTACCACATACGTGGCCTGTGAGTGGTAGTGTGAGTGCAGGGCACCGATAGTTCCGGTCTCGAACTTCACCTTCACCATCATAATCTGCCCGTCGTACCCCATGATCTGGCGTACTACCCCTTCGCCTGCGGGTTCCCAGGCTGTCTCTTTCTCAAAAATAAAGTTTGTGCTTCTTGTTTTCATCTGTTGAGCCATTACGTTTTACTCTCCAAATATAGAAGGAAAAAGTAGAAAAAAAGGGCAGAGTGCGAATATTTCCAACTGATTAGGCAATTTTTACCAGTCTATAACGGGCAAATTTTGTAATATTGTCCCGGATTTACTCAAATGAAGAAACAACATGAAAAGCAAACTCGTATTCGTACTCGTATCTTTCTTCCTGCTGACTGCCTTCCGGGCCGATCAGCCTGTAATTACCATCTTCATGATCGGCGATTCGACCATGGCCAATAAACCCATCGACGGTGGTAACCCCGAACGGGGATGGGGACATGCGCTGCCCCGCTATTTTGGCGAAGGCGTGCGGGTGGACAACCATGCCGTGAACGGACGCAGTTCGAAGAGTTTCATTGACGAAGGACGCTGGGAGAAAGTCATCTCGCAAGTACGGAAGGGCGACTATGTCTTTATACAATTCGGCCATAATGACGAGAAACCCGATGCTGAACGGTATACCGAGCCAGGCACCACGTTCGATGCCAACCTGAAACGTTTTGTCAAGGAGACGCAGGCTAAAGGAGGTATCCCGGTGCTGTTCAATGCCATCGCCCGCCGCAACTTCGTCCGCCCGCAGGAGGCTTCTGTAGCGAAGGACGAACGAAAGGATGCCGGTGCCGATGTGAAACCGGTGGAAAGTGATACATTGTATGATACACATGGAGCCTACCGGGACTCTCCCCGCAATGTGGCCAAGGAGCTGGGTGTGACCTTCATCGATATGAACCGCCTGACGCACGACCTGGTGCAGGGACTCGGCCCGGTGGAGTCGAAGAAACTCTTCGTATGGGTAGAACCAAACACCATTGCTGCCGCTCCGAAGGGCCGGGAGGACAACACACACCTGAATGTATACGGCGCCCGGGTGATTGCCGGACTGGCGGTGGATGCCATCGAGAAACAGATCCCCGCCCTGGCGAAGTTCGTCCGTCGCTTCGACTATGTGGTGGCGAAGGATGGTAGCGGCGACTTCTTCACCATCCAGGAAGCGATCAATGCCGTGCCCGACTTCCGCAAGAATATACGGACAACGATTCTGGTACGTCGGGGCGAATACAAAGAAAAACTGATCGTCCCTGAAAGCAAGATCAATGTCTCGCTGGTAGGCGAGGAGGGCGCCATCCTCACATACGACGACTATGCCAGTAAAAAGAATTTCTTCGGTGAAGAAAAAGGAACATCCGGTTCGTCGACTTGCTATATCTATGCCCCCGACTTCTATGCCGAGAACATCACTTTCGAGAATAGCGCCGGTCCGGTGGGGCAGGCGGTAGCTTGCTTCGTCTCAGCTGACCGGGCGTATTTTAAGAACTGTCGTTTCCTCGGTTTCCAGGATACGCTGTATACCTACGGAAAGAACTGCCGGCAGTATTATGACCATTGTTACATAGAAGGAACGGTGGATTTCATCTTCGGTTGGTCTACCGCGGTGTTCAATCAGTGTACCGTCCGCAGCCTACGCAATGGCTATGTTACCGCTCCTTCCACCGATCAAGGACGTAGATACGGATATGTGTTCTATGACTGTACGCTGACGGCCGCCGATGGAGTGGATAAGGTGTATCTGTCTCGTCCATGGCGGGATTATGCGCAGGCGGTTTATATTCGTTGCAACCTAGGCAAGCACATCCTACCCGTAGGCTGGGACAACTGGAACAAAAAGCCTGCCGAGAAAACAGTATTCTATGCTGAGTACCAAAGCAAAGGCGAAGGTGCTAACCCGAAAGCGCGTGTTCCTTATTCCCATCAGCTAAAGGATTTGAATGGGTACGAGATGGAAAACGTACTGGCTGGTGACGACGGCTGGAATCCGGTGAAGAATGGCAACGCTTTGCTGAATATCGCCCGGTAACTCTATTCTACGCACCTATGTATGAAGATAAGAGGAGGTTTTTCTTGATATGATATAGACTATTTGTTCGTCTTCAGGAACCTGTCGAAGAACTCTAAGGTCTCTTGCTGCATCGGGCGGCTAAAGAAATGCTTCTCGTCCCATATCTTCGTGACGAGCCGGTCGCTTGCCCGCTGGCTGTCCCATACCTGCTGCATGATGGCATACGCATCGCGCACTTCCTGTACGGGAAACAACTTGTCGTGCTCGCCATTGAAGAACAGCGAAGGCTTGGGGCAAGCGATGGAAGCTACATGCGGGTAGTCCAGATAGCGTCGGATACCCGGGATGATCATTGAATAGGCCGATCCGCCTTTATTCTGATTGTTGGTGAGTGTCATTAAACCATCGGTGGTGTTCATCCAGCAGATGGAAGCCGAAGCCTTGACTACATCTGTGGTAGCCGAGAGCATCCACGAACGGTGGGCGCCCATCGAGAAACCTACGCAACCTATCTTGTCCGGATTCACTTCGGGAAGCGAAGCCAGGAACTCGGCACTTCGCACATCGTCCATCGTGATGAATCCGCCCCACGAACTTCCCATTTGCAGGAAGTTGGAAGCCAATGCCTGTTGCGCGTCGTAGTCGGCTCCTTCTTGTCGTCCGCGTTCTCCCCAGAGTAGCGCATCGATGGCCAGTACCACGTACCCGTTGGCTGCAAAATAGTCGCCGGTATATTGGCTGTCGTAGCATCGCATCGCCCAGTCGTCGGCATCGGCCAGAACTTCGGGGCTGACGCCAAAGGGTTTTACCATTTTCTCCTTTCCGATGGTGAAGTGTGCGCCGTGGTCGTGCAGCATCACGACGGCAGGAAAAGGACCTTTCCCCTCGGGTACCAGTAGGTAGGCCGGGATGCGGCACCATTCGGATACATTGAACAGAATCTTACGAACCTCGTATCCCTCTCGCTTTTCGGTGGCGAGCAAGGTCATGTCATATGCTTTCGGAGCGGGCGGCAGGTTTTCCATGCATTGTACCAGTACCTTCCGGGCTTCGGTACGCCATCTGCTGAATTTCTTGATAGGAGCATTTCCCCAAGCCATGGGGTAGGTGAGCTGCTGTTTCAGTTGTTCGAAAAACGTCGGCATGCCCTTCTGTACACCGTGTGCCGCATAGTCGGTTTCCTGTGCACGGCCCATGCACAGAGAGGCCGATAAGAGGACGAGTATCAGTAGAATCCTTTTGCTCATAGATACATTAGAATAAGAAGAGTAGCCGGCTCTGTTGTAAGTCGGTCATCTGTTTGCGCAGACGATTGGCGTCCAGTGGCTTCGGCGTATAGGCATCGAACCCGCTATTCAGTATTCGCTCTTCGTCCGAAGCATACGCATAAGCTGTGAGAGCAATGATGGGTACGTTGTCCGAGCGTTTGCGGATCTCTTCCGTGGCTTCATAACCATTCATCTCAGGCATGTTGATATCCATCAGTACCATTTCCGGTTGACACTGCTCGAACATTTCCACTGCTTCTTTACCGTTCCAGGCATGTATCAGGTGATAATCGTTTTGCAGAATAGATTCCAGCAAACGATAGTTGCTCGCATTGTCCTCGGCTACGAGCACGGTGAGCTTCTCCTCTTTGGCTTTGTTTATGGTAATCTGCTTATACTCTTTCACCTGCTTCTCAGTCATCTGCACTGGTTGATAGGGGATGGTGAACCAGAAAGTAGAGCCTTTGCCTTTTTCGGAATCTACGCCGATTTCCCCTTTCATACTCTTGATGATGGTTTCGCAGATAGACAATCCGAGTCCGGTGCCTTGTACGAAGTTGTTCAGCTTCACGAACCGTCCAAATACCTGACTCTGTGCTTCTTTCGGAATACCGCAACCGGTGTCGGTCACGAAGAAGCGTAGGTAATTGTCTTGCAGGGTATAGCCGAAACGGATGCTTCCCTGTTCGGTGAACTTCAGGGCGTTGGTCAGCAAGTTGATCAGTACCTGCATCAACCGGTTCTTTTCCGTGTGGATGAAACAATCGTCCATTCCTTGTTCAAAGACCACTTCCAGTTGGGTGGCTCCGGCTTTCAACCGGGTGGAGGCTTCGATCTCCTGCAGCAAAGCATTCAGGTCGATGTTGGAATAAGCAAATTCCAGCGTACCTGCTTCAATCTTCGAAAGATCGAGAATGTCGTTGATGAGTTGCAACAACAGCGTGTTGTTATTTTCGATGATGCTGACGTACTCCTGCTTGTCCTTTTCTTCTTTAGCCGAGGCCAGGATGCCCGAGAACCCGATGATGGCGTTGAGCGGGGTACGTATCTCGTGGCTCATGTTGGCCAGGAAGGCCGATTTGAGGCGGCTCGATTCTTCAGCTTGGTCTTTGGCGGATATCAGTTCGTGTTCCATGCGTTTCCGTTCGGTGATAACGAGCGAGGAACCGATGAGTGTCAGCGGCTGACCGTGTTCGTCGCGTTGGTCTACGGTAGCCTGTGCCTCTACCCATTCGAAGCATCGTACTCCCTCCTTGAAAGTCAGTACACGATACTCTTCCTTGATTTTATCCTTCTTACCCATGATGAGGTCGAGGTAGGACTGGCGGACCCGTTCGCGGTCTTCTTTGTATATCTTGGAGAAATACTCCTTGTCGGGTACCGACAGTTGCTCCTCGGCATTGGGAGTGGAATCGGCTAGCTCGAGCGGACGGTTCACATCACAGAGTATGGTCCGGTTGGCCAGGTCCCATTTCCACGGCACGAGGTTGGCTACATCGAGGGCCATCGTCAGCTTGTGGTTCACCGTACGGAGCAGTTGTTGAGCCTGTGCCAGTTCACTGTTGTCTACGCAGAACATATCCACTATGTCGTCAGTTTCCGAGGGAGTGTAGAGTATGGTAAATGTGCGTTGGGTTTCCTTATGAAAATATTGGGAGGATATCTTCTTTTGTTTTTTGCATACTGTGTCCAGATGCCAGATGTATTCCTGGCGGCGCATCGGGTCCAGACGCCAGGTGAAGTCGGTGAGGTTCGCTTCTTCTTTCGGGAGCATGAGTTGTCTGAATGCCGGATTCAGTCGGAGGTACTGATAGTCGCAGACATCTCCCTGCTCGTTCTTGATAACCCGGGAACGGATGTAGCCGATGGGCATATTCATAAACAGGTGATCGAGTTTACGCATAGCCTCCAGCTCTTTAGCCTGACTCTTTTGTAATCTCTGGGTGGAGAGCATACGGTAATACAGTAGTGTGAATAGGCAGACTATGATAAACACAATACCCCCGATGTGGTACTTGTAGGTTTCAAAAAAGCTTTCCGGTTTCTCGTAAAAAAATGTTTGCGGCGAGCAATCCTTCTCAGAAAATCCTGCCCGGGTAAATTCTTTATAATTGAATACAGAGAGAGGAGGTATTTGTATATGTGGCAGGAAGCGTGCTTCTTTGCCCGACAGCAGTTCGATGGTGGTCCGGGTGATGACGGATGCGATACTATCCAGTCTGGCGAAGTAACCACCGGTAAGTTCGCGGCTGCTGACCCCGATATCCGACAGGGTGAAGATGGGATAGGGTGTGTGGCGGGCCAGTACCCGGTAGCCCCGTGTGTGTATACTTCCATAGCCTAGTTGCGAATCGCTAACAAACCAGGAACTGAACAAAATGCCTGTCTCCCGGTCGAAATCTCTGAAACGCTCGATCAAGCCCTCAGTCGATATTTCATTGGATGTATAGTAGTCAACTTTTAGTTCCGGATATTGCACCCGTACGATCTCGGCCAGTTCTTCCCGGTTTTGGGCGTTTATCCAACGGCCGTCGGAAACAAATGCCAGCTGTTTCATTTCCGGTAGTAGCTGCTTCATCTGGACGATGGTTTCTTTTATATAATAAAGTGTAGGGACTACGACTACATTTTTACCCTTTAATGCCTCTTCCAACGGGATTTGTTGCGCAGGCAGAATGGCTTCCTTCTTGAGATAGGCTTCCTGAGGTCCCATGAAGTCCTTTTCAGCACACAGAATGATAGGTACATCTTTCCATTGACGTTCGATATCTTCGTGCAGCAGCGCCCATGCACTGTTTCCTTCCATGATGATGACTTTGGGGGGGCGGTTTTCGTGGGATTGGAATATGTTCTTTTTCAGGAGATCCAATGCTTCTTCATCTTTGACGAGCAACATGCTCATGTTCTCATTGGAGATAGGATACTTCTTGTATTCATCGGGTAGATTGTGTAGAAGACTGGTGACAACCTTGTCATTCATCGGTTCCATTTCGATGTATGCGTTAATGACGAGAATGCAACTGTCACTCCTCTCGGCATGGAGAGATGCGAGAGGTAACATAAGCAGCAATAGTAATTGCAAAAAGCGCCCTTTAAGTGTGTGTTGTTTTTTGGAGCAGTAAGAGTTCATTGTGTTTTACGATTTGCTGCAAAGATATACGTTTCTTTCCGTTTTAACAGAAAGGATTGTATTATTTAACTATAATGTAGTATAAACTGTTCTTTAACCTTCGAGTCAAGCACCCATACGTGCAAATAGTAAAAAGCGCTCAACAGGAAACAGAATTCAGTTTAATCTATTATCTTTGTGACAAAGAATATCTACAAACATGAGACGAATCATCTATTTATTCCTGTTTTTGATGGTTTTCCAAGGGATGAGTGCGCAGAAGAATTGCTCGTTTACCCACTATTCCACGGAAGACGGCTTGTCGCAAACGACGGTGATGAGCATGTTGCAGGACCATAAAGGTAATATGTGGTTTGCTACCTGGGATGGTATCAACCGGTTCAACGGGTATTCGTTTATGGTTTATAAAGCGCGGCAAGGAAGCTACATCAGTCTGACGAACAACCGGGTGGACCGTTTCTACGAGGATATCAACGGCTGCTTGTGGATGCAGACCTACGACAACCGGGCGCATCGTTTCGATCCCCGTATGGGCACTTTTGAACAGGTACCTGCGGCCGGAGAAGAGGGGAGTAATTTTAACGTTCGTGGTATCAGCGTACTTGCCAACGGAGTGGTATGGTTGCTCACTGATAACGACGGCGCTATCCGGGTGACTACCTCACTCAAGAATCAGCGGGTGAGTACCCATATGTACTCTGTCAAGTCGGGACTTCTCCCGATAACCTATGTCTATAAGGTACATCTGGATGCCAACGGCAATGAATGGATACTCAGCGACAATGGGTTGGGTATGATCCGTCCTGGTGAGAGAACACCTGTGACTTATTTTGTGGAGGCCAAGGAACAACCTGCCGATCGTCAGGCTTTCTATGCCGTACAGGAGCGCGACGATGAAATCTGTTTCGGTTCCGACAGGGGACGTGTATGGCGTTACGATAAGAAAAGTGGTCAGTTCCGTTTGCTGGAGCTTCCTACAGAAGCCTCCATTGCCTCCATTAATAGCGTGTCACCTGATAAGGTGGTCATCTCCACATCGACCGACGGTTTTTTTGTGTACAATCTGAAGACCGAAGAGAAAACTCATTATTCCCATACACTATGCAAGGATCTGCCTTCCAAACCCATACTTTCCGCTTATGTAGACCGGGCGTCAGAAGTTTGGTTCGAACAGGAAGAGGCGGGCGTAGTGGCACACTTCAATCCTCATACCGGTATCCTGAAGAAAGAGCAACTCCGGGTGGAACCGACTACTTCCGACCGCTCGCGTCCTGCTTTTCATATTCACGAAGATGTGAATGGGTATCTATGGGTGCATCCTTACGGTGGCGGCTTCTCTTATTTCGACCGGACCACCAATAGCTTAGTGCCGTTCTATGACGAACTGGGCAGTGCCGACTGGCGATTCTCCAACAAGATACACTCTGCTTTCTCCGACAAACAAGGTAATCTCTGGATCAGTTCGCACTCCAAAGGGCTGGAAAAGGTAACCTTCCGTACGTCGCAGTTCGAATTGTTGACCCCCATCCCTGATATGCCCGAAACATTAGGTAACGAGGTGCGTGCTTTGTGTGAGGACGGAGAACAGAACCTGTGGATAGGTCTGAAAGACGGTAAACTCCGCGTGTACGACCGCCATCGCCAGTACAAGGGCTATCTTACGGCAGCCGGTACCATTGCCCGGACCGGCGTACCCCTGCAGGGTGCGGTGTACTATATTCAGCAGGATTCGAAAGGCGTCATGTGGCTGGCCACCAAGGGAGACGGACTGGTACGTGCCGAGCGTACTTCGCCTGCATCCATGACTTATAAGCTGACCCGCTACAAGTATGATGAGAACGATATCTACAGCCTGAGCAATGACAATGTGTACTGTGTGTACGAGGATCATAACGGACGCGTCTGGGTGGTTACCTTTGCCAATGGTATTAACTACCTATCGCAGGACAAGAATGGACGGGCCATCTTTATCAATCACCGGAACCACCTCAAAGGTTACCCCATCAGCCTGTGCAACCGGGTACGGTTCATCACTTCGGATAATAAAGGACTGCTATGGGTAGGTACGACGGTGGGCGCCGTAGCGTTCAGCGAGAACTTCGAGAACCCCGAAGAGATCGTCTTTCACCACTATGCGCGTGTACCCAACGACCCGAAGAGCTTGAGCAACAATGACGTGCACTGGATTACTGCCACGCAGGCCGGTGAGCTCTACCTGGGTACCTTCGGCGGAGGACTTAACAAACTCGTATCGATCAATGGAGAGGGGCATGGCGAGTTTAAGTCATACTCCGTGCTCGATGGCCTTTCGTCGGATGTAGTCCTTTCCATTCGTGAAGACCATAACCACAACCTCTGGCTCTCTACTGAGAACGGTATCAGCAAGTTCGTGCCCTCCACGGAAACCTTTGAGAACTATAAGGACCGGAGCATCGGCTTCCGGGTACGCTTCAGCGAAGCGGCATCGGCTATGACTGCCGATGGCGAGCTGGTGTTCGGCGCCAGTAGTGGTTCACTTTTCTTCAACCCCGACTCTGTGCGCAAGAGCAGCTACGTTCCGTCTATCGTCTTCTCCAACCTGGTGATTGCCAATAACAATGTAGAGCCAGGCCCAAAGTCGCTCCTGAAACTGGGGCTCGACGACACGGAGGAACTGGAACTCTCGCACAAGGAGAATATCTTCACCATTCAGTATGCTGCGCTCGACTTTACCAATCCGGCCAATCTGCAGTATGCCTACATGCTCGAAGGGTTCGACAACCAGTGGAACTACGTGGACAAGCTGCGTAGCGCCACCTTCACCAACCTGCCCAAAGGTAGCTACCAGTTCAAGGTACGCTCTACCAACAGTGATGGTGTATGGGTGGACAATACCCGTTCGCTGCACATTGTGGTGCTTCCTTCGTTCTGGGAAACGCCGTTGGCGTATTTCCTGTATGTACTGTTCATTGTGCTGGTGATTCTGGTAGCGGTATACATTCTGTTTACCATCTACCGTCTGAAGCACGAAGTATCCATCGAGCAGCAAGTATCCGATATCAAGTTACGTTTCTTCACCAATATCTCGCACGAGCTTCGTACACCGCTCACCCTGATAGCCGGTCCGGTGGAACATATCCTGAAAAGTTCGCAGCTACCCGAGGATGCCCGTGAGCAACTCCTCGTGGTGGAACGCAATACCAACCGCATGTTGAGGCTGGTGAACCAGATACTCGACTTCCGGAAGATACAGAACAAGAAGATGAAGATGCAGGTGCAACGGCTCGATGTGGTGCCCTTTGTGCGCAAAATTATGGCTAATTTCGAGTCACTGGCACAGGAACATCACATCGACTTCCTGCTCGAAACAGAGAAAGATGCACTCTTCCTGTGGGTGGATGCCGACAAGTTCGAAAAGATCGTCTTCAATCTGCTCTCCAATGCTTTTAAATACACAGCCAATGGGAAGATGATTTCTGTCTACATCCGTGAGGACGAGCATAGTGTGTCCGTGGGTGTCAAGGATCAGGGCATCGGTATTGCCGAGAACCGGAAAAAGTCGCTCTTCGTACGCTTTGAGAACCTGGTGGACAAGAATCTCTTTAATCAGGGCAGTACGGGTATCGGACTTTCACTGGTGAAGGAGCTGGTCGAGATGCACGGTGCTACCATCACGGTAGACAGTAAGCTGGGCGAGGGTAGTTGCTTCCAGGTGGATTTCCTGAAAGGTAAGGAGCATTATGATAAGGCAGTGGAATTTGTGGTCGAAGACTCTGCGACGGTAGGAGATACGGCGATGGACCGACCGGTTGTCGTCCGTCAAGTGGCCGATATTGCCACTACCGAGACCGACTTGTCTGTTGGGGACGAAGAGATGCCCCAACAAGAAGTCATGCTGCTGGTAGAGGATAATCAGGAACTCCGCTTCTTCCTGCGCAGCATCTTCTCGTCATCCTATCGGTTGGTCGAAGCCTCCGATGGTGTGGAAGGGTTGCAGAAGGCACTCTCGTTCCTGCCCGACATTATCATCAGCGATGTGATGATGCCCGAGAAAGACGGCATCGAGATGACCAAAGAACTTCGGGCAGAGATGACTACCAGTCACATCCCCATCGTACTGCTCACCGCCAAGACCGCCATCGAAAGCCGCATCGAAGGATTGGAGTACGGAGCTGATGACTATATCACCAAGCCGTTCAGTGCTTCTTATCTGAAAGCAAGGGTAGAGAATCTCTTGGCTCAACGCCGCCAGTTGCGCGATTTCTACCGCGATCACCTGATGAATATGGCTGCTGCCGGCATGGTATCTGTCCCGGAAGATTGTGTGGAAGCCGAAGCCCAGACAGACGAGGCACCACAGCCTATGGAGATGTCGCCCATCGACCGTAAGTTTATGGATAAATTGATGGAGCTGATGGAGAAGAACATAGACAATGGTGAATTGGTGGTCGACATGTTGGTGCGCGAACTGGCTGTGAGCCGCTCAGTATTCTTCAAGAAGCTGAAAACCCTTACCGGTCTGGCTCCCATCGAATTCATCAAGGAGGTACGTATCAATCGGGCTGCACAGCTGATTGATACCGGAGAGTTTAATATGACGCAGATCTCCTACATGGTGGGCATCAACGACCCGCGCTACTTCAGTAAGTGCTTCAAAGCCAAGTATGGCATGACGCCCACGGATTACCGCGATCGTCTGGCGAGAAAGTAGTCCCGCAATTGCATTGTTCCACGAGGACGGTATCCCCGTGGAATATTCCTAATTGATAATGAATATTGCTGTTCAAGTGTTCTGTCAAATCTTTGTCCTTTTTCAATGAGCGTTTGTCATCTCTCACTCTGCGTAGAAGCAAGAGTGAGAGATGTTTTCATTCATGTATATTTGTCCATTCATCAAAGACTAATGGAACTTCACTGTTCTAAAGTCTCAGATCGAAACACTATTTTATGGATGATTAAAGTATAATGTAAAAATAGATGCAATAATCCAGAAGAGAATTTGTACTATTAACAACCATTTATTCCTAATAGCCCATTCCCTATGTATTATACTCAAAATTCCAATAAAAGCGATACTTGCCAATGGGAATAAATCAATCCCTTTGGCTAATATTATAAGGAAGTACTGATCTCCTCCAGCAAATTGAGAATCAATAACACTCGCAATAATAAATAGAATGATCCAATAAAGGATATACAAAATAAAAAGTTTTTGCCAAGGATTTTCAGGTCTATTGACACTTCGAAGAGGATACTCATATACCAAGGCCATCCAAGCACAAACAGCAAAGACGCATCCTCCTCCAAAAACCAATAGACGGACAATATTAAAAAAAGGTAGACTCCTAAGTTCTGTATTGAATACAAAAAAAACAATAAGAACTGTGCAAAGTGGAATAAACATTCTATCCCTCAATTTAATAACATTTCTTCTTACTTTCATAATTTCCATTAATTACTATTATTCAGGGAGCTCTAATTGGCTACACGCATTGTAGAACAGATTAATGTAGGGGCAAGATATCAGTTGTCAGCTTCACAAATTTGTATTGATTCATTTCATCTGGATCATCAATAAATTGATATAAATACCAGGGAGGTTTATTCCCCCAAATACCATGGCCTGATATAGAGAGTGAAATATAGAAGTATATGCTATCTTCCCGAATCACTATATTATACTCTTTATCTCCTAAATCATTATGCTTACGATATTTCCATGTACCAGTAAAAGTAAGGCAAGTATCATTATATTCTTTGTGTAGTCTGTTTAAGTTTAGATTTTTAACGAAACACGTACTATCTTTGTTCAAGATAATCTCGCAACCATCACTTGATTTCCAAGATCCGATTAAATCATTTTGAGAAGGCTCTGTACCGCACCCATAAGTTGATAAAGCAAGAACTGCCAAAAGTGAAATTTTTAATAATTGGAAATACATATTCATACTAAAATTTTAAAGTTTCTGTCCATATAAATGTTTGAGTAGTCTTTGACATCGGACCAGAATCAAACATCGAATTTATTTTATTCCCCACATTGTTTTTCCAAAAATCTGTATACCCAAGTACTGGAGGCCTAGTGCCAGACTCTAATGTTGAGCTATTTGTCACTGTAAACTCAATAACTGCTACACCTTTAGCTCTATCAAGCGATCTTAAATGCCAAGTTAAGCCATATGATCCTAAGTATGTAACTGCCAGATTTCCAGTTAGTCCAAGCGAGAAAAGTGTTGAATAATCTTTCACGTATTTACCAACGCCCTGAACTCCAGATAATTTGTATGGTTGATTATTGTCAATAAGTTGCTTTTTGTTCGATCTTTTATATCTATCAATAGTTCTTGAAATAGAACATGTAATAATTAAAAAGACTATTCAAGACCCATGCTGCAAGTAAAAGAGATACGACGAGGAATAAAATACTATTTTTCTTTATCCAATCTTTTTGTAGAAAAGATGAAATAAGAAAGACAATAAATACTCCAAAAGGGCACAGACGAAAGGAAATTAATAGAATGGCCAAGGGCATTTCTGCTCCCGGCGGGCGATCTCCAACAAACCAGATGCACAGAAACGTTAAGATGACCCATGCTAGTAGAAAGATTACTGTTTTTATAATTGGATTCATATTGACTTATTTTTTATTGTGGAACGATTCTTCCGTTAACTACCGTATATCGACCTGTAGGAAGATTTCTAATCTCATTCTCAAAGGATGTTATCTGGTGAGCTTCCAACCCAATAGAAGTTTTTTTTGTATAATCTTCAGACTTATATTCTTTACTTCCTGGCATTTTCTCTCCTAATGCAATTGGATCATTCATGTGAGAATATTGATAAGTATCAACACCTGCAATAGCTTCTTGCTCAGTTGGTTGATATGGTGCAAAATCAGCCTCAAATTCAATGAGATCAATTGGTACACCCGCATCGATTAATCCTTTAATATATCCTTTTGCAAATGCAGCCCCATACTATGAGTAATGACTTTTATTGACTCCTTATATGTTCCATCACGATTTCTGTAAGAATGAAGGAAGAGGTGAGCGTAAACTTTTCCTTGAGTATAGCCGGTATTCATTCTATTTGATACAGATAAATTTTTAGGTAAAAGTCTTTTTCCACCATAGGATCCATCTACATAGTGGGGATTATAATCATTAAGTTGCCTCATTACTTTTTTATCAAATCCACCCCAATATTCAGCTTTTCCTCCACTTCCAGCATGCATTCCATTTATAAAAACAACAACTTTACCATCTGGGTCAATCGCATTCACTGGATTGTTCTTACAATAAGCATATGGACTCCATGCATAATACTTCTCCGCCAAAGGGTCCATCGTCGTAAACCGCCCCAAAGCAGGATCTACATATCTTGCAGAATAATCATACAAATTCAACCCCTTGTCACTATCCAGTTCCTTACCATTATACTTATAAGGTTGCTTGTTCTGCTCAATACCATCCGCAAAAGCCATTCCGAACGGATAGAATCGTAGTATTCAGCTCATTAATACCTTTTCTTCACTTTTATCTTCTCATTATTTTTAAAACCATACAGATAGTTCTTATATATAAAATATTTAGCACCATCAGTTGAAGTGAAATATAATGTGTCATTCTGCATTACGACCATTCCGCCCTCAACTCCATTTGACATTCCCTTTTCTGGACTATATAGGATATTGTATTCACTTGTTCCATTTTTCAAAGAAGGATAAGATATACTATATTCAATTCCATCAATATAAAGTTCCCAGTCTTCCCAGATAATGCGGCCATAGATATCAATGTATAACATCCAAAATAGATATAATATTGACGATGTTAGAAAAGCATTGGCTATAAAGAAAGGGGTGTAATATCTCTTAATAAAATACAGTATACTGGCAATAACTAAATTGATTAGAAAAACAGTAGGTAGAATGAACAACAAAAATATAGCTTCACTCCCTTCAGGGTGAAAATATAAGATCCAACATCCTATCAAGATTATATCGATAATTAAGATATAAAAGAATGTTTTTAAATTTTTCTTATTTAATATAGCTTTCATAATAAAAAGATTAACGTGGAACAATTTTCCCATCAATAACATTATACTGCCCAGCAGGTAGATTCTTAATCTGATCTACAAAAGAACTTATTGAGTGTTCTTGCTTTTTATCACTACTAGTATCCATATAGATAGCCCCGGGCATTTTTTCTTTTCCTGCGACTATTTCATCATGTGAGAATTGGTAAGTCTTGACAACTGCATATTGTATCGCAGATTGATAAGGAGCAAAATCCGCTTCAAATTCAATCACACTCATGGGTATGCCTCTCGCTTTTAACAAATTGAGAAGCTCATAAACATAACCTTTGGCATAAGCTGCTCCCATACTATGAGTTATTATTTTTATTGTCTCCTTTATGTTGCCATTCTTATCAGAAATCATTTTAATAATCAAATCAATATCCTTCCCAGCCTGTTCTTTCCCATAAATTCTTCTTTTTACAGGGTTTTGATTATTGAAATAATTTCCAGCCCCCCCTTTACTACCGTCTCTAAAGAGCCAACTTCCTTCCTTTTCTTCTAGATGTTTCATGACTGCAGTTGCAAATCCTCCTCCATTTTTATTCCAGTAATCCACTTTCCCTCCATCTCCTGTATGCATGCCATTTATGAAAATAACCAGTTTCCCATCTGTATCAATTGCATTTGCCGGATTATTTGCGCAATAAGCATACGGACTTATAGAGTAATACTTCTCCGCCAAAGGGTCCATCGTCGTAAACCGTCCTAATGCAGGATCCACATATCTTGCAGAATAATCATACAAATTCAACCCCTTGTCACTATCCAGTTCCTTACCATTATACTTATAAGGCTGCTTGTTCTGCTCAATACCATCCGCAAAAGCCATCCCGAACGGATAGTATTGCGTACTCTGTATCATCGTTGCACTCTGGTTAGCCACTACCCGATTATTGCCCAAATGATCGCGAATGTAAAAGTAGTAATTTCCATCCTCATAATACCCATTATCCACCAGAATTCTTTTCAATGTACTACCTTCATAAATTACATTACCAATGTAGTTGGTAGTAAGAGTTCCTTTAGACACACTCAACTTGCGACCATCGACGGAATAAACATACTTGTTCTGAGTCCCACCGATGGTAAGGCTCGTGGGAAGATTCAACGAGTTGTACGTTATTGCAGTGATGCCTTTGTTCTTGTCCTCAGTCATATTCCCGTTCAAGTCAAAGGAGTATTCCTTGTTGGTTGTCGCTCCATCCCTGAAGTCAGCCGAAGAAGAGAGAGTAGGTACCACTCCGGTATCTTTTACTGTCAGCAGCTGGTTGCCTGTATATGTCAGTATCAGGTTGTCGATGATTCCATAAGTAGTAGTGCCTGTATAGCCATATCGGACAATGTTGGTCGCATTCCCCTGTTTGTCATAGGTATAGTTAGTCGAAAAATTAATATCACCGCTATAGGAGGCCGATTTCAACCGCGAGAGGAGGTCGTAAGCAAATGTGTATTTTCTCGTCTTTCCCTGCTGAGTCCATTCCTGTTGCTGGATATTGCCTCCGTAATCGTAAGTCAGGTTCTCCACAAAATGAGGATTATTTATCTTCTTGATCCAGGACCGTACGTTGTAGGTATACGTCGTTCCCAGATTACTTGCACCATTAGGTTTAGAGAGTTGTAAGCGTCCTAATGCATCATAAGTGTTCTGTACCAGGGTCGTCAGAGGCTTCACGTTTTTCACGCCGGCAATTGTTATTTCTGTTACCTGATGAGTAATCTTAGTTAAACGTTCGCTAAGATCATACGTATAAAGATAATCCTCTGTATATGTGTTTTTATTGGGGATACCGTGGACCTGTTTACGTGATAGAGGTTGTCCCATAAAATCATAGGAAACATATTCTTTCTCTGTTCCGCCCAAATGATTATTTGATTTTGTCTGGATGACTCGTCCCCGGTTGTCATAGTACATCACCGAATAAAGATAAGTGGTCCCTACGCCGGAAGAGCTTAGTTGTGCATTCACTGTACCGGTCAGTAAACCCATGTAACCACCTGTGTATCGGGTATTATAACCGCTTTCGGCATTATACTGTGTGTCGGCAGTCGGCACCTCAGTAATACCAATGAAAGAATAATTGTCATAGAAGTTCGCAGAAAGTATCGTCATTTCCGCGAAAGAGTACCCTGTAAT
This sequence comes from Bacteroides sp., assembly GCA_031554505.1. GTDB lineage: Bacteria > Bacteroidota > Bacteroidia > Bacteroidales > Bacteroidaceae > Bacteroides. The sequence goes on along the minus strand of JAVBVI010000048.1, from coordinate 5,443 downwards.
GGCATAACTATTCTTTAATGTAGTACGCGCAGAGACATAAGTAGCTCTTACTACTGAAGCACCTATTGGATCGGTTGCAGCGTAGTTTAACGTCGAATTCTTACATAAACCGGTCAACACCACTCGTCCATAGGCATCGGGGATGGTAAAGAGCCATTCATTCGTTTTACGTTGTTCAGCATCCTGAGTGAGGATAACTCTGTCAGCTCTATCGTACACATAATAGATGGGATCGCAACCGGGCAGTCGTTTGGATATGCAATGCTTGTATTTATCATATTTATAAACGTATGCATACTTTTTCATTATGACATCGGTATCAATGAAACTAGCCAGGCTGTCTACTGCCAGGGGAGGCAGTACATAGCCGACATTTCCAAAATCATCGTACACGTAGTAGGTATCGAAATTCACTCCGTTATCTATCTGGCGCGACAGTACAAGCTGATCGAGTTTGTTCTTGAACTCGTACAGCACATTCCCATTCTCGCCGGTTACCTGCGTAACCGATAATTGCCCGTCACTGTAATGGGTTGATTTTTCCAACTTTGTACTTACTCCCGTTCCGGTGACTTTGTATTTCATGCAGGCTAAGGCACCAGTGGTTCCTTTATTGGCCAGGTAAGCTGTCGAGATTGCCTTGTTTTTATCGTGCCAGTCGAATCCGGGTCCATATTGTTTGGATACTCTATTCAACGGGGAGTTCTCATAAACCGTTTGGGAATAGGGGGCCTTATCACCCTCGTATTGGGTGTTGGCAAACTTCTGAATCGTCTCTTTGCTGACATATACTCCATTGTTTCTGGGTAGCGCTACCGGAAGCCATTCTTGTGATTTCCGACCGAACAGGTCATATTTTATTAATGTCGTAATGTCGCTTCGATCGGGTGCTGCATACATTTGTACGGTCTGAATCGGGCGGCCAAGCCCATCATAGTACTCGATAGAATTTATGTTATCAGACTCATAATAAGATTGTCCGCTAGGTGTTTGAACGGTAAAGACCATTTTTCGTACATAGTTCTGATTACTACTTGCTCCTGCATTGGTGGTTCCGGTGATACTTATAGCGATTGCTCCATCTGTACTCACGCCTTCGGATACTACATAATAAGTGCCAGGAGACAACGTGTTAACTGTTAGATAGTTATTCGTCCCGGAACTCTGAGCTTTTAGCTGCCCATTTTCTGACAACAGCCATGTCTTGGTTTGGAATGAAGCTGTATGAGAGATAGTCACATTCATCTTATTATTTATCTTGAAGGAATGAAAGACATCCTTGGTACTGTAACCGGTATAGTTATTTGTATAACTAGATGTGTTTTTTGTGGCGGAATAAGTAAAATAGGTGTCATGTTCTCCTATAAAGATAGGATCCTGGAGTGTATTCCCGGCTGAGGCGCTTATTTTCCCTTCTATAGTAGTGGTTATATATTCATCATTGCTATTTGACGAATCGAAATTCCAAACACAATATTTGCCGGGAGCAAGGTTCTGAACTTCTATTATGGCTTTTCTAATCCCATCTTTCCTATATAATATAGTACCTGCTGACGAAACCAAAGCTATTTCAGATAGATTGCCATCATCTTGTAAGCAGTTGGTGATCTTTACGTCCATTTTGTTCTGAATAGTAAATTCATAGAATACGTTATAACTAGTTGCAACAGAGTCAATATAGGAGAAATCCTCATAGTAGGTACCTGCGTAATAAGGTCCTAAATGATCATCGTTTGTAGGATAAAAGCTAAACGGCACATCATTGCCTGTCGTTTGCCCATATATGGAAACAAAACAGAAACAGGAAATTACTAAAACTAATATTTTGTGATTCATAGTGAATTGTTATTTATAGTTATAAAAATACTTTTCAAGCCAGGTCCTTGTGCCGTTATTGTCAAATTTTGTTCCATCTAAACGGCTATAACTATCATAGCTATAATAAGTGGAAATATTTCTTGGATCGTTTATTTCCGTTACTCCCACTAAAGGATCATACTTATAGAGAGTAATCGATGCATTTGACAAGGATGTATTACTGCGCAAGGCAATTATTTTAGCCCATTCATCAGCCGTAGGAATCACTCTGCTCTCCAAGGCTTCAATATTCGTTTTTCCTCCCATTGCGCTTTCTACAGCTGCATAAGTTGCGTTCTTTATCTCAGCAATAGGATACATTCCGTTGTAGCCCCATAAATAGACAATACACATCCCGTTATCTCTTACCTGTAAAGGCTTTCCATAGCTATTGTAAGAGTCGAAATACAGCTTGGCGTTGTAGTAGGTGCTATAATTACTCAGGCTTCTCGGAGTTTCCGTGTCCAAAAGATAAACGATCTCGGGGAGGAACATACCATTCACTTGCTTAAACTGTGTTTTCTTTCCCATAACTACCATGTCATTTCTTAAACTTATTTGTTCTACAGGAGTACCAATTACATGGGCACTCACCATTGCCTTGCTTACAGCATCTGTAAAATTGGAAGGATAGTATAGCATCTGTTTCTGTGAGTCGTTGGTACTGGAATCAAGAATCAAACTGGAAGAAGCTAACAGGCAAGTATCCTTATAGGTAAATTGTTTAGTGGCTACCCACTCCAGGTTCTGCGAAGAAACAGGACGATGTACTATTTCCTGGGTTTTCTGAATATACTGAGGTTGATAATGATAATTGAAAGCTGAGAAATAATTGTTGTCCCAGCGAAAGGCTTCTACCCTACGGGCAAAAACAGCCTGATATTTATACTCTATCATTTCGACCACCGCCTGATTGTTATATAATGTAACGACTTTGGGTAACCCATTATAATAGTTGGTAAATCGGGGGAATTCATGAATCACGTTATCGTATATTTGCTCTTCCGGATCATTATAGAACTCATAACGCGTTTTGGAAGTATTAGTACCATCTGTGACATACTCCTCCACCTGATCGTACCCCACTGTATTTCCGTTATTAAAACTACTGCAAGGTAACTTGGACTCGGAAAATAGAATAAAACAGTCCTCACCTCTAATTCTGCTACCTAAAGGACATGCAATACCATAGCTCCATAAAGCAGGTGGAGCGAGTAATTTTCCTCCCGAATAAGAGAATCGTCGTGTTTTTCCTTCTGTTATAATTTCTTTGACCCGCAGTCCGCCACCTTTACCGGATGTATTAAGTGCGAAATCACCACCACTATAATCATTCTCTTCATAAACATAGGTGACATCTCCTCCGGTGGGAAGAGTTATCTTTTGTAAAGTACCAATTTTCAAGTAGTTCAGATTACTGTTTTTATTGACACCAATAGTTGGCTCCACAACATATTGTTTCGCACAATAACTGGCTCCATAAAACGAGCCGTTTTGATACCCCCAATAGTCCACATTTTTTGAGTTCTTGGGAGGCATCTTTCCCTCAAAATAGCTGAACCTGTAACCTTTTAGCTCATTCTCATTGACTTGCTCGAGTTTCAACCGCTCACAGATGTATTCTTTATCATAAGGAGGATTTTGGATATTATCGTTAAAGTACGAATAGACAAAGTTGAACTGCCTGACCAAAGTATTCGATTTATTATAGACTTTAATGTTACTTAGAGCTTTGGCATTATCGATTATATCATACCTATTACAAGGAGTAAACTCGATGCATCCTCCATCCCATTCAATTTTAGACAAGCGGTGAGTAAAGCAGTCTGTTTTGGCAGTATTATATCTTTCCCCCATTCCGAATATACAATCTCCTTTGTAAATTGTCCGGAATGTGCCATCTATATTATAATATAGCTTAAGCGATTCTTGTGCGGGAGATATAATTCTCTCAGCAGCATATGTGAACAAAATCTCTTTTTTGTTCGGTAGGATGATCTTACTAAGATACCAGGCAGAAATAAACTCATCTTCGAGTCCCAAATTACTACGATCCCATACTCCTGCTATGGTGTAGTTCTTATTGAGGTGATTAGGGGAAGAGTAAGGAACCGTACGCTCTTCCTTATCCAATATGTATGTCGTTCCATCAGACGTCTTTATCTCAAAATAGTAATTGATTTGAGGCGGAGTACGGCTATTCTTAAGCTTTATCTCCACATTATCCTTTTTATCAAAAAAAACCGGTCCTCTGGATTTGTCAATTAAAAATTTCCCGGAAGCACCCGGAAATGAATAATAAAAAATATCGGGTTCCGGGTCTACTTTCAAACGAACGCCAGCAGAACGACAATTATAAAATTCATTTTCAAAAATCGGTTCTACTGGGGGCATTATGTTTTTACCGGCTATTTCAGGATCTTTATAATACCCCTCGATTGTACATCCATTTCTATAGGTTGAATACAAATCATCAGTCCCTTTAATAGACCGTGATACGGCACCTGCCACATTCAATGACCAGCCCAATCCAACCCACGAAGCTTCCTGGCTCACTCTTATCCCGGAAGCATGATAGCTCAAGGAAATGGGAAGTTTATAACCATAAATATCGGCCTCATACAGAGGGATATTAATGCTGGGAACGCCGGTGTAGTGGCTAACAGGATAGTCTACATACTGTGCCAAAGCCGCTACATTGGGCGACATCGGAACAATGGTGGGTAGTGGTGTCTTGTATTCTTCTTGTGCTATTGACACTTGGAAGAATCCACAGGCAATCAAGATTGCCATGCCTCTCGAGATGCAGTGATTCATTGAAGAGATACTCCATCTTTTACAGTACAGTTTAAAATTATTTGTCATTGCTTTTTGGGTTTGTTGATTTGCAAAGTTACAAATATCCCAATATCTACAATGTTTTCTATATAGACAATTAGTTTGCTGATAGTTAGGCGTTTAGGTGTTTTGGTGCAAAAAAGGTTCTCGAGAGGCACTTTAAATGAGGGGGGTACATAGACAAAAAAAAAATCGGGGACGCCATTTATTTAAGACTCTACCTCCCCTTTTCCAGCGACATGGGCTCCGAAGGTTTAAAAGGTACTGTTCGAAGATTTTAAACCTTCGAGCGGTATGGCTACAGATATCTGTAAGGCACATGAAGCCATACACTCGAACGGGTAGAAAGGGAATGCCAATCCGTATTCTTTTTTTACTGGGGAATAAATTAACTTGTTTGGCAAAAAATACACGGGAAATTATAGAAGATACCGTCTTGGGCGGTTTTATCTCCCATAATTTATGCTGTCTTCGGGGGACTTTCTCTTTCCTTTTACTCTTCTATACATGGAAATTTGTTTGGGTCCTCCTCCTCCTTCAACCAACCTGTATCCCCCTATTCATCGGCATTGACGGTGAAGGGGCGGTCCTTCACCGTCATTTCACCCCTTCACCATGTAGCGTCCTGATTTTGGTTGACTGTTTTAAACTTAAATCCTGTACCGGGTTGTCTACATTTCAGAGCGAAACCCTTTTATGGCTTTATACCTGATACAGGTTGACTTTCCACTTTCCACCGAGCGAAGCG
>JAVBVI010000113.1:0-14230 GCA_031554505.1 Bacteroides sp. | reverse complement strand
AAAAAGATGAGCATGGCCAAACGCTTCCATACTTCGTTCAACACGGCTTACGACAGCATCTTGAAGAAGTATAAGAACGGTGTACTTCACTTCATCCAGCACCGCTGGCTGGCCTTCGGTAGCGTAGTAGTGGGTATCGCCCTGTTGGTGATACTGATGGCTTACACCCCCACCGCACTGGTTCCCAATGAAGATACCGGTACGATGTTCGTGGTAGTCGACCTTCCGCCGGCTACTTCCATGGAACGCACCACCGCTGTTATGGGACAAGTAGACCAGATGTTGGGTGCCACACCAGCCATCAAGAGCCGTACACAGATCATCGGCTACAGCTTTCTGGCCGGACAAGGTAATAACTACGGTACATTCATCTGTAAGTTGAAGGACTTTGACGAACGGGCAGAAGGCGAGGATGTAAACACAGTTATCGGCAAGCTCTATATGCAAACCAAGATGGGTATCAAAGACGCCCGCGTACTACTGTTCGCTCCGCCGATGATCCCGGGTTACAGTATTACCAATGGCTTCGAGATCAACTTGCAGGATAAGACTGGTGGCGATCTAAACAAATTCTTCGGCATTACCCAGGAATTCCTCGCCAAACTGAACGAACGACCGGAGATCGCCATGGCGCAGACCTCGTTCAACCCCAGCTTCCCGCAATACATGATCGACATCGACGCTGCCAAGTGTAAGCAGGCAGGCATCAGCCCGAGTACCATCCTGAGCACCTTGCAGGGGTACTACGGAGGATTGTACGCGTCCAACTTCAACCGTTTCGGTAAGTTGTACCGCGTCATGATCCAAGCCGATCCGAATGCCCGTATCAGTCCGGAAACGCTGAACGCCATCAAGATACGCAATGGAAACGAGATGGCTCCTATCAGCCAGTTCATGACGCTGACCAAGATCTACGGACCGGACAACATCAAGCGTTTCAATATGTTTACAGCTATTACCGTGAACGGTACGCCGGCCGACGGATACAGCTCGGGTGATGCCATCAAGGCCATCGAAGAAGTAGCTGCCCAGTCGCTCCCCACCGGTTACGGTTATGAATACTCGGGTATGACACGTGAGGAACAAAGTACAGGTACCAACACGACGATGATTATCTTTGGCCTCTGTCTGGTCTTCGTTTACCTCTTGCTGAGTGCACAGTACGAAAGCTACATCCTTCCGCTGGCGGTTATCCTCTCGATACCGTTCGGATTGGCAGGTAGTTTTATCTTTGCGCAGTTCATGGGCGTGGACAATAACATCTACATGCAGATCGCGTTGATCATGTTGATGGGGCTTCTGGCGAAGAATGCCATCCTGATTGTTGAGTTTGCCCTCGACCGTCGCCGCATGGGTATGAGCATCACCTGGGCCGCCGTGCTTGGAGCTGCCGCCCGTTTGCGTCCGATCTTGATGACATCGCTCGCCATGGTAGTGGGTCTGCTTCCGCTGATGTTTGCCAGCGGCGTAGGTGCCAACGGTAACAGTACCCTCGGCACAGGTGCCGTAGGCGGTATGTTCATCGGTATGATCTGCCAGATCTTCGTGGTGCCAGCGCTCTTCGTAGCCTTCCAGTACCTGCAAGAGAAGGTGAAACCGATGACTTGGGAAGATATCGATAACACCGACGCTCAGCCGGAGATTGAACAATACACTAAATAATCGTGAGAATATGAAGAAGCATCTTTTATATATGGTGTGTGCAACTGCCCTACTGAGCAGTTGCCACATCTACAAATCATACGACCGGCCCGACGATATCCAGACTGCCGGCCTATACCGCGACACATTGGCTACGGGCGACACACTGGTGTCCGACACGGCCAACTTCGGCAACCTGCCGTGGCGGGAGGTATTCACCGACCCGCAACTGCAGACGCTCATTGAACAAGGATTGGCACAGAATACCGATCTGCAAACTGCCCTGCTGAAAGTGGATGAAGCACAGGCTGCGCTGATGACGTCCCGTCTGGCTTACCTGCCTTCACTGGCTTTCCAGGGACAAGGAACCATCAACAGTTTCGACGGCAATAAAGCCATCAAGACTTATCAACTGCCCGTAGTGGCCAGTTGGGAGATCGACCTGTTCGGTAAGCTACTCAACGCCAACCGCGGCGCCAAAGCTGCCATGCTGCAAACCACCGCTTATCGCCAGGCTGTGCAGACACAAGTCGTCTCGGCCATCGCCAATACCTACTACACGCTGCTGATGCTCGATCGCCAACTGGCCATCACGCAGGAGACAGCCGCGGTGTGGAAGAAGAACGTGGAAACGATGAAAGCCATGAAAGAGGCTGCCATGACCAACCAGGCCGCCGTGACACAGAGTGAAGCGACCTATTATATGGTCTGCGCTACCTTGCCCGACCTGGAGCAAAGTATCCTTCAGACGGAGAATGCCATGTCCCTCCTCCTCGGACAAGCTCCGCAAGCCATCGAACGCACGGATCTGTATGCCCAACAACTCCCCACAGAGTTCTCTACCGGCGTACCCGTACAGTTGCTCTCCAACCGTCCCGACGTAAAAGCCGCCGAGATGGCATTGGCCGGTACCTACTATAATGCTAACCAGGCACGCGCTGCTTTCTACCCAAGCCTCACCATCAATGGTAGTGCCGGATGGATCAACAGCGCCGGCGACATCGTTTTCAGTCCGGCCAAAGTCATTGCACAGGCCGTAGGTTCACTCACTCAGCCCCTCTTCTACCGCGGCGCCAATATTGCCCGTCTGAAGATTGCCAAGGCCCAGCAGGAAGAAGCCAAACTGGCTTTCCAGTACAGCCTGTACAATGCCGGAGCCGAAGTAAGCAACTCTCTTTCCAAGTACCAGGCAGCTTGCGATAAAGCCTCTTCCCGCCAGGCACAAGTAAAATCTTTGGAAAAAAGTGTGGAATATACCAAAGAATTGTTTAAATTGGGCACATCAACCTATCTGGAAATCCTTTCGGCAGAGCAATCACTGCTGAGCGCCCGTCTGTCACAGGTATCCGATACGTTTGCACGCATGCAGGCCGTGGTTAGTCTTTACCAGGCGCTGGGCGGCGGCAGGGAAGATTAACTTTAAAACAACATAGTATGATTAGTACGTTAGCTTATGTAAACCCGGAAGCAAAGATCGGAAAGAATGCCACCATTCATCCCTTTGCTTATATAGACAAAGATGTGGTGATTGGTGACGATTGCGTGATCATGCCCTACGTCAGTATCATGGCCGGCACGCGTATGGGAAAAGGGAACAAAGTATTCCAACATGCCGTGCTGGGAGCCGAGCCGCAGGAAATGAACTACAACGGTGAAGACACCTTGCTGATCATCGGCGACAACAACCATATCCGCGAGAATGTAGTCATAGCCCGTTCCATCTATAGCGACGGACGTGCTACTACCATCGGTAACGATAATTTCCTGATGGACAAGGCGCATCTCTGCCACGACGTGAAGATTGGCAACCACTGTGTAGTGGGCATCTCCAGTACTCTTGCAGGCGAGTGCACGCTCGACGATTGCGCTATCCTGAGTGGCAACGTGGTATTGTACCAACATTCGCACGTAGGTAGCTGGTCGCTCATCCAGGGCGGTACACGTATCTCCAAAGATGTGCCTCCATACGTGATGATTGCAGGCAATCCACCGACTTACCGCGGCGTGAATGCCACAGTGCTGATGAAGCATCACGACGTAGAAGAGAAGACTCTTCGCCACATTGTCAATGCTTACCGATTGGTGTATCAAGGTAATTTCAGTCTGCATGACGCATTGGGCAAGATAGAAGCTCAGGTGCCGATGGGACCGGAGATACAACACATCCTCGATTTCTGCAAAGCTTCCAAACATGGAATCGTGAAATAAAAGTAAGGGGCGCTCTGATGGGCGCCCCTTACTTTTACTCAAAATCGATCTCCTCGGCCAAGATTAATATCACATCCCGCTTACCCACGAGAGCAATGGCACCGTTAATGCCAGCCGCCAACTGTTCGTGATTACGAAATTGCTGCAACAACGATTCGAGATAGTCCGTAAAATCCACTTCCGGATCGTAGCGGATACATCCCGCCTCCTTGGCCGGTACCAATATCTGCCGAATCAGGCTACGGACACTCTCCACCTTCTCGTCGAGTTTCTTGAAACGCCCCACACAGATGGCCTGTACAGGCTGGATGGTCTCGAGTGTCTTGGAAAATATCCGCTTCCGCTTCGAGTTAACGCTGGTGTCGTGCAGACTGCGTTCATGCAGAATCAATGACCGGTACCCAGCCAGTTCGGCACACTCCGACAAGTTGTAGCGCTTACATAACTCTTCCGTCTCTTTTAGCCAATGCATCCAGTCTTCGAGAATGGTAGGTGCTTTCGTTTCAAATCCATTAACCAATACATTGACCTGCATGAGCTGGTCATACAAGACATTCCTCATTTCCAACACGGAGGCTCTCATGGCTATTCGGGTATTAAGGTATCTATTTCATTTCCGGCGCTATCAAAGCCTTTCGACCACTCCAGTCCCCGTTCGGATATTTTCAGTTTCACTTTGATGAAACATTCCGGCTTCTGTTCGCTCAGCTCTTTTGATTCGGCCATAACCCTCAGTTTTCGTTGCTTCACTTCAGTAAGGCTGATAGCCGGGGCAATCGACTTCTCCAACCGGGAGGAGAGAGATTCTGTGGTAGCCGTAATGCTTTTCAGGCCAATCCCCCGACTTATCGTAAGACTTTCTTCGGAGATTCGATTAATAAAATCTTTGAGCGGTGTTAAATTCGCCTTTATATTAATCTCGCTTTCAAGCGTTTGGGTTCTCCTGGCAATCTCCGCCTTCAGGGTTCTGGAAGCGGCCAGCGGTAATGATTTACGGCCCAGTCCGGCAACAATCTCCTTGTACACCAGCGTATTGACCTTGGCATTGTCAATCGGATCCACCTTGGTTTGCGAATCCTCGGCGATTTTATCAAGCGCCACATTGATCTCCATTTCCACATCGTCTATCCGCATGCGGGGCACGGAAAAATGTTTCAGTAAAGGATGTTTAGCGTAATCGGCAGCAATGCGGGCGGTTTGCGCGTCGGACATCAGTCTGGCATCGGCTATGCTCGAAACCAGGCTTCCAATATATTCTTCTAATAATGTTGGCATGAGCAGATAGGATTAAGATTGGACGCTGTTGTGTAGCAGCGTCCAATCGATAAGTAATAGATTACACGGCAGCAATGCTGTCTTCCAGCAAACTCAGGATACGGTCTAGTCCGGCCGGCAATTCATCGTTGACGGCTTTCACATGCACCGACAGGTTGTACTGCCTTTGCTCTGTTTCGCCGCGGGACGATTTGGAGGTATACGAAGTAGATGCCTTGAATTTGGCAAAGAAGAAACCGCCTTGCCCGGAACTAGAGAAGTTGAACTCACTGGAAGCTTCGCGTGTAACGACATGTTCCAGCTTTACATTGAAGTCGATCGTCATTTCATCAATCCGCAACGAAGGAATGGTCAGCATGGAGATAAACGGTACGCTCACCGTCGTTTCTTGTTCTTTGAGTCCTGTACCGTCTTCCTTCGGAACCTTTTTCATGTACTTGAACTCCACATAGCGTAGCTTCTTTGCTCCACCTTCCATTTCGAATCCCACATCGTTGATGAATTCCGCTTGCGATAAAGAAGCCACATGTTGTGCTTCTACAGCTGCCTGCAGTGGTCCGCCAATGTACACACTAAAATCCAGGCCTTTCAATTCTTGTAATAAATCTGGCATAATTACTGGAAATTAAAGATTAATAATTCTTGGTTTTGAAGGCGTACGTTTCGGGCCTTCATGTTTAAAGGAGGGAGAGTGGTGGTCAGCCTTGATTTGACCGTCGTAGGTTTTAAAGATTGATATAAGATATGATGAAGTATTTCAGTCAAGCATCGCGTTACCAACGTTTTGCAAAACTTTTTTCTTTTAGAAAATGTGGAATATAGCAGACATTATATTAGCTGTATTTCCTTGAAAGACAAAGATACGACTCGCTTTCAATTTTACATAAAACGCATATGGACAATCAACAATAAGTTAACTATCAGCAATTTACAATAAACGTAGAGACTAAAAATAAAAAGACTATACAGAGAAGTGGACAAGAGGCATTTTACAAGTATTAAATAATAATCTTCTTCACATCAAGTAAGGTATATTGAAAGGATTTATATACATTTGGTGATGATCAAAAAATAAACTGGTACAGATTAACCAGTTGCTTGCCTGATTTTATTTTCGCCTGTGTACATAGTTATTCAGAAACTTACTAACAGCTAATCTTATTAATGCACTCATTCTTTCTTATTAGTGCATTAATAAGAAAGAATGAGTGCATTAATAAGATTATCTATTGGTGAGAAAAACAATACTCGTCTTCATACCCGGAAATAAATATGAGTGTAAAAACTAAAAAACACTTCTTTCTTTTGAGACAATAGTAAAAATAAAAACTACTATGCCACAAAAGAAAGAAGTGTTTTCATTCCAGAGAATGCTTCTCCTACAAAACGCGAATCTATTTGTACGAGCGCTGTACCTTGAACGGATCGCCTTTCTTATCAATGGAAACCACCCAGCGGAAGGCGTTGACGAAGAGCAGGTTCTGTGTAGCGTCGCCAAATTCCATATCACCGTGTCCCATGTTGAGGTAGATCATGCGATATTTCGTATTAGTCCACACCAGCGGGAAATCGCCGAAGTTCACCACATCTTTAATACCCAGGGGGTAGTTATCGGGCGAGAGGGTGAGCAACACTTCTACGTCTTTGTTCTCGCGGGGGCTGGGATTCCATTGGTACCATTCGCTTTCGGGTACGATGAACGAAGTGGGGAGGTTCTTCGTTACAGCATGCGAGGCATTGTCCACCGTCACCTTCACCGGCTGGGGGGGCCAGTTGTTGCAGTAGAACGCACCACCGCCGAGGAAGTTGACAAACCAGGGCCAGTTGGTGTGTTTGTCGTTGTAGGCTGCTACGTGGAAGCCCATCCAGCCGCCGCCATTCTCCATGTACTGTTCGAAGGCATCGCGCTCTGCTTTGCCCGACGGGGCGCCGTTGAGCATCACCACCAGGTCGTACTCTTTCAGTTTCTCGTACGGATAGTCGGCCAGCGACTGGGTATTGTGCAGGATGAACCCATCGCCGTAGTTCAGCCGGCGGAAGAACTCTACGCCTTGCTTGGCAAAGTCTACGTGGGCGCCTTCACCGTGCGGGCTTTGGAACACCAGCACTTTGAAACGGGAGCCTTTGGCGTACTGTGCCGGGTATTGCGCCGACAGCGGGAGGAGGAAGAGGAAAGATACGGCCACGAGTGCCAGTAATTTTACGTGTAAGTTTCTTGTTTTCATAAGGTCGATATGTATTAAATAAATGTGTATTCAGAAGGATCAGGGAAGCACCGCCTCTACCAGCGACAGCCACTTACCGGCGGAAGTGATCCAAACTTCCTTGTAGCAAGCATTGACTGTACGTGGCCAGTAGGGTGTATCTTCATCGCCCCAGGTACGGATGCCGACGGGCATTTCTCCCGTCATCTCGCCAGATGAGAAGCTATCCATCCGGGGGTAGTTATGTCCTTCGCCGTAGATGAGCGACTGCCCGAACGGATTCTTCCCAACCGTCCAGTAGAGTTGTTCACGAGCGATGCGAAGCAATTCTTCATCGTTTAGGAACTTGCCGCAGAGGGCGGCAGCCTTACCAGTGGCGAGGTGTATGGCGGTATTCCCGTTGAAGATGCTGAACCATACGGGGAAGCGTTTCAGGTAGTGTTCGGAGTCGAGCTGCACGCCTTTCTTCAGTTGTACAGGGTATGCTTCGTTAATCTCCGGGCCGACGAATAGATGCGAACGTTGGAAGCCGACGGTATCCTGCGGCTCGTCGATGTGGTACACCCCGGCGGGCACCATGCCATAGGGAGCGGTGTACTTCATCAAGCCTTTGAGGTAGTCGCCATACAGCCGGATAGAAGTTTCCCACCGGTTACGGTCGGGATGAGCGGATTGTGTTTCGCAGAGCAGGGTCAACGCTTGCATATACACCTGTTCCCGCGATTGATGGTTGTAGTGTACAATGGACTTCCGGGCACGGTCGCGGTAGAAGAACCCTTTCGTTCCGGCGGTGTCACCGATGGGCTCGGTGCGCTGGCAGTCCAACGTATAGCGGATGAACTCCGCCGCCTTTTCAGCATAATAGGTATCGCCGGTGAGCTTGTACAGCATGCTGGCCGACCAGGACACAGTAGCCATGTACTGACTTTCGGATGTATTGTAACTATGTTCGTAGAAATGCAGGAACTCGCCATACCCCACTTCGGCATGCCGTTTCAGAGCAAACTCAAAGTCGTCCCGGGCAATACGGCGCAGATGTTCCTGCAACATCGGGTCGTGATCGATGGTGAGAGCGGCATACGCCTCGTAGCCTGCGTGAAGGAAGTTATCGAAAGCCAGGTTGTGCACCCGTACTGTCGAGATATCGTCCACGGAACCGAACATGCCATCGAGCCAGATGAGCAGACCTACGCTGCTGGCCCGGTAGCCATCGCCGAAGCGACTGCGCAGCACGAACTCCAGCCCCCATTCGGCCTCTTCGAGCAAACGAGCAGCCAACAGAGGATTCGTTTTTTTCAGTTTGGCGTATGCTTCCAGTAGAGCGAAGGTTACATCGCCCGTCTGCAAGGTCTGTTGAGAGAGGTCGCCCGCATCGTGCCAACCGCCACCGTAAGAAAGGGTCTTTCCATCGTGACGGGCGCAAAGATCAGTGTGGCAAACGCCATGCTTGCCGGGTACGGGATACCCACAACGCTGGCAGAAGATGAAGTTGAGTACCCGCCACAAGGAGTTGTCCCAAAGCTGCGAGTCTATCCGGAACGAAGGGGTGACTACATCGCCTACTTTCAGGTGATAGGTTCCGGGACGGTTATATCCGGTGAAATCGAGAATTTTGAACGATCCGATCGTGGTTTCTTCCTGTCGGATCGTGGCTTTGTACACCTGCTTCCCGCTCTGTGTTTCGATCAGTTGGAAGGTTTTATCGGCAGGCATCCGGCTCAGATTCGCGATGGCGGTCTTCGTGTCGCCTTGCATGTAGCCGGTGGTGGAGTAGACGATGCGATTCTGTCCCGGCATCCATCCCCGGACAATCTCCGGATCGTCCACCTGTTGCAGTTCCATCCGGCCGATGTAGAACACGGAAGTCTCCCCGGTGGTGCGGTCGCGGCCCTTGACGGAGCAGTTGAAGCCGTAACGTTGTATCTGGTCGCGCTGGTACTCGTCCAGGTCGAGGTAGCAGAGGTTCCACTCCCGGTTGTTCAGGTTGATGAGGTGCGAGCCTGAGGACTGCCCCGTCATTTTCGAATCGGAAGCATTTTCGAGAAAGAAGTTCAGATTGGTCACCCGGGCACCTTCGCAATCAGGGTAGATATACATCACCAGGCGGTTGAACTTTGACCAGTCGGTTTTCGTCACAGCGCAACTGACTTGTATGTTACCATACGTCGCATAGTCGGGATCCGACGGTGAGCCGGTGGCCCGGTTTCCGGTCGAGGTGGGGAAGGTGAGCCGCATGTTTCCCGTTTGGCCGGCTATCCGATCGGTTGAATAGGCCATCGCCCCCAGTCCGGAGTGTCTCCATCCGGCGAGTTCGGGAGTGATGGGCAACGATTGTGTTTGCAGGACTTTCTTTTTCAGTCCCGCCGTCTCGAACGAACGCGACTCGTCGATGGGTAGCGGACTATGTACCAGCCCAGTTTGCACCAGAGCTTTCTCCAGCGCGGGATCGGACGACAGGCGGACCTGGGCAAGCAACAGTTGGCTGCCTGCCAGGCCGAAGACAAGAATAAGAGGGCGTATTTTCATGCTGCGAAATTAGGGTTTATGTATAGAACGACTGACCATGTCTCTTCCCTAATGACTCTGCTTACAGATGATAGACAAAGAACGGATCGTCGTAATTGGGCGAAGCCAGGTAGAGGCATTTGTTCTTCTCGTCCACCGTGAAATAGCCCCATTGATCGAGCTTGTACGTACGTATGGGTGTTCCGTTCCAGTCGTATTGCTCCACAAAGATGTAGAACTGTTTCTTTCCCCATTCCCTGTTCACTTCCATCGGCGTACGTCCGCTGTACAGGAAGTAGACATAATCCTCACCGGCGCAGGCACCCCAATAATGGGTAACATTCTGGTCCAATCCGTTTACCTTGTACAAGGTGCTTTCGCTGAACTCCTCCCGTTCAAAGTTAACGGTCCGGACACTCTTGCCTTCCAGATCCATGAACTTGATGATCTTAAAGTATTTGTAGGCATACGCCATACGGTCGCGGCGGGCATTGACTACAAAGTCGCCAATGTAGGAAAACGGTGACTTGCGCTTCGGATTCAGTCCCAGGCTGTACACCTCACGGGTAGCCACCGAGTCGGTGGAGCGGGTGGAGCGGAAGATGCTTTTCCCGGTAGCGCTGGATTCTACATAGATAAAATCGTCCGGGGCGAGGTTAACAAGCTCTTTATCACTAAGGTGATTCGCTGTTTTATCGGAGAACGGGAAAGGGTAGTATTCTAATTCGCCTGTTGGCAAGAAGCGGTAAAGCTTCTGGTTGCTCTGCTCGAAAACGTAGCAGAGTAGATCCGGGTCGGTAGTAGGGACCAGCGTAGGATAAACGTACTCGTCGGGGCCGGAACCCATCTTACCGTATTCGCCCAGGAAAGCCATATCGGGCAGACCGAACTGCATGAAGGGAGCCGTTCCCCTGTTCTTCATCACGAAGCGACCTTCCTTGACAATCATCTCCGGACCGCTGAGACGGAAGATAACAGAGTCTGTTTCAAGCGGTTCACCCGTCAGCCCGACAATCTCCCCGAAGGGGTCTTTGTTCTTCAGGAACGCTTCTCCGCTTTCCAGCGGGGGTAACTCTACAAACGTTTCCACCGGAGTGCTCTCTCCTACCTCTTCGGTATTCTTTTGTTCCGGCTTGGATTGGCATGAACCAAGCACACACGCGGCAGCAATAATAAAATAAGTTGTCTTCATACTATGAGTCATTTGTTTGAATCTCCGATCACTCCATCTCCAGCGTTCCGAAAAACTCCGGGCAGTGGAAATTGGGTTTGGGCAGACGTATGGGGCTCCAGGAAAGGAAATGCGGTGTTTGTAGCTCGTCGCCACATTTGTAGAAGTTGGCCCGGATGCTCTTCCCATCGAGCGACGTGAGCTGATGCTTGTAGAAGGTGGTGTAAGGAATGACCAGTGCTACTTCCCACTCCGTGGTCCCGATACGTTCCTCGAATGGCTCACGGCCCAGGCTGGACCAGCGCTGTACACGGTTCATCACTTCCTGCGGTGCCTGTTCGCGGTTGGTACGGCCGGAGCCTGCACCTATCAGGATGGTGCCGACACAATTGCACTCTATATTATAATACACTCCGTCGCCCGCCGGAATAGAGAAAAACTCCACGCAGGCATCCGTCCACACGTTGCCGTTGTCCTTGCCATAACGAGCACGCACGCTGCCTTCCTTCACGCGGAAGTGTAGCAGGAAAGCCTCATCGGTATGGGCGATGCGGAACTTGACTTCAGGCTTGTACGGATACGCTGCCCAGTTGACTGTCTCGATGGACTGAAAAGCCACCTCTTCACGGTCGAGCAAGGCTGGAAGAGCAGCCGCTTCTACTTGGTTGACATGAATCTTCTTGACTTTCATTCGTTTTTCGGTTGATTGACTATAGCTGTTGATGGCTCCGCTCAAGACGGCGATAACGGCGATAGACTTGATAAATAACTTCATATTGGGGGTATTGATCGATGAATAATAGCGCAATATTCGCCATTTTTTACGGGATATGCAAATAGATTCGTAGAAAACCGGGAGCGCAACGGTCGAAGATCGAAAAAGGATGTGTACCTTTGTCGCTCAACATTCAATACCGATGGATATACATTTCGCCCCCTTGCAAGGTTATACGGAAGCGCCTTACCGCAATGCCCACGCAGCCGTCTTTGGCGGTGTGGACGCGTATCATACTCCCTTCGTCCGGTTGGAGAAAGGATCGTTCCGCCCCAAAGATGTCCGGGAGATCTCTTCCGGGAGCAACCGCGTTCCCCGGCTCGTGCCCCAGCTCATAGCACCGGATCTGGAGAAAGCGCGCACCATTTTATCCCTTTTCATCGAGAAAGGATACCAGGAAGCGGAGATCAATCTGGGCTGTCCGTTCCCCATGCTGGCCCGCCGGCACAACGGTTCGGGCATGCTTCCTTTCCCGGAAGAGGTGAAAAGCTTACTCACTCTGGTGCAAGAGTTTCCACAAATAGCTTTCGCGGTGAAGATGCGGTTGGGATGGGAGAACCCGGAAGAGTGCCTGGCACTGGCTCCCCTGCTCAACGAGGTGCCGCTCCGGCAGGTGACGATGCACCCGCGACTGGGACGACAGGAATACAAAGGTGAGGTCGATCTGGATGCCTTTACCCAGTTCTATGACCTGTGTGCTCATCCGTTGGTGTACAACGGCGACCTTTGCACGGTAGAGGATATACAACGCACAGCCGAACGTTTCCCACGGCTCACGGGCGTGATGCTAGGCCGCGGCCTGCTGGCCAACCCGGCGCTGGGTCTGGAATACAAGGAGGGTAGAACAGTCTCACCCGATGAAATGGGCGAAAAAGTACGGCGACTACACAGCGAAGTCTTCGCCAGCTATGAGCAACAACTGCAAGGAGGCGATGCTCAACTGCTGACTAAGATGAAATGCTTCTGGGAATATCTTCTCCCACAAGCCGACCGGAAGGCCAAGAAAGCCATTCACAAAGCTACCCGCCTGGAGAAGTACCGGCAGGCAGTCTTTCAAATCCTATAACGTACTCTATATACGTTGTTTCTTTCGGGTCAGCAACTCCCGAAGCTGCCCCAACGCCGTGATATATCCTTCTTCGAAGCCCATGTCGAGAATCTTCCGCATAGCACCGTCGCCGGAAGTCAGGATGCGGGCACGTACCAGCGTATCACCCCCGGCCGAAGTAAATTCTAAATGCCAGTTCATCTGCGGGAGGCTCGTGTCGATGACACCGTTCTCGTCGCAGAATCCGTCGATGGCTTCGTAAGATTTATTCGGGTACACGGCCAGATAGCGGGTAAGCCCCCAGTATTTCTCTCCTTCGGGCGAAAACATGTAGTACAGCCAGTGTCCGCCTGGCTTGAAATCACTGCTCTGGGTGACAGCCTTGAACGGACGGGGAGCAAACCACTTTTCCTGCACGGAAGGCTTGGTGAACGCTTCCCACACGGCTTTCAACGGAGCATTGAAGTGACAGGTTACCAGAAACTCTTTCTTGATAAAGTCTTTCTCAAAAGTCAATTCTTCCATAAAACGTATGTTTAGGGGTTGATTTTCTATGACATTAATAGCCTTACAACAGTCCGGCCACCTATTTGTTTCCTGAATCCCATCCAATAAACCTTAACATAAGTCGATAACCAGGCAACCGTTCGTTGTTCAGTCCTCTATCACAAGTTTATCCTCCATAAGCCATTCCGGAAATCAAAAATTCTATTTCAGGAGAAGAATAGTTAAAAAATGGGCGGAAGAGCTTCTTAATCTGCTCTTTTTTTCTTTATCACATATTTTTTTCTTTTTCTAAGGATTATCTAAAGGTAATACTAAAGAGCGGATAGTATATTTGTCATGTCATTATGAATGGAGATCACGACTATTGGAATAACAAAACTCCCATTTGCATCTATTTTAGTAATCGTAAAAATAAGTTGTGACAGTTTTCATGAGAGCTACAGGTTTGTAGGTACAGAGATTTTTCTGTTTACCTAAACGCGAAATTCTCTGTACCTACAGAGAAAAATCTACTTAGCAGCGCTAATCTGTACCAAGTTATTTTTAAGCATTACTTAAATAAGTATAGAAACGATCGTTAATTTATAAATATGAGTCAACAATTTAAAATGCAAGTGCCTATGAAAGATGATTAACTTTTACGCCTCATTACTTCCTCGTTTCAAAAAGACAAATATAAACGAGGTCATAACGAGCAAAGTTTATTTGATAATTCTTAATCGTCCTGTTGAAATGGGACATTAATCTTTATCTATTCCAATCTAATAATGAAAATGCGGATGGTCTCATCCGGAAAATCCAACAAATATATTTAAATGTATGAAAACGCAACTGTTTAACTTTAAATTAAAAGAGAACACAGGGCCCCAATTCTCCCTTTGTCCCCGCATCGGATT
>JAVBVI010000110.1:0-14017 GCA_031554505.1 Bacteroides sp. | reverse complement strand
CGGATGGACACGTAGCATCGCTTAGTGGTGGCGGTGGTAATCTCCGCCTGGTAGAAGTTGCCCCGGCCGTCGGTCAGGGTGATTTCGTCGCCGGCGCTGAGCCGAAGCACACGTACACAGTGTTGTGCTTCTTCTTCGGGCAGTTCGGCGCACGTCCGTATGTCAGGGGTATAGAAAATAGGCATATCGCGTTATTTCATTCGTCGTATCTTGTCGCGCAAGCGGGCGGCGAGTTCATAATTTTCATCTTTGATGGCCTGGCTCAGTTCTGCTTCCAGGTCGTTCAGGGGTACTTTCTCTTCTCCGGTGCTCTCTTCGGGTTTCTCACCGTCGGTTTCCTCCATCTCCTCTATGCGGATGCATTCTCTTTCGAGGATGGATTCGTAGATGAATATCGGTGCCTCGGAACGAACGGCCAGGGCTACGGCGTCCGAGGTACGGGCGTCGATGCGGAGGATCTCTTCGGCCCGCTGGATGTAGATGTACGAGTAGAACACCCCTTCCTGGGCTTTGTAGATGAGGACGCGTATCAGGGAAGCGCCGAGTGCGTGGAGGCAGGTAGTAAACAGCTCGTGCGTCAGCGGACGGGGCGTCTTGAGCCCTTTCAGGCACAGCACAGTGGATTGGGCCTCGGCGGGTCCTATGATGATAGGAAGTTGCCGGTTGCCCTCCACTTCGCCCAGCAGCATGGCGTATGCGCCTGCCTGTGCCTGACTGTTCGAGATGTTCAGAACTTGTAATTCTACCTTTTTCTCCATAGACTGTATCGATTAAACTTTTTGCGGCTCGTGTTTATACTTGAATAAAACGGCAAACAAGAGGGCGATGATCAGTGCGTAACCGGCAAAGATGAACCAGATGGTGGGCCAGTCGCGGCTTAGCAACATGTGGTTGGCATCGTACTTCGAGAACAGATCGACCACGGTGCCGCTGGCATATCCGCCGAAAATGGCTCCCAGACCGTTCGTCATGATGAAGAATAGGCCTTGTGCGCTGGCTCTCGTCTCAGGCTTCGTTTCCATTTCAACAAATAAGGAACCCGAAATGTTGAAAAAATCGAATGCCATTCCGTAGATTATCATCGACAGGATGAACATCCACAGCCCCGATCCCGGGTTGCCCGTGCCGAAGAGTGCGAAGCGGAAGAACCAGGCCACCATGCTGATGAGCATCACTTTCTTGATGCCGAAATGCCGCAGGAAGAAGGGAATGGCCAGGATGAAGAGCGTTTCCGACATCTGCGAAACGGAGAGCAGGATGACCGAGTGTTGTACCCCGAACGAGTCGGCATATTCCGGTATGCGGGCGAAACTGCCCAGGAAAGCGTCGCCATACGTATTCGTGATCTGCAAAGCGGCGCCCAGCAACATGGAGAAGAGGAAGAAGATGGCCATCTTCTTCTGCTTGAACAGGCTCAGGGCATCCAGTCCGTAGGACGAAAGCAGGGTTTTGTTGGGATTCTTCACCGGACGGCAAGCGGGCAGGCTGAAAGCGTATATACCCAGGATAAGGGCCGAAACGGCACTCACATACAGTTGCATGTTATTGTTGCGGAAGCCGGTCAGGTCCACCGTCCACATGGCGATGATGAATCCGATGGTGCCCCACACACGTACTTGCGGAAAGCCTTTGACGATATCGACGTTATATTGTTCTAATGCCGCATACGATACGGTGTACGACAGCGAAATGGTAGGCATGTACATCAGCAGGTTGAGCAGCATGGCCCAATACATCTGGTCGTAGGTCGTGGCGGTCGAAGCATAGAGCAGGCAGCCCGCCCCCAGCAGATGGAGGATACCGTACAGGCGTTCGGCATTGAACCACTTGTCGGCCATCACGCCGATGATGCCGGGCATCAGGATGGACGAAATACCCATAGTGGCGAAAATAGCTCCGATTTCTCCACCGGTAAAGTGAAGGCCTCTTTCCATATATCCCCCTAAGGAGATGAGCCAGGCTCCCCAAACGAAGAATTGGAGGAAGTGCATGATGATCAAGCGTAGTTTGATGCTCATAATTGGATTGTTTTTTTATGTGCTTTTCTTTTTGTTTTAGTGATGCAAATATAGCATATTTTTTGACCACTCGACAAAGATACGACATTGAAAATAACCAATGACTACATTTGACGGGATTTGGTTGTATTGGGTACTGTTTGGTAGGATTATAGAAATATGGTTACAGGTTAGTCAAAAAAGACTTAAGTGTTTCTCTTGAAAGATGTACACGTTTTTAAAAAACGCTTAAGTCTTTCTCAGGAAATACTTAAGTGTTTTTTTGCTCTTTGTCAATTTGGGTTCATCCAACCATCATCAACATCCAAAGCCGAAGTCTCTCTCTTGATGTTGTTATTCTCTTTATTTATCTCTTGTCTTACTCTTTCTCTTACTCTTACTATAGGAATTAACTTTTCCTGATTATCAGTTAGTTACAGGCTTTAATAAACACTTATTCGACACTTATTCGACACTTGTTCGACACTTATTCGACACTTATTCGACATTAATTCAACAAAAAAAGTGCTTGTTTAATATCAATTCAATAACCAATTGGATGCTTTACCGAGAAGGAAAAAGAGAGGGGAAGGGGGTATATAAAAAAAGAAGGCCATCTATCACAGACAGCCAATCTTCAAAACCTTAAATCTAATACCATGAAAAACACAGTGCAAAGATAAACGTTTTTATGTTATAGAACATAGGTTGCGATAGAAATCTTATGTTCTATAACATAGTTTAACTTTACACTGCGTTTTTCCTTTCAAAGAGGGGACTATTCCACGTACAGAACCAGTCCTTTGAGGTATTCTCCTTCCGGATGATAGATATTTACCGGATGGTCGGCCGGTTGCGTGAGTTGGTGCAAGATGCGCACGCTACGCCCCGACAGTGCCGCGGCAGTGAATACGGCTGTACGGAAGTTCTCCTTCGTCACCACCTGCGAACAGGAGAAGGTGAACAGGATGCCGCCCGGCTTGATCTTCTCGAATGCCTTGGCGTTGAGCTTTCGGTAGCCTTGCAAGGCATTGCGCAGCGCGTCCTTGTGCTTGGCAAAGGCAGGCGGGTCGAGCACGATCAGGTCGTACTGGTCGCCCATGCGGTCGAGGTATTTGAAAGCATCCTCGGCAAAAGAGGCGTGACGCTCATCGCCGGGGAAGTTCAGTTCTACATTTTTATTCGTCAGGTCGATGGCTTTGGCCGAACTGTCCACTGAATGTACCAACTCGGCCCCTCCGCGCATGGCGTAGAACGAGAAGCCACCGGTGTAGCAGAACATGTTCAGCACCGATCGTCCCCGGGCATAGCGTTCCAGCAGACTGCGATTTTCGCGTTGGTCCACAAAGAAACCTGTCTTCTGTCCCTTCAACCAGTCCACATGGAACTTCAACCCGTATTCGCAAGCGATGTTGTCGGCGCTTCCTCCTTTCAGGAATCCATTCTCCGGGAAGAGGTCGGCTTTGAAGGGCAGGGTGGTTTCCGACTTGTAATAGATGTTCTCGATCTGGTTGCCCATCACTTCGGAAAGTGCTTCGGCAATGGCCATACGGTCCATGTGCATACCGGCCGAGTGGGCCTGCATCACCGCTGTCCGGGCGTATACGTCGATGACCAGTCCGGGGAGGTTGTCGCCCTCGCCGTGTACCAGCCGGTAGGTGTCGTTGGTGGGGTTCATGGCCACACCGATGGCGCAGCGCATGGCAAAAGCTGTGGCCAACTTCCGTTTCCAGAAGTCGTGGTTCACCTCTTCCTGTCGGAAGGTGAGTACCCGCACGGCGATGCTTCCTATCTGGAAGTGCCCTTTGGCTATGAATTCCTTGGCGGAAGTGAATACTTCGACGACTTCGCCCTCTTCGGGTTCTCCGTCGAAACGGGCGATGGCTCCCGAGAAGATCCATGGGTGGAATCTTTTCAGCGAATCCTCTTTGCCTGGCTTGAGGTAAACTTTGTACATATATGGTTAGATGATTATTTTTCTGATTGAACGAATGGTGGCGTGCCCTCTCCGGTAGCTTCCTGTACGGCTTCTTCGGCCATCAGCTCGAAGTTGCCTGTTTGCTTCAACTCTTGCAACAGGTTGTAGATGCGCAGGCAGGCCCAGGCGTCGGTAGCGGCGTATTGCTTCTGGGCGTCGGTCAGCACGTCTATCTCCCAGTTGGACAGCCGTTGCGACTTGGATATCTTTTCCTGGAACAAGATGCCGTATATCTTTTGCAGGCTCTTGTCTTCAATGCCGAACGGGCGTACGAAGTCTTGCAGGTCGATGCACCCCTGTTGAGTGAGAGGAGCCCGTTTGCGCAGCATCATGAAGTCATCGCGCAGTGAAAGACCCACTTTGAGTATCGCCGGGTTCTCCAGTAGTCCCACTAAGGACGGAGTGAGTCCGGTGGCGTTGAGGCGAAACAGGAAACAGCAGTCCTCTGACGATACTTGCAGCAAGGCTACCTTGTGCGTATGTCCTTTGGTAAACGACGGACGGGTTTCGCTGTCGATACCTACTACCGGCCGCGTCTCCAGGTAGGCTACTGCCTTGTCTACATCCGCCTCGGTATGAATCACATAGATTCGTCCCGGAAAGACGGCCTTCGGCATCTCTTTGATCGTTTCTTTGCTAATGGTTTTTCTTACTATCATGTTCTTTTATTCATGGCAGTGGCACTCTCCGTCTTCGCAGTCACAGTCTTCATGGTCATGGTCGTGTTCGCAGTGACAATCGTCTTCCTCGTCTTCGGAGCCGCTTTCGGAAGTCTCGTCTTCGTCGGAATCCTGATTGAATTTGGCGTCGTGGAGTGCACGCATAGTGTTTACTAATTTCTGTCCCCAATATGATCCGAAGTTCTCCTTGCAGAGGTAGAGCGAATCGTTCATCGTCATGTTCAGCCCAAGCTGGAACACGAAGATAAAGTCTTTCAGGTCCTGATATATATCGGCCAGATCTTCGGATACACACTTCTTGATGGGCTGGTCGCTGTAGGCCATGTCCGGAAGGAATACCTCGAGGTAATCGTCCTTCTCGGCCATCACTTCAGCCAGGTTCATCCGCATGATTTCGTATATTTCTTCGGTGACGTACGTTTCGGGTGTTTCGTCGTCGATCATTTTTATCTTGGGAAGCAGCGAGGCTTTGAGGTAGAGCAACGGAAGAATTTTCAGTGTTGTGTCTACGAACGAGGCACGCTTCATTCCTTCCGCCCGTTCCAGAAAAGCGCAGAATTCGGCAGCCACGGTGACAAAATCGATCACGCTCCGTTCGAATATAATTTTACTTTCTTTCTTCATAACTTCATAGTTTCGAGTCGCAAAGGTAACAAAAATGATTGAATGGCTGCCCTTTTGCGAAAACTAAAATAAATTTTGAACAACGAAGTTTCGGCCGGTTGTTGGGAAGAACATGTTTTTTTACTATTTTTGCGGCTAAGTAATTACATCTTATGAATTGACTCATGGCAAAAAAGAAATCTGACAAGGAACCCGAGAAGGTTGCCTCTACCCATAACTTCACCGCTCCATTCAAGAATGAGACTGCCCACTTTGTCGTTGGTCTTGTCTTCGTGATATTCTCTGTGTATCTCTTGCTGGCCTTTTCGTCCTTTTTCTTTACCGGGGCGGCCGACCAGAGCATCGTGGAGAATGTGCGCGACCTGGGCGAAGTGAATAATCATGTAAAGAACTATGCCGGTTCCCGCGGGGCGCAACTGGCCAATTATCTCATTAACGACTGCTTCGGCATTTCGTCCTTCTTCATCCTTGTTTTCCTGGGTGTCACGGGATTGAAGCTGATGCGGGTACGTCAGTTCCGCCTGTGGCGATGGTTCATCGGCTGTTCCCTGCTGTTGGTCTGGTTTTCCGTATTCTTCGGATTCGCTTTCAAGGGTACGTACGAAGATTCGTTTATCTACCTGGGCGGTATGCACGGGTACAACGTGAGCGAATGGCTGGTTTCGCAGGTAGGTGCTCCCGGTGTATGGATGATCCTGTTGGTCACCGCCATTTGCTTCCTGATCTACCTGAGCGCACGCACCATCGTCTGGTTGCGTAAGTTGCTTAGTTTCAGTTACCTGAAACGGTCGAAGCATCCGGGAGACGAGCCAACGACTGCTCCGGTGCAAACACCCGAATTCACCAATCCGCAACCGCAGGAGGTAGAGTTCGCTCTGGAATCTGTTCCCAAGCAATCGGTACAACCCGAAGCGGAGAAGCCGCGTACGGTCGTTCCGCAACCCGACCCCGAAGAAGACGAAGAGGTATCGATGACCTTCGAACAAACGACTTCCGACCCCGCGCCCCCTTTTCAGAGAGAGCCGGTAGCCGATGAACCCGAATTCGAAATAGAGGCTGCTACCGGCGACGACGATGATTACCGGGGCAAAGAGACCGAACCCTATAACCCGAAACTCGATCTGGAGAACTATCACCTTCCGCCCGTAGAACTGATGAAGTACTACGAGGACAGCGAACCTACCATCAACATGGAGGAGCAGAAAGCCAACAAGGACCGCATCATCAATACGCTACGTAGCTTCGGCATTGAGATCAGCTCCATCAAAGCTACGGTAGGGCCAACGGTAACCCTCTACGAGATCACTCCTGAACAAGGCGTGCGTATCTCCAAGATACGCGGACTGGAAGACGATATCGCCCTGAGCCTTTCGGCCCTGGGTATCCGTATCATTGCACCGATTCCCGGCAAGGGAACCATCGGTATCGAGGTGCCGAACTCCAACCCGAAGATTGTTTCCGGACAGTCCATCATCGGTAGCCGGAAATTTCAGGAATCTACTTTCGACCTTCCCATCGCTCTGGGTAAGACCATCACGAACGATGTGTTCATGGTGGACCTGGCCAAGATGCCACATGTACTCGTAGCCGGTGCTACCGGGCAGGGTAAGTCGGTGGGGCTCAATGCCATCATCACTTCCTTATTATATAAGAAGCATCCTTCCGAGTTGAAGTTCGTGCTGGTGGACCCGAAGAAGGTGGAGTTTAGCATCTATTCCGTCATCGAAAACCACTTCCTGGCAAAGCTGCCCGATGGCGGCGAACCCATCATTACCGATGTGACGAAGGTGGTGCAGACGCTCAGCTCGCTTTGTGCGGAAATGGATGCGCGGTATGACTTGCTCAAGGCCGCCCATGTGCGCAACGTGAAGGAGTACAACGAGAAATTCATCAGCCGCCGGCTGAACCCGGAGAAAGGACATCGGTACATGCCCTACATCGTAGTGGTGATCGATGAGTTCGGCGACCTGATCATGACGGCGGGTAGGGAAGTGGAGCTGCCCATCGCCCGTATCGCCCAGTTGGCCCGTGCCGTGGGTATTCACATGATTATCGCCACGCAACGTCCTACCACAAATATCATCACCGGTACCATCAAGGCCAACTTCCCGGCGCGCGTAGCATTCCGTGTGTCGGCCATGATCGACTCGCGTACCATTCTCGACCGTCCAGGAGCCAACCAACTTATTGGCCGGGGCGACTTGTTATTCCTCCAGGGAGCCGATCCGGTACGTGTGCAGTGCGCCTTCATTGATACCCCCGAGGTGGAAGAGATTACGAAGTACATTGCCAAGCAACAAGGCTATCCTACGGCCTTCTTCCTGCCCGAAGTGGCCAGTGAGGGTGGTGGTGAAGTTTCCGATGAAGATCTGGGTCGTCTCGATCCGCTGTTCGAAGATGCTGCCCGCCTCATTGTGATACACCAGCAGGGTTCCACCTCGCTGATACAGCGTAAGTTTGCCATCGGGTACAACCGGGCCGGACGCCTGATGGACCAGCTGGAAAAGGCCGGTATCGTAGGACCTACCCAGGGAAGCAAGGCACGCGATGTGTTGTGCGTAGACGATAACGATTTAGAGAACCGCCTGCGGAATCTGAACCTTTAAGGCTGTTTTCTCATTATATATTAAGGTGTGGGGTTAGCCTGCTCAACCATTAACAGAGAAAGAAAATGAAGAAACTTTTATTCGTATCTATACTGGCGTTACTCGCATTGCCTGTTGTGGCGCAACAACAGGCACAGGCCAAAACAGTGCTCGACAAGGCTGCTGCTACTTTCCGTAAAGCGGGAGGTATACAGGCAGGTTTCACCCTGAAAGCATACGACCGGGGAACACTTGCCGGTGTATCCGACGGTACGATACAGATCAGCGGTGAGAAGTTCTGCCTGAACACTCCGGATATCATCACCTGGTTCGACGGTAAGACGCAATGGAGCTACGTGGTACCTAATGAGGAGGTGAACATCAGTACGCCCACCGAAGCCGAATTGCAAAGCCTGAATCCGTATGCTTTGCTGAACATGTACCAGAAAGGATTTAACTACAAGCTGGGTACTACCCGCACATATCGCAACAAGGCAGTAGACGAGGTGATCCTGACGCCCATGAAGAAGCAAGATATAGCCTCCATCGTGCTCTATGTAGCCAAAGACTCCGCACAACCCCTCCTGATCCGGGTGGAGCAATCCAACAAAAGTTACAGTGAGATCGTCGTGGAAAGCTATCAGACCGGACAGAAGTATGCCGCTTCCCAGTTTGCATTCGATAAGAAAAAATACCCGAATGCCGAAGTGATCGACATGAGATAAGAAATAATATAAATAAACCATATGGAAACAGAAAAAGTAAGATGCCTGATCGTTGGTTCAGGCCCTGCGGGCTATACGGCTGCTATCTATGCAAGCCGTGCCAACCTATCCCCCGTGCTGTATGAGGGACTTCAACCGGGTGGACAGCTCACTACCACCACTGAAGTGGAGAACTTCCCCGGTTATCCGGAAGGAATCACCGGACCGGTGATGATGGAAGACCTCCGCAAACAGGCCGAACGTTTTGGTGCCGATGTCCGTTTTGGGTTGGCTACCGCTTCGGACCTGAGTCAGGCTCCTTATAAAGTAGTGATCGACGAAGAAAAAGAGATTATTGCCGATACATTGATCATTGCCACAGGCGCTACGGCGAAATATCTGGGACTGGACGATGAACAGAAATATGCTGGTATGGGTGTGAGCGCTTGTGCCACATGCGACGGTTTCTTCTACCGCAAGAAAGTGGTGGCTGTAGTAGGCGGTGGCGATACGGCTTGCGAAGAGGCTATCTACCTGGCCGGACTGGCATCGAAGGTATATCTGGTGGTTCGCAAACCTTTCCTGCGTGCGTCGAAGATCATGCAAGAGAGGGTGATGAACCACGAGAAGATTGAAGTGCTCTTCGAACACAATGCAGTGGGACTTTTCGGCGATAACGGCGTGGAAGGTGTACACCTGGTGAAGCGTATGGGCGAGGCCGATGAAGAACGCTACGATGTAGCCATCGACGGATTCTTCCTGGCCATCGGTCACCAACCGAACTCGGACATCTTCAAACCTTACCTGGATACGGACGAAGTGGGTTATATCATCACTGAAGGCAAAGGTCCGCGTACCAAGGTGCCCGGTGTATATGCTGCCGGCGACGTAGCCGATCCCATCTACCGTCAGGCTATTACCGCTGCTGCCAGCGGTTGCCAGGCTGCTATCGAAGCCGAACGCTATTTGTCGGAGAAAGGATTGTAATTCATCCTTATTCTATAAAGCAAAGGCTGCCTCTTTCATTAGGGGCAGCCTTTGTTGTTTTATTAGTACACTTCTACCTCGTCGATGTAGAGGTTGGCTTGTAGGGTGCCTTCGCCTATGTCCTTGCAGAAGTTGATGCCGCTGGTCAAGGTACCTCCGTTGCTGATGGTCAGGCGGATATAGGTAGCCTCCACCGGATCAAATGTCAGGATATCCGTACAAGCGATCCGTCCTGTTTGAGGCAGTTCGCGGGTGAATGTCTTTTCGCTTACTTTCTTATAGTCTTTACCGTCGGCAGAGATCTCCACGAATGCCGAGCTGGCCGGCAGCGCACAATAGGCCGGATTGAACAGCGAACCGAAGAGCACCTCGCTCACCTGCGCCGGCTGGTTCAGTTTTACTGTAAATACCACTTCCTTGCACTTGTCGTTCATGTGGAAACAGGTCCAGGGAGTGTACGATGCATTGTTGCCACGCTTGCCATTGGTCAGACCGAGGGTGGTGGGATCAGCGCCCGGAGTATCGTTTGGCCCGATGATGTCTCCCTGTATCCATCCGGCAGGCGGGTTAACGGTGTATGACCTTCCACTGATCATGTTGCCGTAGAGCGATTTGCGGGTTACCTTACCCAGTCGCTTTTCACCTTTGAAGGCTGCAGCCCGAAGCTCGAAGCATTGATTCAGTGCGAAAGGTTCTGCATAAAGTGCCGAAGCAGAAGTCGGATCCGTCTCGTCTATGGTATAGCGAATTTCCGCTCCCGGGTAGTAGCTTTCTAGCACCACGTTCAGTGAATCGTTTTCGCCTACATGCGTGTTGATGTTCACCTCGAAGAAGTTGGTGCAGGGCTGTGCACCGGCTACCACTAAGCGGTCGAAGTCCGTCACCATACGCTGGCAGAAGCTATCCCAGTTCTTATTGGCATTCAGCGTCCATCCCGTCTCGGCAATGGCGATGCCGCGCGGATATACCTGATAGTCCCGACGTTCCTCCGTCTGCATGTATTCAGCCCAGCAGTTGCTCTGCAGACCGATGATGTGTTTCTTGACCAGTTCGTCTGTATCGTCGGGTACCGGGTTGTAGGAATATACATATTTCAGGGTAGCGAATCCGCCGATGGTAGTAGGAGCAAACTCCGGGTCTTCCTGATACTTATCTATATAGGCATACGCACCTGGTGTCATGATAGCGTCGTGCCCGGCTTTGGCTGCGTTCATGCCGCCTTCGGTACCACGCCAGGACATCACCGTGGCGTTTGGCGCCAGTCCGCCTTCCAGTATCTCGTCCCAGCCGATGATGTTACGGCCTTTGCTGTTGATATACTTCTCCATGCGGGTGATGAAATAGCTTTGCAGTTTATCTTCTTTCGAGTGTTTCAGCCCGTCGACCGGATTGGGAGTGGTGTCGTCCTTCAAACCCAGTTTCTTAATCAATCCCTGGCAATGGGCGCACTTCCTCCAAGCGGTCTTCGGACATTCGTCGCCACCCACATGGATGTACTGACTGGGGAAGAGATCCATCACTTCGTCCATCACTCCTTCGAGGAAGGCGAAGGTCTCTTCTTTCGGGCAGAATACCTCTTCGAATACACCCCAGAGCCCCGTTACCTCATATTTCTGATCGGGGAAGCACGACAATTCAGGATAAGCAGCCAGTGCAGCGATGGCATGTCCCGGCATCTCCACTTCCGGAATGACGGTGATGTATTTGCTGGCAGCATAAGCCACAATAGCCTTGATCTCTTCCTGTGTATAGTAACCGCCATGCTCCTTGCCGTCAAACACATACGGATAGTTGACAAAGTAATAATCCACCATCGTCTGTTTACGTTTCGAACCGATTTCCATCAGCTTGGGGTATTTTTTGATTTCGATGCGCCAGCCTTGGTCGTCGGTCAGGTGAAAGTGGAAGGTGTTCATCTTGTGCATCGCCATGATGTCTATATACCTGTATAGATAGTCGAGCGAGGGGAAGTGGCGGCACACGTCCGAGTGCATGCCCCGATAGGGGAAGCGGGGAGCGTCTTCGATCTCCACGGCAGGAACCGACCATTCGGCGTTCTTCACTTTCGCCTGTCCGTACACGGCAGTGGGAAGTAGTTGGTAAAGCGTCTGCACACCGTAGAAGAACCCGTTGGGTTGCGAGGCGGTGACGGTGATGAGTTGCGGGGTCACAGAGAGTTGGTAGCCTTCCTTCGGTAGTCCTTCGCGGGTAACAAAGGTGATGGCGGGCGATGATCCGGCTTTTTCGGCCCGTTGCAACGTGATGCCCGAGGTGAGTGCTAGTCGCTGTACCAGAGAGTCGGCGATGACCTGCACTTCCGGTTTGCATCCGTTGGTGATCACTTTGACGTTTTTGCTTAACTCGAAACGCCCGGCTTGGGCAACGAGTTGGTTGGGCATCGGAACGATGTTGTACTCGTTCACGACTTCTTTCGGCTGTTGGCATCCGGGGGAGATGAACAGCAGTGCCAAAAGAAGGAGGTTGATTCCTTTTTTCATGACTAGAATGTGTTAAGTTTATAATGAATGAAGCCAGTGGCAGGATATTAGCCTATCCGACTGATTTTCTTTAGTTTTTCCTGATCGATAATTTTGATTTTCCGTCCGTCGATGGTGATAAGGCGCTCGGTGGCGAAGTTTGATAGTGTGCGGATGGCGTTGGAAGTAGTCATGTTCGACAGGTTAGCCAAGTCTTCGCGCGAAAGGTAGATGCTGAGCGTAGAGCCGTCTTCTTCCAGCCCGTAGCTTTCCATGAGGAAGAGGAGCGACTCGGCCAGACGTCCGCGGATGTGTTTCTGTGTGAGGTTTACCGTGCGTTCGTCGGCAATACCCAGATCTACAGAGAGTTGGCGAATGAAGAACAAAGCTAAATCGTTGTTCTGCGATAACACCGTCAGGATGGCTGTCATGGGGATAAGTCCTACAGTGGACGGTTCGAATGCGGCGGCAGCGGTCACAAAGTCTTCCTTTGCAAAATAAGCCCGGTAGCCGAAGTACTCGGTAGGTTTAATCATACGAATGATCTGGCTGCGGCCACCCACACCGTCTTTGTAGATTTTTACTTTTCCTGTCAACAAACACATTAGGTGGGAGGGAGTTTCTCCTTCCAGATAGATCATTTCGTTCTTCTTATAACTCTGTACAGTAAAGTTATTAGCCAAGAACTCTCTCTGCTCGTTGGTCAGAGAGCTCCACATTTCGGACATTCGCTCCGAAAAATTGATGTCAGATATATTCATTTTCACCATGAATGCTTCAAAACTGTGTTATAAAGCACAAATGTATGAAGAAAAAATGAATTTCTTAATAATTCGGTAAAAATGTTTATGAGTTTCGCCACAGAGTATTTTATTCACCACAGAGTCACACAGAGTTCCACAGAGTTTTTATTTTAAACTATTGTTCTTGCAGAGATTGATTTATTTAACAACATTCTGCAAAAAACTCTGTGAAACTCTGTGTGACTCTGTGGTGAAACAAATTACTTCGAGAAAAGTAATTCTCGGTATTTCGGGAGCGGCCAGATTTCATCATCGATCTCTAGCTCCAGTTGGTCGATGTGTTCGCGAATCTGATCCAGATACGGACGTACCAGTTCCCAGTAAGCGTATGCTTTTTCCTGATGGTTCTCTTTGTGGTTGGCTATCTTGCGGGCCTCGATCATGTCGTGCACCAACTGTTTGATGGCCGTTACGCGGTAAGAAATTTCCTTGATAAGTTCTTTGCGGTCGGCTGCCATTACTTCGAACTCTTCGGGCGAGAATATTTCCTTGATACCCAGCAGGTTTTTGAGCAGACGGTTCTGGTAGGTCACGGCGATGGGCACGATGTGATTAATGGCCAAGTCGCCCAGCACACGGCTTTCAATCTGTACCTTCATGGTAAACTTATCCAGTTCTACTTCGAGGCGGCTGGCTAGTTCGGTTTCGTTGAAGATGCGTTCGCCGATGAGTACCAGTTTCGACTGATTGTCCATGAAGTGCATCAGTGCTCCGGGTACATGGTTGATGTTGGTCAGTCCGCGACGGGCGGCTTCTTCCTTCCACTGTTCCGAGTAGCCGTCGCCTTCAAAACGGATGGGTTCCGAGGCGATGATGGTCTCTTTCAAGATGCGGAAGATCGCTTCGTCCTTGCCTACACCTTCTTCCATGAGTTTTTCCACCGAAGCGCGGAATTCATTGAGCTGGCTGGCCATGGCGGCGTTGATGGCAATCATCGAGGCAGCACAGTTGGACGACGAACCGGCGGCGCGGAACTCGAAGCGATTGCCGGTGAAAGCAAAGGGCGACGTGCGGTTGCGGTCGGTCGTGTCGAGCAGGATCTCGGGAATACGTCCGATGCCCAGCTTCAACGTGGTTTTCTCTCCCGGCGTCATCTTCGAATCGCCTACCTGGCGCACGATGTCGTCCAGGGTGGCCGAAAGGTGCTTGCCCAGGAAGATGGAGAGGATGGCGGGCGGTGCT
>JAVBVI010000060.1:0-9089 GCA_031554505.1 Bacteroides sp. | reverse complement strand
TATGGAGAGACCGACAAGGTTATCGAGTATTTCAAATCTGAACTGGCCCGTATCGGAAAAGAGTTGGAGAAGGAAGAAAACGCTCTAACTGATTACAATGTAGAGAAACGTGTCATCAACTATTTAGATGAAACGAAAGAGATTGCCGCCATAAACAAAGAATTCGAATTGCGTGAACAAGATGTTCTCTTTTCCTACAACAGCACGAAAGCCATGCTCGAAGAAATCGAGAAACAATTGGATGTCAACACCAAACAATTACGGAACAATCTTGACTTTATTAGCAAATTGAAAGAAGCCTCCCTCTTGACAGCACAAATATCTGCATTGGAAAGCATGTCTACCTCCAACGGCACATCTGATCCAAACTTGCAAAAGATGAGAGAAGAATTGGATGGATCTCGTAAAGATCTATCAAAAATTTCGGACACTTATGTTTTCGGCAAGCACACCAAAGAAGGAGTGAATAAGACTACCATCGTCGAGCAATGGCTTGACTTGACTCTACAGCATGAGAAAGCTAAAGCCGAACTGGACATCATCAATCAGAGCCGTCGCGAGTTGGATGACAGGTATCGGTTCTACGCACCTGTCGGCTCGGAACTGAAACGTAAAGAACGCGTGATCAATTTCACCGAGCAAAGTTTCTTGTCGGTACAGAAGAGCTATCACGATGCATTGATGCGTAAGAAAAATCTGGAAATGACTTCGGCTACAATCAAAGTGCTCAACCCACCATCCTTTCCGATCACTCCGGAGCCCACCAAGCGCAAGATGCTGGTGATGCTCGCCACACTGTGTGGTTTCTTGGGCATTTTCGGTATCTTCCTGCTCATCGAGTTGATCGACCGCACACTGCGCGATACACTCCGTACACGCCGTCTGACTGGATTGAATATTATAGGAGCTTACCCGTCGCCCAGCCGGTATAAATACCGTCAGTACAACAAACAGTGCGAAGACATGGCCATCAAGCATTTGAGTAATAGCCTGCTTCAACACTTTACCCAGCGAAAGGAAGGCTATCCGTATATCGTAAACTTCCTCAGTACAGAGGGTGGCGATGGGAAGTCACATATCACCAGAGACTTGAGTCAGTACTGGAGTGACTTAGGCTTAAAGGTAGGTGTTTTATCCTGGAACAATCCGGAAGACTTTACCTCTGGTTCACGTTCCTATCTGTTGGCAAAAACGGTAGCCGACCTGAAACCAGTCGACAGAATGGACGTTTTGATAGTCGAACACGAGCCTTTAATAGACAACAACATTCCGGAAGAACTGTTGCAGGAAGCCAATGTAAACCTGATGATAGCACGTGCCGACCGCGGCTGGACAGAAACCGACAAGCTGTTGCTCAACAACATGAAGACACAGGTAGGTAAGAGTCCGCTATGCTTGTTCCTGAACAAGACAGAACGATATGTAGTTGAAGACTTTACCGGCATGTTACCTCCTTACACATTCCTGCGTCAACAACTGTATCGTTTTGGGCAGCTAGCACTTACAGAAAAGAATAAGATCACTAAGAAATCTGACGAATCCAAAGAAGAAGATGAATAGTATGTCAACCATATTAGCTCTTTGTATAGCCCCTTTAGTTGTAGTAGCCATGCTACTACAACTAAAGTCTATGCAAAGAGTCTTTTACTGTATGTTTGCCATTCAGCTTCTAATTATTGTGGCCAATCTGGTGATGACTGTCAAGACTGGAATGATATCACTAGCCAGTATCCTTTTCTTTGTATTCCTTCTTTTCCTCTATGCTTTTATAGAGAAAGCAGACTGGAAGGCGAGCAACAATTTGATGACTTGGCTTTGGGTTCTGGCAGGAATTTTCTATTTTTTCGAGATATTCAATCCTAACAATGTCCAAGCAGCATGGAACATATCCATCGTGCACTACTGGCTCATACCTTTGGTTTGTGCCATTTTTGTGCCCTTAGTTATACGTTCCCCCCGAATGATCGAAACACTGCTCCTGATTTGGTCTGTATTCATACTGATGGCCATCCTAAAAGCTCTCGCACAGAAGTACATTGGTTTTAGCGATATGGACCGATACCAACTGTTTACCTTAGGCAAAGCCAGAACACATATCATCTGGTCGGGAATACGCTATTTCTCTTTCTTCTCTGATGCTGCTAACTTTGGTATCCACATGGGTATGGCTGCTTCTGCATTTGGCATTTCCTTTTTCTTCGTTCAAAAAAAATGGATGAAGATATACTTCGCCGTCATAGTTGTAGCAGCTATTTATGGGCTGATGCTTTCCGGAACCCGGTCGGCTATTGCCATTCCCATAGGAGCTCTCCTGACGTATGCATGCTTGTCCCTGAACCCCAAGTCCATCATTACGACTTTAGGCCTACTGGGTGCCATGGTGTTTTTCTTCATGTTCACCAATTACGGCCAGGGCAATGAGTACATCCGCAAAATGCGTACAGCTTTCCGCCCCGAAAAAGATATTTCATACCAGGCACGTGTAGAGAACCGCAAACAGATGAAGATTCTGATGGCAAACAAACATTTCGGATACGGACTGGGTTTGGCCAAAGGTGACCGATTCGATGCGCGCGAGCGTATGCCCTACCCTCCTGACTCATGGTTGATAGCAGTGTGGGTTGAAACAGGTATCGTAGGGCTCATCGTGTATCTCACTATACATGGGATATTGTTTGTCTGGTGTGCATGGATTCTCATGTTCAAAATTAAGAAAAAGCCCCTTAAAGGGTTACTTGCTGCTTGGCTTGGTGTAAATGCCGGATTCTTTATTGCAGCTTATGTAAACGACGTCATGAATTATCCCAACCCCATAGTCATCTATATAGGTTTTGCCTTGTGCATGGCAGGTCCGTATATAGAAAAGAATGATGAGGTAAAGCAAACTGCCATTGCTTCTTAAATATACCATTTATAATGAGCACAAACCCGGCAATATCATTTATCACCGTCAACTACAACGGATTGAACGATACTTGTGAACTGATTGAATCGCTGCATGCAGCGATTCAATCAGTTTCGTACGAAATCATCGTGGTAGACAATGCTTCCCATCAAGACGAGGCAACTATTATCGGCAACCGCTACCCGGAAGTGATAGTCATTCGAAGCGAGCGAAACCTGGGATTCTCCGGAGGCAACAACTTGGGATTCCAGCATGCACACGGGAAATATTTTTTCCTGATCAACAATGACACGTACATCACTCATGACGGGTTTCATCATTTGGTGGAACGTATTGAAAGTTCGCCGTCCATAGGTGCCGTATCACCCAAGATACGTTTTGCCTTTACTCCGCAAAACATCCAATTTGCCGGATACACACCATTAAGCAATATCACATTGCGCAATGCTCTGATAGGTTTTGGGTGTGCCGACGATGGGAGGTTCGATACCCCCCTTTCCTCTCCTTACTTGCACGGTGCAGCTATGATGGTACGCCGGGAGGTGATTGAAAAGGTAGGAATGATGCCTGAAATATACTTCCTGTATTACGAAGAATTGGACTGGAGTACAGCCATGACACGTGCCGGGTATGAGCTGTGGTACGAACCCCGTTGCACGGTGTTTCACAAAGAAAGCCAGAGCACCGGCCAACTGAGCAAACTCCGCACCTATTACCTCACCCGCAACCGTCTGCTCTACGCCTGGCGGAATTTGTCGGGAGCTCGTCGCTGGATATCCATCGGTTACCAGATGACCGCTGCGGCCGCGAAGAACAGCCTCCAATTCTTACTCCAAGGACGCGTCGACCTTGCCAGAGTCATTTTCAAGGGAATTAGCGGTTTTATCCTACTCGGCAATAAAAAAGAACAAATCACTCTTAAACAGAAGCAATCATGATGAGCATACTCTACATACTCGACATCGTACTTTTCGTATTGTTTGCCCTCTACGTAGGTTATTTGTTTCTTTTTTCTGTTGCATCCAAACTAGGAACGCTAAAGAAGCTACCCGCTACGGAGATTCGACGCAAATTTGCCGTTATCTTCCCGGCATATAAGGAAGACCGGGTAATAGAGAGTGCCGTGCGCTCGTTCCTGAATCAGGATTATCCGCGCGAACTGTATACCGTAGTAGTAGTGTCCGACCAGATGCAAGAGTCCACCAACGAAGCATTGGCTCAGTTGCCCATCTGCCTACTCAAAGCCAACTACACCGATAGTTCCAAAGCCAAAGCACTGGCCTTGGCCATGAGCACGGAAGTGTGTGCCACATCAGACGTTGTTGTCATCATGGATGCCGACAACACCACTTCGCCCGACTTCCTGCTGGAAATCAACAAGGCATTCGCTACCGGACGCAAAGCTGTTCAGGCACACCGTGTGGCAAAGAATCTCAACACAAGTGTCGCCATCCTGGATGCAGTGAGCGAAGAAATCAACAACTCTATTTTCCGCAAGGGACACGTCGTACTAGGACTCTCGTCAGCATTGATCGGTTCAGGGATGGCCATTGACACAGCGTGGTTTGCGCGCAACGTGAACCGTCTGCAAACAGCAGGTGAAGACAAAGAACTAGAAAGCTTACTGCTACGCGAACGCCTGCATATCGAGTATTTGGACCATGTACGGGTAGAGGACGAGAAGACACAGAAGAAGGAGGTCATCCAGAAGCAACGGCGTCGTTGGTTGGCTGCCCAGTTCGGATCACTGTGGGATGCACTGCCCTATCTTCCTAAGGAATTACTCCGAGGAAACATTGATTTTGTGGACAAAGTGTTTCAATGGGCCATGCTTCCCCGCGTTATCCTAATTTTCCTGACATTTGCCTTGAGTGTGTTAGCCATGCTTGTTAGCGTGGAAATGAGCCTCAAGTGGTGGGCGCTTTGCTTGGTTTTGGCTATGGCATTAGTATTGGGTGTTCCTTCGGCACTGATGAACCGAAAGCTACTGAAGGCCATATGCGAGTTGCCCGCCATCATGTTCATCATGGTAGGCAATTTATTTCATTTAAAAGGAGCTTATAAAAAATTCATTCATACTGAACATGGAAGTCATTAATGTTTTAGAAGTGATCCGCCAAGGACAAGTTGGTGGAGGTGAATCGCATCTGCTCGATCTGGTAGCCGGATTCGGAGCTGGCATCCGTCCAGTGATCCTTTCATTTACTGATGGGCAAATGATCGACGAGTTCACGCGAAACGGTGTAAAGTGTTATGTAGTGAACACCTCGTATCCTTTCGATCCGCGTGTAACGAAGGCCATCCGAAAGATCATCCTCGACGAAGGTATTCAACTCATACATGCTCACGGCAGCCGGGCTGCTTCTAACGTGGCATTCATTGCTCGTCAACTGCACATTCCATTGATATATACCGTTCATGGATGGAGCTTTCATCAGGATCAGTCCACTGTCATCTACCGTCTGCGGGCACTAAGTGAGAAGTTTATCTGCTCCATGTGCCGACAGGTGATTTGCGTGTCGGAGAGCAACCGGATTACGGGTGAGGAAACATTCGGACTGAAACAAGCCGCCGTGATCGAAAATGGCATCAATCTTAGACGGTTCGATCCAGACCGCGAACTATCCGATATACGCCGGGAGTTTGGCTTTGCTGACGATGATTTTGTGGTGGGCTTCATAGGACGTGTCACCTTACAGAAAGCTCCGGTGGATTTTGTGAAGAGTATGGCTATCGCCCATGCTAAAGAGCCACGCATCAAAGCACTGTTTGTAGGCCAGGGTGATATGGATACGGAGACCAAGGCAGCTATTGCCGAACAGGGTATGGAAGAGTGTATCCATACTTCACCTTTCCGTAACGATGTGCCCGATCTGCTACATGCTGTCGATGTTTTTTGCCTGCCCAGCCTATGGGAAGGGTTGTCTATTGCTTTACTCGAGGCTATGGCCATGCGGAAAGCATTGGTCGTTACTCCTACGGATGGTACGAAGGAGGTAGTCACACATCAACAAAATGGACTGGTTGTCGACTTTGGGCAACCGGAACAACTGGCCGAAGCTTATCTTACTTATTTTAATCATCCGGACGTAAAAGAATCATACGGACAGGAAGCGCGGAGCATCATCCGGCAGCGATTTGACAGTCAACGAGTTTCAGATCAGGTTACAGACATGTATCGCCACACCATAAAGGGGGCTTAATCCTATACACATGAGAATTACCCTCCAAAGCCAAGGCAAAAAAGGAAGAAAAGACAGCGCAACCAATTAAAAAGTAGTATTTTTGCACCAGACTAACAGTAGCCTGCCCACGTGATGTGCAACATCGTTCGGGCAACGCTGCACAAAAGCATCAAGCAATGAACTACGGATTTGTAAAAGTAGCAGCCGCCATACCACGCGTCAAAGTAGCCGACTGCAAGCAGAACGCCAACCAGTTGGAATGCCAGATAGCCATCGCCGAAGGCAAAGGCATACAGATCATCGTCTTCCCCGAGCTATGCATCACCGGATACACCTGTGGCGACCTCTTCGGACAGCAGCTCTTGCTCGAAGAATCCGAGCGTGCCCTCATCCAGATACTATCCAACACCCGACAGATGGATATCATCTCCATCCTGGGCATGCCTGTAGTGGTGAACTCCACTGTGATTAATGCCGCCGTGGTGATACAAAAAGGCAAAGTGCTGGGCGTAGTGCCCAAGACATATCTGCCCAACTACAAGGAATTCTACGAACAACGTTGGTTCACCTCCGCCCTTCAGGTGTCCGAAACTACCGCCCGCCTCTGCGGACAGACCGTGCCGATGGGCGCCCACCTGCTATTCGAAACGGCCGACACCACCTTCGGAATTGAGATATGCGAAGACCTCTGGTCCACCATCCCCCCCAGCGGTGCTCTGACACTGCAAGGGGCCGAGATTGTGTTCAATCTCTCGGCCGATAACGAAGGCATCGGCAAGAACGCCTACCTCCAATCGCTCATCAGCCAGCAATCCGCCCGTTGCCTGGGTGGATACGTGTTCTCCTCCTGCGGTTTTGGCGAGTCGACCACCGACGTGGTGTTCGCCGGCAACGGTTACATCTTCGAGAACGGCAAACTATTGGCTTCCGGCGAACGCTTCTCTCTGGACGAGCAACTGGTCGTCAGCGAGATCGACGTGGAACGTCTTCGTGCCGAACGTCGCGTGAACACCACCTTCGCTGCCAACAAGGCTAACCTGCCGGGCACTCTTGCCCCGGTACGCATTGCCACCGAACCCCTCAACCCGAAAGAGTTGAAGTTCACCCGCACCTTCGACCGCCTACCTTTCGTTCCGCAAGGACAAGCTCTCGACGAGCGTTGCGAGGAGATCTTTGCCATACAAGTGGCCGGACTGGCCCAACGCATCACCCATACCGGCGCCCGCAGCGTGGTGGTGGGCATCTCCGGCGGACTGGATTCCACACTGGCCTTGCTGGTATGCGTACGCACGTTCGACAAGTTGAAGATGCCACGCAAGGACATCCTCGGGATCACCATGCCTGGTTTCGGCACCACCGACCGCACCTATCGCAACGCCCTCACCCTGATGGAATCGCTCGGCATATCCGTACGCGAGATCAGCATCCGCGAAGCCTGCGTGCAGCACTTTGCCGATATCGGACACGACATAAATACGCACGACGTGACCTATGAAAACTCTCAAGCCCGCGAACGTACACAGATACTTATGGACGTGGCCAACCAGACGGGCGGCCTCGTCATAGGCACGGGCGACCTCTCCGAACTGGCTCTCGGATGGGCCACGTACAACGGCGACCACATGTCCATGTACGGCGTCAACGCCAGCATACCGAAAACACTCGTGAAGTACCTCACCCAGTGGGTAGCCCTGCACGACGTGGACGAAGCTTCACGCATCACCCTGCTCGACATCGTAGACACCCCCATCAGCCCAGAACTGATTCCGGCCGCCGAAAACGGTGAAATCCGGCAGAAGACCGAAGATCTGGTGGGACCGTACGAACTGCACGACTTCTTCCTGTACTACTTCCTGCGGTTCGGTTTCCGTCCGTCGAAGATATTCTTCCTGGCTGCCACCACGTTCAGCGATGTATACGACGAGGAGACCATTCAGAAATGGTTGCACACCTTCTTCCGTCGCTTCTTCAGCCAACAGTTCAAGCGTTCCTGCCTGCCCGACGGGCCGAAGGTGGGAAGCATTTCGCTCAGCCCCCGGGGCGACTGGCGTATGCCGAGCGACGCCTCCGCCGCCAGTTGGCTGCGAGAGATCGAAGGACTGATACAAACGAATCAATAAGAAAACCATGTTTACGATAAGAAAAGCTACTACCGACGACTGCGCGCTGATACAAAGCCTGGCCGACGCCACCTTCCGCGCCACCTACAAAGACTTGCTCTCGCCCGAGCAGATGGAGTACATGATGACATGGATGTACAGCCTGGACAACCTCCGCAAGCAGATGGAGGAAGAGGGACACGTATACTTCATCGCCAGCCTGGACAACGAAACGTGCGGCTACCTGTCCGTGGAGCAACAGGGCGAGGATTTGTTTCACTTGCAGAAAATCTACGTACTTCCCACCTTTCAGGGCCGGGGCGTGGGCAATTACCTCTTCGACCAAGCCGTGGCCTACATTCGCCGGGTGCACCCCGCCACCCCTTGCCTCATGGAGCTGAACGTGAACCGTAACAACAAAGCTCTGCAATTCTACGAACACAAAGGCATGCGCAAACTGCGCGAAGGCGATTTCCACATTGGTAACGGATTCTACATGAACGACTACATCATGGGACTCGACATCGTTCCCGGAGAGGTCTAAAAATGGATCATCAGTAAAACCAGGTGTATCTTATGCCAAGGGGCATTCCCTCTCTCTACAAAAAACGCAAATCAATCAACCATCAGCCACCAAATTGAAACAATGTGCTGTGATACAGAAACATACATTGGTGGTTGATCAAGATAAATTACCGTTTATCTCCCACCAATCAACCACCATCTCCCACCAAATGCTGTCATCTCCCATCCAATAGATACACGTTCAAAGACATAAAACAGATTCTTGCAGATAGCAACAAGTATATTGAAGGGGGCTCTTCACCGGGCGCTACGCGTTATTTTGACGGGCGCTACGCCTTTTCTCGAAACGCGTAGCGCCCGTCAAAAAAACGCGTA
>JAVBVI010000142.1:0-14810 GCA_031554505.1 Bacteroides sp. | reverse complement strand
TATCCTCATAGGATAAATAATTATCGCATGAGGATAATTTATTTTCCTATGAGGATGTGACGAGAAGCGGGTTGTCCTGCTTGAGTAGGCATGTAGAGAGGCATCACATGCCTTGAGAATTCTTTTTCAAAGCTTCTAATTTCTTTCTCCAACGGGCGCTACGCGTTTCTAGAAAAGGCGTAGCGCCCGTCAGAAAAACGCGTAGCGCCCGTCAAAGATCCTCCTGCAATATACTTGTTGCTATCTGCAAGAATCTGTTTTATGTCTTTGAACGTGTATCTATTGGATGGGAGATGACAGCATTTGTTGGGAGATGGTGGTTGATTGGTGGTTGATTGGTGGTTGATTGGTGGTTGATAAAAGGTAATTTATCTTGATCAACCACCAACGTATATTCCTGTATCACAGCCCATTGATCCACTTTAGTGGTTGATGGCTGATTGATTCGCGTTTTTGTAGAGAGAGGTTTATTTCTTCCGTTGCCGTTCAATCATGTTGACCGCCGTCCGGCTATTGG
This sequence comes from Bacteroides sp., assembly GCA_031554505.1. Lineage (GTDB taxonomy): Bacteria > Bacteroidota > Bacteroidia > Bacteroidales > Bacteroidaceae > Bacteroides. The sequence goes on along the minus strand of JAVBVI010000142.1, from coordinate 14,293 downwards.
ACATCAGGAACCATCCGAGCAATGTCTTCACGAAGTCGAAAATCATCCAACCGCCATTCTGATACTCCATAAGAGTGACATCTTTCATCTGAAAGAAACTGAATACATTCCGGCACAGGTCCGGAAGAGCATCGACAAAGATCACGCCGCCCAGCACAATGACGGCAATGCGCAGAACCGTGGAACGATGAATGGACAACTCGAACTTCTCTTCGGCAAAATTCCGGTCGAGCCGGAAAGTATCGATAATCAGATCGGTTTTAAAAATACATCCGTAAAGGATGGCCAGGAAAATCAGAACAGCCAGAACGATAACCAGCGTCACCATCAGTGCGTCGCCCCAACCGCCCTCAGCGTAAGAGGCATACATAAACATACTTCCCACCGCTTGTGGCAGCAGCAGTATTCCTTGAAAGAGAAGGTAGATACCCAGCAATTTGAGTAGAATCGTAAAAAAACTTCTTGGTGTCATAGACAATTGTTTTTTGTAGTGAATATAGAGATAGTTTATTGAAAGGACAAAAATAAGAAGATTTTCATTTCCGTCTCCTTTCCTCCCAGCTAAATTCATATTTTTATTAAAAAGTATGGAATCGAGGCTGCACTTTCCAGCATTTCCACTTGCCGAACGTCTAAACCTATAGAACGAACCCTTCTGACTACGGACTATTATGAGATTATTCTACTGTATATTGCTATGGATGGGCTTTCCCTTTTTCTTGCACGCTCAGGAAAACTGGACTCAGACAGATTCACTGCGTCTGAACAGATTACTGAAAGGAGAAACCGAAATCTCCATCAACCGGGAAGCGAAAGAAGAGCTCGAAAGAGTGTTCTCGCATCCTTTCCCTGTGCTACAGGACCACCGCTTCCTGATAGAAGAGATTCCCCTACCCCCACCTATACAAAGCGTCCGAAGGCAGATTCTCCCACCACAATTCCACAACACCCCGATGCAGTGGAAAGAGAGCCACGAGGCCCGAAGCTTCAACTATGCATATAAAAGGTGGAATGCCCACTCACGAGTCGAGACTTCCAATCCCCGGGTATTATTGAAACGCAGCACCGATATCCGGTTGAATGCTTCCGGCAAAGTAGGTTTTCACCTGTACGGTGGTTACAGCATCGACCGGACCCGCTCGGCCATTGTGCCTGCCACAGCCGATCCGATGCACATCGGCGCCGGCGTCTCCTATCAACTAAGCAAGAATGCAGAGATTCGCAGCGGTCTGGAACGACAATACAATCTCATCATGAAACGTTGGGAATCGGTCTGGAAAACAGGTATTGTCATCCGTTTCTAAGATGAAGATGTGAACCATTCAACTAAGAAAAAGACAGTATTTCCTATTGTCCAGTCTATTTTTTTAGTTTATCTTTGTGGAACTAAGCTATTTTTATGAACCATTTAACCCAAGAACATCATGGATAAGCAACGTATCATTGCCTATAAATCGGCATTTGACGAAATCGTTCGTCATATCATAGACAATACCACCAATGAACATGTCGAAGTTTGGTTTGCCCGCGACTTGCAAATCGTATTGGGATACGCCCGATGGGAAAACTTTCAGGTAGCCATCCAAAGAGCCATTGAATCATGTAAAACCTCGAATAGCGCTATTGAAGACCATTTTCGTGACCTCACGAAAATGGTCACTCTTGGCAGTGGATCGAAGCGTAAAGTACAAGATTATATGCTCACCCGATACGCTTGTTATCTGATAGCCCAGAATGGTGATCCGAAGAAAGAAGAAATCGCTTTTGCTCAAAGTTACTTTGCCGTTCAAACTCGGAAAGCGGAATTAATCGAAGAACGATTGAATATCTTATCTCGGTTAGAAACAAGGGATAAGCTCAAGAACTCCGAAAAACAACTATCTCAGAATATTTACGAACGTGGAGTAGACGACAAAGGATTCGGAAGGATTCGCTCCAAAGGTGTACCCGGAAATTGCCCCCGGAATAACCCTGTAAATAGTTCTGAATGATTCTTCCTGGATACAATTTAACAAAAAACCGATCATTTTCGCAACAATATCGCATAATGTTTCGTTTTTTATGTATATTTGTATAAACCTTTCCACTTATGAACCTACATGTTAAAAACGAAATATCACCTCTGAAAGCCGTGGTGCTTGGACAGCCCGGAAGTATGGGAAGAGCTCCCACCCCGGAAGAAACGTACGATGCCAAGTCGTACGAATCGGCTCTGAACGGTACCTATCCTAAGGAAGAAGAAATCAGCAAAGAGATGAAGCAGTTCGAGAAAGTGCTGCTGAAATACGATGTTCAGGTGTTTCGCCCGTGGAGCATCGACCAGTGCAACCAGGTTTTCGCCCGCGACGTGGCTTTCGTTATCGACGATAAGATCATCAACTCCAACATCATCCCCAACCGGAACGACGAAAAGGAAGCCTATCAGGTAATCTACGACCACATAGCCTATAACAAGATTTACAACCTGCCCGAAAAGGCACACGTGGAAGGGGGCGACGTGATTCTGTACAACGACCTCGTCTTCCTGGGCATCTACACGCAGAAGGATTACCCCAACCTGAAATCGGCACGCACCAACCTGCACGCCCTGCACTTCCTGCGCGAACTCTTTCCGGAAAAGACATTCATCCCCCTCGAACTACGGAAAAACGACACCCATCCCAGGGAATGCATCCTGCACCTGGACTGTACATTCATGCCCGTGGCACAGGGCAAAGCCATCCTCTACAAAGGCGGGTTCATACACCGCAAGGAGTATCACCTGTTGCTCGATATATTCGGACCGGCCAATGTGTTCGAACTCACTCAGGAAGAGATGTACCACATGCACTCCAACATTTTCTCCATTTCGCCCCAGGTAGTAGTGTCCGAAGAGCGCTTCCACCGGCTGAACACGTATCTGGAAGAACAATGGGGAGTGACGGTGGAACGCATCCCTTATTACGAAATATCCAAAATGGGCGGACTTCTCCGCTGTTCAACCTTACCTTTAATACGCAAAGATGAATAACCAAACTACACACACCCTCTTTCTGGTGGAACCGATAGCCTTTGCTTTCAATCACCAAACTGCCGTCAACAACTTCTTCCAGCAGTGCGAACCGACCGCGGGCGTCGCCGTCGGCGAGGAAGCACGGAAAGAATTTGACCAGATGACGGAAACCCTGCGCGCCAAAGGCGTGGAAGTGATTGTCGAGAAAGACACCCTCGACCCGCACACACCCGACTCGATATTCCCCAACAACTGGATATCTTTCCACGAGGACGGACGGGTGGCGGTATACCCTATGTTTGCCGAAAACCGCCGATTGGAAAGAGAGAGCCACATCCTGACCACCCTGGCCAGCCGCGGTTTCTCCATCCGTCACACCACGGACTACACCGGTTATGAAAAGGAAAACAAATTCCTCGAAGGAACCGGCAGTCTCGTGCTCGACCGCGTGCACCGGAAAGCCTACGCCGCCCTCTCCCCGCGTACGCACAAAGAATTGGTGTATCGCTTCTGCCTGGATTTCGGATATGACCCGGTCATCTTCCACGCTCACCAGACAGTGGACGGACGACGACTCCCGGTGTATCACACCAACGTGATGATGTGTGTGGCCGACAACTATGCAGTGGTCTGCCTGAATTCCATCGATTCACTCTGGGAACGAGAGGTGCTGATACACTCGCTGGTGCGTCAAGGGAAGGACATCATCGAGATATCCGAGAAACAGATGCACTGCTTCGCCGGCAATATGCTACAGGTAGGAACCAAGGAGGGAAAAACACTACTCGTCATGTCGCAATCGGCTTATGACTCGCTGACCGACCGGCAGAGAATCCGGTTACTGGCCTACAACGAGATCGTGGTAACACCTATACCGGTGATCGAAAAATACGGTGGAGGAAGCGTTCGCTGCATGATAGCGGAGGTGTTTCTCCCGCAACGATTCTAATGAACCCAATATCATTGATTATGAATACGAAATTATCCGCCGGCCAACTGATGGAGCTGGAAAACAAATTTGGTGCACACAACTATCACCCGATACCGGTGGTACTGGAACGAGGTGAAGGCGTCTATGTATGGGACGTGAACGGAAAGCGTTATTATGATTTCCTGTCGGCCTACTCGGCTGTCAACCAAGGACATAGTCACCCGCGGATTCTGCATGCGTTGACGGAACAGGCGTGGAAGCTGGCCCTCACCTCGCGCGCTTTCTACAATGATCGTCTGGGCCAGTACGAAGAATTCGTCACCCGGTACTTCGGGTACGACAAGGTATTGCCCATGAACACCGGCGCTGAGGGAGTGGAAACAGCCATCAAGCTATGCCGCAAGTGGGGTTACGAGAAAAAAGGGTTACCGGAAGGTAGCAGTAAGATCGTTGTCTGCGAGAACAACTTCCACGGACGAACCACTACCATCATCTCCTTCTCCGTCGACCCCGAAGCGCGAAACAATTACGGGCCGTTCACCCCGGGATTCATCATTGTCCCTTACAACGATGCAGATGCACTGGAGAAGGTATTGAAAGAGCACAACGACATTGCCGGATTCCTCGTAGAACCTATCCAGGGAGAAGCCGGAGTCTATGTTCCGGACGACGGGTATCTGAAACGGTGTGCCGACCTCTGTTGCCGGCACGGGGTGCTCTTCATCGCCGATGAGATACAAACGGGTATCGCCCGCACCGGTCGGTTGCTGGCCTGTGATTACGAAGGAGTACGGCCGGACATCCTGATTCTCGGGAAAGCCTTGTCGGGTGGAGTATATCCGGTTTCGGCAGTTCTGGCCGACGACGAAATTATGGAAGTGATTCGTCCGGGACAGCACGGATCTACCTATGGAGGGAATCCGATAGCAGCTTCCGTAGCCATTGCCGCCCTTAAAGTGGTGCGCGATGAAGCGCTGGCCGTGCAGGCTTATGCTTCGGGTATCCTGTTCCGCCGGGAGATGGCAGAGCTGTGCCGGGATTCGTCCGTCGCTTCACTGGTACGGGGAAAAGGATTGATGAACGCGGTGGTAGTCAACAACCAAGGCCGGAAGGATCTGGCTTGGGATATCTGCCTCAAACTGAGCGAGAACGGACTACTTGCCAAACCAACGCACACCAACATCATCCGGTTTGCCCCGCCGCTCATCATCACGGAAGAACAATTGAAGGAGTGCACCGGCATCATCCGGAAAACCATAAAGGAATTTGAATAAGTTGACTGACTAACTGAAAAACCACATGAAGAAACGTATCAAAGAACTAGACTATTTAAAATGTATATTCATTGTCTTAATGATTATCTTCCATCTGGTGTATATAGGTGATAAATACCCGTATGCCAAACAGATTGTTTACACATTCCATATGTCCGGCTTTTTAGTGATATCCGGTTATCTAGTTAATCTTACTCGAAATGCGGTTCCATTTCTGTGGACAATCTGTTGGATATTTATTCCCTACGCCATTATGGAGACAGGATATGTGGTGATGTCTTCCCTGCTCCCGGTCAGAGAGAAAGTAGATAATCTGACATTGTCTGTCCTCCTCCATAAGATTTTCGTTGCGCCCATCGGACCTTATTGGTATTTGCATACCTTAGTGATCTGTAGTATTATTTACTATGCGGTGAGTATCATCTTTGCCCGATTGAGCAAACTCTCTATGCTGATAATATTAGGAATATTTCTGGCACTGCTGGCCTATCCATTTCAGTTATTATCTTTCGGCAATGCCCTGTATTTCATACTGGGAACAGCTATTTATCAAAGCGGACTAAGTTTCATGAACATCATCCGGCCTTCGGTATTAGCCGTAATCCCCCTGGTAGTTTTGTGCGCTTTTCCTTCCAACCTGAACCGGTTTAGTCTGGCAGGCGTTGCCATCACCTATTTCGCGATGAGCTTCTTCGTATGGACCTATACTTGTCTGCCGAAGGGAGTGAAAAAATGTTTTCTTTTTGTCGGAAAGAACACATTGCCCCTACTACTGTTTTCGCCTATCTTTACGATATTGTCCAAGTTGTTCCTCCCACTCTTTGCCTTTGATAGTTCGGGCATTTATTTTATGATAACAGCCGTACTGTTCACCATCACCGGATGTTTCGTCATAGCCTGGACGATGGACAAGATACATCTATCGCCTTGGTTCTGTGGGAAAAAGAATTTATTACTTACTTGATGAACAATAAGATAGTCCAACAAAATATTTTTAGCAGCGGTTTCTTGCAACGTAACGCAATTATTTTCTATCTTTGACACACCATAAAGCAGGATTCTCTAAATAAGTATATAACCCTATGGACAACAAAAGTTTAGTAACCATCGCTGATTATTCGAAAGAGAAGGTACTCGAAATGATCGAGATGGCGAAACAGTTCGAAAAGTTCCCTAACCGCCGGCTGCTAGAGGGAAAGATCATTGCCACCCTCTTCTTCGAACCCTCCACCCGTACCCGCCTGAGCTTTGAAACAGCTGCTAACCGCCTGGGAGCGCGAGTCATCGGATTCACCGACCCGAAAGCCACCAGTTCGTCGAAAGGCGAAACGCTGAAGGATACTATCCTGATGGTGAGCAGCTATGCCGATGTCATCGTGATGCGCCACTACCTCGAAGGAGCTGCCCGCTATGCCAGCGAAGTGGCACCGGTACCCATCGTCAACGCAGGTGATGGTGCTAACCAGCATCCTTCGCAAACCATGCTCGACCTTTACTCGATCTACAAGACGCAAGGCACGCTGGAAAACCTTAACATCTTCATGGTGGGCGACCTGAAATACGGACGCACCGTACATTCTCTACTCATGGCTATGCGCCACTTCAACCCCACCTTCCACTTCATAGCACCCGAAGAGCTAAGAATGCCTGAAGAGTACAAGCTCTACTGCAAGCAACACGGCATCTGCTATGTGGAACATACCGACTTCAACGAGGAGGTTATTGCCGATGCCGACATCCTGTACATGACGCGGGTACAACGCGAGCGATTCACCGATCTCATGGAGTACGAACGGGTAAAGAGCATCTACATCCTGCGCGCCCGGATGCTGGAGAAAACCCGCCCCAATATGCGCATTTTACACCCACTACCGCGTGTCAATGAGATTGCCTACGACGTGGACGAATGCCCACAGGCATACTACTTCCAGCAAGCGCAAAACGGACTTTACGCCCGCGAAGCGATTCTGTGCGATGTGTTAGGAATTACGTTAGAAGATATCATCCATGACAATGAAAGAAGATAAACACCTCCATGTGGCAGCTCTGAGAAACGGAACTGTCATCGACCATATCCCGTCCGAAAAACTCTTCACCGTGGTGTCGCTGCTCGGGCTGGTACATCTGAACACGAAGATCACCATCGGCTCCAACCTGAAGAGCGAAAAGCTGGGTAAGAAAGGAATCATCAAGATTGCCGACAAGTTTTTCTGCGACGAGGAGATCAATCGTATCTCGGTAGTGGCCCCGCACGTGAAGCTCAACATCATCCGAGACTTCGAGGTAGTAGAAAAGAAAGAAGTGCAGATGCCCGACGACTTGAAGAGCATCCTGAAATGCCCGAACCCGAAATGCATCACCAACAATGAACCGATGGGCACTCTGTTCCATGTACTAGACAAAGAGAACTGTACACTGAAGTGCCATTACTGCGAGAAGGAACACACCATCGACCAGAACACGGAATTCATTTATTTATAACCGAGGCCTCACCCACTGATCCACAGACAGTGTGAGGCCGAAAGACCCATCCGATATGAAGCAAGACTGGAAACCAGGAACGCTGATCTATCCACTGCCGGCCGTACTGGTAAGTTGTGGAAGCGATGAAAGCGAATACAATATCCTCACCATAGCCTGGACGGGCACACTCTGTACCAACCCGCCCATGTGCTACATCTCCGTACGACCGGAACGGCACTCGCATGCTATCATCAAAAAGAACATGGAGTTCGTCATCAACCTCACGACCAAAGACATGGCTTTTCCGACCGACTGGTGCGGGGTACGTTCCGGAAAGGATCATCATAAGTTCGACGAGATGAAGCTGACACCGGGTAAGTGCACAGTAGTTTCGGCTCCCCTCATCGAGGAGTCGCCGCTCTGCATCGAGTGCCGGGTGAAGGAGATCGTATCGTTGGGATCGCACGATATGTTCATTGCCGATGTGGTGAACATCCGGGCCGACGACCGGCACTTGAACCAGGAAAGTGGTAAGTTGGAACTGGCTGAAAGCAATCCGCTGGTCTATGTACACGGCGCCTATTACGAACTGGGCGATAAGATAGGGAAGTTCGGCTGGTCGGTCGAAAAAAAGAAATAAGATGAAACGAACACTTTTATCCATACTGGCAGTACTTCTGTTGGCGAGCGGCATCTACGGACAGGTCTCGACAGCCAGCAAGGTGGAACGTCCCAATACCAAGAAGGTAAACTTCGGTATCAAGGCGGGCTTCAACTCCAGCATGTTCCTCGTGTCGGACTTCCGGATAAAAGATGTCTCCATCGATGACATACAGAACAATTATGAAATCGGCTACTTCGCGTCGCTCTTCATGCGTATCAATATGAAGCGCCACTTTCTGCAACCCGAAGTTTCATACAACATCAACCGCTGCGAGATAGAATTCGACAAGCTGGGATCGCACCACCCGGACATCGAGCCGGACTATGCACAGGTGCGCTCCACCATCCACAGCTTCGACATCCCTTTGCTGTACGGCTACAACGTCATCAAGGACGGGCCGTACGGAATGTCCATCTTCGGAGGGCCCAAGTTGCGTTACGTCTGGGGACAGCAGAACGAGATCACGTTCGTCAACTTCGACCAACAGGGCATCTACGAACGGCTCACCCCTTTCAATGCCAGCATGGTGCTTGGCGTAGGTGTGAACATCTCCCAGATTTTCTTCGACTTCCGCTATGACCTGGGTATGTTCAACATATCCAGATCGGTGACCTATGACAATGTTACCCCCGAGGGCGAAATAGAGCGCAGCCGCATGGACTTCAAAAGGCGCGATTATACCCTGAGTTTTTCGCTCGGCGTCATCTTTTAATAGATTATTCTTACTTTTCTTATCCGTTTATCATTCTTTTTCCATAATTTTGCACCTTCAATAGCGAAATTAGTATTCGAATAATCACTTATCTTATTTATATACAATGAAAAGAGACGATTTAATCTTCGACATTATTGAGAAAGAACATCAACGTCAGTTGAAAGGTATCGAACTGATCGCATCGGAAAACTTTGTAAGCGAACAGGTTATGCAAGCCATGGGCTCTTGCCTGACCAACAAATATGCCGAAGGGTATCCCGGAAAGCGTTACTACGGTGGCTGTGAGGTAGTAGACCAAAGCGAGCAAATCGCTATCGACCGCCTGAAGGAAATCTTCGGTGCCGAATGGGCCAACGTACAACCGCACTCGGGAGCTCAAGCCAACGCAGCCGTATTCCTGGCTGTACTGAATCCGGGCGACAAGTTTATGGGGCTAAACCTGGCACATGGCGGACACCTCTCGCACGGTTCGCTCGTCAACACTTCGGGTATCATCTATACTCCCTGCGAATACAATGTGAACAAGGAAACCGGACGTGTGGACTACGAACAAATGGAAGAAGTAGCTTTGCGCGAACAACCGAAACTGATCGTAGGTGGTGGTTCGGCTTACTCTCGTGAGTGGGATTACAAGCGCATGCGCGAAATCGCCGACAAAGTAGGTGCACTGCTGATGATCGACATGGCTCACCCCGCCGGATTGATTGCTGCCGGATTGCTCGAAAACCCGTTGCCTTATGCACACATCGTGACTTCGACTACTCATAAGACCCTGCGCGGTCCGCGTGGTGGTGTCATCCTGATGGGCAAAGACTTCCCCAACCCTTGGGGCAAGGCTACTCCGAAAGGTGAGATCAAGATGATGTCGCAACTGCTCGACTCGGCTGTGTTCCCGGGTATCCAAGGTGGTCCGCTGGAACATGTTATCGCTGCTAAGGCTGTGGCTTTCGGCGAATGCTTGCAACCGGAATACAAAGAATACCAGGCTCAGGTACAAAAGAACGCCTCTGCACTGGCACAGGCACTCGTGGGCCGTGGCTTCACCATCGTATCGGGTGGCACAGACAATCACTCCATGTTGGTGGACCTCCGCGACAAGTTCCCCGAACTAACCGGTAAGGTAGCCGAAAAAGCACTGGTAGCCGCCGACATCACGGTGAACAAGAACATGGTTCCGTTCGACTCTCGTTCGGCCTTCCAAACTTCGGGTATCCGCCTGGGTACTCCGGCCATCACTACTCGTGGTGCCAAGGAAGATTTGATGATCGAAATAGCTGAGATGATCGAAACTGTGCTGTCGAATGTAGATAACGAAGAAGTAATCGGACAGATACGTTCACGAGTAAACAAAACCATGGAAAAGTATCCGTTGTTCGCCTACTAATCGACTCGTAACAAGATATTTATCAAATAGGACAGCCTGTATTCCCTTTCCATGGGGAGTACAGGCTGTTTTGTTCTTTTAACTAAAATAGGCCCTGCAGATATAAACCTTTCGACTCTCTATCCGTTCATATAATACGATTTCGACAAGAAAGAACAATAAACCAACTATAAACCAAACAAGTTAATTATGAAAGTTAAAAATCTAATTGTATTGGGGTTGTTGACTCTCGGAGCAGAGTCGGTTATGGCCCAAGATTGTAATTTCTTCTTCGCCAATGAAGAAGGTAAAGTATTGACCCGCACAGGGTATAAGGCGGACGGCACCGCATCGAGTATCCTGCTATACCGGGTAGACAAAGTGTACGATTACCCCTCGGGAATGGAAGTCGACGCACATTTCTCCTATAGCAAACCCACTGGTAAGGTTCTCAATTCCGGAAAAATGGTGGCTCGTTGTGACAATGGAACCTTCTCCATGAATATGAGCCACATCCTTTCTTACCCGGACGCCCTGAATATGAAGAACGCCGATCTGTACATGATGGGCGACTTGATGAGTTATCCGGATGCTTTCTCTGCCCCGGACGATCCGAGCAGCTTAAACGAATACAGTGACGGGACCATCCGCATCTCTGATAAGAAGAACAAAGACAACCGGGCTGAAATCTCCGTAACCAACCGTACGTTCGTGGCCAATGAGGATGTGCAAACATCCGCAGGCATTTTCCACGCCACGAAAGTAAGATATAGTATCAGAATATGGACTCCCAAAGCTACCATCGAAGGATATGGATATGAATGGTATGCTCCCAATACCGGAATCGTCCGCACAGAAGAATACAACGACAAGGACCAATTGCAATCTTACAGCGTGCTGACAAGTATCAAATAGCGCGTTGGACTCTATATAACTTCAATCCCCGTCACTTACCGAGAAGTGGCGGGGATTTTACTTTTTAGTCCGGCGAGCCGATCAGCTCAGTCCGGTTATCTCACCGTCGATGATGTCTATATGTACGGCCTGGGGTTCTTTGGGCAATCCCGGCATACGCATGATGTCGCCGGCAATGGCCACAATCATTTCCGCACCGTTGTTGATCACGATGTCCTTGATCTGGATCTCGAAACCCTCGGCTACTCCGTAACGTTTCGGGTCGGCCGAGAAGGAGTATTGCGTCTTGGCGATGCAGATGGGATGCTTGTTGATGTTCATCTCCTCGATTTGTTTGATCCGCTTGCGGGCTTCCACGCTGTAGGTCACCACGGCGGCACCGTAGACCTGGGTGGCTATCTTCTCTATCTTCTTTTCGATGCATTCGTTGGTGTCGTATGTGAAGCGTAGCGGCCCGGACGGATGGCGGTCGATGGTCTCTACGACAAGGCGGGCCAGGTCGACGGCTCCTTCGCCTCCTTCGGCAAAGGCGTTGTTCACGGCAAAGCCGATGTTCAGTTCCTGGCAATGGGCACGCAGGGCATCGATCTCTTCCTCGGTATCGGTGTTATAGCGGTTGAATGCCACAACGATACTCTGGCCGAACTCACGAATATTGCTCACATGCTTGTCGAGGTTGGCGAAACCTTTCTTTAGCCCTTCCATATTGGGTTCCTTGATGCTTTCCAGCGGCACGCCGCCGTGCATCTTCAAGCCCTGCGAGGTGACGACAATCACCGTCAGCCGGGGTTGCAGACCGCTCTTGCGGCACTTGATGTTGTAGAACTTCTCCGCTCCCAGGTCGGCTCCAAAGCCGGCTTCGGTAACTACGTAGTTGCCGAACGTCATGGCCATCTTCGTGGCCAGTACCGAGTTGCACCCGTGAGCGATGTTGGCAAACGGACCGCCATGTACGAAAGCCGCCGTGTTCTCCGTGGTCTGCACCAGGTTGGGATGGATGGCGTCTTTCAGCAGCACCGTCACGGCACCGGCTATGCCGAGGTCTTTCACCGTGAAAGGTTTGTTTTCATAGGTGAAGCCCAGCAGGATATTCTCGATGCGACGGCGAAGGTCGTTCACATCCTCAGCCAGGCAGAGGATAGCCATGATCTCGGAAGCCGACGTGATATCGAACCCCGATTGCTGGGGAATGCCGTCGGCCCGCGCCCCCAGTCCGGTGACAATGCTGCGCAGAGAGCGGTCGTTCATGTCCATCACCCGTTTCCAGAGCACTTGCTTGATGCCGAAGCAATCGTACTGGTGCTGGTACAGGTAGTTGTCGAGCACAGCCGAGATAAGGTTGTGCGCCGAGGTCACCGCGTGGAAGTCGCCGGTGAAGTGCAGGTTGATCTTCTCCATCGGAAGCACCTGTGCATACCCTCCTCCGGCAGCTCCACCCTTCATGCCGAAGCATGGGCCGAGCGACGGTTCGCGCAGGGCGACGATGGCGTTCTTGCCTATCTTGTTCAGCCCGAGCGTCAGGCCGATGGAGACGGTGGTCTTTCCGATACCCGCTTTGGTAGGGGTAATGGCCGTCACGAGGATGAGGTTGCTTTGCTTCACCCGGTTTTCGTCGATGAGTTGTTCGGGGATCTTGGCCATATAGCGGCCGTAGTTCTCTACTTCGTCGCGGGGAATGCCGATGCTCTCGGCTACTTGTTTTATTTTCTTCAGCTCCGAACTGCGGGCTATTTCAATGTCAGACTTCATATATACATGGAATTAGAGTAAGCAATTGCAAATTTAACAATTTACCCGTATGAATGTTGCCCAGTGTTAACTAAAATTATCATTACGGGCGTTTTGATCGTTTTTTTGCCTCTTTTTATTATCTTTGGGCATCATCCATAGAACGATTGTCCATGATTACCCGAATTCTCATCAGCCTGATGCTACTTCTGTTCCCGTTGCTGCTCACGGCCCAGACCGAGGCGACGAGCGACAGCCTCCGGACCCCGCTCCCGGAACTTCCGGTACTGCCCCAACAGCCGCTGCGCATGGACGAAGCGGGCTTTCTGCTCGATGTCGACTTCCCTATTGTTGCTCCCGCACACACTCCGATGGACAGCATGACATTCACCGTACCCACCATCGACTATACACCCTATCCGCTCCCTATCCCCCGCTTGGGCGAAGGAGGCAACCCGTTTGCTTTGGACTACAACCTGGAACAAAACTTCCGGCTGAATTCCGACCGGTACCTGTCTACCTACAGCGACTACAACACCTACCCCACCATGGGTACGATGATCGAGGCGGGTGCCGACATCACGCAGCTTTTGGGCGACCGCTGGCTGTTTACGGGTGGAATATACACTGCCAAGTACACCATGCCCTCGCTGATTCACGGTGCCCGCTTCGACGCCGGACTCCGGGGATCGCTTTCATATCGCATTAACGACTGGCTGCGCGTCAGGACATACGGCCAGTATTCCATCAACGGACAGCAGAACTCTACCCAGGGATATCTCACGCCGATAGCTCCGCAAAGCCGCTATGGCATGGTGATGGAATTCAAGATCACCGAGCGCGTCAGTGTAGAAGCCGGCATGGAACGCATATACAATCCCATGAAGATGAAATGGGAGAATGTTCCGGTGTTCTCTCCTATCATTAATCTCGGGAAAAAGAAGAGATAAACCCTCCCCCCAGTCATCATCCTACAATAACTTCCTGCTATCCATCAGTTTCATCCGAGGAAACGAAGTGTTTCATGCCTTGAAACAGAGTGTTTCATCGTTGGAAACAAACTGTTTCATCGGTTGAAACAAACTGTTACACCGGTTGAAACAAACTGTTACTGACTTATACTAAAAAAGGTTGTCAGTTTTGACGCTGGTTCCCTAAACAAGTTGTCAATGACTTGCCCTTCTTTCCTAAGTGTGTTGCCAGTTGACTCCCCGGCTTCCTTAATCGGTTGTCTTTTAGAAAATACTG
>JAVBVI010000103.1:0-31986 GCA_031554505.1 Bacteroides sp. | reverse complement strand
TATCCTCATGCGATAATTATTTATCCTATGAGGATAATTTATTTTCGCATGAGGATAATTTATGTCCGACAGCAGGTCGACCAGCATTTAGTGGTTGATTGGATGGGAGATGACAGCATTTGGTGGGAGATGGTGGTTGATCAGTGGTTGATAAACGGTAATTTATCTTGATCAACCACCTCTTTATACCCCTGTACCACAGCTTATTGTGTTATTTTGGTGGTTGATGGTTGATTGATTCGCATTTTTTCGTGTGAGAAGAGAAAAAGAGAAAACCACTTGCCCCAATGACTGTCCGTACACAGACCTTCATGAAACAAGTGGCGTTCACAGGATGTAGTAACCTTCCGATGATTGGAAAAGCGGGTTACTTTTTTGCTGGGAGGGATTCAGGTTTTGGTTGCGCAGTTTTCTGGATCTTTTGTGGTCTGCGTACACCATATGAACCGTTGTGGATTTTCCCTCTTCTGGATTTAAGATCTCCTTTACCCATAGTTGAAAATTTTAATGTTCCTCGCAAATATAGGCAATTAATTGATTATCTGCAAAATGTTTTCTACTCCTAACTTGCTAAGTTTGGTAATTGTGAATGTTTTTTTATTTTTGCAGAAAGAAAATTGAACGATCATATAATTATCAGTTATTATGGAAAATATGTTGCTTCGTGAACAAGAAATTATTCCTTCGCCGGACGTGCTGAAAGATGTTCTGGCGGATGTTTATCCCGTCTACGAGTCTTTTATAAACGATGCTACCGGCGATGCCTGCGGCCTGACGGATGAGTGGAACTATTACAACGACGGCAAAGCATGGTTATGTAAGGTGTCCTATAAAAAGAAAACCGTTTGTTGGCTCTCGGTATGGGAAGGGTTCTTCCAGTTGGGCTTCTTCTTTATGGAGAGACACCTGGAAGCTATTGATGCGCTGGATATTGCCGAAGCTATCAAGGAAGACTTTCTGCGGCAGAAGCCTGTTGGGAAGTTATTGCCGATGGTTTTCCGTGTCCGGACAGCGGATCAGTTGGCCGATGTGTTGAAGGTGGTGGAGTTTAAGAAGAAGGCGAAATGATGTTGGTGGTACGTGATGCGACCGTTGCCGATATCCCTGAAATGCAGAAACTTTACCGGGATACGGTGCTGGCGGTGAACCGGAAGGACTACTCGCAGGAGGAAGTGGAGGACTGGGCTTCTTGTGGGGAGGATGCTGCCCATTTGCGTGCGTTATTAGCTGAACATCGGTATATGGTTGCGGTGAACGATCAAAACGGAATCGTAGGTTTCACGTCCATCAACGACGACGGATATATACATGTGATGTTTGTGCACAAAGACTGTCAGCGACAGGGAGTAGCGTCGTTGCTCTATCAAGTTATCGAACGGTATGCTTTGGAGAAAGGCATTGAACGGCTCACTTCCGAAATCAGTATCACCGCTCGTCCGTTTTTCGAGAAACAAGGATTTGTGGTAGACGAAGAGCAAAAAAGAAAAGCCAATCAGTTGTGCCTTACCAACTACAAGATGAGTAAATTAATGGGTGCTATTCTTTGACGATTATAAATCATACATTTCGAGGATCGAAAAAGGGGCTATTGAGCCTAGTATCAGTACTTTTTGCCGTATCATTGAAGCACTGGGGTTGCGGATCGAAATAGTGAAACCAACGATCTGATAACGACAATACAAATTAAGAATATTATATAATAGTATATGACGAATGAAGCATTGAACATGCGAAAAGCAACTCCGGAGGATGCCGACCGCATCTGGCAAATCATTCAACAAGCACAAGAACGAATGCGTTTGCGAGGTAGCGAACAATGGCAGGATGGTTATCCGAATCCACCCGTTATCGAACGGGATATAGAACACGGATATGGCTATGTGTTGTGCAACGATACCGGTGTGATAGCCTACGGTTCTGTGATCTTCGACGGCGAACCGGCGTACGATGAACTCGACGGTCAATGGCTTACCGACCAACCATTTGTGGTGGTGCACCGCCTGGCAGTGGCCGATGAAATGCTTCAACAGGGAATTGCTACGCTCTTCATGCAACGGGTAGAGGAATTGAGCCGCGAACGGGGAGTGTATAGCTTTCGCGTAGATACAAATTTCGATAACCTGTCCATGCAAAGGGTACTCGCTAAGCTTGGCTTCGTTTACTGTGGCGAAGTGGTGTACCGGCAAGGCTACCGTAGAGCATACGAGAAAATATTATAGCCATTCATCTTGCAATGAAGAAATAAAGGATATGAACATAGAAGAACTCAGAGAGCATTGCCTGTCGGTGAAAGCAAGTACCGAATCATGTCCTTTTCTGGATAAGTCGGTGTTGGTGTTCAAAGTCATGGAGACTATGTTTGCCTTCGTTGCATTGGAGCCGAAGGACGGGGCATTCAAAGTCTGTCTGAAATGCAATCCGCAACGTTCGGTGGAACTACGGGAGCAATATCATGGAGTGGTATCCACTCAATTCAAATCGACCTTGTTGTGGAATGCTGTTTATTTGGAAAGCGATGTTCCAGATAGTCTGATCCGGGAATTGATAGATCATTCTGTGGAGGAGACTATCCGGAAATTCAAAAAAGATAAGCGCGAAGAGTACTACTTATTACCGTAATGAAGCATCGCCAATACATAAAATCGAATATTCTTTATCCGTTTTATTTTATTGCCAATCTATTTTTATCAAAGAAACACCTTGACGTGGTAGTTCTAATGATATATTCATGTTTCCATCTTTTACATTCATCCACGTTGGAGAGGTGTACATTTGTAACTCTCCGCTTCTCTCCAACTCTTTTACCTGTTCGGGGGTAGGTTGTTGAGGGCTTCCCATCTCTTTCCATACCGCATAGGAATTACTGTGATTTTCGTCTATCCGATAGTGGCTAACGAGTACCCGCTGTGAATGCACCCCTTTTATATTCAATGCAATTTCGGCAGGAGGAACATCGGTGACATTGTTATCATGATAGTTCCATACCATAATTGCCGATTCCTTTTCTCTACGTGAGGCCAATACACCGATGTCCGCATTTCCTCTCACACTGTTTTTACAGATAGAGTCCAACGGTATCATGGAGGACGAATGTGCTTCTATCAGATCGCCTCCCATCAGCCCGTACATACGGAATACGTTGAGAACGGGTTTAGCAACGCCATTCGTATATAAGTCCCGGAAGCCGTAAAACCAGGGCTGGTTTTCGAACTCGAACGACCAGGAAACGGCTCCCAGAAAATTTACTCCTATGCGTTGTGCCAATTCATATTTTCGCGCAAATGACGCGGCTGTATAACTGGAGTACATCGTACCATTTCTATAAGCGTTTTCCGGGTTAGTTTCCATACCACAGGCTGCACAGCCTTCAGGATCTGATTCTCCGATGATGACAGGCAGGTCTTTCGTTTCGGGGTATGATCGGACAATCTCAAACCCTGATTTTATATCCCGCAGTTGAGAAGACATATTCATCTGTACCACACCGTTAACGAGTTTTGGCGACCCCTTGGCATGAAAAAGTATGGCTTCCATGGGCGATCCGATCTGTCCCGTAGCATAGTTTGTTCCGGAAATACTGTGTTCTATAAATCGCCTTGTCCATTCAATACCACTTTTGCTTGAACCACCGCCTACATTTATTCCTCCGATTTTTGCTGTCGGGAGCGCTTTCTTAAGACCATCGGCGGCATAATCGTATAATTTAATAAATTCTTCCTGCGTTCCTTTCCAATACCAACCGTTGGCCTCATTCCAAACTTCCCACCACCAACTTTCCACTTCCTCTTTCCCGTAGCGTTCTACGCAATGTTTTACCCATTCATAAACCAGATTGCGCCATTTGTCATAGTCTTTTGGCGGGTAGGCCCATCCCGTAACAATATCACCGTAATAATCTCCGGGTTTCCAGTAATGCCTGTAGGGTTGAGGATGTGTAGAAAGCGCTTCGGGCATAAAGCCTATCTGCGCTAATGGTTTCATTCCACGCTCAACGTAAGTATCGAAAATCTTGTCTACTATTGTCCAATCATATACAGGGTTACCATGAGCATCTTCTGTATATATATTGGTTGAGCCCCATTTAAGAGCAGCCGTTCCATCCCCACTAACCAAAAGGCTATGTGTGCGTACAAATACTGGAACAGGGCTAAGGTCTGCCAGTTCGCTGAGCAGTTTCTTGCCGTCTTTCATATAGGTATAATTCGGTTCATCATAACCGAACCATGCCCAGATAGGTTTCATCTCTCCGGTTCTTTTGTTCAAATCTACTGTTACCTGAGTGGATTGCGACCAGGCGAAATTGCTGACAAGTAATGCCAATACAGTCATTACGATTGCTAAGTTAATCTTTTTCATCATCCTTTTATTGTTAAGAAGCTGTTTTGATTATGAGATTGTGGTGTAATTATTCTACCAACCTCACTGATAAACTTTGGCAAGTTATAAAAAATATACTAGCAATACAAAAAAGGAAGCGAAAACATTCAGATAGTAGTGAATATGGTATTATGTCAATACCCTCAGGATATCCGGCATCATGGTCCACACGGTATTCTCCGTCTGCGCCGTATACAGATTTCCGCTTATTTCCGACATCTCGTCTGTAGCAATCGCCTTCGTGATACGGCCCTTCCCATAAGGATGGATGGCTACTTTCTGGCCGATGCCTACACCGGCCATCTCGAACATCCAGGCGGCTGCGCAATGCCCTATCAGTATCTTTCCCTTCTTCTCGAACCGTCTGAGGATGGCAAACATATCCTGGTAGTACGACTTCTCCAGATGGTCATTGATTTTCGGTACTGCATCGCCACAGGCGAATACCACTGCGTCATAGTCTTCTTCGTGACCTTTCAGATTGGCCACCACATCGTCCAGTCCCATGCGTACGCCCGAATTGCTGGCTACATGGGTAGAGTCGGACACGGCAAATGTTTTGAACTCGATACCGTTCTCGTAAAAGGCTTCCAGATACTGGAACAACCCGAACCCATTGACCGGGTTCACCACTAATACTGCTACTTTCTTTGCCATACTGTTAAAGTTTTGAGGTGAAACATGAATAATTCTAAGCAAGTAACTTAACAAACCGGCCATGGCTCTTGTTTCGCCGGAAAACATTAATTCAGATTATTAAGAACAATGAAATGATCCGGATATACCATAAATGGGCTGCGAACAAAGACTAAACAGAGTTGTTTCATTCCAGCATTACACAGTATCGTGCTGAGTGAGTCCTCATTTTTCAAACTAAAAAACAAAAACTTATGGCAACAATCAATGTGTACTTGTCGTTCAACGGCAACTGTGAAGAAGCTTTCAACTTCTACAAATCTGTATTCGGAAAGGAGTTCAATTACCTCGGTCGTTACAAGGACATACCTGCCAGCGAAGGTCCCATACCTGCCGGGCATGAGAACAAGGTGATGCACGTGGGGCTGCCCATCAGTAAAGAAACTGCATTGCTGGGCTGTGACGTGTGCGAGGAAATGACCGGAGAGAAGTTCGTACAAGGTAATAACTTTTCCATTTGCATCAGTGTGGAAAACAAAGCCGAAGGACAACGTATATTCGATGCCCTGGCGGTAGGCGGAGCGGTGGTTATGCCGTTGGAGAAAACATTCTTTGCAGCACTCTTCGGTGTGGTTACTGATCGATTCGGTATCAGTTGGATGATCGACTACATGGAAGGGCAGGGGTAATACCTGATTAACGAGGGGCTTACGGGAGTTCGTAAGCCCTTCGTAATACCTCCATATCCAGTTTCTTCATCCGTAGCATCGCTGCAGTCACGCGTTTGGCCTTCTCGGGTGTATCGTTTGACATCCAGGTTTCCATCTGTTCGGGAACAATCTGCCACGATACTCCATGGCGGTCTTTCAACCAGCCACACGCTTGTTCTTCTCCACCGATAGTCAGCATTTTCCAATAATGATTTATCTCGGCCTGTGTGCAACAACGCACATAGAACGACATGGCTTCCGTGAACTTGAACTGATGTTCCAGGCCATTGTCCATCGCCATGAACTTCTGCCCCAGCAACGAGAACTGGGCATGCGCCACTGTCTTTTCTAATCCCGTGAGACCATTCGAGTTGTGCATCTCCAGCTCATTGATGACCGAGACGGGAGCAAATACCGAGCAATAGAAATGAATGGCTTCTTCGGCTTTCTTGTGTTGCTTGCCGACAAACATCAGGAAAGGAGTGATGTATTGAGGAATGCCGCATACACCCAATTGCCAGGACAGACCGTACCGGTCTTCTATCCATCCAAAACGTTCGCTGAACGGATACTTGTCACGCTCCATCAGTGGAGCGCCGCCATCGGCCAACTTGTCCCATAAGGCGTCGAGTTCTTCGGCTGTTTCGCATCCTACAAAGAATGAATTGGATGGAGTAAAAGTGAAAAGAGTTCCGCCGTTCAGGGCGATGATTTCTTGTCCGGCCAGACTGAAACTGACCGTCAGCACACTGTCCTTGGGTAGCATGCTGTTTCCAACAGAGCGTACGATGGTTCCTGTTTTGCCTCCTTTAAAGATGGAGGTGTAGAAACGGGCAGCTTCCTCCGCCCGGTGGTCGAACCATAAACAAGGGGTAATTAGGCTTTTCATGAGGAATAATTTTAGCTGTATAGTACAAATATAAAAAAACCTTCAAAAACCACCAAGCAATTGACTGGTTTTGTCTGGTTTAATGATATTTCTTTTGTAGCCAACAACAAAAATAGGGAATACTTGTTCTATAAGCACGAAACGGATGAAAAGAGATATAAACCAAACAATAAACTTAAGTTGTATGAAAAAATCAGTGTTACTAAGAAGAGGAGCTTTCACCCTCTTGCTGACCGCTTTCGGCATAGGAATGTATGCCCAATCTCCTTCGGACGAAGAAGTGGCAAAGCAAGCCAATAACCCGTTGGCAAGTATCAAAACCATTAATGTGCACAATTACTACATGCCCAATTTGTATGGAGTGCCCGATGCTACGGTCAACCAGACCTGGGTACGGTATGCACAGCCTGTCGGCCCACTGCTTATCCGCGTGTCGATGCCGTTCCAGAACACTTCGTATCCCAACGAAAGTCCTTCTACGGGGCTGGGCGACCTGAATGCGTTCATCATTTATAAGTTTAGCAAGCCCACCAGTGGTACCGACTTTGGTATCGGCCCGGCGTTGACATTCCCGACGGGAAGTAATGGTATGGGTACTGGTAAATGGCAGGCTGGTGTATCAGCTATCGCCTTTGCACATAGCAATCCGGTGGTACAGGTAGGTTCGCTTATCACCTGGCAGCAATCGTTTGCCGGCGATGGTGACAGAGCCGATGTCAGTATGCTTACTCCACAGTTGTTTTTCATGTTCCAATTGGGAAAAGGTACGTACCTGAGAAGTACAGGCTTATGGAATTTCAATCTGGAGAACGGCGACTATAATGTTCCCCTTGGCTTGGGTATCGGTAAGGTAATCAAGGCGAAGAAAGCTGTGTTCAATGTATTCATGGAACCGCAGTATTCAGTGCTTGTTAAGGGAATGGGGCAACCACAGTTACAGGTGTTCATCGGCTTTAATACCCAGTTTCATTGATGTGATTGGGCACTATAATAAGAAGCAGCTACTCGTTTCAAACAAGTAGCTGCTTTTTCTGCTCTAAATCACTTATTGCATTACGCCGTTGTAAACAGCTTTCTGTAACGTTCCCTGCTCGTCGTCGCCGTTGTACTCCCAGTACATGGCACCGAGCATTCCTTTTTCTTTCAGGAATTTGCACTTCTCGGCAATAGACAAGGCGTCTTCATAACCGCAAACCATCACTCCGGTTGAATCTGTCAGGTAGGGAACCTTTGCTACATCGTCCCAGTTGCGCTGGTAGCCTTCTTTCCGGATGATATCTTTGTAGTTGGAAGGGCCGAAATCCTTGGCACTGCGACCATAGAACGGAATGCCAAGCACCAGACGATCTATCGGAAATCCACCTGCTACGTGTGCTTTGACGGCATCCTCGCAAGATACGCCCTGTGTCATTTCCGAACGGAACAGTGAAGCATGGTGGTAGGGTGCCGAAGAAATATCGTATGTCATAATGTTCACGAAGTTGACATAGGGCTCTATACCGGCAAGGTCGATATACTTACCGTTGGCAACCGTAGCTAGGGTGAGCAACTTGTCTGCTCCGATAGCTGCGCGGATATCGCGCATCAGCAGTGTAAAGTTGTTGGTGTCATCGGGGGACGAAGAGATACCGGCAGAGTTCTGGGTGGGGTATTCCCAGTCGATGTCGATACCGTCGAGTCCATATTCCGCTACTATCCGTTGACAGTCTTGAGCAAAGGCGGCCCGGTTCTTGTCCGAAGCTGCCATCTCGCTGAATCGTCCGCTTCCCCATCCACCTACGGAAAGAAGGATCTGCAACGAAGGCTTTTGGGCTTTCAGGGCTACGAGTGAGTGGAGCCGTTCTCCATTGTCCACACGTACGGCATTGAACGAGTCGGTCACATGACCGAAGGCATAATTGATGTGTGTCAGCACCGCAGGGTCGGGCATGATGCTAGTCCACGAAGTGACGTAAGCCAGTACGACGGACTTTTTCGCGGGCTTCTTCGTTGCGCAACTCACTAAGAACACGGATAGCAGTCCTACCAAACAAGCTTGGGATACTTGTTTCAGAAAATGAGAATGATGGTTCATAAACATATTGTGTTAAGTTAATAAAGAATCAATAGGCGTGGAACGGTGCTTTGAACTCCGGACGAATCGTGCAGGTATCTTCCAGTGGGAAATCTTTCGGAGCTGCTTGCGTGACATTGCCTGTGGCAGCCCACTCGGCTCCACGGAGCAAAGTGACCTGGAAACCGGTACACTCCATCGAGTAAATCATGTTCGGGTCGCTACCGCAATGTCCCAGCAGGTCGACGAATACACGGCCTTTGCCCGGGCGTACTGTCCACATCAGAGGTTCGTCTCTGCCGCCTTCGCGAACGGTGGCAAGGATTTCCATATTCTTCACCGGCCCGCGCAAACGGGTATAGATCTCGTCTTTGAAATGTTTCCACTTGTTAGGCAGTCCTTTCAGGATGGGGTGATCGGGCGCCCGGTGCTCTAATACGGTTTCGTGTTGTAATCCGTGGTGACCGGCATAACCGGGCGTGTAGTCGTACACGTATTTTCCTTCTTTCCAGTATAGGTAGGGCCCGTCCTTCTCGTTGCGGCCGTCCCAGGCACCCATACCAATGATCTCGTTGTAGCCTTTCCAGTCGGCCATCGGAACTACCGAAGAGTGGATAATCACCACCCCGCCGCCATTGTGTACATACTTCTCGAAATCCTTTCGCACGGCTTCTGTCCAGGTAGCCCCGCCATAATTGATCACAATCAGGTCGTACTTGCCGAACTCCGGTTGGAAGGTACTGATATCTCCGCCGAAATTGGGTGTGAAGGTAAAGTCGACCTTGAAAAGCCCGCTGTTCTCCAGAATCTGTTTCATGCTTTCGCAGGCGCCTTGCCAGTAGTGGCTACCGTCTTGTCCGGCAATCATCATCGTTTTAATCACCTTCTTCGGTGTCTGTGCTTCGGCAGGGGTGGTGTACACCATTGCCCAGAGAAGCAAAAGAGTGTATATAACTGTCTTTTTCATATCATTGGATAGTTTGTGTGTTGGGTTGCCATTCGATGCGGTCGTAGCAGCGGGTCACCTTCAAGTTGTATCCCCGTTCGTCTACAGCGAACTTACCGTCTTTGAAGTAATGGATGTAGAGTTCGGAAATACTGTCGTTGTTGCGGTCCTCTACGGTAAGCGAATAAGCGTCGGTCACGAACACGTCCGATACATATTGTACTTCTTTCGTGTAATGGTCCACAATGGCATAATAGCATTTGAACAAGTCGAAAGTAGGGTAGTGCCCGTTGTCACGTCCGAAGAGCATGACCTCTTCCGGAGCAGCGTCGTCGTCCATCTGGGCAAGTACAGATCGCTGAAACCAGAATCCCGGCTTCTGAGCGGCAGGAGGGACCTGGTCCCATCCTTCCTGGTGT
Organism: Bacteroides sp.; assembly: GCA_031554505.1. GTDB lineage: Bacteria > Bacteroidota > Bacteroidia > Bacteroidales > Bacteroidaceae > Bacteroides. Next base: position 21,956 of record JAVBVI010000103.1, on the reverse strand, counting down.
GCAGTGACCTTGAACTGCGCTTGGGCAGAAGTACTGATGAGCAAGGCCAACGTAGCGAAAATGAGTTTCTTCATGGTAATTGTTTGTTGTCTTTTTAAAAGACGACCCAAGAAGTTAATTCCCTAAACTCTTTCCTTTTTATTGATAGTATCTTTCTAATTTCAAAGATTATCATTAAGTTTGCAGACCTCAAGCAATAAAAGATTTGAACGAAGTTCTACCTATGGAGACACCGACGGCAACGCATACTTTCAACGAAATATATTCATTGTATTACCGGAAGGCCTTTCTTTTCGCCAAGTCGTATGTGCACAATGATCTGGCAGCGGAAGATATCGCTTCCGATTCGCTGATCAAACTCTGGGAACGAATGAAGCAGGAAGAGATCACCTACGTACAACCGTTACTGCTCACCATCCTGAAAAACAAATCGCTCGACTATCTGAAACACGAAGAAGTGAAGCGCAATGCTTTCGAAACCCTTGTAGACTGGCACAAACAGGAACTCGATATTCGCATCTCCACCCTCGAAGCCTGCAATCCCGATGAAATCTTCTCTGACGAAGTGACACGTATCCTGCAGGAAACTCTCTCCACACTATCCGAACAAACTCGCCGCATCTTCGAGATGAGTCGCTTCGAGAACCTGACCGGGAAAGAAATAGCCGAGGTGATGGGCATCTCACCCAAAGGAGTAGAATACCATATATCCAAAGCTCTGAAAGAATTGCGTGTGGCTTTCAAAGATTATCTTCCCTTGTTTTACTTTTTTTTCTATCTCCAATAATTTTATTAGGGACTTTGTCATTTCCGTCGTTTCTAAGTAAAGGAGTGAAAGGGTAGCCGATTTTACAACCAATGGAATATGGAACAAGAATTGTTACAAAGATATATAGCAGGCGAAGCCACCGAAACAGAAAAGCAACAGGTAACCGAGTGGCTGCATGCGGACGAACAGAACCTGCGTGAGTTCATGGTGCTCCGTAAACTCTACGATATTTCCCTCTGGCAGGAACCGGCAGAGAAGGTACTCCTTTCGTCCGAAAAGTCCGAAGAGAAGCCGGTACGTAAGTTGTGGATACAGGAAGTATTGAAGGTAGCTGCTATCGTGGCGGTTGTTTTGGCTGGCGCTTACTTCTGGCAGGAAAGCAAACAACCCCAATGGGCAGATGCCTTGCAAACCATCCATGTTCCCGCCGGGCAACGGGCCGAACTGTTTCTGGCTGATGGTACGAAGGTGTGGCTCAATGCGGAGACTACGCTGACTTTCCCGGCTGGATTCACGGCCGATACCCGACAGGTGAAACTCGATGGCGAAGGATACTTCCAGGTAGCCCAGGATGCTTCGAAACCGTTCATCGTCGAAACGAGTAAATACAATGTGCGTGTACTGGGAACAGAATTCAATGTGATCGCTTATGCTTCCGATCCGGACTTCGAAACAGCATTGATAGAAGGAAGTGTCGAGGTCTTTTCGCCGTTAGTCAGTGGGTCAGTTATATTAGAACCCCATACACAGGTGAAGCTGGTGGATGGGAAATTGCAGAAGACGGCTATTCGGGAGTTGGACTACTTTCTGTGGAGAGAAGGGATTATCAGTTTCCAGAATGCGTCTGTGGCTCATATGTTCGAGGACCTGGAACGCTTCTATGGCGTAAAGATAATCGTGAATAACAAGGATATATTAAAGAATCATTATACCGGCAAGTTCCGTAGTAAAGATGGCATAGAGCATGTACTCAAAGTCTTGCAACTGAACAACAAGTTCACATACAAGAAAGACAATGAGAAGAATGCAATAGCTATCGATTAACCCTATTATGAGAGTCACATTCTTACTTCTGTGTATATGCGTGGGGAGTCTGTTTGCTAATAGAGCTCATTCGCAAACGGCCAAAGTTTCCATCTCGGCCCAAAATGCAACGACAAGGAGCATTATCAACGAGATAGAGAAGCAGACGGAGTATCTGTTTGTGTTCAATGTGAATGAGGTCGATCTGAATCATCGGGTAAATATGGATGTCAGGAAAACATCTGTTGCCGAAGTGCTGAATAGAGTTTTCGAACATACGAATATTTATTACGCTATGGTGGGCAATAACATTATGCTGATGCGTAAGAGTGAGCCCCAGTCAACTACTCAACCGGACAGAAGAGTGACCGGCGTGGTCAGGGATATCTCCGGCGAACCGATCATCGGGGCCAATATTTCTGTAAAGGGTGAAACATTGGGTACCATCACCGATGTCGATGGCAAGTTTAGCCTGAATACCTCGAACTATGCTACGCTGTCCATCTCTTTTATTGGCTACACCACCCAAGAAGTGCCATTACAAGGAAAGCAGCACATCACTGTCACCTTGCGGGAGTACACCAAGCAATTGGAAGAAGTAGTGGTGGTGGGATACGGTGTGCAAAAGAAGAGTGTGATAACAGGGGCTGTCAGCAAGGTTTCGGCTGGTGACCTGGATAGGGGAACGCCCACCAACGTACAGGATGTACTGAAAGGGAAAGTGTCGGGGGTACAGATCACCTCACAGTCGGGACAGCCGGGTATGGAGTCCAGGATACGCATCCGCGGTACAGGAACAGTCAATGATTCCGATCCTCTGTATATAGTGGACGGCATGCCTTCCTCCAACGGCATCAACTACCTGAACCCTTCTGATATAGAATCGATCGAGGTGTTGAAAGATGCTGCCTCGGCTGCCATCTATGGAGCACGTGGTGCCAACGGGGTGGTGCTGGTTACTACCAAGAAAGGTACGGCCATGCAAAAGACCAGCTTGAGTTACGAATGCTCCTACGGACTTCAGAACCCTACCCGAAAACTCGATCTGATGAATGCTGAAGAATATCAGATGATGATGAATGAGATGGCTGCCAATATGGGCAAAGACGCCTATTTCCCTACCGCATCGACAGTAAATACGGATTGGCAGAAAGAGCTGACTTACCAGAATGCTCCGGTGGCTACGCACCAGTTGTCGTTGAGTGGCGGTGGTGAACACAGCACCCATTATGCTTCGTTTGGCTATATCAAGCAGCGCGGAGTACTTGCCAAAGGACATGCCGACTACGAACGATACAACGGCCGCCTGAGCTATACCAATACCTTGTTGGACGTGAAGCACCGCGACTGGTTCAATAAAGTGGTATTAGGTACCATTGCCGGTTACTCGCGCACCGAACGTGTGGGCAACTCCATCGGCAACAGTGAAGCAGGAGGTATCATCGCTTCTATGAATATGCTTCCGCCTACTGAGAGTGTGTATCAGGACGATGCTGTCCGACTGGGCAATTACGAGAGTGTGTATCCCAACTATGTGAAGGATGCCGACGGGCGGGCCTACAATATCATTGAATTGCGCGAAATCTGCAACCCGCTTGCTTCCTTGCAGGTGAACAATAACCAGAAACGGGTCAACCAGATATTTAATGCCAATTTCAGTGTGGATGTTTCGATTTTTCCGGGATTGAAATACCGTACTACGGCCGGTCTGGACTGGGCGTTCTCTTCCATTAAGAATGTGGTTCCGGCCTATGATCTGAATGCCACCACGAAGAACAGCACTTCGCGTGTGGAGGATGAGAAACAAGAATCTTTTCACTGGCAATGGGAGAATGTGGTTTCTTACGAGAAGTCGTTCGGCAAACACAACCTGGTATTGCTGGGTGGAACTACCATGTCGGGCAATACGTATTCGAATCTGGCAGGTACCGACTATGATTTGCTGGTTGTTGATCCGGAGAAAGCGTTTATCGATATTGCTACCGGCGACCGTACCGACGAGCGCGTTAGTGGTATCGGGACCGACCATAGGTTGGCTTCGGTATTTGGGCGTGTCAACTACAATTTCGATGAACGATACCTGTTGGAAGCAGTCGTCAGGCGCGATGGCTCGTCCAACTTCGGCGATAACAACAAATATGCCGTATTCCCCTCGTTCTCGGCCGGGTGGGTGCTGACCCGCGAAAGCTTTATGAAGAATCGTCCTTCGTGGTTGGAGTTCGTGAAGGTGCGTGCCAGTTGGGGACAAAACGGAAATGAATCCATTGGTGCATTCGGCTATACCAGCATGATGTCTATGGGATACAACGCGGTGATCAACGGCAAGGTAATCACCGGAGCCAAACCTTCGGGGTATGTCAATAGCGACCTGAAATGGGAAACATCCGAACAGGCCAACCTGGGTATAGACTTCCGTTTCCTGAACAATTCATTGAGCTTTTCGCTGGATTACTTCGACAAGAAAACCAAAGACATGCTGATGGATGTTAGTCTGCCGGAGTATACGGGGTATCGCACGATGTGTACCAACGTCGGAACGGTAAGCAACAAAGGTTTTGAGATGGAAGCCTCGTATCGTTTTGATATAGGGAAGGTGGGTTTCGATGTAGCTGCCAATGCTTCGTATGTGAAAAATGAAGTCACCAACCTGGGTTCGGCCCGCACGGCATTGGATGTGCTGGGCGGCGGACTTGGCGGTGAGGTTACGGTCATGGAGTCGGGTAAGCCTTATGGCTATTTCTGGGGATACAAGACGGACGGTATTTTCCAGAATCAGGCCGAGATCGATGCCTATGTGAATACCAAAGGAGGAAAAATTCAACCGAATGCTGTGCCGGGTGATGTGAAATACCTCGACCTGGATGGCAGCGGATACATTTCGGGCGACGACCGCACGATGATTGGAAATCCGAATCCTGACTGGACCTACGGCTTCTCATTGGATGTGTTTTGGAAGAACTTTGACTTGAAGACCTTTTTCCAGGGAGTGGCGGGCAATGATATCTACAGATTCTATCGCCGGGCCAACATCACGTATGCCAACTGGGGAAGAGAATGGCTGAACCGCTGGCATGGTGAAGGAACCTCTAACCGGTTGCCGCGTCTGGACGAGGGCGATCCACATCACAACACCACCTGGGTGTCTGATCTGTTTGTGGAAGATGGCTCATTCCTTCGCATGAAACTCTTGCAACTGGGATACCAACTGCCGGTCAACGTTACCCGGAAAGCAGCTATCAGGAAACTCCGCTTCTATGTACAGGTAGAGAACCTGTTTACGGTTACCAACTACACCGGATACGATCCGGAAGTAGGCACACGTCGCGGCTTCGATGGGGGTACCTATCCGCAGGCACGCACCTTTACTGTGGGAGCAAACATAGTATTTTAACGATGATAGATATGAAAAGGTATATAGTACTGTCGGCTTTAAGCGTGATGCTTTTCGCATCCTGTGATGGCTTTCTGGAAACCAATCCGCGTACGCAGGTATCCGAAAAGGAATTCTATAAATCGGAAAGCGAAGTGATCATGGGAGTGGCTGCCATTATCAACGACATACAGGATCGCTTGCTGGAGGTGTTTAGCTATGCCTCACTGATGTCCGACGAATCGGAAACCGGAGGCGGCCTGGGCGAAGGTGTGTACAAGGTAAAGTACGATACATTTACGTTCGATCCCAGTAACTCTCCGGCTTGGTGGAACGAGTGGGACTACGGCTTGTACAACGGGGTGACCAGTGCCAATACCCTGATCGAAAAACTGGCGAATAGCATGCTCGCCCCGGCGTTTACCCAATCGGTCATGGCCGAAGCCCGCTTTTATCGCGCCTTGTTCTATGCCTATATTTTTATGGGGTACGAACAGGCTCCGCTTATCAAACACCGTTTGGCTACCTCCGAGATATTCAAAGTAACCAAAGGTACGCGCGATGAAATATTTGAATTCATGATGGAAGATCTGGACGATGCGGTGATTGCCAACTTGCCGGATAAAGCCAAAATGGTGAAAGGCCGGGTAAGCAAAGATGCGGCCCGTGTGCTGAAAGCCAAGCTGGTGCTTTTCCATCGGGCCGAAAACCGGTATGCTGAGGTGCTGAACGCCATGAAGGAGATTATTACTTCCGGGCGTTACTCATTAGTACCCGACTACCGGACCATTTGGCTGAAGAGTGGGGAGTTCGGACCGGAATCTATTTACGAGATACAGTTTGTCGGCGATAACCTGGGCGAAGGAAACACCGTGCTGTGCCGTTCGCTGAGCGGGCGTGATATTACCGATCCGCGTTCGGGCGTACAAGGTGGTTTAGGTAGCGGATGGGGACAATGTACCATGCCGAGTACCATTTACCAGATGTTTGAGGAAGGAGATACCCGCCGTGAAGGTACGGTGATAGACTACCGGGTGGAAGCTGCCAAGGTGCAGGAATTAGTAGCTGCTGGCGAACTACCTGCCGGCTCTACATTCTCTATCAGCGATAAGCAGGAGAACTTCGAGTGGTTGGGACATTACAAATACCACGGCCGGGTAGAGAGTGCTTCGGCGCTGAATCCCATGGACAACTATGCGGTGAACTTCCGTTTTTATCGCTATGCCGATGTGTTGCTGATGGCTACCGAACTCTCTGTCCGCATCGACGGAAGCGTTAGTGTGGAGGCGCAAGGATGGTTCGACCAGATTCGCGACCGGGCTTTCCTGGACCAGACGCATCGTATTTTGCTGGCTTCGAAAAGTAAGACTGAAGTACTGGACTTACTCTTCGAGGAACGTGGCTATGAGTTTATCGACGAAATGCAACGCTGGTTCGACATCATGCGTTTCGATAAAGGATCGGAACTGTTGGGTGCGAAAGGGTGGACGGAAAAACACCGTTACTTCCCTATCCAGCAACGGGAGATAACAGCTTCGCAAGGTGCTTTGACACAAAACCCGGGATGGGGTAATTAAATACATATACATGGAGAAAACTTATTTATCATTGGATTTAGGAGGTACCAAACTGTTGGTGGGCGAAGTGACTGCCCAGGGCGAGGTGCTACGCAGCAAACGCTACGAAACCGGCTACATCGACCGCACAGCTCCGCTCCCGTTAGCTTCCTTGCTTTCGCAGGAGTTTGGCATGCCTTGCTACATAGACAACGATGTGAAGGCGGCTACCCGTGCCGAGATGTTGTTCGGCTACGGACGCACGTCGCAGCATTTTATCTATATTAATATAGGTACGGGCATTGTAGCCAGCGGTTTCCTGTTCCCCCTTATCCAGGAACGACTCAATACGCACACCATGCGCTTTGTTACCAACGGCGTAGTGTTGACGCAGCTCGATCCGGCCTTTGCCGGACTGATAGGCGCGGCGGCTGTCGCCATGAACGCATAGACTGAAATCATTATTAATTTAACATAGAAGAAAATGAAGATGAACATTACCATTGCCCGCGATGAGGCCGAATTCGACCGGATCGCTGCTTGGAGAATTATCGGTGAAATGTTGTCCAACCCCCGGGCTGTCATCGGTTTCTCCACCGGACAGACTACGGCCAACATGCATGCCATCGTAAGTGAGATTTACCGCCAGTTTCCGTTCGATGTATCGAACATCACCGTGTTCAATGTGGACGAGTTGACTAACCTGCCCCGTTCGTACAAAGGATGCTGCTACACCATGATCCAGGAACAGATAGCCGGACCGCTGGGTATCAAGGAAGAGAACTTTATCATGCCGCCCACCATCTCCGACGATTTCGAGACAGAGAGCCGCCTGTTCCAGCAAGCGCTGGAAAGTCGTGGCGGTGCCGACCTGCAGATGCTCGGACTGGGCATGAACGGACACATCGGTATCAATCAACCGGGTACGCCTTTCGAGAGCGAAACATGGGTGTCGCCGATGGATCCTATCTTTGAAGAACGGGTACGTCGCGAGACGCAGGTAGGTCCCGATCATGAATTGGGCGGACTTACGCTGGGTATCAAGAACATCATGCATACCCGCAAGATCGTGCTTATCGCTAAAGGAGCACACAAAGCCGAAATGGTGAAGCAAATGCTCGAAGGGCCTGTGACCACGGACATCCCAGCTTCGGTACTCCAGCTCCATCCCAACTGTGAATTCTTACTCGATGCGGATGCAGCCCGGTTGTTGTCAATATAAAATGATTTCCCGTACTTTTCCGCCTCTCCTGCTTTGATACATAGGAAAAAGCGTCTACCTACAGAAATTTATCTCTGTAGGTACAGCGGTTTTTTTATTTAGGTAAACGCGAAAATCTGTTTAGGTAGGCACCAATAAGCGGTAGTTACACGCTATTTGGTCAGTTAGGAAAAGCATATACTAATTGTTCAAAATAATTATCCATGAATACACAAAACAAAAATATCAATTATGTGGGACCATTCATTACATTGGTCTTTCTGTTCTTTATCGTTGGCTTTCTGACTACAGCCAACGGACAGTTCCAGGCTCCTTTGAAGTCGGCCTTCCTCAGTGGGGTAGGCGATTTGAAGAATACATTCGTTACACTCATCACCTTCTCCTGGTTCCTGGCTTACCCGCTCACGGGAGGTATCGGTTCCCGTTGGGTGACGCAGGTGGGGTATAAGAAAACGCTGATCCGCTCGCTCTTCATTATGATCCTCGGATTGGGACTGTTCTTCTCTTCTTCCTGGTACACGGTATCATTTCCGGAATCCAATCTGAGCATTGCATCGGCTACCGTGCCGGTGGGATACTTCATCTTCCTGCTCGGTTCGTTCGTGGTAGGCTCGGCGGCTACCATCATGCAGGTGGTCATCAATCCTTACCTGGTGGCTTGCTCGGTGAAAGGCACGCAAGCCATCCAGCGGTTGAGCATCGGCGGAGCGTCGAACTCCATCGGTACTACCGTGGCGCCGTTCTTCGTGACGGGTATTGTCTTCGGCGGACTGGCGATGGAAGAGGTGCACGTGGAGCAACTCATGATGCCGTTCATCGCCCTGATGGTGATCCTCGGTATCGTAGTGATGATCCTGTTCCGTATCTCTCTACCCGATATCGAAGGTACGAAAGCCGAAGCGGGCGAGCAACTGGAAGAGAGTGTCTGGTCGTTCAGCCACCTGAAGCTGGGTGTGATGGCCATCTTCTGCTATGTGGGTGTGGAGGTGTGTATCGGTAATAATATCAACCTGTACGCCATCGAACTCGAAGGAGCCGGACAGCATTTCTCGTTCTTCGGACTGGATTCGCTGACGTTGTTTGGCATTAACTTCTCGATACCTGCCTTGATGGCTACGCTTTACTGGGGCGGTATGCTGATTGGTCGTTCGGTAGCCGGATTCCTGAGTAAGGTTTCCCCGCGTACGCAACTGACGGTGACTACCGTGTCGGCGTTGGTGTTTGTGGTACTGGCCATCGTAACTAATAATCCGTGGTTGCTGGTGGCTGTGGGGCTGTTCCACTCCATCATGTGGGGAGCTATCTTCACACTGTCTGTTGCCAAGTTGGGCAAGTACACTTCCATCGCGTCGGGCGTGTTTATGATCGGTGTGGTAGGTGGAGCTATCCTTCCGTTGCTGCAAGGCATCTTTGCCGATGTGTTGCACGGATGGCGTGGAACCTGGGCGCTGGTGCTGGTAGGCGAACTATTCATGCTGTATTATGCACAGATAGGTTCGCGAGTAAAGAAGACAGCCGTCTGATAGTTCTATTTTAGTAAATCACCTTATTCTGCAATAACATGAATACCCCCAATTCTTCCCAACGCATCCTGTCCATCGATGGCTTCCGCGCCATCACGATGGTGCTGATGCTTTTCGTTAACGACATCCCCGGTCTGCGCAACATTCCCCACTGGCTGCATCATGCGTCATGGGATGAGAATATGCTCGGCTTCTCGGATACCATCTTTCCGGCGTTCCTGTTTGCCGTTGGGCTGTCCATACCTTTTGCCATCCAGAAACGGATGGAGAAGGGTGATTCTCTGCTGAAAGTGCTTTGGCACATTGTGGAACGTACCATCGCGTTGCTGGTGATGGGACTGTTCACCGTCAACCTCGATAGCCTGGACGGGCATGCTTGTGTGCTTTCCCATAACTGGTTTGTCATTCTGATGGTGGTTGGTTTCTTTCTGGTATGGAACCTGTACCCCAAGGCCACGGACTGGAAGAAATATCTTTTTGTAGGCTTGCGTCTGGTTGGAGCGGCTCTGCTGGTGTGGTTGTTCCTTATCTATAAGGGGCACGACGGTCAGGCGTTCGGTATCAAGTGGTGGGGTATCCTGGGACTGATCGGGTGGACGTACCTGGTGGCTGCCTTGGTGTATCTCATTACCCGGAAGAGTCTGGTGCGCACGCTGATAGCTTGGGCTGTGCTGGTGGCTTTGTCCGTGCTTACCCATGCGGGAGCCTTCTGGATCAGCTTTATCCCGAGCGATATGACGTTGCATGCGTTGGGCGTATCGGGTATTCTGGTAGCTATCCTGATGCAGCATCTGGGCGATAAAGAGAAGCCCGGACGGTACACCCTGACCCTCTGCGGGCTGGGCGTGTTGATGCTGGTCGGCTTCTTCATCTCCTATCCCCATTGGATCATCTCGAAGATACAGGCCACTCCGACGTGGTTGTTCATCTGCCTGGCCATCTTCTTCCCGCTGTTCGGCTTGTTGTACTGGCTGATGGACACGCGCGGCATTACGAAGTGGTTCGGGCTCATCAAACCTGCCGGAACGGTGACGCTGACCTGCTACATCCTGCCTTACTTGTGGTACAACGTACAGGGCATGTTGGGCTGGTGGTATCCCGAAGCGCTGGGTGAAGGCCTGCCGGGACTGATCAAGTCGCTGCTGTTCTCGCTGATTATCGTACAGATAGCTGGCCTGCTGACGAAGGCAAAAGTGCGGCTTAAGGTATAGAACGTGTGTCTTCAAAGTTTCATCTTTTGAAACAGAGCGTTAGAACCATTGAAACAGGTTATGGCAACGAAATCTTATTAAACCCCCAATGCATCATGATTAAACGAACAATGATTGCAATCCTGCTGCTTATCGCGGCAGGCCGCGCGGTAGCGGTGGACGAATCGTCCATCTACACCCAACGCCCCAACGATCCGGAAGCGGTGTACTTCACCCCGGAGAATTATCCCATTACCGCCGATGGCCGGACGGATGTCTCCGAAGCCCTTCAGGCAGCTATCGACAAACTGAAGCTGGAGCAGAACTTCGGCATCGTCTTCATTCCCGAAGGTATGTACAAGCTCACGCGCACCATCTACATCCCGGCTTCTATCCGATTGATAGGATACGGAAAGAAACGTCCGCTCTTCGTGCTGGCGAAGAACTCGCCGGGCTATCAGCAGGAAATCGTCTCGGACAAGGGGCGGGCGAAGTACCTGTTCTGGTTTACCGGCGGCGTGGTGAGCGATGAGAACCATATCGGTGATGCCAACGCGGGAACGTTCTATAGCGCCATGTCCAACATCAACTTGAAGATTGAAGAGGGGAATCCGTATGCTGTGGCACTTCGTACGCACTTTGCCCAGCATAGCTTTGTCAGTCACATGAGCGTGTACGTAGGCAAAGGCAAGGCGGGACTGTACGACGTGGGCAACGAGATGGAGAACATGGCATTCTATGGTGGCGAGTACGGTATCTATACTACCAAGGCGTCGCCCGGTTGGCAGATGATGCTCACGGACTGCTACTTCGAAGGACAACGGCAGGCGGCTATCCGCACCCAGGAAGCCGGACTGACCATCGTTAACCTGCAAGCCAAGAATGTGCCGACAGTGATCGACATTGATCCCAACTACCACGAGAAGCTATTCATGGAGAATTGTCGCTTCGTGAATGTCGGCGGTCCGGCCATCGTGGTGAGCAATGAGGACAATGCTTTCAACCAGATATCGCTTCGCGACATTGAGTGCCAGAAGGTACCGGTGTTGGTCAAGATGCGCCGCAGCGGTCGGGAGACAACCGTGCCGCATGCTACTTACTTGGTGAAAGCGTATGATCACGGTTTGCAGATGGACAATCTCCAGGCCCGGCCGGAGTATCGCACTACCTCCGACATTGTTCCCCTGAAAACTCTTCCGGCAGCTCTGAAACGGGACATTCCCGCTTTCCCGCCGATGGAAACCTGGGTGAACATCAAGGACCTCGGGGCCAAAGGCGATGGTGAGACGGATGATACCAAGGTGTTTCAGGAAGCCGTCGAGAAACATGCCAATATCTATGTGCCGCAAGGCTGGTATCGCTTCACGGAAACGGTGTGCATGAAACCGGGCACCCGGCTCATCGGATTGCACCCATTTGCTACCCAATTCATTCTGACCGAGAGTACCCCGGCATTCAGCGGCTTCGGCTCGCCGGTGGCATTGCTCGAATCGTCGGAAGGGGGTAACAATATCCTGAACGGTATCGGTATCAATACCGGTGCGTACAATTACCGCGCGGTGGGTTGTAAGTGGATGGCCGATGCGGCTTCGTACCTCAACGACGTGAAATTTGTCGGCGGTCACGGTACCCTGAGTAGAGGTCCGTACAAACCCTGGGGTGGATATGGCCGGGCACGCGTCAGTTCGCCCTCCGAGCCGGTGATGACAACCGGAAAGGACCGTGCGTGGGACAACCAGCACTGGAGCCTCTGGGTGACGAACAATGGCGGCGGTACTTTCAAGGATGTATGGACGGCCAGCACGTACGCCACCAATGGCCTGTATGTAGAGAATACCTCTACACCGGGACGCATCTACGCCATGTCGCTGGAACATCACGTGCGCAACGAAGCCCGCTTCAACAACGTGGCCAACTGGAAGGTGTATGCTTTCCAACTGGAGGAGGAGGATCGCGAGAGTGCTTCCTGCCAGCCCATTGAGTTGCAGAACTGCTGTAATATGGTATTTGCCAATCTGTACATGTTCCGCACCATCCGGCTCGATACGCCGGCGCCGTATTCGGTCCGTACCTGGAACTGCCGGGACATCGAACTCCTGAACGTGCACAACTACTCGCAGATAAAGTACACCACCGATCTGGCTGTTTATGATATTACCACGGACACCGAAGTCCGCCCGTGGGAGTTCCAGCGCTTATTGATTACCGGAAAGGAGAGTCGTCGCACGCCTTTGACCACTGCGAAGGGAAAAGTAGAGCAACTGGCTGCCGGATTTGAGTTTGCCGAAGGAATGACGTCGGATAGTAAAGGCAATGTGTACTTCTGCGAGAACCGTCTGCGGAGAGTGTATAAATGGTCGGTCGATACGCAAAGCCTTTCGCTCGTGGCCGATTTCCCGTGGAAACCGATCACGCTGGCTTGCGATACACAGGACAATCTGTTGGTGCTCTTCCGTTACGACCCACAGCCAGGCTATCTGGTCAATGGACAGCAGGAGCGGGTAGAGAATCTGCCCGACGGTGGAGGTACGTCGTTCAGCGGTTGGGGCAATTCCGGTTTTGCCAGTTGGGTGTATGCCATCGATCCGGATCGTCCGGAGGAGAGTATCCATCTGCTTCCGCGCAAGCCTATGAAGGCAGTGAACAAAGTGAGTAAAGCCCTCTACCCATCGAACCGTTGGAGAGACTTCCACGACTTCAACGAAGTATCGGTCTATGTACCGCAACACTGCTTCGTAGCTCCCGACGGTGTGACGATCATTCCTGAGTGTTATGATCTGGCACGCACTTCGTCCTTGCTCGAAGCCTTCCCCGGAAAGCCTTTCTACACGGCCGACGAGTACGACAAGCGCATGGTAAAGATGGAAGTAGCTGCCAATGGTACCCTTTCGGATTTGACCTATTTTGCTGAACGTGGAGAGTTTGGTTCCGCCGTAGATAAAGCAGGTAATGTCTATGTCGCCGACGGACAAGTGTATATCTACAATTCGGCTGGTTTGGAAATTGGAATGATTGAAGTTCCCGAGCGTCCATCTACACTCTGCTTCGGTGGTAAAGATGGAAATACGCTTTTCATTACCGGGCGTACTGCTTTATACAGCATACAACTTTAATTTACCACAGAGGACACAAAGGGCACAGAGGATTTACTTAATTTCCTCTGTGTCCTCTGTGGTGAATAACAGTTTATTCCGGTCGTTTGGTCACAAGCAACTTATCTACGCGCCCGCCATCCATATCCACTATCTCGAAGTCGATATGCTGATACGTGAAGGTATCGCCCGTCCTGGGAATACGCCCCATCAGAAACATCGCCAGTCCGCCCAGCGTGGTGAAATCCTCCGAATCGATATCCTCATAAGCCAGAATACCCATCTCGTCCATAAAGTCGCCGATATTCATAGAACCTTCTACGAGCATCGATCCATCCTGACGGGTTACGATCTCTTCTTCTTCTATTTCGTTTTCTTCCAGGATATCACCGAATACACTCTCTGCCAGGTCGTGCAGGGTGATAATCCCTTCCGTACCTCCGTACTCATTCACCACCACGGCAAACTTATTCTTTGTCTGTTTGAATAGTTCCAAAGCCTTGCGGGCATACAGACTCTCGGGAATGAACATCGCTTCCCGCGAAATCATATCCAGTTGGAAAGGCTGCTGATTACCGATTAGTAGCAGGATATCCTTGACGGACACCACGCCCAATACCTCGTCCTTGTCATTGTCCACCAGCAGGTAGTTGCTGAAGTTCTCCTCTTCGATGATGTGCAGCACTTCCTCCTGCGTATCGTCGGCATGCATCACAATCAAGTCCTTACGATGTGTCATCAGTTCATTTACCCGCTTGTCCGAGAAGCGGAACACATCGCGCAGCATTTCCGTTTCGTCCTTGTCGATAACCCCTTGTTCCGAACTCTGGTGCAGAATCATCTTCAATTCCTCCTGCGTCATGATACGCTCCTCGTTCTTTAGACCGATGAGTTTATTCAATAGTTGCGTGGAAATGCTAAGCAACCATACGAAAGGATAGGAGAGGGACGTGAGCATCCGCATGGCCGGACTGAGCAGGGTGGCATACCGTTCCGGATTGCTCAGTGCAATGGACTTCGGCACCAGCTCGCCCACGATGAGAGACAGATAGGTGATGACGGCCACGGTGAGTATCATGGCCAGGTCTTTGGCATAAGCAGCTACAGCCGGGATCTGGGCGAAGAGTGGGGCTACATCGTCGGCGATAGCCACACCACCGAAGGCTCCCGATACGATTCCGATAAGCGTGATGCCGATTTGAATAGTAGAGAGGAACTTTTCCGGTTCATCCAATTGTTTCAATACTTCGCGTGCGGATTTGCTTCCCTTGCCGGCAAGCGTTTCGAGGCGGGCTTTGCTGGACGATACCAACGCGATTTCGTACATGGCGAACACTCCGTTGAGTACCAGCAAAAAGAGAATAACGATAAATTCCATATAGTATATGAATGGTTTACTGCGCCAAAAGTACATTAATTGTTGAAATAACACAAATGCGCAGAGCGGTATTACTAAATAATTATAGATAAGCCGTGCAATTTGTTCGTTTTCCACCAATGAAAAAGCCGGTTACCTCTTCAGACAACCGGCTTCTTTATGATTTAGTCCGACTTATTTCTTTGCTTTATCGGCCATCTCTTTCACCTTGGCGGCACGTTTCTCCGTGTCCGGGTGTGAAGAGAACATCTGGCGGAATTTAGACGACTGGGCCGAACCTTCCGACAATTGGAGCAGTTTGCTCAATGAATTGTACATACCATAAGCATCACCATTGTTCTGTACGCTGAAGTTGAAGCCATACGCATCGGCGGCATACTCCTGCTTCTGCGAGAACTGCGCACCAGCCAGTGATTCTGCCAAAGCACCCAGCTCCGAATCCGTCATCTTGGCTACAGCCGAGCTGGCTGCACCAGCCGCATTCTTGGCAGCCGAACGAAGGTAGGCGCTCTTCATGGCATCCTTCACATCCGTGTTTACCACATGACCTATTTCATGACCGATCACCGCCAGCACTTCATCGTCTGTCATATAGTCCATCAGTCCGGCGCATACGCGCACGCTACCGTCGCCACTGGCAAAGGCATTGATATCGACCACTTCGTACACAGCGAAGTTTAGTTTCAGACCATTGACTTCCTTGATGTGTCCGGTGAGTTTCTTCAGGCGTTGTCCATATTCACTGTTTTCGGCAGCTACCGGATTGTGTTCGTCCATCCATACCATGTATTCGCGGCATAGTTCCGCCACATCGGCATCCGAGAGGGTGATGGCTTTGGCGGCATCTGTGCCGGCCTGGATTACTTTACTCGTGTTGATTGATTTTCCACCGATTTTGATTTGGGCCGAAGCGCCCAGAGAAAAGCCGCATAGAGTAACGGCCATAACGACTACTGTTTTCTTCATCATTTTTCGTTTGTTTACGTTTTAATTACACTTGGTTAATTCCAATGTTTTGCTGTTTCGGGTGCAAATATATGTAAAAAAAGTGAAATATGCGAATGGAATGATGACGTGAAACTTGATTTTATCAAAAGAAAATATCTTTTAAGATGCCACCCAGCCACGGTTCTTTCATTTTTTCTCGAAAAGCATCGTATTTGAATTTAAAAGCATCTTTGTTGTATGTTTTTGGGGGATTATAAGGCACGCTATCATGATGGACTACAAATAGGTAAGATGTAGTGTCAGCCGTAACATTCATCTCATTTTTTGCTGCCAGTGAATCTTTGACAGTATTTGTCGCAAGTGTATCCTTCGTAGCATTTATTACTAGCGTGTCTTTAGCCGCATTGAAAAGTTTTCCACTTCTCGTCTGTGCAAATAAAGTGTTATTGCCAAGAATTATGGCAAAAAACATTGTGACTATTAATATCCTATTCATATTCTGTTTTTTACAAAGATACAATAATTAAAACGACTATTCCGCAGGCGGATAAGTACCGTCTAACACGCCCAAAGCTGCATGAAGAAGTGTTTCGTTCTCATCGCCAAATGGCAGGAAGTGGAGCAGGTCTGTTGTTTCATCTATAGCGTATTTGGGAGCGAATCCACCGGTATATCCCGATTCCTGATTGCTGTTGTAGATAGTATATTCCACCAGGTTGAGTTTCCAAAGTAGTTCCGGGTTGCGGTATGAGCTTGTGCCTACATTCTGCCCCACAGTGTTCTGGCCGATCAGCATGATATTGTTGGTATGCGGTTGCAGGCAGTTCATTATCATTTCCGACGCACCGGCGGTGACGCTGGTGGAAAGAAAGATGATCCCGACCGGGTTGATATTCGAACCTCCTTGGATCAACGCATTGTCGAAGAGCAAGGTCTGGTTCTTATCCTGCAACCTATCGTTGTATTCCAGATAAGCCATAGGTGAACCCAATGCCGATGCAGGCGCCAGGAGCGTTCCCAGCAACTGGGCACATTCCGTTTGTCCGCCTCCGTTGTAACGCAGGTCGACGATGACAATGTTTGTTCCGGCAGCTTTGAATGTATTCGAGATGGCGCGAAGTTCATTGTTGTATTTCTCCGGATCGTTGAGGGTTCCGGCTGTGAAGTTGCTGTATACCATGTAGCCCACTTTATATCCGGCGCGGGTATAGGTATTGTAGTAGTTTACCGGATTGTTTTCTACTTCGCGGGCGGCAGGCAGGGTGGTGGTATGGTCTTCAACCACGACTCCCGTTACCGTTTCGTTTTCGTTTACCTGTTCGGTGTATTTTCCGATAACCAGATCGAGGGCAGCGGTTCCTCCCAGTAAGGTCGTTTCGTTCTTGGTCGTTATCGTTTCACCGTTCACTTGCATGATCCAATCGCCCCGGTGCAAGCCGGCATCGGCGGCAGGCGATCCGGGAAGTATGTAGGTGATCAGCGCATTGTAGGCGGTGGCGTCGGCAGCGGCGCGGTAGAGTTTGTAGGAGTATCCGTAGCTTGGAGCGGGAGTAAGCAGGATGCTGTCGGCGGTGGTGAATCCCTTGTCCTTGGAAGGTACAGCCGACTTGATAAATGCTGATGGTGCACTGAAGAAGTTCAGCTTATTGTCCGCCGTCATCTCATCATACCACAGGTAGTTGACACGCATGATGCTATCCATCCACCGGTCGCGTATGGTCTTGGCGGCATATTCCGGCCAGCGGTCCACTCCACAGGAGAGAAGTAGCGGCAACACGGCAACGAGGAATAGGAGAATGAGAAGTATGTTTCTGGATTTCATATCGGTCCTTTTTCAGTTTACGTACTGCAAAAATAGGAAATACTTCGGAAATCTGCCAGTATTAAATGTAATATTCTGCCAAATCGACGATTCCTGCTCGCATGGCATACTTGGTGGCTTCGTGCACATTGTTTACCCCCAGCTTACGGAAAATGTTTTTCCGGTGGCTGTTGACGGTATGGAAGCTCACGATCTTCTCGGCGGCAATCTCCTTGGTGGTCTTTCCGGAAGCGATCTCTTTCAGGATGCTCCGTTCGGTAGTAGTCAGCAGGTGATCTTCCTGAACAGGTTGCGACGGTGCGCCGTTGCCCGATAAGAGCAGGTTGCTCACAAAGTTACAGATGAAACGCTCCTTGCGGGTGGTGCATTGCAGGGCGGAGAGGATTTCTTCTTTCGACGAATCTTTCATCACCACACTGAAAGCGTGGTTGCTGAACAATACCTGCCGAAGGAATCCCGCACTCAGCTCGTCGGAGAAGAGTAACCAGTCCGTCCCGGGGAAGCGTTGATGCAGCACCAGCAACTCATCGGCCCCGTTGAAGTCGAACAAAGTATAGTCCAGCACCACTACGGCCTGCTGGTGCAGGCGCAGCTCGGCGATGAGCTCCGTCTTGTTGTCGGCTTCGAGCAGCAGCGCGGTGTCCTTTAGGCGACCGAGCAGGTAAAGCATGCCTGCCTTGCTGATGTCCTGATTGTCTGCGATGATATATTCTCTCATGATGGGCTAAAAAGAAGAACCGTTGCAAATGTACGCTTTTTCGCAGCACTTGCAACGGTCTTATCAGTCAAAATTGTCCGGAACTAACATTTAAAAGAGGCTACGTCCTTTGAATACGCTGGATTCGCCCAATGTCACAATGTTTCCGTTCAGGGTGATGGTATTGGAGTTGAAATTCGGATACACCGTGGCCGATGCTTCGTTGCTGCCGTTCGTCATGGTGATGAAGACTTGTGCCGAGATACCCACTCCTTGTACGCTGAACGAGAAGTCTATATTTCCCTTTTTATCGGTTTTCATCTTTATATCCGATACACTGCCGTCCACCGTGATACCGCCGACACCGTTGGGACCGGCAATCATGTTGTTGGCAGCAATCTGTACGGTGGCTCTATCCTTTTCCATCATTACGAAGTTGGTGGTAGAGCTCACGAAAGCTGTTCTTCCGAGGCGAGACATCAGCTGGTCGGCTTCGAGTACAAATTCGTGCTGATTCAGCGCATCTACGGCTATCTGGTAAGTGGCTGCGTCATATTCCGCCTCTTCCGCTTTCTGTTTGGCTCTTTCGTCGTTTCTTGCCGATTGCTTATCGGTGCCCGTAGTAGCTCCTTGCGGAGTGGAACATGCTGTCAATGCGAATACCAATGCTATTAGTCCATAAAACTTTTTCATACTTTGTTCTTTGTTAGGTTTATAAATGCTGTTCGTTTATTGCAAGAACAACCCTTCCCGCAGATTGTTCGATACCTTTATATTTTTATATAAAATACCAGTTCCACTTTAACGGAGAAACGATTGTCGTACTATGAAGAGGGCTTGTAGGAGGTTTTTCCTCTGAAACTACTCAACGAAGAAGGTGACGGAAACGGTATTTCCTTCCTGGTCCACAGCAGTGAGCGAATGCTTACCGGGAGTGGGGCGGGCGGATACTTTATGGAAGTCCTCGGTGGTGGTCAGGTAGTTGTTATCCAAGTGCCAGTACACCGTAGCCCGTGGCTGACTGTGTGCCAGTTCGAAGGTAACATCGCCGGGGTTACCGTCCAACTGTCGGGGCAGGGAGATGCGGGCGTTCATCTGCGGATAGATGAACTGCATCGACCGGAACGAATCTTCCCCGCAACCGGGTTTGAAGGGCGGCAATGCCCGATACTCCGGGTGATGCTGCTTGTAGTACCACTCCCAGACAGGGGGTAGGATGAACCATCCCTTCGCAATGGTAGGTTCCACATCTATACAACTGGCATACAGCCGGAACTTCTCGTCGGCGGAAAGGTGAACCAGATGATGGTACGGGCAAGCGTCCGTGTGCTGTCCGGCAGGAAGCACGAGCAGGGTGTCGACTTCTTCGCAGAATCGTCCTTTCAGGTGACCGGACTGCCGGCACACTTCCGCATCGACAAACACCCCCGCTGGCCGGTCGAACCAACGGGAAGAGGGGAGGAGGTTGAACACATCGAACATTACCGGACCTGCCGTGCGGGCTCCTACCAGTCCCGGCTTCCCTTCGCCGGTGGCATTTCCCACCCATACACCCACGGCATAGCGCGGGGTGACGCCCACCGCCCAGGCATCACGGAAGCCGTAACTCGTCCCTGTCTTCCAGGCAATGGTTTGCATGGAGGGGATGGTGCGCCAGTCTATCTCTTCCGGGCGGTTCACCTCTTTCAGCGCGTCGAACACTTGCCATACAGCACCGGGTTGGAACAGGTGGGGTGTCGGACCACTCTGGAATAGACTATAGTGGGAGACGTTGGTGGAGTTCTTCACCGAATCGGCCAGCAGCAGGGAGCAATCGGTTTTATCTAACCCATCTAGGCAGCGAGCCATATCGGCATAAGCAGAGGTAATGTCCCACAACGTACCTTCGGCCCCACCGAGAATCAGTGACAGCCCATAGTGCGAAGAGGGCTTCCGAAGGGTAGTCATCCCCATCTGCTTCAGGAACTGGTGAAACTTAGGTACGCCATACTGTTGCAGCATGGTCACCGTAGGAATGTTCAGCGAGCGAGCGATGGCTTCCGAGGCAGGCACAGCCCCTTCATACTGCTGACTGAAGTTCTGCGGACTGAACCCGTTGATATTAATAGGTACGTCGGGCAGCAGGGTATGCGGGAGGAGTTCCCCATCCTGCAACATCGCGTAATAGAGGAAGGGTTTCAGGATACTCCCCGTGCTACGGGGCGAACGGATCACATCGACTTGGTTACCGGATTGTCCCCGGTTGAGATGGGTATTCCCGCAATACGCCAACACCTGATTGGTAGTCACATCGATCACAAACACGGCGATGTTCCGTATATCGCTCTGTGTGAACTCCCGGTTCCAACGTTCCACTGCCTCTTCCACGCGAAGCTGTACGCCCCGGTCGACGGTGGAAACAGCCATCTGTTCCGGTGCGGTGCGGAAGAAGTAATCTACCAGATGCGGAGCGGTTTGCGGCAGGGGCAACGGCTCCAGCGGTAACGGCTCACCGATAGCCAGTTCATAGTCGGACTGGCTGATAGTTCCTTTGCGGTACAGCCGTTCCAGTAATCGGTTGCGCTTGTCGAGCAATACCTGTCGACTCTTGGAAAGGTGAATCATAGCCGGAGAGTTGGGCAACACAGACAGCATGGCTGCTTCGGCCCAGGAAAGCTCATCGGCCGGGTGACCGAAGTACCGCCAGGCAGCGGCATCGAGCCCCACGACATTTCCTCCGAACGGTGCGTGCGACACGTACAGGGCCAGTATCTTTTCTTTCGAATAGCGGAATTCGAGTCGCGTAGCCCAGATCATCTCGACCACTTTCTCGCAGAAGGTACGGGGCTTGTTGCGTACCAGACGGATGGTTTGCATGGTGATGGTACTGCCTCCACTTACCGTATGCCGGGCTTTGACGTTTTGGATGATGGCTCTTCCAATGGCCAGCGGGTCTACCCCCCAGTGGTAGTAGTAACGTTTATCCTCGAACTGTAACAGGCAGGCTTTTACTTTTTCGGGAGTGGTGGTGCGGGTAGGGAATCGCCACTGGCCGTCGGTGGCGATGCGGGCACCAAGTAGTTCGTTGTGTCGGTCGGTGACTACTGTTGAGTAGTGGACATGAAAAAGGTTTTTTGGCAGGCAAAGTGCATACCATAATATTAATAGGAGGATGGTTCCTCCTATGATCTTCTTTCTTATGTTAGTATTTACTTTCACTTTCTTTTCTTTATGTTTTCGCTGCGCTGTGCTTTTACTTTCTCTTTTGTCTTGAAACAAAAGAGAAAGTAACAAAGAGAAAAATTCAAGGCTGCGTGTGTTTTCCTACTCGCTCGCTGCGTAGCGCTAACGACCCCGAACTCGCTTCACTTCGTTACGCTCAAACAC
>JAVBVI010000096.1:0-23785 GCA_031554505.1 Bacteroides sp. | reverse complement strand
TATCCTCATGCGATAATTATTTATCCTATGAGGATAATTTATTTTCGCATGAGGATAATTTATGTCCGACAGCAGGTCGACCAGCATTTAGTGGTTGATTGGATGGGAGATGACAGCATTTGGTGGGAGATGGTGGTTGATTAGTGGTTGATAAACGGTAATTTATCTTGATCTCCCACCCAACAATATATAGATTATCAAATAATTACCTCCAATTGGTGGGAGATGGGAGATGATTTCGCTTTTTGTATGAGCTCTCTTGTTGAGCAGACGCTCTGATTGACGAAGAACCTAACATTTCTCTGTTAAACATTGTGTTCTTGCTTGATTGCAACTATAAATTAGTTACATTTACATAAACAATATCACAATGACTTCAAGAGACAAGTTAATAGAACGATTCAAAACCTTACCAACGGATTTCACGTTCGAAGAATTGGAAAAGCTACTCCATAGCTTCGGTTATGAAAAATCTAATAAAGGTAAAACTTCCGGTTCGATTTGAAAGAAGAAGGATTCATTAAATAAAGAAGGACAGTATGAATAATATACTTACTTATAACGGTTATATAGGTTCTGTGAGCTTCAGTGAAAAGGATCATGTATTCTTTGGGAAGATTGAAGGGATCAACGGCCTTGTCAATTTCGAAGGCGAAAGCGTGAAGGAATTGACCAAAGCCTTCCGTCAGGCTGTAGATGACTACCTGGCCTACTGTGCCGAGGAGGGCATAGAACCTCATAAAAGCTACTCAGGTTCTCTCAACATCCGCATTTCTCCAGAGATTCATAGCCGCATTGCCACACTGGCCCAACAGACAGGCTTTTCTATCAATGCTTTTATTAAGAAAGCTTTGGAAAATCAGATTGCCACCATGCTATAATACACTCAAAAGCATCACCCACCCGGACGCTTCATCCACCGAATCTAAAACGTCGGCAGATGAAGCGTTCTTTTTTGCACAATCAGGCGATTGTGCAGAGCCGCCGAAAACTTTTAACTTAAAAGAATTGTTTATTCTTGAAAAAGTTGAAAGTTATGCAACCACTGACTCTACATACAATCAAGAAAATACTCATTGCCAACCGCGGCGAGATTGCCGTACGCATCATGCGGGCGTGCAAGGAGATGGATATACGTACGGTAGCCATCTACTCGGAGGCCGACCGGACTGCCAAACATGTGTGGTATGCCGACGAAGCATACTGTGTAGGGGGTGCTGCCTCCAAAGACAGCTACCTGAATATCGAGAAGATCATCGAAACGGCCCGTAAGCACGAGGTGGATGCCATTCACCCCGGATACGGTTTCCTGTCGGAGAACTCGCAGTTTGCCCGCCGATGCCGGGAAGAAGGGATCATCTTCATCGGTCCCACCCCCGAAACGATGGACCGGATGGGCGACAAGATCGCCGCTCGCCGGGAGATGATCCGGGCCGGTGTACCCGTAGTTCCCGGAACGGAGGAAGGACTGACCAGCGCGGAAGAAGCCATCGAAGTGGCCCGACGCATCGGCTTCCCGGTGATGCTGAAAGCCTCCATGGGTGGTGGCGGAAAGGGTATCCGGTTGGTGCAGAACGAGCAGGAGGTGGCCGAGGCGTATGCCAACGCCAAGTCCGAATCGCTCGCCTCGTTCGGCGACGATACGGTGTATATTGAGAAGTTCGTCGAAGGGCCTCATCACATAGAGTTCCAAGTGCTGGGCGACAATTACGGTAACATCATACACCTGTGCGAACGCGAATGTTCCATTCAACGCCGCAACCAGAAGATACTGGAAGAAAGCCCCTCGCCCTTCGTGACTCCGGAGCTACGCCGGGAAATGGGCGAGAAGGCCGTCATGGCGGCCCAGGCGGTAGGCTACATCAACGCCGGAACCATCGAGTTCCTCGTAGACAAGTACCGCAACTTCTTCTTCCTCGAAATGAACACCCGCCTGCAAGTGGAACATCCCATTACCGAAGAGGTATTGGGCATCGACCTGGTGAAGGAACAAATCCGGATAGCCGAAGGGTACGAGCTGACGCTCCGGCAAGAACAGATCCGGCAGCGCGGCCATGCCATCGAACTGCGTATCTGTGCCGAAGATGCGGATATGAACTTCATGCCATCGCCCGGCGTTATCAAGAAGGTAATAGAGCCGAACGGCATCGGCGTGCGGGTGGACAGTTATGTGTACGAGGGCTACGAGATACCGATCTACTACGACCCGATGATAGGCAAACTCATCGTGCGGGCCATCACCCGCCAATGTGCCATCGAACGCCTGCAACGGGTACTGCACGAGTACAAGATCACGGGCATCAAGACCAACATCAGTTACCTGAAGCGCATCATCGACGTGCCCGAATTCCTGGAAGGCCGGTACGATACGGGCTTCATCCCCCGCCACAGCGAGGAACTGAAGAAGCATCCCGAAGCGGACGATCAGGAGACGGAGGACATCGCCCTCATCGCGGCGTACATCGACTACATTGTGAATCTCGAAGAGAACCATCCCGACAGTAAATCGGACAACCGCCCAAACAGCCGTTGGCGCAACTTCGGTCTGCACAAAGGGGTATTAAGAATTTAAAAAGTATGGAAATACGCATAGGCAACCGGGTAGCCCAGGTGGAGCTGCTCAGCAAAGAAGATAACATAGTAAGCCTGTCCATAGACGGCGAAGTACACGAGGTGGATGTGACGATGCTCGAAGAGGGTGTCTACTCCATCCTGCGCAACGGAAAGTCGTACAACGCCGAGCTGACCAGCTCGGACGACCGGAAGAGCTACAAGGTAAACACGCTCTTCTCCTCGCACGATATCCGGATCATCGACTCCAAAGCCCAGTACCTCCGCCTGAAGAAGGGAGGCGACGACCGCCAGGACGACAAGATCATATCGCCCATGCCAGGCAAGGTGGTCCATATCCCCATAAAGGTGGGCGACAGCCTGTCGGCCGGGGAAACAGCCATCGTGGTAGAGGCGATGAAGATGCAAAACAATTACAAGGTTTCGACCGACTGCATCGTCCGGGGAATTCTGGTCGAGGAAGGCGAAGCCATCCAAACCAATCAGGTGTTGATCCATCTGGAATTAATTAACTCATAGCGTATGACACGAGAAGAAATATACCACTCATTCGAAGACCGGAACCGTACTGCCGAGTCAGGCGGCGGAACCGACCGCATAGAGAAGCAACACGAAGCGGGCAAACTGACCGCCCGCGAGCGTATCGAGAAATTGTTGGACAAAGGCACGTTTGTAGAGCTCGACAAACTGGCCGTGCACCGCAGTACCAACTTCGGGATGGAGAAGAACCATATCCCCGGCGACGGCGTTGTATCGGGTTACGGACGGATAGACGGCAGGCAGGTGTTCGTCTATGCGTACGACTTTACCGTTTACGGCGGCACGCTGGGCGGTACCAACTCCCGGAAGATCACCAAGGTTCAGCAACTGGCGCTGAAGAACGGCGCACCAATCATTGCCCTGAACGACTCCGGCGGAGCGCGTATTCAGGAGGGAGTAGAGAGTCTTTCGGGATACTCCTCCATCTTTTTTCAGAATACGATCGCGTCGGGAGTGATCCCACAACTATCGGCCATCATGGGGCCGTGTGCGGGGGGCGCCTGCTACTCGCCGGCACTGACGGACTTCATCTTTATGGTGAACGAAAACAGTTATATGTTTGTCACCGGGCCGGACGTGGTGCGCACCGTTACACACGAAGAGGTCAGCAAGGAGGATCTGGGTGGTGCTTATACACACAGTTCGAAGAGTGGCGTCACACATTTCCTCGGCAATACGGAGGAAGAGGTATTGATGGGCATCCGCGAGTTGCTTAGCTTCCTGCCTTCCAACAATATGGAAGATGCTCCGTCGGTGAACTGCACAGACGATGCCAACCGGGAGGTGCCTGCCTTACAGGATATCGTACCCATCGACCCCAACGTACCTTATAACATAAAGGATATCATCGAACCGGTGCTGGACGACCAGTATTTCTTCGAAGTCATGCCTCATTTTGCAAAGAATGCCGTCATCGGCTTCGGCCGGCTGAACGGTCAGTCAGTGGGGGTAGTTGCCAATCAGCCGGCTTTCCTGGCCGGGGTACTGGACATAGACAGTTCGGACAAGATTGCCCGTTTCATCCGTTTCTGCGACTGTTTCAATATTCCGGTGGTGACGTTTGTAGATGTACCGGGCTTCCTGCCGGGTACGTTCCAGGAGCACAACGGCATCATCCGTCATGGAGCGAAGATTGTGTATGCCTATGCCGAAGCTACCGTTCCGAAGGTGACATTGATTACCCGCAAGGCATATGGCGGGGCATACATCGTGATGGGAAGCAAGGAAACGGGAAGTGATATCAACCTGGCCTATCCTACGGCGGAAGTAGCAGTTATGGGAGCCGAAGGTGCTGTCAACATTCTCTATCGTCAGGCCGATGAGGAAATCAAGAAGAAAGCCATCGATGAATACCGGAAGAATTTCGCCAATCCGTATATGAGTGCAGAATTAGGCTACATTGATGAGATCATTCTTCCGAAACAAACACGAGGTAAGCTGATACAAGCATTGGAAATGGCAAAAAACAAAGTTAAGTCGCTTCCGCCGAAGAAGCACGGGAATATGCCGCTGTAATTATTCAAGAAAATAAATTACCTTTGCAGGCTAATCAACAAAACATGAAAAGAAAGAAGACTATGTGGATACTATGTTCGATAATACTCCTGCTGGTTGTAGGAGGAGTTGCCTTTTTCAATCAACCCAGTTTCGGCCGGACACCTCGCGGCGAACGGTTGGCCCGGATACAGCAATCGCCCCACTACCGGGATGGAAAATTCCAGAACCTCTCTCCCACCCAACAACTCACCTCGGACAAATCGATGGTAAGCACTATGTTCGACTTCCTGTTCCGTAAAGTAGAAGGATTGCGCCCGGACACCAATGTCCCCATCATTAAAACCGACTTAAAGCAGTATGCACCCGACGAAGAAGTGCTGGTTTGGTTAGGACACTCTTCCGTCTACTTCCAGACCAACGGCAAGCGGTTCCTGATAGACCCGGTATTCATATCGGCCTCTCCGGTATCCTTCTTCAACAAGCCCTTCAAAGGGACAAACGTGTATGCCCCGGACGACATGCCCGATATCGATTACCTGATTATTAGTCACGACCATTGGGATCATCTCGACTACCAAACCGTGAAGCAACTGAAAGACAGGATAGGGAAAGTGATCTGCCCGCTCGGTGTAGGCGAACACTTCGAATACTGGGGTTTCCGGAAAGACCAACTCGTGGAACTCGATTGGAATGAACACTCTGTCCTCGATGCCGGCCACACGGTTCATTGCTTGCCTGCCCGTCACTTCTCGGGCCGCGGGCTGTCTCCCAACAGCACGTTATGGGCATCGTACATGCTGCAAACGCCCTCACAGAACATCTACCTGAGTGGTGACGGCGGCTACGACACGCACTTTGCTACTATTGCTAAGCAATTCGGACATATCGACTTCGCCATCATGGAAAACGGTCAATACGGTGAAGGCTGGAAGTACATACACCTGTTGCCGGAGGATTTGGTCAAAGCTGTCAAAGACCTGCATCCCGACCGTATCCTCACCGTGCACAACTCGAAGTACGCCTTAGCTCAGCACGCCTGGACAGTACCGTTGGAAGATATTGCAAAAGCAGCCCGAAAAGATTCACTCCATCTGCTCACTCCCATGATAGGCGAACAGGTACAGTTGAACAATACCCAACAGGCATTCCATGAATGGTGGAGAAACCAATAATAAAATTCTAACGCATAAAGAATCCCTGTTTCCGGCATGCAAGACATGCTGAAACGGGGATTTCTCATTCTTCGTCCGTCGTACGGACATAGCCCAATTCTATTTATTTACTGTCTCAAATTTATTTTCCTAATGCCTTCTTTTCGTCGTTTTTCAGTCTCCGTTCCACCTTTTTGACATCTTCTGCTGAAGGGAGATTTTCTGGCTGTAACCCTCTTTCTATCATAATTTTGCGTACGCCCAGATTATTGTCTACATGTTCCTGTTCGATGGCCGGTTGCCCCGACAAATCTTTTATTTGTACGTTCTCGGCTGTCATAGCAGCGGCAAAGTCTTTGGCTTTGATACTTACGGTAGGTAGAAAATCGGCCAATGGTCTGTTTTCCGGCACACCCATTTTCCTTTTTAGCAAAGCTGTACTTAGGCCAAACAATGCCTGATCCCCTTTGGAACGAATAATAGCAAAGCCTTTATCGTCAATGCCTCTTTCATACAAGATACCTGATAGTTTCTTCTCTGTGTCCTGCAACTTGGCACGAGCTTTTACGCGTTCGGTTTCCAGCAGGCGTTGTTCAATAATTTCCGCCCTTCGAGTCTGAACAGCGAAATAGTTTTGTGCGAAAGCGATCTCCGGTTTACGGCTGTCACCGTTTTGTGCAATCAGGTAACAGGCATAGCGGGTGAGTAAAATATCTTCGATTTCTTTCTCTGCGCCAGAGCCTATCCGGACCATCTTCCTGACGTCAGGAAAATGGTTTGAGATATCCTCAGAGGCGTTTTTGCATGATTCTTTGGCTTTATCAACAACTTTAACGAAGTTCTCCCACTTGCTATAACCAAGCAATGTTTGCAATTCGCGGGCACTCCAACACTCGATGCCTTCGTACTCGGAGGCTACGGATTCAAAACGACTGAATAGTTCTAAGATTTCTACAGTTTTCATGTTCTTTACAATTTTGATAAAACAATATAATGGATGAGGTTTATTCTTCGCCGAACTCATCTACCGGCAGATCTGGCATTTTTTTCCTCTGTCAAAAGCTTCTTGCTCAATAGATGTTTGGGGATATACTTGCTTAGCGGATAACGAAAAAATGGAGTTTTCTTCATACGGTAGGTAAGCCCGCGATCAGGTATGAAATAGATACTTGACAATTTTACTTCCCCCGGAGTAATATCTTCGGGGCGTTCAAATCCTTCACTGGTAACCGACAAATGGAAAGCACCCAAACCATCTATACTGACTGATTCGCCACCCCTAAGAGTTTCTTCGATCATCTTGGGTAATTCCACCAATACATTCAACACATCACCCTCTTGCAGAGCCCCTCTTGCGGCAATCATACGAGCCAAGTCGCGTTCATCCACTCCACCACGTTTTTGGACTGTACGTAACACT
This sequence comes from Bacteroides sp., assembly GCA_031554505.1. Taxonomy (GTDB): domain Bacteria; phylum Bacteroidota; class Bacteroidia; order Bacteroidales; family Bacteroidaceae; genus Bacteroides. The sequence continues at coordinate 16,606 of JAVBVI010000096.1, read as the reverse complement.
GCGTAATACAATTGTTTGATACCGTCTTTGGTTACAAATTTTTTAGGACGTACAAAATAGATTAAAGCCATAAAGGTCAATAGTTTTAGTTAAAACAAAGCATTTCATAAAGATACACATTGCAAGCTTTTATCAGCAAAAGCAACCATATATCTGACACAAAGATAGAATAATATCGTTTTAGTCAGAAGAAACTTCTACTATTATTGCTCAACAATCAGTGTACTAAGACAAAGAAAAAGAAGGAAGCTTATCTTGCCCGTAAAGCAAGGATGTAAAAGATGTACATCTTATGCTGTAAAAGATGCCAACTTATGCAGTAGAAGATGCCGACTTATGCAGTAGAAGATGTACATCTTTTACATGGATAGTCGGCGAGCAAAGGCAGTGAAGCAGATGTGATTCTCACTCCGTTTACCAATATCGGACAATGGTACCGCCCAAGTGAACAAAAACCACAGAAAAATGCTGATGCTTTTACTTATGGTATTTGGATGTATAATACGGACGTAAAATAAGAATGTATTTCAAAGGACATTTTAAATTATAGGATTGTTTTAGGTAAACAACGACCGGCCCTGCTATTTCTGACAGAACCGGTCGTTATACATTTATAAGGGAAATTTGTTACCGGTTGCGGATCTCGCTTTCCGGCGCACCGAGGTACGACTCCTTCAATCCGCCAAAGTCGATCATGGCTTTCTGCAGGACGAGGGCCGGGTCGAGCGGACGGATGTAGAGCGTATGCTTGTCCTGCTTCGTCAGCTCGTGGTCTGTTTTAGTTTTAATGATGTGGGTAGCTTGCCACTCGCCGAGTTCACCCCGGTAACGACCGTTGATGTTGACCACTTGTTCCTCTCCTCCATCGATACGAACGGCATAGCGCAGTCCCTTATTGGCATTGAAGTTCAACGTAGGCGAGAACCACAGTTGCACTGTGGCTTTTCCGGTGTGTTCCGTGGTGAAGTCGTAAGCCAGGTACATGGACATGTCGGGTGTTTCGGTGCTTGGGGAAGTAGTGACGGCACCTACCGTACGTCCCAAGTCGGGGATGACAAGCCATTCGGCTGTTTTCCCGTTCATGGCGTGAGAGTAGTGCGGAGCTTCCATCGACACGTAGCCCTCCTTCTCGACAAAAAGATTCGGGGTAGACGTCGCGTTATTCTCGGGAACAAGTGTTACCTGAGGCATTCTGCTCCGGCGAGGTTCCTGCCAGGAAGTATAGCCAATGTGTATCTGATCCATCATGTGGTTCCACTTACCTCCGCTCATCACCTTATTATAATGATAGCTGAGCAGGGAGTCACGTTCGAAACACTGACGAGCCCGGTCGGCGTATGCGTTGGCCCGGACATCGTTTTGCGAAGCCAGTTCCTTATTCATGGCCACGGCGTAATACATGTCGTACAGATTGGCACAGGCCTGAATGGGATAAAGCACCAACTGGTCGAATGCATCGCGGCGATCACCGGGCATCAGGTAATAGAGTTTCAGGGCGTCGGCACATAGAGATTGATAGTCGTCCTTCACCTGCCGCCATTCGTCGTAGTGGTTCAGTTGGTAGGTACGGTTGGTTAGCATCTCGGGAGTCACACGGCGGTTGTACTGTGTGTATTGATTGATAAGCCGGGCTGCTTCGCGGGCATATTCTTTCCCGAATTGCTGTGCACAGAAACGTTCGGTATGTTGCAGGAGATTGTCTGCCCGGAACTGATCAGGATTCCAGGCCATATCGAGAAAGAAGGTAATGGGATACTCCATCGGCTTCAGGTCGCCCACGTTGACCACCCAAATTTCGCGTACACCATAGTCATAGGTGAGTTTCATTTGTTCCCATACCCGTTGCACCTGCGAGATATTGATCCATTTCGAGTTGCGCGGAGCGCCCACATAGTCGAAGTGGTAGTACATGCCGTAGCCACCCTTACGAGGCTTGGCTTTCAGGTCGGGTAGTTTGCGAACGTTGCCCCAGTTGTCGTCGCAGAATAGCAGCGTCACATCGTCGGGTACCCGCATGCCTTTGTCGTAATAGTCCTGTACTTCCTTGTACAGCGCCCATACCTGAGGCGTTTCGGAAGCTTTCTTTCCGGTTACCTTTTCGATGATCTTCCGCTGATCTTTCACAATATCTTGGAGGAGGGAGATGTTAGCATCTTCGCTCATCGGCTCGTCGCCGTCGCCACGCATGGCCAGGGTGATGACCGATTCCCAGTTCTTACTACGTTCTATACCCTGTGCCCAGAAGTCGCGCAGCACAGCACCGTTGGTGGAATAGTTCCACGCTCCGCTGCCCTTGCGTTTCCAGTCCTGTTGCGCCATGCCCATCGGTTCGTGGTGCGAGGTGCTCATCACGATTCCCATCTCATCGGCCAGCATACCGTTCTGCGGATCGTCATCGTAGAAAGCATTGCCCCACATAGCCGGCCACATGAAGTTTCCTTTCAGGCGCAACACCAGTTCGAATACCTTCTCATAGAATCGGCTGTTGAACCCGCCGAATGTTTCGCGCGACCAGCCGCTCAGTGCCGGAGCCTCATCGTTCAGGAAGATACCACGATACTTCACCGCCGGTTCGCCATCCGTATAGACACCTTCACGGATAGCAATGCACGATTGCTTCTCGGCAGGCACATCGGCCCAGTAGTACCAGGGCGATACACCCATCTGCGCCGACAACTCGTAAATACCATAAATGACACCCCGCTTATCGCTTCCGGCAATGACTACCGCTTCGTCTACCCCTTCGAAGGGCTTCTCAACGGTCTGAATGATATACTTCTCGCGCTTGCCCTGTAAACTTCCGGCATCGATCTTACGGGTGCCCAGCAATTTCTTTATCCATTGACTTTGATCGATGGAGCCTACGATAAGCATCTTGGTACCTTGGGGGGTATTAACCACGGCGGGAACCACTCCTGTGACCCGTTCCGCATCCGCTTGAAGATGAGCCACAGCACGCAACACACCTTTGTATTCCGCTTCGTCCACCAGTATCGGCAGGGTCTTACCCGCATCGATCCATACGAAGCCATTCTTTTCATTGGTCACAAACCGGTCGGCAGCCATTGCGTAAGATCCGCCTACCCAATAAATGACTAATAACACTAAACAAACGAGGTTCTTTTTCATGATAAATGAGTTAGAGTTCAAACAAAAATGTCCCAAACATTCATGCAGGTTCAGGACATCTTCTATATAACAGGGTGTAAATTACAGATTCTATTCTTTCCGCCGTACTTCCAAATCGACTTGTATACCTTCGTTCATCTTCTTCGAAATAGGATAGAAGAACAATGCCACTACCCCCACAAAGAAAGTGAAAGCCGGAATGATACTGGCTGCTAGCGTGATGCCCTTAATAGCTGATTCGGTCTGCACCTGATCGGGAACAAAGCCGAACGATTCGACCACCCATCCGCAGATAAATCCTCCCAGTCCCAAACCGAACTTCAACGCGAAGACGATACCGGCAAACACCAGACCTGTGGCACGACGGTTGTGCTTCCACTCCGAATAGTCGGCCACATCGCCCATCATCGCCCAAAGCAAGGGGATGGTCGGTGCATACGCCAGACTTTTTGCACAGTTGATAAGGAAGATCATAGTGATGTTTGTCGGCGAAACCACAAAAAACATGGCTGTAAAGAAAGCCGTGAGCGCCAGACAGACCAGGAAGACATTACGTTTTCCAAAGATACCCGCCAGATAACCCGACAAAAGAATCACTGCTGCCAACGTGATGAGCTGCCCGATCTGATTGAACAAGCTGAAGCCTACCGCGAACACATTGCTCAGGTCGGGCAAGGCTATCAGACCGAAGGCATCAAGGAATGTATGCCAAAAGCCGTATACCTCGCCCTCAATCTGCACCAGTCCGAAGTTCTGGAGGAAATCGAACAGTGCAGCCTTATCCACCACATATTTGAAGTAGTAAGACATACTGCTCCCCCACATGGCCAAGGTGGTAAACAGGAACAGGGTGAGCACGAACATCGCCTTCCAAGGCAGGCAACTGACGACGTCTTTCAAGTCTTGTTTCACCGAAGTCTTTTGTCCCACCGGAGGCGTGATACGCTCCTTGGCCGAGAAGAAGGTGATAACCAGCAACACGATACCCACCACAGCAAACAAGAGAATGGTCAGGAACCAACCCTGCTGGGCATCGCCTTGACCGAACTTGCTCACCAACGGCAGCGTAAGTCCCTGCACCACGAAGGTAGCGATGGTAGCTGTCACAAAACGAACAGAGGATATACTGGTACGCTCCTTGATATCGTTCGTCATCACACCGCCCAGCGAAGAGTATGGCGTGTTATTGAACGAATAGATGGACATCAACAGCGTGTAGGTGATACCTGCATAGATAATCTTCCCACGCTCGGTCAGATCCGGGGTGGTGAAACAAAGCACGAAGAACACAGCAAACGGAATGGCTGTCCACAGCAACCAAGGACGATATTTTCCCCAACGCGTATTGGTACGGTCGGAAACAATACCTACTATCGGGTCGACGAAGGCGTCGAAAAAACGGGCGAACAACAGGATACTGCCTGCCACAGATGCTTTGATGCCGAAGACATCGGTGTAAAACATCATTTGGAACATCATCATCATCTGGAAGACGAGATTGGCCGAGCCGTCCCCTAAACTGTAACCGATTTTCTCGGCCATAGACACTTTATGAGTCTGTGCTTTCATACGTATTTTTATATTTAATTAGAATTTTACTTTGTTTGTGGGTTATTGTGTTGCAGCCGTGTATTATTCCGGTCACTGGCTGCCTCTTCTTTGCCCCACTTCCCAGTGTGGAGCAAAGAAGAAAAGCATGCCTCAAACTAACCCAAAATTAACCTTATTTACCAATCTATATTTCTATCTGTTTCTGATCTGTTACGTAGCCACAAACATACGGATAATTGACTGTTTGTTTGTATTTCTTTGTTTCACATCCTTCACAATACGTTACATGATACTTATTGTATGTTACACAAGCTTACACCTGTGTTACACCACCTTCCCCAGAATAGCATTTCATCTGTATTCGTACAATTTTACATGCAAAATACCAAACTGTCCTACAGAGATGCGAACATGTCTTCCCTGATGATCCTGGTCGCCATTCAACCGACGCACATACCGGAAGCTGCCATCGGCATTCATCCGCACTTCGTCCACGTAACCGATACCGATACGCGACCCACCTTTCCAAGAGGACACCACTGGCTTATCCGAACCACCTGCAGCCACAAAACCATCTTCACCCAATTCCTTGGCCTGCACCATCTTCTCTTCTCCTTTCTTTTCGAACTCAATCACGATTCCGCTTCCGGCTACAATAAACTCGTCGGGTGCCAGTCGAAGAACAATTCCTCCGCCAGCAGGCCAAACGCTTCCATCGGTAGCCCGTGGATCCCAGGGTAAGGTGAAATAATGACGACAGGTAAGCTTCACATCACCGTATGCGAGGGTGCGCTCCTTATTGTCACCATCAAAGAACAAACCATTCATCTCTCCTTTGCCTTGATACTTACTTATCAGCGGCATAAGCTCCCGCAAAGTGGCATACCCTTGCACCAGAGAAGACGAAGGCGAGTCAGCCCCATCTTCAATGGAAAACGGACTGATACCGATGGCGTCGTGTTCACCCAAAACATAGAATGCCTGTACCCCATTGTCGTTCGAGAGACGTATCTCGGGAATAAACAAGGGGTTATTGTGTAGTTTATATTGGGCTACCCAGTCGGTGAATCCCTTATCGTATAAGTCGGGAGCCAGAAAGTCGATACTAGGTGCTCCACAATGCCACACATCAATAAGATGGGCCAACGGTCCGGCTGACGGATATTCGCCCGGCATCCGGTTGCGGCTGTTCATGGCGGCATTGACAAACAGCGGCACATTGTAAATAGAACGAGCCGACTGTGCCAACCGTTCTACATATTGAGCATAAGACCAAGCCATAAACAATTCGTCTGTATAGAGATCGTCGCCGAAGACTTCCTGCCAGTTACCTGACTTTTGGAATCCCTTGCTTTCCCACTTCTTCAGCATCTGTGGGTGCAGTGTCTTCTTATTCTTTGCGAGATAATCCATCAACTCTCTGGGCACAGGAGCCTGAAACCGTTCGTTAGCCACCCGGGAATAGTCACGGGCATCTTCGAGCATACCTATTTCATTCTCTATTTGCACCATAATTACGGTCCCCTCCTCTTTATCAATGGAGGCAATATGTTTCATCCACTGAGTAAAGGCCCGGTTGTCGGCTTGAAACACATTCTCCGAAAATGAGCTGGCTATCTCCAATGGCTTGCCCGAACGAGTATGCGCGCGCGGATACTTCTCGTAATTCTTTTTAAACCACAAAGGCGCATAGCAACTCATCGAGTTCTTCCAGGCACCAAACCATAGGAAGACCACCTTTAGCTGATTCTGCCGGGCTTGATGAATCACCTTATCTATGAGTACGAAGTCGTATGTTCCTTCAGTAGGCTCTATCAGGTCCCAATATGCCGGAACCAGAACTGTATTCAGTCCCATTCGTTGCAGTTTCGGGAATATACGTTCAATATCCTCCACAGACGATGCGGACGAGTTGCCCAGTTCACCGCCAAGGAGAAGGAACGGTTTTCCATCGACCATCAGCTGGGTGGCCGTGCCTTGCTTACGAAGCTGTGCGGTATTCGATTGGGCAATCATTGTTTGCCAACAGAACACCATCAGCCAAACTGTCCAACCTGTTCTGGTAAAAACTCGTGTGAGAAATTGGTAGTTTTTCATATCGTTTCATCTATTATTAGTAAAGCGAACAAATACCGACTATCGGTTTTGCAAACATACGAATTCAATACAGAATCAATGAGTACAAAATCAGTCAATGAATTTCCTTATCGTTACACGGGTTGCGCATTTGTTACAATTAGTTGCGCGCACGTTACACCAAATAAGTCAAATCGCTTTTCAAGCATGTTTCAGCAGGGAAAGCACGTAACGTACACAAAAATCTTAACGTCCTGCGAGGGTGTTTTTCCGGATTAATCTTTTATCTTTGTTTCTCGAATGTTAATTACACCCTATATACATGAGGACACACGCTTTCATCCTATTGCTTCTGTTAGGCGCTCTTGCAGGAAATATCCAGGCACAAACAGGAAAGTTCTACTCTACAGACAAAGAACTATCGAATAGTTTAATCAACAAGGTGTATCAGGACAGCCGGGGATTTGTCTGGATAGCCACCGAAGATGGATTAAACAAGTTCGACGGTAACAAGTTTGTTATCTACCGGCAGAAGTCCACCGTTCCCGACAACTTGCTGAACAACTACGTCAAAACGGTATTCGAAGACAGCCAGGACCGCTTCTGGGTAGGCTGTATCAATGGCATCCAGTTGTACAACCGGAGTACTGACTCTTTCCACACCTTCCCCATCTACCACAAAGAGCTGCAACTGTATCCACAAGTAGCCGCCAATATCATCGAACGAAAAGATAAAGAGATATGGATGGGAACGTACGGACAAGGTATCGTGACCCTACAGGGCGACCGTTTCGTCACGAAGGACGACCTGAACGAAAAAACTCACAGTTACTTCATTCACTTCATTTACGAAGACAGCCAACAGAATCTCTGGATAGCTACGGAGGACAAAGGGCTGTTTTGCTACACTGCCAGTCATCAGTTGCACCACTTCACTGCCCCCCAACAGCTCACCTCGGAAGATGTATCCAGCTTTTGTGAAGACCAGGACGGAACGTTGTTCATCAGCACCCTCAACGGCGGGTTGATGAAGTTCGACAAAGCCACGCGCCGGTTCATTCCCATACCTTATAAAGGCAGATATAATCTGAGCATTAAGACACTGGAAGTAGACAAAGACAACACACTGTTTATCGGCACGGAAGGCAAAGGGCTCAAACAGTACGACCGGGTGAACAACTGCATCGTGGACTGTCCTATACATAGCGGGGTGTTCGACATCACCGAATCAAAGGTACACTCTATTCTGCAGGATCGGGATGGCAATCTCTGGCTGGGAATCTTCCAGAAAGGATTGCTCTTCATTCCAGGCATGCAGAATAAGTTCAACTACTACGGATTCAAGTCGTACCTGAAAAGTAGCATCGGTTCCAGTTGTGTCATGGCTATCTGTGTCGATTCGCAAGGAGTAGCCTGGATCGGTACAGACAACGACGGTTTATATGCCATCGATGACGACGGCAAACAATTGGCTCATTTCAAAGAAGAGAATGGCAATCGGCGGGCACCTTCCAATATCATGTGTATCTTCGAGGATTCGGAACACAAATTGTGGGTGGGTTCCTATTTTAGCGGACTGGCACAAATCGACAAACGGACAGGCGTATGTACATACGTCAGCAGCCTGTCGGGTAGTGGAAGCAGACCGGTCAACGAAAAAATATATCACCTGATGGAAGACCGTAACCAACACATTTGGGTAAGCACCTACGGATCGGGTATCTATAAGATGTCGCTCTCTGGGCAGATGCTGGCTCAATACCAGTCGGATAAGCAGCAAAGCGAGGATTGGACGATAGACCAACTGTGCAATGATTGGGTGAACTGTATGGCCGAAGACGAGGATGGACTGATATGGATCGGCACCTGTAACGGATTGAGCTGCTTCGATCCGGTGAAGGAGAGTTTCATCAACCACTTCCAGAAGAATAATTTATTGCCGAATGTCTTTGTGCATACCATCCAGCAAGACCAGAAAGGATATATCTGGATAGGAACTTCCGAAGGTCTGTACCGCTTCGACAAACAGAAGAAAACATTCGATAAATACACCACCGAGGAAGGTCTTCCAAGTGATGTGATCTGCGGTATCGAGGAAGATTGGCAAGGTACCTTCTGGATTAGCACCCACCGGGGAATCGCCCGCCTGAGTCCTGAGAGTGGCAACTTCACTAATTACTATGCAGCCGATGGCATACAGGGCAACGAATTCACCCGCGGGGCCGACTTCCAGGATCATCGTGGCAAGATATTCTTTGGCGGCACCGGCGGAGTCACCAGCTTTTACCCCAAGGATATCACCAACATCATCCGGAAGCTCAAAGTACAGATCACCGACTTCATGGTATCCGGGAAACCAGTCCGGAAAAGCGACAAATCGGGTTCCGAAGTCATCACCGACACACTGGTCATGGATGCCCAGAAATTCACCCTGGCTCACGACCACGGTTCGTTCACGCTGGAATTCAGCACATTCGAATTCTCCGACTCCGAGCGCATTGTGTACCAATACAGAATGCAGGGGCTGGACACTGACTGGATTACCACCAATGCCGGTTTCAACCGGGCCACTTACAACAGCTTGCCGCCGGGTACCTATCTCTTCGAAGTACGCGCCAAGGACGACCGTAACATCTCTGACGTCCGTTCGGTAGAAATTATCATCACGCCTCCCTGGTACCAAACCATCTGGGCCAACTGCATATGGACGCTGCTGGGACTCATCGTGGTGTATTCTTTCTCCATGTACCTCCTCTCCCGCTTCCGGCACCGGCAGGAAATCATGCGACGCGAGCATCAAGAACAACTCAACGAGGCCAAGTTGCAGTTCTTCATCAACATTTCGCACGAGATCCGTACGCCGATGACACTCATTATCAGCCCGTTAGAGAAGCTATTGGCCGAGCATTCGGACAAACAGAGCACCTACCTGATGATTTACCGCAATGCCCAACGCATCCTGCGCCTCATCAACCAACTCATGGATATCCGTAAACTGGATAAGGGACAGATGCACCTCAAGTACCGCGAAACGGACATCATCGGGTTCATAGCCGACTTGATGCAGACGTTCGAGTACCAGGCACAGAAGAAAGACATTGCTTTCACCTTCGATAACCAATTGAAAGATCAAGCCAACATACTCAAGGTATGGATCGACCTGAACAACTTCGACAAGATTCTGCTCAACGTACTGTCCAATGCCTTCAAGTACACCCCCGAAGGAGGAAAAATCACTGTCAGCCTGTCCACCGGACGAAACGAGAACACCCGGGGAATACTGAAGAATTACTTTGAGATCGTCGTTGCCGATACAGGTATCGGTATCGATCAGGATAAGATAGAACAGATATTCGAACGCTTCTACCAGATCACCAACGACATGACACAGTCCAACTTTGGTACCGGTATCGGGCTACACCTGGCTAAGTCGTTAGTGATCTTGCACCACGGAACCATCCGGGCCGAGAACCGGGAGGATGGAAATGGCACCCGCTTCATCATCCGCCTGCCGCTGGGAAGCAATCATCTGAAGGCTGATGAGCTGGAAGACCCGGACGAAAACATAGTGAAAGCTCCTGTCACAAATATGCTCTCGCTACTGGCCGAAGAGCAATCTGTCGAGACCGCTCCCAAACAGAGAGCCAAGAGCCGCTACCGCGTACTGGTGGTAGAGGACGAGGAGGAAATACGGGGATATATCCGCGACGAATTGAGCGGTGATTTCCGCATCCACGAATCTACCAACGGACGAGAAGCACTGGAATTCATCCTGCGCGAGAAGCCCGACCTGGTCATCAGCGACGTGATGATGCCCGAAATGGATGGTATGACGCTCTGCCGGAAGATGAAACAAAACATCAACACCAGCCACATACCTATTGTCCTGCTGACAGCCAAATCGAAAACCGAAGACCGACTGGAAGGCATGGAGATTGGGGCCGACGCCTATATCGTGAAGCCGTTCAATACCGAATTGCTGCGCAGCACTGTCAGCAACCTCATCGGCAACCGGGAACGACTGAAAGGCAAGTTCGAAGGTGAGAAGCAAGTGGACGATAAAATCGAGAAGATAGAACGGAAATCAAACGACGAGATCCTAATGACGAAGATCATGAAGATTATCAACGAGAACCTGTCTAATCCGGAACTCAATGTAGAAATGCTGGCAGCCGGCGTGGGCATGAGCCGTGTACACATGCACCGCAAGCTGAAAGAGCTGGCCAACCAGTCGGCGCGCGACTTTATCCGTTCCATCCGGTTGAAACAGGCTGCTTCCTTGCTGCAAGAGAGAAACCTGACCATCTCGGAAGTAGCCTATGCTACCGGATTCTCCAACCTATCGCACTTCTCCAATTCGTTTCGCGACTTCTATGGAATATCACCCACGGAATACAAGGAGCAACGACCGGAAATTTAAGAACTATCTATACACGTAAAAAACATACAGTATAATGAAAAAAACAATACTTTGGGCTCTCGCCCTGACTTGCCTGGCAGGCTGCAAACCTGTCGAAAAGCCTCAGAGCGAGGCCACTTTCGCTTTCTTCGAATACCGGGGTGAGGATACCCGCTTCCAGAAAGCGATCGATCCGGAACACGAATACCTGAATCCCATTATCAGCGGGTTTTATCCCGATCCGAGTATCTGCCGGAAGGGAGAAGATTACTATCTGGTCAACTCTACGTTTGCCTACTTTCCGGGTATTCCTATATTCCATAGCCGCGACCTGGTGAACTGGGAACAGATAGGGAATGTGCTCGACCGCCCTTCGCAACTCCAGCTCGACTCCTTGCGACTCAGCGGAGGAATTTATGCACCGGCCATCAGCTATCATCCGTCCAGCGACATGTTCTATCTGGTTACCACTTGTGTGGACGGCATCGGCAACTTTGTGGTGAAAGCAAAAGATCCGGCCGGTCCGTGGAGCGACCCCATCGTACTTCCCCGGGTGGGAGGCATCGACCCGGCGTTCTTCTTCGACGATGACGGGAAAGCATATGTGGTACATAATGACGCCCCCGCCGGCCAACCGGAGTACGACGGGCACCGGGCCATCTGGATACACGATTACGACCTGGCCACCGACCAGACTATCGGTACCCCACAAGTCATCGTCGACGCAGGAACGGATAAAAGTAAGCACCCAATATGGATTGAAGGACCGCACATCTATAAGATCAAAGGGAAATACTACCTCATGGCTGCCGAAGGAGGAACAGGTGAGAACCATTCGGAGGTGATGTTCACCGCCGACCATGTGAAAGGACCTTACACCCCTATCCGGGAGAACCCGATCCTAACGCAACGCGACCTGCCGGACGACCGACCAGAGAAGGTGACCTGTACCGGCCATGCCGATCTCATCGAGACTCCCACCGGACAATGGTTTGGCGTATTCCTGGGCTGTCGCCCATACGAGAGTGATAAGTATAATACCGGACGGGAGACATTCCTGCTACCCGTCACCTGGAAAGGTGATGCGCCCATTATCCTCGAAAAGGGCAAAGCTGTGCCCACCATAGTCCGGCCGGAGGGCTGGAAACGCAACGTGCAAGGTATCACCCCCAGCCTCATAACGGGTAACTTCACCTGGCACGACGATTTCGATACTGCTGGCGGGAAATTGCGTCCGGAATGGTTATTCCTCCGTACTCCGCAAGACAACTGGTGGTTCAAGCGTGACGGACAACTGCACCTCACTCCTACCACCCGAAGCATCTACATTGAGGACTCGCCTGCCTTCGTAGGGTACCGACAGCGGCATGCCGACTTCACCGCAACCACACAGATGAGCTTCAGCCCGCAGGACGAAACCGAAATAGCCGGGCTGGTTTGCTACCAGAACGAGCGCTACAACATCACATTCACAAAGATGCTGTTCGACGGACAGTCCACATTGGGAGTAGTACGCATGGAGAATGGTGAGTTCGAAGTACTGGGAAGCATTGATTTGAGCGAAGATCAAAAGGACATACCCGTGTTCCTGCGAGTCATCGGCCGGGGTGGGCTATACAGTTTCGACTATTCGTTCGATAACAAGATGTGGGAGCGGCTGGCCGCCGGTGTCGATGCTACCAACCTGAGCACGGCAAAGGGCGGTGGTTTCACCGGAGCTATTATCGGATTGTTTGCCGAGAAAGAATAACACATATAAATAACGAATCCCTCATTGGCTTACCCAATGAGGGATTCGTTATTTATATAAACTTTTTACTGCTTTAGAATGATAGCTGAAAGCTCGTCGGCTATTTTAGGAGTTGAAAGCTGAAAAGGATTCCGCACTCTCAAATCCGCATACGCTGTTTTGTCAAAGATATTTTTATGGTTTGTCATTAAACATTCAGTTCCATAATAAATCGAGAACGACCTCTTTTGATTCTTTACAAATGTCAGTGCATCCAACAGTTTATCGACATCATCCCCACAGTAATACAGAAAACGATTCATATCATGATTGTCCAGCATCAGAACCAGATCAAATGATTCCGGGTAGTTTGCGAAATGCTTATCGACAGCTTCCTGAAGCCTGCTATTACCTACGCACTTCTTATCACGAACCATAGCATCGATTAGCAGTTCTGTAAACTTAAAGTCAAATAGACCATCAAACACATCGATGTAATCCATCTGGATTCTTTCCTGATCGATACCAAACAAATAATTACGACTCGTATGTTTTAACGACAGAGTATGATACATAGACCGCGGAACACCTTGTGCCCAGACTTCACCAATGAATTCAACTTCGGGTGATGTCTTCTTTACTTCTTCCACCAAGTTGTGCAAAAAAGAAAAAGGCGGACCGATGGCATGATCAATACGTACATAGTCAAACCCTAAAGACACCCAATACTTACAAATATCAATCATGTATGCAGAGGCATCCGGATGGTTCAGATCAAACTTGGGAAGTTCTTTATACTGCAAGAATGTCCGGTAAGAGTTTTTACCATATATATAAAACCATTTCCGGTAAGCACTGTTGACATTCTTCATCGCATCAACGAAGAAAGGATGCTGACAAGAGCAATGATTCGGCACAAAGTCGAACATCAGTTTAATACCCCTCACGTGAGATTCTTTAACCAAAGAGAGTACATCCTCCATCGTCCCGAAATGATTATCAACGGTATAAAAATCTTCCGTATGATATCCATGATAATTGGTAGACGTCAGAAAAGGAGATAATAACAAGGTGTTGAATCCCATGGACTTTATATAGTCCAGATGATTGATGATTCCTTTCAGATTACCGCCCATAAAAACATTTTCGTTCGTCGGGTCGATAATATTACCCGAGAAACGGTCAATAAGAACCTGATATATTATTTTATCTTTCATTTCTCCATTTATTGATTTTCCTGTTTAGATATTTCATAGTAGAAATCAAACCGTTCTTCATCATTGAAGAGACACTCTTTAAAAACGCGATGGGTATTTTCAGTAAATAAATGACCATAATCACAAAGCCTAAGAACAGGGTGACCAATGGCAGCACAATAGATATAGCATACCAAACAAAGCTAATCAATGGATTATTGATATTTATCTCTTCATACAAAGAGATAATGTTGATATAGTATTTATTATAGAACATCATGACAATCTGGGAAACTCCAATACAAATTGTGGCAATCGTAAGCCATCGAATTATATTGTTGTTCTTAGTCTCGTGTTCATTCTCGAGCACCACAACGGTTCTATTGTATTTTTCTTTGAGCTGTTCTACCAAACCGGGTATTCCAAATCCATTAGCCAATATAGACTGTACATTCAGCATCTCAGGTGCTCCAAACACATTTTGGTCTATCTCTTTAAAAAGATAGTACTGATGCGTCCTGAGTTCTTTCACAAGTTTCGGACTGTTCTGAGATCCAGCTTTGTTCAACAAGTCATCGGAACGGTTAATCGCACTTATTATTTTCATCTTCTTATAGGCTAACTCCTGAAAAGTAAACAATAACATGCTCTTCACGCCTGCAATGCAGGGAGCTATCCTGCAATACTCCGTATACTTCTGACTCTCCTGATTCTCTGAATTCGTGTATTGGTATTTCTTAAACAGATCGATTTCGCTCTTTTTATAGCTTTCACTCTTATGTTCAGGATCAAAATTCAATATCAGACAGTTCGAATAGATAAAGAAATAACACTCAAACGGGCGCAAGCTCCATTTGATATTTGTCCTGTTTTTTGCTTCTTGTTCGTCTATAAATCCCCATCCTTCATCGCTCGTCAGAAGACCATAAATTAATCCTGCATGCTCCTCACCAAAGCTTTTCACATCCTTGCACCCGCATTTCTTCGGGTCGATGCCAACCGGGCTGACTTCCAACAATGAATTATCCGATTGAAAGACAAGGCCGGAAGTTTTTTTTCGATTGATAATCTTATCTACCTGTTTCAATCGTTCCGAAGCCCAACCTTTTAAATCTTTCTTTTCCTCTTCACCCGCTATTGCGCATTGAAGCTTCTTCTTATAGAACAGATGCTTCAAGAAGATTATATCATCAGTCGATTGGTTCTTAAATGGAATATGCAATAACAAATGCGTCTGAATATCCTCACTGCCTTGATGTACGGCTCTCGAATGGATTGTCAGGAATATATCAAAAGAGACTTGACGGGTGGTTTTACCCTGTTTGTACGAGTAAGTGATCGGATATCTGCCCAAAGAAAACTGCAAGGCCAGGTTTCCATGATTCTCATCATCAAGGAACTTCTTGGAAACAGAAACACAGTGACATAAAAACCGGCTTTCATAGTTGTTCAAGATGGTTCCGTTATTGTCACAAGGCAAAACGGGAGAGCAATTGGCAAAGCTAGCTCTGAACTTCTCAACAAAGGCTTTTTTTATGTCATAACTACCTTTCTTTTCGTTGGGACCTTTGGGATGCTTATCAGAATCAATCTTCTGGTAGTACTCTTTATATAAAAGGTTTCCTTTATCAACCTGAAAAGGAATATCAAAACATAAACAACCATTAAATTTAAACATGACAATAACAAATAATGATGAATAATATGTTTAATACTGCTATTACTTCTTCACCTTGTCGGGATTCTTGGCGATGAATTCCTTCCAACTGCCGCACCCTTTCTCTACCGTCGGTCGTCCCATCTGCAAGTAGTGGCAGTAGGCCGCCGCCAGTCCGTCGGTGGCATCCATAAAGGTGGGCATATCCTCCTTATTGAGGCGCAGTATGCGTTGCAGCATGTCGGCCACTTGTTCCTTCGACGCCTGTCCGTTGCCGGTGATAGCCATCTTGATCTTCAACGGTGCGTATTCGGTGATGGGAATGTCGCGACTCAACGCCGCAGCCATCGCCACTCCCTGCGCCCGGCCCAGCTTCAGCATGGACTGCACGTTCTTCCCGAAGAAGGGTGCCTCAATGGCCAGTTCGTCGGGCAGATAACTTTCGATGACGCCCAGCACCCGTTCGTGGATGTGACGCAACTTCAGGTAATGATTGGCAAACTTGCGCAGGTCGATAATCCCCATGGCAACCATCTCGGGCTTGTTTCCCACGATGCGCAGCACCCCGTACCCCATAATAGTAGTACCGGGGTCGATGCCCAGAATTATCTTCTCCTTGACCGGTTGATTCACTCTATGACCTCCATCAAGGTGGGAAATCCCACCACTTTTTCTTTAAATATTTTTTTCAGTTCTTCGTTCAGCTTCGCTCCCTGGTCCATGTGCCACCGGTGAAGCAGTCCGCTACTCTCCACTTCCCATTGCAGGGAGTACGACGAGCCTTCGTCCCTGTGACTCAGCACCCTGCATATACGCGGAGTTTTAAGTGTACCGTGACGGGTTACTTCGGGGATGTAACTTTCCTTGAT
>JAVBVI010000068.1:0-36349 GCA_031554505.1 Bacteroides sp. | reverse complement strand
ACTCTCCCCGGAAGGAGAAGTTGGTGAATATCTTCACAAACCCGTCGTGCAACACATCATGAGCCACGTCCAGATCGCCCGTGTATCGGTAACACACCGCCAACATTTGTTTGGAGTAGAGCGTGTACAGCTTCATCCGGGCGGAATCCTCTCCTGCCCGACAGCCCCTGATCAGTTCTATCTCATTCTCCAATGTAAATGTGTATTAGCGGGCAATTCTGCGCCGTTTGTTAGTTAGACGATGCTTGCAGCGGAATGCTGCAAAGCGAATAATTAAAATACTTTAAAAATCGAGAGTTTTCTATGCCAGTCATTCTTCCATGACGCTATCCTGAAATATAGAATAAAACCCTCCGTTCACTTTTGCTTCAAGCAGACGGAGGGTTCTATCGAATTAAATGCTTCTCAAAACCAGAATCAGCAAGCTTTGAAGCTCATATCCAGACCTTTCACCGAGTGCGTCAAGGCGCCTACCGAAATGTAGTCCACACCGCACAAAGCGTAATCGCGCAACGTATCGAAGGTGATACCACCCGAAGACTCGGTTTCGTACCGGCCGCCGATCATTTCTACTGCCTTTTTGGTATTCTCGGTATTGAAGTTATCGAGCATGATGCGATCTACCCCACCGATATTGAGCACCTGCTGCAGTTCGTCGAAGTTACGTACTTCGATCTCTATCTTCAGGTCTTTGCCTTTTTCCTTGCAATACTCCTTCGCCCGTGTGATAGCCTTGTCGATGCCTCCGGCAAAATCCACGTGGTTGTCCTTCAGCAGAATCATATCGAACAAGCCGATGCGGTGGTTCACGCCACCACCGATCTTCACGGCGGCTTTCTCCAGCATACGCATGCCCGGTGTGGTCTTGCGGGTATCGAGCACCCGGCAGTGGGTACCTTCGAGTTGCTTCACATACTTGCGCGTCATGGTAGCGAGGCCGCTCATGCGTTGCATCACGTTGAGCATCAAGCGTTCCGTTTGCAGGAGCGACTGTATCTTGCCTTCTACCACCATGGCTACATCGCCCGGTTTCACTTCAGTACCGTCGTTGATAAAGACTTCGACCTTCATCTCCGGGTCGAAGCGATGGAATACTTCCTTGGCTATCTCCATACCGGCCAATACGCCGGCTTCCTTGATCAGCAGTTTGGACTTGCCCATGGCCGTAGCGGGAATGCACGAAAGGGTGGTATGGTCGCCATCACCGATATCCTCGGCAAATGCCAGATCTATCAGTCTGTCTATTAAATCATTCATTGGCTTTGTCTATTCTTATTTGATGAACAAAATAGTTGTTTTGAATACGTTTGAAGAAGCAGTTTACCCGATAATTTCCGCCGGCCGTGGTCAATGTGCCAACGATGAAACTCGAGTCGTCGCGCCGGCCTTCATGGTTCACGGTGAACCCGCTGACCTTATTGCTGTCGAAGAAAGCCTTCAACTGCATTTCGGCTTGTTGCTTGTTCGTTTTTTGCGACTTTCCCAGCAAGACCAAGTCCACCTGGTCGCAAAGATAGCCTTTCAGTTCCTGCGAACTGCCTTTCCGAAAGGCTTGTACTACCCCAGCCGGCACCTCCTGCGCACACAGTGCAGAGACAAACAGGAGGGTGGCTGCAATCCATAAAAATGCTCTCTTTTTCATAAGCATACTCTTTATTGGTTGGCGATTCCTGCAAAAACCATCAACGAATTGATAGGCAAAGGTAGAGAATTATTGATAATAACCACAAAAAATGCCTACTTTTGTGCACAAATCAGCATGTTAATAAGATGAGAACCAGCTTAATCGTCGTAGGACGGACCGTAGAAAAGCATTATATCACAGCGATCGATGACTATCTGGAGCGTATCAAACACTTCATTTCGTTCGATATGGAAGTGATCCCGGAGTTAAAGAATACCAAGAGTCTGTCCATGGAGCAGCAAAAGGAAAAGGAGGGCGAGTTGATCTGTAAGTTGTTCCAACCGGGTGATGTGATCGTGTTGCTCGACGAGCACGGCAAGGAAATGCGTTCGGTGGAGTTTGCCACGTATATGGAAAAGAAGCAGAACACGGTAAACAAGCGGCTGGTATTTGTTATCGGTGGACCGTACGGTTTTTCTTCGAAAGTATATGCCGCCGCCCATGAAAAGATATCGATGTCGAAGATGACTTTCTCACACCAGATGATCCGGTTGATCTTTGTGGAACAGATTTACCGGGCTATGACTATATTGAACGGAGGGCCTTATCACCATGAGTGATAAAGCCCTCTGCTATTTTAAGATTTTGCCGCACAGAACTTAGAACCAATCACCTGCCCGACAGCCGCCAGTCCAATGAAAAGGATACTCGCCACACGAGGCGTATCCAACCAGATCCGTAAAGGGATAATCAAAGGAATGGAAGCATGAATCATCACAAACCACATGAATGACATGCGCCGATACCGAATGCGATACCGACCCAGAAAGATATTGGAGACCAGTGAAAGAATGGAGATGAGCAGGATATTCATCATTCTATATTACGGCTGGTAATTCATTAATCGTTCCTCGGCCATCTTCTCGTACTTAGTACCCGGCCGGCCATAATTGGCATACGGATGGATGGAGATACCGCCACGGGGAGTAAAGAAGCCGGTTACTTCGATGTATTTCGGGTCCATCAACCGGATGAGGTCCTTCATGATGATATTCACACAATCCTCATGGAAATCACCATGGTTGCGAAAGCTGAACAGGTAAAGTTTCAGGCTCTTGCTTTCCACCATCTTCACGTCGGGCAGGTAACTGATGCGTATTTCCGCAAAGTCGGGCTGTCCGGTGATGGGGCAAAGGCTGGTGAATTCAGGACAGTTGAAACGTACCCAGTAGTCATTGCCCGGGTGTTTGTTGTCGAACGCTTCGAGTACATCGGGAGCATAGTCCTGACGATACTCGGTGGACCCTCCCAACAGGGAAAGTTGATCTTTCAAATCGGCCATATCTTTCTTTATTTAGTGCGTAAATATTCTTCCAAACCTTGTCGGCGTAGCTTGCAGGCGGGGCATTCACCGCACCCATCGCCTTGTATACCGTTGTAGCAAGTCAGCGTATCCCGACGTACTAGTTCAAGTACCCCCAATCCGTCGGCCAATGCCCAGGTCTGCGCCTTGTCGATCCACATCAATGGTGTATGAATCACAAATTGCTCGTCCATGGCCAGATTCAGCGTAACATTGAGCGACTTGATAAAATTGTCCCGGCAATCGGGATACCCACTGAAATCGGTCTGCGAAACACCTGTTACAATGTGTCGGATACCCCGTTCGCGGGCAAATACGGCTGCGATACTGAGAAAGAACAGGTTGCGTCCCGGCACAAAGGTATTAGGTACACCTCCGGAAGGAATTTCTTTGTCCATTGCCAACGAAGTATCCGTCAGCGAGTTGCGTCCCAGACTACCTATAAAGGAAACATCCATCACATGGAATTCCACACTGGCTTTCCGGGCTATCTCCCGCGCCAGTTCTACCTCCAAGCTGTGCTTCTGTCCGTACAGAAAACTAAGAGCAACGACGTTCTTGAACTGACGCTTCGCCCAGTAGAGACACGTGGTAGAGTCTTGTCCACCACTGAACACCACCAATGCCGCCATTATCAGAGGTCTTTGACTTTCAATACGTTGTACGAAATACCTTCATCGTACACATCACTGCCGTCCACCCGCTTGATAACCTTCACTACCTGAATGGTAATGGGCAGAATAATCACTTCGTACAACGATTTCAGCACGATCTGTATGCACATCATCAATAGCAACTCCTTCCAGGCAATGATACCTCCAAAGGCAATAGGGAAGAAGATCAGCGAATCGGCTGTCTCGCCTACCACGGTGGACCAGATGGCACGGGCGGAGAAGTTCTTACCGCCGCTGGCCAGTTTCATCTTGCTCATGACATAGGCATTGAGGAACGAACCGACCAGGAAGGCTAACAAACTAGCCGCTACTATACGGGGAGCCAGGCCAAAGACAAAATTGAAGTGCTGTTCGCCCTCCCAGAACGGGGCGGCCGGCAACGCCACGGCAATCAGACCCAACGCCACAACAAAGAAGTTCATAGCGAAGCCACTCCAGATAATGAGGCGCGCTTTCTTGAAGCCCCACACTTCGGCGATGCAGTCGTTGATGATGTACGAAATAGGAAATACCAGCAATCCGGCTGTGACGGCTATACCGCCTACCTGGATGACTTTGGTTTCGAGAAGATTGGCTGCAATGAGGCAAACATTGAACAGAATGCCCAGCAGCATGAAGGGTACAGATACTTTTTCTTTCATTTTCTTGTTTTTTACGTGGTGTTCTAGAATACACGGCCGCTATTCACGGCATCGAATGTCTTTATCGGGGGCAAAGATACCTTATTTATTTGTAACAGGCAAGAATATTATGGTATACCACCCGACACCTTTTCCGGGAATAGTTGAACAATCTTCTTCCTTTTGCTATTGCACAGTGACGCTATCGGCTGCCATACGTTCCATGTAACTCTGTATGATTGCTTCCAACTGGCTCTCCATCGGTGCCTCTTCGGGTACTTTCCCCTTGAGGTCATGTTCTAAAAGCGGGTCGGTACGGTAATCATAGAGTCCGGTCACATTATGCCCGTCGAACTGCATCAGATAATCGCCCTTCATGAATTGAGGGATATGATCCCAGTTCATGGCCCATGTAGCATCCGGATCGGTCCTTAACAGGTCCTGGCCGAAAGCCACATAGGGTTTATCGTATCCCAGATAGCCCAACAAGGTAGGCATGATGTCGATTTGCTGCGCAATGCCCTCGTGACAACCCACAGGCATCTCTCCTGAAGGATCATAAAAAAAGATAGGTATCCGGAAGTGTCCCAATTCCGTTTTGTATTCGGCATGTGTGGTCTTGCTGCTGGCATGATCGGCGGTGAACACAAAAATAGTATTCTTATACCAGGGTTGCTTGGAGGCTGTGGCAAAGAACTGCCTCAAAGAATAATCGGTGTATCGGATGCACTTGTGCAACAGATGGATACCTTCATCTTTGAACACATCCTTGTATTGCTCAGGAAGAGCAAACGGATGATGCGACGAAGCTGTGAATACCGATGTCAGGAACGGCTCTTTCATTTGGCTCATCTGCAAGCAATAATACTGGAGGAACGGTTCGTCCCAAATAGCCCATGTTCCATCGAAATCCTTATCGCCATTGAACCGAGGATCTTTATTATACTCTGTCCGCCCGAAATAATCCGTAAAACCGGCACTACGGGTAAAAGCCTGAAAGCCCAAAGATCCGTTCTCGGCTCCGTGGAAGAAAGCCGTATGATACCCCCAACTCTTTAGTTCGCTGGCGATACTATTGATCTTGTTCAGCGAGAAAGGGGTCAGGATAAACGGATGGTCCATCCGGGGGATCGAAGCAAATATCGCCGGCATGGCATCTATGCTGAATGCACTGTTGCTGATGGTCTCCCGGAAAGTAAGACTGCGGCGCAACAACGAGTCGACGAAGGGTGTATATCCGCGGTAATTACCCCCATCAAGCCCTTCATTGAGCACGCCAACAAACTCCTGTGCGAAGCTCTCTACAATTAGGATTACTACATTCTTCTTTCTCACCACAGCACTATCTGCCGGATAGTGAACCGGCGAATACAAGCTGTCGAGCTCGGCCCGATTGTGGAAATAAGTCGGCACCTTAGCAGGTTGGGATGTCAGCGTGCGCAAAATGGCAAACGGTGTATTGAGCACGATACCGGTTTCCAGCGGCCTATTCACATACTGGTGGGCATCACTGATGGAAACGGGACGGGTGGCTGTCGTAAAAGTAGAACCACGCATACCGCAAATAATAAGGGGAACAAACACTACCAATGACACGGTTTGCCGCACGTAGTACTTCCACAACGGTTGCGAGCGGTCGACCTCCGAGTGGCGATAGAACCGGATCAGGAAAGCTATCATCGCAATAGCAAGCAGCACCAGGTACCAATGCCGAACAAACTCCACCCCGAATATAGTACCCAGATTGTTCTCGTTCTTGAACTCATCGAATACCATGGCTGTGGTACGGTGCTGACTGAATGGAAAATAAACAGTATCTACCAGATTAGCCAGAATGCAGAGGGTGTTGGGGATGACAAACAGCCACTTGGTCACTATCCGGAATGAACGTACCTCTTTGTAATGCAAGGGGAGTAGCGCCAATAAGAGGTAGAGACTATTGAAATAAGCGATAGCCGAAGTGTCGAATATCAACCCGCCGCGAAACATTTCAAGTACCGAATGCCAGGTAAGATCGCCTTCGAAGAGCGACCAATTTTCCAACAAAAACGCCACCCGGCATAGCCCATAACAGATATACACCCACACCAGGTTGATCACCACACACCACGGAGTTTTGTTCAATTTCATTGCAGTCATGCCAAACAATCTTTTAATATAACAATGCTACTCTATATTCAACTATTTTTTTGTATCCCGTTTTTACAGATATATTCGTCTCTTTCTCTCTTTTGCAGCCCTTTCGACATGTTTTCTGATTGGTCTGTCCAAGAACGCGGATGATCCAGATGATATTGCACAGCCAAATTTCTGAGAGAATAAAACGTGTACCCAGCCCTGTTGAACCGCCAAACAAGATCGGTATCTTCGCCATACGCAGGCTTGTCATAATCTTCATCAAACCCGTTAATGGCCAAGATGGCTGTTTTGGAGAAAGACATATTACATCCTGTCAGGTAGTTCAACTTTCTAATTCGATGAAGAAAGGGCACATATATTCCTTCTTCCGGTCTCTTGATTCCTTTGGGGCATATCAAAGCTTTCCATATGGCAGGTTGCATCTTCAGAACGTGTTGAGAGGAACTTGCAATGAGTTGTGATTGTTCTTTGTTCAGAAGCACTCTTAAACCTGCAAGAATGCGTTCCTTCCGAAAATGCTTGGTATGCATCTCCATGAAACGAGGATGCAACACACAGTCTCCGTCAATGAAAACGAGCTGTTCGGCACGGGCAGAGAGAATCGCTCTGTTCAATGCCCGGTTCTTTCGCCAACCAATATCTTCCTGGGTCAGATGTTGCCAGGCATTGCGGAACGGATAATTCTCTATGAATTTCTTAACTTCCGGCGCATTACCATCTTCGGAGATAATAATTTCAAAGTCTGTTTCCGTCTGACAGGTCAGACTGTCCAGTACCGTTTTCAAAAAGGCAATATTCTTGTATATGCTTATGATAAGCGTAGCCTTGAATGTATGGTTGTTTGAATATACCGACATGAGTTCGATGTGTTATTAGATTATTATGAACAAATTATCTTCGACTTAGATCACTATACAAGGTTTGCAAAATCACTTTGCCAGTCTCTTCGCGCTGTTCGTCCGCTCCTTCTATCGCCCGATCGGCTACATTATCATAATTGGTATAGCCGGTACTGTCGCGAAACAGGAATCCGTTGTTGTACGTATGCATAGAAAAAGGATACGTGTAGGTATCTGCCAGCACATCCCGGCTGAAGACGAACTCTTCGTGCGGAAGTTCCATCTGTCCCAAAAGGGTGGCCGCCAGATCAGTCTGGCCGATGATGGTGTCAATCTTCATCGGTTGCTTCACCGCACCACCCAGCAACAGCAGCGGGATGTGCGGATACTCGCTACGCGATAACGGTTGACCCAAATTAAAGCCATGATCGCCGGTGCAGACAATCAGTAAATTTTCCCACGCGGGAGTCGCTTTCAACCGATCGACAAAGTAACCGAAGCACTCGTCGGTATAGGCAAACGAGTTCGCCATCTTATCGGTCTTCAACCTGTCGTACGGCACATCGAAAGGCTCGTGCGAGCTAAGTGTCTGGAAGGTAGTGTACCAGGGAGTACCCTGTTTGGTTTTCTTCTGAATATCGTCATAGAGCCACGAAAAGACGTAACCGTCATTCACCCCCCACTTGCCGGCCGGAGCCGAAGAGGGGAAATCCTTCTGGCTGACTAACCGATCGTGCCCAGAGGCTAAATAATAATCGGATTTGTGCATGATTGTCAATTCTCCCCCGTGAAGCGCCATAGTCGAATATCCTAAATCTCTCAGTACCCGCGGGAAGGCAGGCAGGTTCGGAAGTTTGCGCGTGTACTTGATAACACTCGTCGTGGGCTGTCCCAAAAATCCGCTCAGCAGGCACACCAACCCCCGGTCGGTACGGAAGCTACCGGCATCGCAACGGGTAAACATCACTCCTTCTTCGGCCAGCCGATCCAGCTGAACCGTTACGCCGGGCATGCCACCCAACGACTCCACATAACGGGCACACAGGCTTTCCCAGACTATCAGGACGATGTTGGGGCGGGTCGTGTTCAGCAGCCGTACGGTGGGCGTTCCCGTTACCGGGAAAAGCGGTTCGAAGGCCTTGGCGCAATACGCATCGTCAAAAGCATAGAACCGGCCTTTAAAGTCGTCCTTGACCGATGTCAGAGAGTAGGTCAGGTTGTACAACGGGTTCAAGGCGCTGTGATTGTAGAACGGATTCTTGCTGTAATAAACAACACTCGGGTTGTTCGGACGGATCTTCAATCCCCGGATGATGACAAACAGGCAAACGACCATCACCAGGAAGGCTACCAGGTCTTTGAGGTGCTCCACCCAATCTAAGGGTGCAAACGTATTATTCAGGCAGTACCTGCTCACCACCAACTGTACTCCCCCAAAGAAAACGCCACTCACCACCAGAACAGCCAACAAGGCCGAAACGATATAGGACATCGATACACTGGCAAATGTTCCTTTGAGAGATTTTAGATAAGTAAAAATGGATGAATCGATTTTGAACTCCCAGAATTTGTAGAGAGCCGTATCGGCCACTGTTATCAAACCCACCACCAACGAAAGGATGACGTTACAGCCTGTCAGCCAGGGATACAAGTTGAAATAGGGCAGGTGCACGTGTACGCATGCCAGCAACAGTGGAAGGGCTGTAAGATAGGACGCCATGATCAGGTCGGTCACCAACCCATGCGAATAGATCTGCATGCAGTCACTAACACGCATTTTCTCCCGATTGGCTCTACGGTTATAGAAGCCGAACAAAGGTTTCTGAATCATCTCAAAGAAGAGTACACATACCCCAAAATACGATATAATAAAAAGCACAAATCTTTCCATACTTATCTACTGCTCAATCAATTGTTTCACTTTCCGCACAAGAGTGACCGGCGCTAACTGGTTCATACAGTTCAGATGCCCCAAAGGGCAGGTCTCTCCGCCGGCTATGCTGCACGGCTGGCAAGGCAGGTCCAGATACAAGGCATTCCCTTCGTCCTGCCGGTAGCCTAAGAACCCGCAAGCAGGGGTGGTGCTGCCCCAGACAGATAAAACGTTAGTTTCCACCAAAGCTGCCATGTGCTGGTTGGCCGAGTCCATGGTTATCATCACCTCCATGTGGTTCATGATAGCCAGCTCGTCTACCAGCGTATATTTCCCTGCAAAGGAGATACAGTTCTCATGATCCTGCTGCCACCGGCCGAGCACTTCGGCTTCCTGGCCACGGCCGCCAAACAGATAGACATGGAAACCTTCTTCGATCAGCCCGCTTACTACTTGCTGCATCTTCGGCAGCGGATAGGTCTTATTCATATACCGGGCAAACGGAGCTATGCCGATGGCCGGATGCTGAATAGATACGGGCAACGACGGACAACTGCCACTAAACAGGGAACGGAAGCTAAAGTCGATGGGATAGCCCAAAGCGGCAAACACCCCGGCATAGCGATCGATGAAGTTGGGCTGCCGGCTTTTACGGGTCAGCGCCTGCTTTCTTCCCCCTCTTTGCTTGTCCACCATCACCACCTTTTTCCCTTTCAACCGGAAAAAGGCATCGATCACCCACGACCGCAATACATTATGCAGATCGGCCACCCCGTCAAACCGGCAGGCATCGAGCTTCCCGAGCAGACGTACCATCCCTCCTACTCCCTTGTGTTCGCCTTTCAGGTCGGCTTCCAGGATCTGAACGTTGGAAGGAGGGTTGATGAAGAGCTGGGCAAAGAAAGGACGTGTCAGTACATCGATCCGGAGATCAGGGTACTGAACCGCCAGCGAGTAGATGGCAGGAATCGTCATGGCTACATCGCCCAGTGCCGACAGTCGAATGATCAGCAAGCGTTTGCCCTTTTCCATACTGCTATTTACTTGAATGAGTTCTGTCAAAGTACTGCCGAACCACCTGGTATTGGATACATTGCTCCAACGTTTCGTTACGGAATCCATTCACATACTCATGTGCATGCGCTATGATTGTTTCGGCTTCCTGCGGATGCTCTATGTAGTAATTCATTTTTTCGATCAAGTCCGAGTAGTCATCCTTGATTTCCACATAGTGATACCCCCCCACCAGTTGTCCTTCCATAAACCAGGACTCTATCTTGGGCCGAGGCATCACCGCTAACGAGTTGGACGACATCACCCATTTCAGGTTAGTAGCCACGTCGTTCCCTTCAATACAGGCTATGAACTTATAGTTCAGTAGCTCTTCCATGCCGATATAAGGTTTTACAAACTCCGGGCGAGCCTGAACATCGTTGTTTATCTGTCCGACATCGCACATAGGGTGACCGACATATAGCTCCAGGAACCGGGTCCTGTGCGGTTGATTCTTTACCACATTGCGAAACACAATCTGATTCTGCTTGTCCTGGAACCGATTCGGGTCCTTGATGAACCGAAAATGTCTGACTTTATTCAAGCGGCAAACCACCGAGTTCGTAGTTCCGAGTGCAATGGGGCGACTTTTCACAAAAGCAGGGCTCGCTACCTCATAATTAATATCTCCGAAGATATACCGGAACCTTAGTTCAGGACTGAAGCAACGAATACTCTCGTAGAGGTCGAAGAAATAGGTGACATATTTATGTTTCTGCCTGAATGGATACTTAAAGTCACGAACCTGTACGGATGTTCCCTCCTCGACATAAGCCTTATCGTCCAGACGAACATAATAATTCGTCCGGCTATTCATAACAAGCCGTTCCTTCTCTGTAAGTCTATGCAACTTCCATAGAAGAAACCACCTGTATACAGCATCCGGCAGGATATACTTAGAGAAATTCTCCACGTAGTATGCAACCCTGCTATACCCTTTTAGCAGAGACCTGTAATCTGTTCGTATCACTTATTCTCCCTTTAGGTATGCTTCCACACCTTCTACATCTTTGGCAGTGTCAACAGAAAGTGATTTGCAGTGACAGTTATAATAGTAAATAGGCATGTGATTCTCGATGAAGCGGAACGAGTCGTTTTCCTCGATCTTCTCGATCGGACCGCGAGGGGTGTTGTGGTAATAGTCGAGCGCCTTGCGGGTGAAAGCTCCTACACCGACAAACTTATGGAACACATAGTCCATTCCTCCTTTGGGATAAGGAATCGGGCTACGCGAGATGAACAGGCAACGGTTGTCGGCCGCCGTCACAATCTTCAGGTTCGAGGCATCCACCACTTCCACCGGATTGCTAAAGTCGGTCATCAGATTGGAAACGAAGAAATCATCCGGTTTCAGTCCTTCGGGTACGCACTGTACGATGGCGTCGCGTGTCAGCAAAGGCTCGTCGCCGTTCACCATCACATACAAGTCGGCCTCCACACGGGTGGACACTTCATACAGTCGTTCGGTAGCCGTATCGTGGTCCGAACGGGTCATCACCACATCGGCGCCAAACGATTCGGCAGCTACTCTGATCTTATCACTATCGGTAGCTACATATACATCCGTAAAGATTTCCACCTCTTTACAATGTTCATACACCCACTGTATCATGGGCTTACCGCAGATCAAGGCTAATGGTTTCTCGAAAAAACGAGAAGACTCAGCGCGGGCTGGTATTACACAAATAATTTTCATTGTACTTTATTATCGTTATTTTTTTGAATAGAGCCATCTCCTATGCGACCACAGCCAATAGGGGGGATTGTTTTGAATACTGGTTTCCAACAGTTGCATGTACCGACGGGTGTACGGATACTCCAGTCCGTCGTCCATGGGTTCCATCTTCCGGAAAGTCATCCGGTAGTATCCCCGCCGGAGTTTCACCACATCCAGGTAGAGGTAACCGGCATCTACCCGGTCGCCTATCTCCTCGCCTCCTACATTGAACGAGGTGTTTTGATGGAGGAAGGTGGTCTGGTGGTGTGCCAGACTGCTGTTCGACCGGTGGTCGGCTATGAATCCCACCAGAAAGGTCCGGTAATCCCGGCGCATGCCAAGCAACGCCCGGAAAGCTTTCTTCTGCGGAATGGATTCGGTGTTGAACCGCGAACGGATCTTGAGCATCACCCGGTCGAAAGCCTTGTCGCGCAGGGGTTTGTATATCTGCGAAGAGACGGCGGGTACAGTGAAGTGACGTGTCACCGCAGGTACCCACTCCCAATTGCCATAATGTCCCAGAAACACCACCACCGGACGCCCTTGCCGACCTATCTCCTCGACGAGCTCTCCCCCGTCCACCAGCACTCTCCGGTCGACTTCCCGGTCGGATATATGGAGCAGTTTCAGGGTTTCGACGATGTTGTCGCAGATATGGTGGTAGAACTCCTTTTCAATAGCCAGCAGTCCGGCAGCCGATTCGTCCGGGAAGGAGTTCTTCAGATTCTCCCGGACAATCTTTATCCTATACTTGAAAAGCTTATAAATAATCAGATACAAGAAGTCGCTCAGCACGTACAGCGCACCGAGAGGCAGCATTGCTAATGGGGTAAACAATGCGATATAGAAACCATATTTTAATTTCTCTCCCATATTCCTTGTTCGATCGTTGTCATAATACGGTCGGTGGCTCCCATGTTTTGTGCGACATAATTTGCCGCAACTTCCCGGTTCCGTTTCATTCTCAATTCATTATTCTTAATACCGGAGAACCATCTATCCAGGTCTCTGGACCTTCTTATCACTTTCCCTATTCTAAGTTTGACCAACTGTTTGGGGGTCACTTTCCGATGTATCTTCGGGCCGAAAGAAACCGGGACTCCATACACGGTAGCTTCGATCACGCTGTGCAGAAACGGGGTAAAGCCTCCGCCTATGTAAGCCCATTTCGCATACCGGTACAGATAAGCCAAAGCGCCCAGAAAGTCGATGATCAGCACTTGGGTAGACGAGAAATCCGTGTTCTCATCGCATTCCGAATAACACAAAGCGCGGCCACCCAGTTCGGACTTAATCCGGTCGAGGTTTTCTCCGCTTATCTCATGGGGCACAAATACGAAATGTGTATCTCTATGTTTACCAGCAAGTTTTTTCACCAGTTCGAAATCTTTCTTGTCACTGATGCTTCCCGCCACAAACAGATCACCTTCTTTGGAAAAGCGATCAATGATGGGATTTTCCCAGGTTGTTTGGGCTACGATGGCTGCATTATCAAACAGAGGGTCGCCACTTATTGTAACATTTTCAAAGCCTAAAGTGTTGAGATTTGTCTTCGATTCTTCATCCAAAACAAAGAAATGCGTATAGGCCGCCAATGACTGACGGAAGATTCCGCCATACCACTTGAAGAAGGGAGATTTCTTGCGGATGATGGCAGATACCAGATAGGTTGGAATGTTTCTCTCTTTCAGTTCCTGCAAATAATTGCACCAGAATTCGGAGATGATAAACACCACCTTATCAGGCCGTACGGCATCCAGAAAGTGGCGCACATTTTCCTGTGTATCCAGTGGAAGGTAATACAAATAGTCTATCTGAGGGTGGTTTCCCTTGATGGCTTCATAGCCTGTGGAAGAAAAGAAAGTAACGATGATGGTACAGTCGCCGTCTTGCTTGAGTCTGCTGATAAGAGGCCGGGCTACTGCATATTCCCCTAAAGAAGCAGCATGAAACCATATCGTGGGGCAATTTCTTTTCTGTTGCATATCAGCCTGGATATGGTCAATCAAAGATTTTTGTCCTTTTACAAATAGCGAATACTTCGATTTGCTACGATCTTTCAACAGCCTTGAAGACCATTGAATAAGTATCTCCACTGTCCGAATTACGATATTGTATATTTTGATCATGGTACTTCAGTAGTTCCTATAGCCGATTTCCCCTACAATTAGTGAGTAAATTCGGCGGCAAAGGTACTAATTCCATTTGAATTACGCCCATTTTCGTTCATGGAAAATACTTCTTCATGACAAAAAGCCCTGTTTTGTTTAACAGAGCTCTACCTTTTAACGTGTGTTTGGTGAATAAAACAAAAAGGAGATTTCAAGCCATCCCGCCGGATGGTTGAAATCTCCTCGTTATACGTAAAATTTAGTATTAGATGGACTTAGAACTTATAGTCGACACCCAGACCAAATACTTTGTTGGTACGGCTATATATATCTGTACCGGCTTTTTCTGTACCATTGTAGCCTTTCGTTGTGTTCGGGTTCACCCGGTCGGCAGCAGTAACTTTGGTATAGTCGCTGTATGTTGTCCAGAAATAACCGATATTCAGTTTCAGTTTCTGAGTCAACTTGATGGCACCACCAAAACCGATAGAATACGAATCGCAAGAGAAGCTTGTATCCGACTGGAAGTCATCGGCCAAACCATAATCCGTACGCTGGTAACCGGCACTGACTGTCAGTCTTTTCATCACATCCCATTCGGCACCCACCAGGTATTCATTGGTTCCGCTGGTGAGGAACGTTTGCTTGCCGATTGTCGTTCCCGGATAGTAAGCCATGCCGGCTTGCTTGTCGAAGAAATAATGATACTCAACCGTGGCACGCAGCGTGGGAAGTATTTCATAACCTACTGCGGCAGTCAGCAAGGCAGGAATATCGTTGGGGGTATTCACTCCTTTTTCATAAGGGGCCAATGCCTTTTCAAAACCATCCGTATACTCATTATCTCCGACTTTGTTCTCAATATTCAGGTTGGTCATGAATTCGTATTTCAAACCTACATTGAACTTACCATACTTGATGTCGGCACCGATGATCGGAGTAAGCCCCCAGCCCGATTGTTCGCAATTCAGTTTGATGTCTGCCAACTTCACTCCACCTATACCCGGAACTCCTTCTTTACCGGTTGCTGTCAGGAAACCTTCGTAACCGCTACTTACATAGTTCATGCGTCCGCCGGCAAAAACAGATAACCAATCGTTGATCTTGTACGAAGCTCCCAGTTGGAGTCCGAAGATATATTGCTTGCCGTCCATAGCGCTGTTAATCGTGTACATGTCCGAGTTGACCGTACCTGATGTTTTCTGAAAAATACCTGCCATCACTTGGGAGTCGAACATAGGCAAACCTGCATCAAACGAAGCCTTACCTCCACCACCGGTTACAGCAAAGCTACCGGAGATAGTCCAGTCACCTTGTTTATAAGCAGCCTGGAAACTGGGTATGAAAGGAGCCGAAGCAGTACCTTTGTATTCACCGGCAATGGTTTTAGCTGGATACGTTTCGAACGAAGCATTGATCACACGTGTCTGATACGCACTCTGTCCGTTCAATGACAGATAGAATCCATCGGAAGGAAGGAACGACAAACCTGCCGGGTTGGAGTAAACTCCATCAATATCAATGGAAGCTCCACGAGCAAGCATACGCAAGAAAGATACATGCTGGTTGGTATTGGTCAGCAAACCACCCGCAAAAGTTGGGATTGAAACGACCAGCAGCAATGCGCTGATCAAATAAAATTTTCTCATTTAAATTAATTTTAAATTATTTCGCCGCAAAGATACTACAATATTGCACACAACAATCTTTTTTGTGCACTTATTTACATCGGAAGAGATTTTTATATAAACAATTCAACTGTTTCTATTGAAACTTTATAGCATACAGCATAAGCCTGATAAAGAAAAGCGGATTCCGTTGATGAATATTGTCAATTTGTCAAAAGTAACAATGTGTCAGTCCTAACAGGCATAGAACAGCTTAATTGAAGCAAGGTTCGGATCAGGGCAGAAAAAAACCAGCCATTTATGTCACAAAAATATCATTTTATCTCAATCGCATAAAATACAACAACAAAAAGAAACAATCAAACAGAATAAAAAATAAATTAATAGAAAAACGCAAGTAAAACAATCTATAAGTCAGAGTGAAGATACACGGATTATACGAGAAACAACATGCAAACGCATGCAAAGTTCTGCAAATCCGGAGATTAATCACGAAGGTTTTAAACCTACCGACCGAAGGTTTTAAACCAACAGGTCGAAGGTTTTAAACCTTCGATTGGCAGGTCTTAAACCTTCGACTACTTTTCCTACGCCCAAAACCGTATATTTAATCAGAGAACAGCTCCTTAATGCCCTTAAAACGCATTTTTATACCGTATATTTATTCTTAAAAATAGTTGGATGCAGAAAATACAAGAAAAGAACGATCATTCAAAAACCGAAAACAACATCATTTTGACTACATTTAATCGATTATTCAATCAAAATAACAATTCAACAATAAAAACGGCCCACTGAATGCAGACCAATTATAGATGTATAGCGTTGCAGATTGCCAAAAAAATCCTGTATATTTGTTCGCCAATGAATATCATATTAATAATAATACAAAAAGAATGAAGAAATTGATGATGGCTACCGCAACCGTTGTACTAGTCAGCGCGTGCGGTTCGTCTGCCACAAAGACGCCCGAAGAGAACCCGTTCCTCACGGAATACACCACACCATTCGGTGTTCCGCCTTTCGAATCCATCCAAATGGAGCACTACTACCCTGCCTTCATACAAGGTATGGAAGAACAAGCTGCCGAAGTGAAAGCCATTTGTGAAAACGCGGAAGCACCCAACTTTGTGAACACCATCGTAGCGCTGGACCAGTCGGGACCGTTGCTCCGCAAGGTCAGCTCCGTATTCTACGGTCAGGCCAGCGCCAATACCAACGACCAACTCGACTCGATCAGCCGCGAACTTTCGCCCCTGCTCTCCAAACATCGGGACGACATCAGCCTCAACCCGCAACTCTTCGGCCGCGTGAAAGCGTTGTACGACCAAAAAGAGACACTGGGCCTCGACAAGGAACAAGCCAAGCTACTGGAAGAAACTTACAAAGACTTCGTTCGTGGTGGTGCCAACCTGCCGGAAGACAAGCAGGCCACGCTTCGCCAACTGAACAGAGAGCTCTCTACCCTGCAACTCACCTTCTCGCAGAACATGCGCAAGGAAACGAACGACTACCAACTGGTGATCGAAGATGCGAAGGACCTGAAAGGCATGTCCAGTGCACAGATAGCCGAAGCTGCCGCCGAAGCCGGCAAAGCCGGGCTGGACGGCAAATGGATCATCAAACTGCAAAACCCGAGTGCACTGCCCTTCCTCCAGAACGACGACAACCGCTCGCTTCGCCAAACACTGTTCACTGCCTACATCAACCGCTGCAATAACAACAACACACTGGACAACAAAGATATCGTGAAACAGCTTGTAGCCAAACGTCTCGAAAAAGCCAAGCTGATGGGTTACGACGACTATGCCGCCTTCGTCCTCGAAGAACGCATGGCCAAAAACGAGAAAGCCGTCTACGCTCTGCTCGACGAAATCTGGACGCCGGCGCTGAAGCAGGCTAAAGCCGAACTGTCCGACATCCAGGCTGAAATCAAGAAAGACGGCCAGGACTTCACCGCCGAAGGCTGGGATTGGTCGTACTACTTCGAACGGGCCCGCAAGGCGAAGTTCGACCTCGACGAGAACCAGGTTCGCCCTTATCTGAAACTAAGCAATGTACGCGATGGCGCTTTCTACGTAGCCAACCGCCTGTACGGCATCAGCTTCACCCTGCTCCAGAACATGCCGTTGCCCCACCCCGATGCCGAAGCTTTCGAATGCAAAGACAAGGACGGTACGCACTTGGGCGTGTTGTACATG
Organism: Bacteroides sp.; assembly: GCA_031554505.1. Lineage (GTDB taxonomy): Bacteria > Bacteroidota > Bacteroidia > Bacteroidales > Bacteroidaceae > Bacteroides. The sequence goes on along the minus strand of JAVBVI010000068.1, from coordinate 18,507 downwards.
GACTACTTCCCCCGCGAAAGCAAACGTAGCGGTGCCTGGTGCGGCACATACCGTTCGCAAACTTACAAGGACGGTGAGCGTCTGGCTCCGGTGGTAACCATCGTATGCAATTTCAGCAAGCCCGCCGAAGGTAAGCCGGCCCTGCTTAATGCCGACGAAGCCGAAACATTGTTCCATGAATTCGGTCATGCCCTGCACAACCTCTTCAAGGATGTACACTACTACGGTGTATCGGGCGTTCCGCGCGACTTCGTAGAGCTTCCCTCGCAAATCATGGAGCACTGGGTGTTCGAACCGGAAGTGCTGAAAGTATATGCCCGCCACTACGAATCGGGTGAAGAGATGCCCGCCGCCCTGATCGAAAAGCTCGACAAGGCAGGCAAGTACGGTCAAGGCTTCATCACTACCGAGTATCTGGGCGCTTCGTTGCTCGACATGGACTACCATGTATTGAAGCAGATGCCTGCCAACTTCGACGTGCTGGCCTTCGAAAGCCAACAGATGGGCAAGCGTGGTTTGCTGAAGCAGATTCCGCCGCGCTACCGCAGCACCTACTTCAACCACACCATGGGCGGTGGCTACACAGCTGGCTATTACAGTTATATCTGGGCCGAAGTGCTCGATGCGGATGCTTACCAGGCTTTCAAGGAAACAGGTGACATCTTCAACGCCGAGGCGGCCGACAAGTTCCGCAAGTACGTCCTCACCCCGGGCGGCATCGACGATGCGATGGATATGTATATCAACTTCCGCGGCAAGGCACCCAATACGGAACCTTTATTGAAGAACCGGGGATTGAAGTAATCCTCCACCAGAAAGTGTCTAATTATTAGATACCCTTGTCTAATTATTAGACACCCACCCCAGGGAAAGAAAGAGATAGTGCACTGTTTATGAATACAATACGTTTTTGGCACGGTTCCTGCAAGACTTTCCGGAGTAACAAGGAAAACACTAAAAACACCAATTCAATATGAGACAATTGTATTACACCTGTAAGGCACTGATCAGAGGACGAGGTTCCAACCTCATCAAGATCATCTCTCTTTCCCTGGGGTTATTTGTAGGCATTCTGCTGTTTGCCAAGATCACCTATGAACTGAGCTACAACACCGATTACCACGAATCAGAGAATATGTACACCGTCATGGCGGACTATATCCTCAACGGTAAAGCACAAACATTCCCCGTCGTCATGGGACCTGTGCCCAAGACACTCAAGGAAGCATTCCCCAACGAGATTCAGTATGCATCCATCAGCAATGATGGTGGGTATCCGGCCTTTTATATCGGAGAGAACCGGTACGATCACAGAACCCTGTACGCCGACACGCTCTTCTTCCAAACCGTAGGGTTCACCGTACTACAAGGAAATGTACAAGAACTGGCCAACCCCAACACCGTATTCATCTCCGACGAGTTCGCCCGGAACGCATTTGGCAACGAGAGTCCTATCGGGAAGGTGATAGATATGGAAAAATCCCTTCAACTAACCATCAAAGGAGTCTTCAAGCAAGTTTCCGAGAACAACAGCATTCGTCCGGGAGCGGTCATCTCGTTCCAGAATGTTCTGAATAGAGGAATATTCTTCGGATGGGGCGGAGGAGACAGCCACCAAGCCTATATCCGCCTGTATCCGGGCGTCGACCCGGAAAAGATAAACGAGCGTATAGATGCCGCCATCGAACCCTATATGGAGTTCAACCCGGAGAAGAACGGTTGGGGCGTACAATACCGACTGAGCGATGGGCGAAAAGCCTATCTGGAGACTCCGGGTCTGAAAATGAAACTGATGATCATGGGTACGCTCGGCTTCGCCTTGTTGCTGATAGCCGCACTAAACTATGTACTGATTTCGATTTCATCCCTCACCACGCGAGCCAAAGGTATCGGGGTGCATAAATGCAACGGCGCCACGACCGGTCATGTGTTTGCCATGTTCCTGTGGGAAACGGGCCTCATCATTGGTATTTCCCTGCTGCTAGTAGCCGGGCTGACTTTCACCTTCCGCGAATTCATCGAAGAATTGCTGGAAGCTTCCATCGCCGGGATGTTCTCCTGGAAAGCCCTTTGGGTACCTTTGGCAGTGACCTTCCTCCTGTTCTTTGTCTCTGGTGTATTGCCCGGACGTCTGTTCTCCCGGATTCCGGTAACCCAGGTTTTCCGCCGGTACACGGAAGGAAAGCAAAACTGGAAACGCCCACTGCTGTTTGTTCAGTTTGCCGGGGTGAGCTTCATCTTCGGATTACTGTGCGTCATTATCACCCAATACCGGCAAGTCACCACGTACAACGTAGGCTATCAGGTAGAGGGACTGGCCAGTGCTGGACAACGTTTCCAGCATGCGGAGGTAGCCAAAACAACCATAGCCAACTTCCCGATGGTGGAAGGAGTCTCCTTCTCCTGGTGCGACATAGGCATCGGCATGTCGGGAGCCGGCATAGGTGATCAGGCCAAGATGCTCTTTTCCAGCCGCTACAATTTCATCGACTATAACTATATACCACTGCTTGGCATCCAAATCAAAGAAGGGAAGAACATAGACGGTCCCGATCAGGTATTGGTCAATGAAGAATTCGTACGCCTGATGCACTGGACGGACAGTCCGATAGGCAAACGCCCCCAGGCCGGTGAAGCACGCGAATCGGTCATTGTCGGAGTGATGGAAGACTTTGTAGACAACAGTCTGTTTGTCGACAAGGATCCAGTATTATTCATCGGCAACAACTGGGCAGGAGGCTGTATTACCGTCCGCCTGAAAGCTCCCTACAAAGAAAGCTTAAAGAACTTAAACGAAGCCGTACAGGAAGCCTTCCCGACGAATAACATCCATTTCACCTACATGCCCGACCGCATGAAAGCCAAATACGAGTCGACCCGCCGGTTCCGCGATATGGTGTTGATAGCTTTCGCAGCCATCCTACTCATCACCCTGATGGGACTCATCGGATATGTCAACGACGAGATTCGTCGCCGGAGCAAAGAGATCGCCATCCGTAAGATCAATGGCGCAGATACTTCGAACATCCTGACGCTATTGTCGGGAGGAATGACCTGGGTAGCTCTGCCGGCTGTCGTCATCGGGACGGTCTGCTCCTACTTCGTCGGCAAAGAATGGCTGATGCAGTTTGCCCGGTTCAAGATAGACCTAAGCATAGTCTGGTTTGTAGTCATTGCCCTGTTCATACTGGGTCTCATCTTCGGAACAGTGATCCTGAAATCCTGGCGCATTGCCAATGAAGACCCGGTGAAGAGTATAAAAAGCGAGTAACGCTCTCTGAATAACCCCGGTGGATCGAAGAGTACAAACAAGTCCGGACATCTCAGCAAACATTTCATGTTGCTGAGATGTTTTTTTGTATATACATTATTAATACATATACATTATGGCATACACTATCGCATTTTTCGACACCAAGCCCTACGACGAATCTTCATTCAATGAGAAGAACAAAGAATTCGGATTCGAGATACGTTACTACAAAGGACATCTCAACCGGAACAACGTAATACTGACGCAAGGAGCCGACGCCGTGTGCATATTCGTGAACGACACAGCCGATGCCGAGATTATCCATATCCTGGCAGCCAACGGCGTGAAGTTGATCGCCCTGCGCTGTGCCGGTTTCAACAACGTAGACCTGGCCGCTGCCGCCGAAGCAGGCATCACCGTGGTACGTGTACCGGCCTACTCGCCTTACGCCGTAGCCGAGTACACCGTTGCCTTGATGCTGTCGCTCAACCGCAAGATCCACCGCGCCTCCTGGCGTACCCGCGACGGTAACTTCTCCCTGCATGGCCTAATGGGATTCGACATGTACGGAAAGACCGCCGGCATCATCGGCACCGGGAAAATAGCCAAGATACTGATCCAAATACTCCGCGGCTTCGGCATGAATATTCTGGCATACGACGTATATCCAGATCACAACTTTGCCCGCGAGAATCAGGTGGTATACACCACACTCGACGAGCTGTACCACAGTTCGGACATCATCTCGCTGCACTGTCCGCTCACGGAACAGACCAAGTACCTCATCAACGACTACTCCATCAGCAAGATGAAAGACGGGGTGATGCTGATCAACACCGGTCGCGGACAACTGATACACACCAACGCACTGATCGAAGGACTGAAGAACAAGAAGATCGGTTCGGCCGCGCTGGACGTGTACGAGGAAGAGGGCGAATATTTCTACGAGGACAAGTCCGACCGCATCATCGACGACGATGTGCTGGCCCGTCTGCTCTCGTTCAACAACGTCATCGTCACCTCGCACCAAGCCTTTTTCACTCGCGAGGCGTTGGGCAATATCGCCACTACGACCTTGCAGAACATGCGCGATTTTACCAATCATAAACCCTTGCTAAATGAAGTGAAGAAATAAAACTTTACGCAACAGGCAAGTGTTTGTGCCTGAAAACAATAATACCCAAAACTCCACAACATGAGAAAAGTGATACATACATCGGAAAGCAGAGGCATCACGCAGTTGGATTGGTTAGTGAGCCGCCACACGTTCAGCTTCAACGAGTACTTCCATGCCGACCGCATCAGCTTTGGAGCACTCCGCGTACTGAACGACGACCGCGTGGCACCCGGAGGCGGATTCCAAACGCATCCGCATAAGAATATGGAAATCGTCACCATCCCCCTGCACGGTACCGTGAGGCATGGTGACAGCAAGAAGAACAGTCGCACCATCACCGTAGGCGATATCCAGGTGATGAGCGCCGGAACGGGCATCTTCCACAGCGAAGTGAACGACAGCCAGGAAGAGGTGGCCGAGTTCCTGCAACTGTGGATTCTACCCAATGAACGGAACAAACGTCCGGCTTACCAGGACTATGACATCCGCGAGGTGCTGAAAGAGAACGAACTGTCGCTCATCATCGCTCCCGACGGCAGCGCTCCGGCCACATTGAGCCAGAACGCCTGGCTCTCTCTCGGAAAGGTGAAAGGCGGACAGACCATCGACTACCACATGCACCAGAAGGAAGGAGGAGTGTACCTCTTCGTGATCGACGGGGAAGTACAGGTAGACGACACCACACTGTCGTTCCGCGACGGACTGGGAATCAGTGAAACCACCCACTTCAAACTGGAAACCCTACAGGATTCGTACATCCTGCTCGTCGAGGTTCCCATGCGCTCCAACTTATGAAAATAAACCTCGCCGGCATCCGGCAAGATTACATCAAAGGCGGGTTGGGAAAGGGCGATATCCCCGACGACCCGCTTCTACTTTTCGGTAGATGGCTGCAAGAAGCCATCGACCTGAAGGTAAAGGAACCGACTGCCGTGGTAGTAGGTACCGTATCGCCCGAAGGTACGCCGTCCACCCGTACCGTATTACTGAAAGACTTACGCGACGGGCCGTTCGTGTTCTTCACCAACTACGAGAGTCGAAAAGGACAACACTTGGCGCAGAATCCGGCCATCTCGCTCACCTTCGTCTGGCACCAACTGGAACGGCAGGTACATGTGGAAGGAACAGCCATACGCATCCCGCCCGAAGAGTCGGATGCTTACTTCCACACACGCCCCTACCCCAGCCGCATCGGAGCACGCATCTCCCCGCAAAGTCGTCCCCTCGGTAGCCGGATGCAGTTGATGCGGGCTTTTGTTCGCGAGTCGGCCCGGTGGATGGGACAAGAAGTGGAACGCCCTGCCAACTGGGGCGGCTATGCCGTGACACCCGTCCGCATCGAGTTTTGGCAAGGACGAGCCAGCCGGTTGCACGACCGCTTCGTGTACACCCGCGACACCGACGGTTCATGGGCGGCCGAGAGACTGGCGCCGTAACCTACTCGTCCAAAAACCTTCCCGATGATTTGCATCGCCGCCAAAGATTGCGTATCATTGCACTCACCAAACGTTGATCAGTATGAAACTACATTATATCTACCACAGCGGTTTCGCTATCAAAGCCGAAGACGTCACCGTCATCATCGACTATTACAAAGACTCGTCGGAAACTGTTTACAACCAAGGCGTCGTGCACGATTACCTGTTGCACAAACCCGGAAAGCTCTATGTGCTCTCCACGCACTTCCATCCCGATCACTTCAACCGCGAAGTACTCACCTGGAAGGAACAACGTCCGGACATCGTTTACCTCTTCTCGAAAGATGTCCTCCGCCACCGCCGTGCTTCGGCCGACGAAGCCGTCTATATAAAGAAAGGTGAAACCTATGCCGACGACCACTTGCGCGTACAAGCCTTCGGCTCCACCGACGCGGGCATATCCTTCCTCCTCCACCTGCAAGGCATAACCCTCTTTCATGCGGGCGACCTGAACAACTGGCATTGGAGCGAGGAGTCTACCGAAGAAGAAATCCGCAAGGCCGACGGCGACTTTCTGGCCGAACTTTCCTATTTGCGGAAAGCCGCCCCCACCATCGATTTGGTAATGTTTCCTGTCGACCGCCGAATGGGGAAAGATTACACAAAAGGAGCCAAACAATTTATCGGACAAATAAAAACCACTATATTTGTGCCCATGCACTTTAGCGAAGACTACGAAGGCGGTAACGCTTTCCAGGCCGATGCCGAAGCCGGTGGGTGTCGTTTTATCGTCATCCGGAGCCGGGGCGAGTGCTTCGAAATCAATCTATAAAAATAGTTTCTATGAACAAATTGACACATTTATTTCTCGGGCTGCTGCTCTGTGCCGTGTCGCTCCCGATGATGGCGCAGGACAATGACGACAGCAGATACCTGGAAGGCGCTGTCCCGTTAGTGGACGGCAAAGTGGTATTCTCCAAAGAATTCAGTATTCCCGGCATGTCTGAGCAGAAGGTGTACGAACGTATGCAGAACTGGCTCACCGAACGGTTGAAGAAGAACGGGAATGCAGATAGCCGGGTGGTATATACATCGCAGGAAAAGGGAACCATCGCCGGACTGGGCGAAGAATGGATCGTATTCAAGTCGTCGGCTCTGTCACTGGACCGCGCACTGACCAACTACCAGGTCACCATCAACTGCAAACCGGCCCAATGCACCGTAGAGATAGCTAAGATACGCTACACGTATCAAGAGAAAGAGAAATATACCGCCGAAGAGTGGATCGTGGATCAGTATGCGCTGAACAAAGCGAAGACGAAGTTGATACGAGGATTGGCCAAATGGCGCACCAAGACAGTAGACTTCGCCGACGACCTTTTCGCCGATGCTGCCAAGGCGCTCGGAGCTCCCGAGAACAAACCGGAACCAGAAAAGGTAGTCAAGACTCCGGCCGCTGTCAATGCGCCGGTAGTTATTGTACCGTCTACCCAGGTTTCTACCGTCAATATCCCGGCGGGCAATGCTCCGGTAACGATTGTTCAGGCTACAGAGCCGGTTCAGCAGCCGGAAGTAGCTCCGCAGCCGCAAGTATCGCCCACTCCCGCTATACCACTGAGCGTTGTCAACGCACCGGCTCTCGCCAAAGGGGAAATGCCGGGTTACAAAGCCATTGCTCCTGCCGAGCTTCCGAAGAACACCATTCAGATGGGAACGGGTGGCAAGCTGGTTATCGTGATCGGAAAGGATGCTTTCAACATGTCGATGATGACTGCCGATGCCGGCGGTTCACTGGGGCAGATATCGGGCAAGCCGGTGGTATTCTGCTTCCTGGCTCCCGAGCAGTCGTATGAACAGATGGATAAGGCGGAAACTTACACGATACGTTATTATGGGGCGAACCAGACGGAACCTTCCGTTGTTCTGGAATGCAAGAAACTACCGTCTCAGACGCCGATGGAAGGCCAACCACGCATGTACGTGGGTGAGATCCTGAAAGCATGGACGAAATAAAAAACGGATAATGGAAATTAAAGGAATATTCGATCACTTCAACATCAACGTCACCAATCTGGATCGTAGCATAGCTTTCTACAACCAGGCGCTGGGGTTGAAAGAACACCACCGCAAGGAAGCCTCCGACGGCTCGTTCATCCTGGTGTACCTGACGGATAGCAGCACGCACTTCCTACTGGAACTGACCTGGCTGAGAAATCACAAAGAACCGTATGAACTGGGTGAGAACGAAAGCCATCTCTGCTTTCGTGTAGCAGGCGATTATGACGCTATCCGGCAATACCACAAAGAGATGGGGTGTGTCTGTTTCGAGAATCACTCGATGGGACTTTACTTCATCCACGATCCGGATGATTACTGGATTGAAGTGTTACCAATTGACAATTGACAGTTGACAATTGACAGTTGACAATTGACAGTTATAAATTCAGAGGATTAATTGCGTGAAGAGATAATCTCCCACTCAATTAATCCTCTGCAGCTTCGGCCGTAAACTAATTGTCAATTGTCAACTGTCAACTGTCAACTGTCAATTATCAATTATTTCTTATGCCGATTGGCACGCTTGCGGCGGAACTCCGCCTTCATCTTGGCAGCGCCCGAACCGTGAGCTCCTTTGATATAGGAGGTCTTCTTGGCTTTCGTCTTCACCTTGTTCTTATCTTCTTCGGGCTTCTCTTTCTGCCCTTTGAAAACGATGCCACCACCCATTATTACATCTTCTATACTCATGTTTTAGCCGATTAAAGTTCAATATCCGGCGACAAAGATAGTCGTTTTCCGCGAATTATCTATCTTTGTTCCCTGTAACATAAAACAACACCTCATGGATGCCACACTGATTGCCCCGGGTCAAGACCCGATGGGCACGGCCATTGCCGACTACCAGGAACATAGAAAAGCCACCCGGCTGCGGGTGTTCTCCTCCCAGTTCGACGAAGACGAAATTCCGGTCAAAGACCTGTTTCGCACTTTCCCGCAGATGCCTCTGCTGGAACGTACCGCCTTGCAACTGGCCAGCGGACGGATACTCGATGTGGGTGCCGGAAGCGGATGTCATGCTCTGGCCTTGCAGGAGATGGGAAAGGAAGTGTGCGCCATCGACATATCCACCCTATCGGTAGAGGTGATGAAGCAACGCGGCGTGACCGATGCACGGGCCGTAAACCTGTTCGACGAACGGTTTGCCGAATCGTTCGACACCATCCTGATGCTGATGAACGGTGCGGGCATCGTGGGCAAACTGGAACACATGCCCGACTTCTTCCGCCGGATGAAGCTTCTGCTACGTCCCGGTGGCTGTATCCTGATGGACTCGAGCGATCTACGCTACCTCTTCGAAGAGGAAGACGGAAGCTATGTCATCGATCTGGCTGCCGACTACTACGGCGAGATAGATTTCCAGATGCAATACAAGGAGGTGAAAGGCGAAGTATTCGACTGGCTGTATGTAGACTTCCAAACCCTCAGCCTCTATGCCGGAGAGTGCGGCTTCAAAGCCGAGCTCGTCAAAGAAGGAAAGCACTACGACTACCTGGCCCGGCTCACCGCGTTTTAAGGAAGCATCGAATCAATGCGATTCACCAGTGAGGCAAACTCCTCCTCGGTGTACAGACGGGTGAGCTGCACGATGCGTCCGTCACGGTCGATAAGCACATTGCGGGTGATGCCCGATTTCTTCAAGGCATACAAGCCAAAGATATCCGCTCCCGGATCGAGCCCCAACGGATAGGTCACTTTGGTCGACTTGGCAAAGGCAAGTACCGTTTTCAACGGCTCGTCACGATCCACTCCTATCAGCACAAAGTCGTCACGGTCGCGATGCTTCTGCCAGATATCCTTCTCAATGAAAGGCATCTCCTTACGGCACACGCCACACCAACTGGCTGTAAACTGAAGCATCACCACCTTGCCACGGAGTTCGGAGAGCGTCACCTTCCGTCCGTCGGTCAACGTGATGGTGAAGTCGGGGGCTGTATCGCCCACACGGACAATGTATCCCGTACTGTCGGGCTCGGCTTCGCGTGCCTGACTGTTGCTGCGGGCCATGCAACCTGTGGCAAGCAACAGGGTGGCGCACATAGAAAAGAGTAACTTCTTCATATATTAATATAGAAATAAAAATCGTTTGTTGAGCACCTCGGATATCTGCTTACTCAGATTCTTGGCACTAACAGGCTTCGAGGTGTACGCATCAAAGCCGCTTTGCAGAATCCGCTTCTCGTCCTCGGCATAGGCAAAGGCCGTGACGGCCATGATGGGTACGGTGGTCGAGATCTCCCGAATCTGGCGGGTGGCCTCGTATCCGTCTATACCGGGCATGTTGATATCCATCAGGATGAGATGCGGCTGGTGTAGCTTGAACAAGTCGATGGCTTCCTGTCCGTCCCAGGCATGGATGATATTGTATTGATCGTCCAGGATGGAGCTTATCAGTTTGAAGTTGCTATCATTATCTTCTGCTACCAGGATGGTCATCTTGTCATCCTTATGGATAAGTACTTGCTGTATTTGTTCTTCTTCCTTCACATGGATGGGCTGAACAGGTTCATAAGGCAGTTCGATCCAGAACGTGGAGCCGATTCCCTCTTTGGAGACGACACCGATTTGTCCGCCCATGGACTCCACAATGCTGCGGCAGATAGTCAAACCGAGCCCTGTGCCGTTGGCAAAGCTATCCAACTTGGTGAAGCGCTCGAAGATCAGGCCTACCTTGTCGTCGGCAATGCCGCATCCTGTATCAATGACGTAGCAATAGAGCGTCTTCGCATCCTTCAGCCGGTAGCCGAAGGTAATGCAACCCTCACGGGTGAACTTCACAGCATTGTTCAGGAAGTTAAACATCAACTGATTGAGTCGGTTCTTATCCATCCGTGCATAGAGGTGAGGCACCTCACAGACGTAGTTCAGCGCCACGTCGGCCCCTTTGAGCAGCATGCGCATGCTGGCCTCCAGATCCCTGAACAACACATCCACATCCACCTCCGAATAGTTGAGTTCCAGCGTGCCCGCTTCTATCTTGGATAGGTCGAGTATGTCGCCGATAAGTTGCAGCAGCAAGGTATTGTTGTTTTCGATGATGCTCACATATTCAGCCTTTTCCTGATCCGAACGAGCCGAAGCCAACACCTGTGAGAAACCGACGATGGCGTTGAGCGGCGTACGTATCTCATGACTCATATTGGCCAGGAAGGCCGACTTAAGCCGGTTTGATTCGTCGGCTTTTTCCTTGGCTACCAGCAAGTCGTTCTCCATCTGTTTGCGCTCGGTGGTTTTCAGTGCCGAGCCTATCACTACAGATGGTTCGCCCTTTTCGTCGAACTGGTCGATAACGGCTTTCGCCTCTACCCACTCTTCCATCACACCGTCCGGACGGCGCGTCACCACACGGTATTCTTCGTGCAACTTCGGCGTAACACCGGTCAGCAACTCCTTGTAGGCCTGTTCCACTCGTTTCTTGTCGTCTGGGTGAATGTTGGAGAAATAATACTTGTCGGGGATGCTGAAATGAGGTTCAGGCATCGGTGCGTTCTCCTCCATGGCTTCCTTGAACGGACGGTTCACATCACAAATAATCATGTGCGTTTTCAGGTCCCACTTCCAGGGATTCATGTTGGCAATCTCTAAAGCCATGGAGAGCTTATGATTGACCGAGCGCAACGACTGTTGCACATTGGCCAGTTCGGTCATGTCGACCGCAAATATTTCAATATACCCCTCCTGCGAAGAAGGGACGAGGATGATATTCAGGTGAACGTCGGCCACATCAAAGAAGCGTTGCAGGGTAACTGCTTTCTTCGTCTTACACACCTTTTCGATGATGCGGATATCGCTCCTGAAATAGCTATTATTACTCAGATCGCTGCCTTTCCCCCCTATCCAGTCCTGTTTCCGCTGGAAAGTTTTGCTAAAGAATGCATTGACGCGGACAATGGTAAAGTCTTCCGCCTGACGGTCTTTATTGAAATTCAGTTTCCCTTTGAGGTAGAAGATCGGCATATTATCCACCAGGTTATTGTACTCGCCCAAAAGATCGATCTGTTTCTTCTGCATACGGCGGATCTTGTTGAGCCACACCGACCAAAGCAACAGGAGGAGTATCACCCCTACCGTTCCGATGATGCCATTCCGGTATTTACTGAAGAACGACTCGGGTTTGTACAGGAAGATGGTATCTTTAGGGCAGTTGTCCGGCGAAAGTTGATAATACATCAAGTCGAGGTAAACCAGGATGGGCGCGGGAACAGACGGGTCCTCGAAGCGAGTAAAGTTATTGCCCTGGTTAGAGAGCGCGGCGTAGAGCCCTTTGACAATCATTTCCTTCTTCCACCTTTCGTTTCGGTAACGACCACCGATAAGCCCGTCTACCGCATACGTCTCGTCATCGAGCAGGAACACAGGCATCGAAGCACGGTCGCCCAACAATGCCTTCACCCGGGCAGCCATCGGCGTTCCGAAGTACGGATCGGCACTGGTCCACGACAGATAGAGGATGGCCGTATCGGGTTGCTTTTGGGAGATATAAGCCGTCAGCGAATCATTGCTGGTAGTTTCGGGATTCAGACAGATCACATCGAGATCGGGATACTTCTCCGATGCATACTTCACCAGGTCGACCTTGGCTTGTTGCGACGCACTTCGCATATCGTGTAGAAATATCAGCCGTTTGAGCGAAGGCATGATTTGATGGATCAGGTCGACATTGACCTCCGGATAGTAGGGGGCATAAACGTACTTCAACTTTCGTCCGCCGTTGAACGCCTCCACCGATTGGCGATTTTCGCCGATCTCTCCCTTGTTGAGATATGCCTCCAGCGGACCGACATAGTCGTTTTCGCTGCATAGCACCGCCGGCACATCCTTCCAATGGGCGGGCAACCGTCCATCCAACATTCGCCAAGAAGCGTTCCCCAGGTACACGATAGCGGCGGGAGTGGTTTTTTCGTACTTCTGGCAGATTTCCTGTGCATATTTATTGAGCCCCTCTTCGTTGTTAATCATCAGCAGGGTCATGTTTTCGGAAAACACCCTGAGCGAAAGGGAGCCTCGTATACACTCCTCATAAATAGCATCGATAAAGGGGCGACTCCATATGTGCGACTCTGTGTAGCTATTGAGTACCAGCACATAATCCTTGTCCTGCGCTTGCGCCTTGAACGAAAACGCCGCGACCAGCAGCAGAAAGACCCATGCATGCAGTCTTTTCAACATCATTGTGTTCATCTTGTAGAAAAATCGAGATTTACTTCTATTAAAATACTGTTTTACTTTATGGTTGCAAACATACAAATAAAATACGAAAAACCAGATGTTCCAACCCATAAAACGATCAAGAGCGACTCCTATGTAAAAACACCTTAGAAGTTCAAGTTACCCAGAAGATTTTGCGCAAATCCTATCCCGCACCTCCACAGTTGGACTCAAACGGGCTATTCATCGGCATTATAAGTGCGTGTGAGAGACGATTTCCTCTCACGCATGAGCCTCTAACGCCGATGAACAGGGCGTTTCGGGCCTGGTGCGTGAGTGCGTTTGGGTTTTGCACAATTTCTTGTGTAGCAAAAGCGAAAGAGTGATGAGCTAATCTAAAAGTTATAGTCTGAAAATATACCCCACCGAGTACCCTATCTTGTTCCCGTATGGACTAGAGTGATGTTGGAGCACATCGTAATAGAAAGTCAGGGTAACTCCGCCATTTCCGGTCGGGAGTACTACTCCCGCTCCCAACAGCAGGCAAGCAAATACATCTTCCGCATCTTTCACCCCACCGGATTTACCCCAGCTTCGCTGCACTTCCGGCTGGACATACAGAGTCAGATACTGGATGGGATAGGCCCGCGCGTAAAGGTTGGCCCCAAGGTAATTGCGGGAATAGTCATAGTCTTTCTCCCCATAGTAATTATAGCTCACGCCACCCCCGAGCGTTAAATAGTCAGTCACCATATAACCTATTTGCGGAGAGACATTTATGTTCGTATAATTCCCGAACCCCATGCCGACCGTTCCACCGAGGACAATCCTTTTCGAGGAAAAGCTTGAAGAGCTGCCGCTATTTACAGTTGTAGTCGTTTCCCTGGCGGACGAGCCCACTGCACCCTGTTGAGTAGATGCATTCGTATTGTCTACCCTTTCAAAACGAAAGCCTTTGTTATTGGTTTGCGCCAAGCACCACTGGGATGCAGCAAACAGGACTGTTATGAGAATACAAATTTGTTTCATTTCATTTCGGTTAAGTTCTGTCTTATGAAGAATTGTCACAAAGCTACAAATATTTTCCTATTCCAGTGTTTACTCCGAAAACTTTATCGCTTCCAGGAACACTATGTACCGTCCTGACGCAAGAAGCATTTGCCCCGGAAGTGAGAAGCAAAGTGCCCAAAAGCAAGAAGCATTTGTCCCGAAGCAAAGAAGCAAAGTGTCCGGAAGAAAGAAGCAAAGTGCTCGGAAGAAAGAAGCATTTGCCTCGAAAGCAAGAAGCAACCGACCACATTGCAAGAAGCTTCCAGGGCAATAGCGGGAAGCTTCCAACGGGCGCTACGCGTTTTATTTTTTCCCGCTCCGCGTTTCTGGAAAACGCGTAGCGCCCGTTGAACAGTATTTGCAGATCTATTGGAAAAAGAAGTTCGTTGCCTTAAAAACAAATGTAGAAGGCAACAAAAAGGGCATCGCATGCTTTCTAAATCAAAGTAAGCGGCTTTTAGTCTGTTTCGTTTTACACGGTGAACTTTGTGAACCCCGGGTGGAGAAGGGTCCCTTCACCGTCAACCCCGATGAACAGAGGGTTTCAGAGCAGGTGAAGAAGCTGGAGGCTCCAAACAAAAACTCTATGGGGATGGGGATACTAAGCCCTGATTTTGCTTCACACATGGTCCTACTGGTGATCCCCGAAATTTCCGAGCGGTCCCCGGATTGGTCCCTAGAAAAACTAAGCCCCTGAAAGTGCTTGACTTTCAAGGGCTTTACAACATAAGTTGAGGTTCCTGGCGGTCACTAAATGCTGCGACTTAATGACACGTCATGTTATCTCTTGTTTCTCTCGCTAGAATTGATAATTTTATTTCTTAATCTCGTTAAGTTACATAAAGTTGCATAGTGTATTACTGAATCGGTCCCTGTAACGGTCCCTACTCCAACTATTACTCTGTACAATCTACTAATTGGTCTCAATTACAACTTTAAAAATTAGCATCTCTTATCTGATAAGCATCTTTTTCAGCATAAGAATGGGATTTCTGAATCACCTGTGCTAATCTCTATCCTAAACTCCTTCTCTTTTGTTCTCAATTCAATCTGATATTTCCCAGGAAACAATAAGTCCAGTTTATCATAGACACTTTGTATACCATAGCCAGGAATAATATTTTTAGGGAAAGGTGTTCCATCATCTTTTACCGAGATAACAAGTCTGCTATCCGAGGCAAAGAAAGACACCTTTATATAGAGGGAATCAATATTGCCTTTCATGCCATGCTTTATACTGTTTTCTACTATGGGCTGAAGAAGCATTCGCGGTAATCTGCAAGAGCGGATATTTTCGGGTATTTCTATCTGATAATTCAGTTTGCTTCCAAAGCGTATCTTCTCTATTTCGAGAAATGTGCCAATCATCTCGGCTTCTTGCTCTACAGTTATCATCACCTCTTGCTCCCTGTTCATGCTATATCTGAAGAACTGTGCCAATGCCAGTGCCATCTTTCGGGTTTTCTCACCGTCAATGGTAGCCAGTCCGGCTATGGAGTTCAGTGAATTGTATAAGAAGTGGGGATTTACTTTGGCTTGCAGTGCGTCGAATTGAATTTCTACATTCTTTTTCTGATACTCCAGCTTTGTGATTTGATATTTTTGGCGTTCTTCCCATTTAGTTGTCAAGTACAGGTGGATGTACTTAAAGTTCACAACTACAAGTGTGATAACGATGCTGTTGGCTATCATTTTGTATAAATAACCGGGGATAAAAGAATAACTTCCATCGTTAAATCTTTCAAGAATTATATCTTTTATGGGCAAGTCGTCTACCCAAGCAACTATACAGGCAGAGGCAAACAGAGTAAGGGAACAGATTACGAAGTCTATGATTATATTGAATACCTTGCCGATGCCTTTTATTTTAAGGCTTAACAACAAATAGAAATTATAAACAAAAAAGAAAAATAAGAGCGCCCATAGAAACGAACTTTTTGTTGCCCCGGCCCCATTAACCATTTCCAAAAGAAACATTAAACCGAAGGTTGATAAGAAAACAAGATTCTGTTTATACCACCTCTTTACAACAAGTACTCCCGGCAAATAAACCAACACGTAAAGTAGAGCAAACAGTAAGAGAAAAACGGTAAGGAACTCAAAATATGTATTCATGGATTATTTAATGAGTGTTTTTAATTGTTTTATCACCTCTTCAGCTTCCGATGGGGATGCTGCATTGGCAAAGGCTATTTTTCCACTTTTATCTACAATGACATAGCGTGGAATAGACAGCATTCCGCCTGAATTGCCCAAAGTAGAATAAATAATCTTTGCCGTTTCTTTATTCACCCGGTAATGATAGCCGTACAAGCCATAATAGTTCGTCATTTTTTTCCATTTCTCGTGGTCTCTGTCTTGGTCTAAAGATATATAGAAAAATGCAATCTCTTTGCTATCGTCTGTTTTTTCTTTCAAATGATCGAGGTGTGAGAACATTTTAAGACAGGGAGCACACCAGGTAGCCCATATGTCTATATAAACAACCTTGCCGGCAAAGGGACGCATTATATCTTCGAAAGTTTTGGGTACTGCTTCATAGCTCACTATGTTAATACGGCTGTCGACCTCCTGACTGCCATACATCGCTTCTGTTTTGCTGATACCGGGAGTCAGCACATCCATATATGAAGAGTTAGGGAATAGAGATACAAATTGGCTATACAATGAAGGAATGTCTTTACTGTATTCTTCCTGAAAAATGTCATCATACAGGAAACAAGCCAATGCGTATTCCAGATTATCTCCCCGAAGTGTCCGAATATATGAATCGAACAGAAAGGGATTAAAGGCAGTTCTGATATCCTGAAGATTTTTCTCTTCTAATAGAATGCTTTTGAGTAAAACATAGTCTTTCAAAGAACGGGAAAACCATTCTGATTGCCGGGCAGATTCATCTGCAAACAGAAAATCTCTGTTTTTCAGTTCATTGGTCCATTCATCCGTAAGGTTTGGTGTGCGAAACAGAGACGTTAGTTTCATTAAAAAGAAAGCATTGTATCTCATTTCTGTAAACAGTTCTTGTTGACAAATAAATGATTTAGAGAATTTACCGTTTCTAAGCAGAAGATAATCATTTGCTTTAAGCGAGTCGATAACATGCTTGAAGTCTGCGAATTTATTGATTCCTCTAAGAGCATGGTTTCGTGTTCTGGAGTAATCGCGGCAATAGGTGTCCGATTGTTCCATTTGGGCTAGGTAGTCATTATATAGCTTATTGTCTCCAGCAAAAGAGAGACTATCGTTATACAGTCGTATAGTATCGGTACCGTTTGTCAGCAAATATATTTTAAAGGCTTTGCGTCCTATCAATACATTGTACAGACATTCTTTCTGGGGAAGTAAGATTTCAGTTATTCCTTCCGTATCCGGATGAACGAATTCGGCTAAAGTATAAAAAGGAAGTTGTTTGCCATCCGAAGCCCAGTAACGTATCTCTTTTGAGTCTGAGTCGGTTTTAACAACAAGTTTGGGCTGGGCATTGCAGATAGCTACAGCCGATAGGAACGGAATAATGCTTAAGAACTTTTTCATGCTAATCCAATTTTTAAATTCACCTGCAAAGGAACAAGGTAATCGGTAACAGTAAAAGCTTATTCCTCTGAACCTGATAATTCACTGGGTAAACCTGAAAAAACAAGGGATTTATAACAAAAGCTCTTTCCTTAGACTGTCAATATAGCTTGTGCCGGTAATTATTTTAGTACGCTTATAATCTGCCATCGTAAGTATTAACCGGTTGTTGAAGTATTTCTGAATCTCTTCTATCTTTGTTTTGTTTACAATGCACGACTTCTGCACACGGATAAAATCGTCGGGCAAGCGTTCTTCCAAGTCTTTTAATGTGAGGTCGCATACATGCTCTTTTCCATCATCTGTTAGTAGAGACACATAGCCATCGGCAGAGGTGCAGCAGGTAATGCTGTCGCACTTCACAAAGATTATCTTTGAACGAAGAGTAATTGGTATAGCGGTTGCTTTCTTCAGAGGATTAAGTAATTTAGTAAACTCAATCAGTTTACTGATGTCTATTTCGGGTTGCTTTGCCACAAATCTTTCTACCTTCTCCATACATTGTGCGAACCGTTTTTCATCTACCGGTTTAAGTAGGTAGTCGATGGAATTCTGATTGAAAGCTTTGATAGCATATTGGTCATAAGCCGTACAGAACACGATATAAGGCTGATGGGTTAATTGTTTCAATACTTCAAAGCCATCCATATCGGACATCTGAATATCTAGAAATATAATATCGGGCTTTAACTTGTTTATCATATCAACTGCTTGAACCCCACCGTAAGCTTGCCCAATAAGGTTGATATTATTGTAGTCTTCCAGTAGAACCTGAAGAGCGTAGTGGGCGGCTTGTTCATCATCGATTAATATGGCAGAGTAGATGGGCATGGCAAAATGATTTGAGGGAGGCAAATATAGTAATAAAAGGGATGCAATCTTTGTTATCT
>JAVBVI010000151.1:0-5079 GCA_031554505.1 Bacteroides sp. | reverse complement strand
AAGCGAGCGACCGGAGTAGCGCGTGAAGACGACCCTGTGTTTGAGCGAGCGTAGCGAGTGAGTTCGGGGTCGTTAGCGCTACGAAGAGAGCGAGTAGGAAAACACACGCAGCCTTGAATTTTTCTCTTTGTTACTTTCTCTTTTGTTTCAAGACAAAAGAGAAAGTAAAAGCACAGCGCAGCGAAAACACAAAGAATCCAGCAAGCAAAAAGCCCACTGGATTCTCCCCTTTAAACACCTTTAAACAAAAAGAGAGATGTCCCGCTATACACAATTTACCCAGGCGGGGCACCTTATGGAAGGCTGATATCACATCAGCTTTTCTTTTTTCTATTTACGAGCTTCGACAATGTAACCGAAGGCTTCCTGGCACTTCGCTACGATCCAGGCCCAATCTTTGGCAGCAACTACCTCAGCGGGGAACAGGTTGGACCCCATACCGACGCAAGTCACACCAGCTTTGATCCAGGCAGTGAGGTTTTCTTTGGTCGGTTCTACACCACCAGTCACCATCAGCATAGACCAAGGCATGGGAGCTTTTACGTTCTTTACGAACGACGGACCACCTACATTGCCTGCGGGGAATACCTTGCAGAGATCGCATCCTACTTCCTGTGCGAAACCAATTTCAGAAACCGATCCGCAGCCCGGAGTGTAAGGAATCAGGCGACGGTTGCACACCTTCGCGATTTCCGGATTGAACAGCGGACCTACGATGAAGTTGGCACCCAACTGGATGTACATGGCAGCCGTAGCCGGATCAACGATAGAACCGATACCGAGAATCAAGTCCGGGCACTCTTTGGCAGCCCACTTCACCAGTTCGGCAAATACTTCCTGTGCAAAATCACCTCGATTCGTGAATTCGAATGCACGAACTCCACCATCGTAACAGGCTTTCACTACGTTTTTTGCTACTTCCACGTCTTTGTGGTAGAATACGGGAACCATCCCGGTAGTGCTCATAGCGTTGAGCACTTGTATCTTACTAAATTTTGCCATTTTCTTACTATATTATTAGCGTTGAACACGTCCGGAAGCATCACCACCGGCGAGTGCTTCTACTTCTTCGATAGACACGAGGTTGAAGTCACCATTGATGGTATGCTTCAGAGCCGATGCTGCTACGGCAAACTCGAGTGCTTCGCCCTGGTTGGGTTTCGTCATTAAGCCGTGGATCACACCACCGGAGAACGAGTCGCCACCACCTACGCGGTCCACGATCGGTTCGATATCGTAACGTTTCGACACGTAGAACTCGCTACCGTTGTAGATCATAGCCTTCCAGCCATTGTGCGTAGCCGAGAACGATTCACGCAAAGTAGAGATCACATAATTAAATCCGAATTCTTTCATCATCTGTTTGAAGATACCTTTGTAGCCTTCAGCATCCGTGTGTCCGCCTTCTACGTCAGCATCGGGTTTGAAGCCAAGACAGAGTTCAGCATCTTCTTCGTTGCCGATACATACGTCTACGTACTGCATCAACGGACGCATGATAGATTGAGCTTTTTCTTTGGTCCACAGTTTCTTACGGAAGTTCAAGTCAACAGATACCGTTACGCCGTTGCGCTTGGCAGCTTCGCAAGCCAGCTTGGTCAGTTCGGCAGCCGAATCAGAGATAGCCGGCGTGATACCCGACCAGTGGAACCAATCGGCACCCTTCATAATAGCATCGAAATCGAAATCGGCAGCTGTAGCTTCGGCGATAGAAGAATGAGCACGGTCGTAGATGACCTTGCTGGGACGCATGGAAGCGCCCGTTTCCAGGTAATAAATACCTACGCGGTCGCCGCCACGGGCAATAAAGTCGGTCTTCACACCATATTTGCGCAAAGCATTCACAGCTGACTGGCCAATTTCGTGCTTAGGCAGTTTAGTAACAAAATAGGCTTCGTGTCCGTAGTTGGCACAGCTCACAGCAACGTTTGCTTCACCACCACCATACACTACATCGAACGTGTCGGATTGCACAAAGCGGGTGTTTCCCGGAGTGGATAATCTCAACATAATTTCGCCTAAAGTAACGACTTTCTTTCCCATAATTCGTTGTTTTAATAAAATAAGTTATTAATGTTTTAGTTTCAATTTATCATTTCATATGCTAACACATTGATTTATTGAAGCATAAGCGAACAAATGACGCCACTTCACTGTTTCCGTGTGCGGGCACAAAGATACAACTATTTTCGTAATTACAAAAATTGTCATATATTTGTATCGAAAAAAGTTAGATTATTATTGTGCACGGACACAGCGAGAGTATACATATGAATAAATTGCCGGAAAGAATCAGAATTAAGGATATTGCCCGCTTAGCGGACGTATCGGTAGGAACGGTGGATCGAGTGATTCACGGACGCAGTGGCGTATCGGAAGCGAGCCGCCTGCGCGTTGAAGAGATTTTGAAACAGTTGGACTACCAGCCCAACATGTATGCCAGCGCCTTGGCCTCGAACAAGAAGTACTCGTTCGCCTGCCTGTTGCCTCTGCACCGGGAGGGGGAATACTGGACAGCCGTAGAGGCGGGAATCAGGGAAGCATTAGCAGTTTTCTCGGATTTCAACACTTCGGCCCAGATCACTTACTATGATCCGTACGACTACCACTCGTTCGTTGCAGCCGGACAAGCCATCGTGGAAAAGCAGCCGGACGGAGTCATCGTGGCGCCTACTGTATTGGACTATACCCGCGAACTGACCGAGGCACTTGCTACCCGCGATATACCTTATATATATATAGACTCCAACATTGCCGATCTTCCGCCATTGGCTTTCTACGGACAGAACTCGCACCAGAGCGGGTATTTCGCCGCGCGCATGGCTATGCTGCTGGCAGGCAACGAGAAAGAGATCGTCATCTTCCGGCAGATACAGCAGGGCATCATCGGCTCTAATCAGCAAAAAAATCGTGAGAAAGGGTTCCGCCAATACATGCAGGAACATCATCCGGCATGCAACATCTGGACGCTCGACCTTCAGGGTACGGACACTGAACAGGACACACTGCTACTCGACGAATTCTTCCGTCAACATCCCACGCTGACGAATGGTATTACCTTCAACTCCAAAGCATACATCGTAGGCGAATACCTGCAAGGCCGTCACCGGCAGGGTTTCCACCTCATCGGGTACGACTTGCTGGAACGCAACGTGGCCTGCATCAAACAGGGAAGCGTGTCGTTTCTCATTGCCCAGCAGCCCGAGGTACAGGGGTACAACAGTATCAAGACTTTATGCGATTATCTCATCTTCAAGAAGGAGGTGAATGGCATCAACTATATGCCGATCGACTTACTGACGGCAGAAACCATCGATTATTACAATAAAAAATAAAAGCTACATATGGAAACTAAGTATTTAAAAATCAATCCTGCTGACAACGTGGCTGTGGCCATCTTGAGCCTTTCCGCAGGTGAGAAGTTATCAATAGATGGCGTACAGGTGACACTGAGTGAAGACATCCCCGCCGGGCACAAGTTTGCTCTTCAGGATTTGGCCGAAGGTGAGAACGTAATCAAATACGGGTATCCCATCGGACATGCCACGCAAGCCAAACAACAAGGCGAATGGATGAACGAGAACAACATCCGAACCAACCTGGCTGGACTGTTGGACTATACATACAATCCCGTTGAGGTGTCTCTGGGCATCGCAAAGAAGGACCTGACGTTCCAAGGCTATCGTCGTAAGAACGGCGAAGTGGGTGTACGCAATGAAATCTGGATCGTGCCTACCGTGGGTTGCGTGAACGGTATCATCAACCAATTGGCCGAAGGGCTGCGTCGCGAAACGGGTGGCGAAGGAGTGGATGCTATTGTAGCCTTCCCGCACAACTACGGTTGCTCACAGTTGGGCGACGACCACGAGAATACCAAGAAGATTTTGCGTGATATGGTGCTCCATCCCAATGCGGGAGCGGTGCTCATTGTCGGCTTAGGTTGCGAAAACAACCAGCCGGATGTATTCCGGGAATTCCTGGGCGAGTATGACCAGGACCGCGTATCGTTCCTTGTGACACAGAAAGTAGGCGATGAATACGAAGCTGGTATGGATCTGCTGCGCGAGCTATACGCCAAGGCTTCGAAAGATGTCCGCACGTCGGTACCTTTGTCGGAACTGCGCGTGGGCTTGAAGTGCGGTGGCTCGGACGGTTTCTCGGGCATCACGGCCAACCCGTTGCTGGGCGTATTCTCCGACTTCCTCATCGCACAGGGCGGCACGAGCGTGCTGACCGAGGTTCCGGAGATGTTCGGTGCTGAAACCATCCTAATGAACCGGTGTAAAAACAAAGGTTTGTTCGAGCAGACGGTACACTTGATCAATGACTTCAAGGAATATTTCCTGTCGCACGGAGAACCGGTGGGCGAGAACCCGTCGCCGGGCAACAAGGCGGGCGGTATCTCTACGTTGGAAGAGAAAGCGCTGGGCTGTACACAGAAGTGCGGTAAGAGCTACGTCTCGGGTGTGATGCCTTATGGCGAGCGTTTGGAAGTGAAGGGACTGAACCTGCTTTCGGCTCCGGGCAACGACCTGGTAGCTTCTACAGCTTTGGCGTCGTGCGGTTGCCACATGGTACTTTTCACTACCGGTCGCGGCACGCCATTCGGTACGTTTGTGCCTACCATGAAGATTTCTACCAACTCGGCGTTGGCTGCCAACAAACCGGGATGGATCGACTTCAATGCCGGAGTGATTGTGGAAAACGAACCGATGGAAAAGACTTGCGAACGCTTCATCGACTACATCATCCGCGTGGCCAGCGGTGAACTGGTAAACAACGAAAAGAAGGGTTACCGCGAGATTGCGATATTCAAGACAGGTGTGACGCTGTAAGGCCGTCGTACCTCCTAGATTTATAAGCTCCTAAGCAGGTCTTCCGATTTGCTTGGGAGTTTCTTTTTGCTATTCCACGGAAGTGGAACGGTTATTCCATTGGTACAGGGCTGACGCATTACTCCCAATCTCCTTCCAATAATTGAACAAGGAAAGCTTCGTCCCATCCGGCGGCTTTCCTTTTTCCTTTTAAGCTTCCCTTCTTAGGACTCTTCTTAATCGCCATTAATGCTATCTTATTCAT
>JAVBVI010000098.1:0-21134 GCA_031554505.1 Bacteroides sp. | reverse complement strand
TACCAACTTTCGGCACCAGCCATGACAGCTGCCAAAGAAATGTAAAGAATACAATCTAAAGAATGTTCTCTTTTATGGTCACGACGAGGGTCACTCAAGTATTTAGTAATGCTAATTATATCCATTTTTCTGTTAGTTTATATTTTAATTCAACTATAAAAATATACAAAATATAATTTAAATATAAAAGTTATTATATAACTATAAAACAAATAGATACAATATTTTAAAACAGTGATATATTAGGACATTGTAATTACTTAAAAGTAATGCGTCAGCCCTGCCATTGGTATGGAACAGCCATTCCACAGGCATGAAACGGCTGTTCCACAGCTGTGGAACAGCAAACAGACTCCGGGAAGGTCTCTCGAACACCGGCGGATAAACATTTCGACATACTTGCTTGTTATAACAGATATTCAATGCACAACTATGGACGAATCAACTCTTACCCAACGTCGCCTGTTTCGGGGCAAACCGATGGTACGCATGCACACCATGATCAAAGCCACTGGCCCCATCTGCAATCTCGACTGCAAATACTGTTATTATCTCAGCAAGGCCGACCTGCTAACCACCGACAGTCGCTGGCGCATCTCCGACGAGACACTGGAGAACTTCATCAAGCAATACATCGAGCAACAGAATGCCCCCGAAGTGGTATTCTCGTGGCAGGGCGGCGAACCCTCCTTGTTGGGACTAGACTTCTTCCGCAAGGTAGTGGCGTTGCAGAAGAAATACACCCCACCCCACGTGAGTTGCGAGAACGACTTACAGACCAATGGCACGCTGCTCACCGACGAATGGTGCGAGTTTCTACGCGAGAACAATTTTCTCGTGGGCCTCAGTATCGACGGCCCCCGGCACCTGCACGACGCCTACCGTACGCATACCAATGGACAAGGATCGTTCGACCGCGTGATGGAATCGGCCCGGTTGCTCCAGAAGCATAAAGTACGGTTCGCCACCCTCACCGTGGTGAACAACCTCAACTCACAGCATCCGCTCGAAGTATACCGCTTCCTGCGCGACGAAGTAAAGAGTCGCCAGATGCAGTTCATACCCATCGTGGAATCGAAGAACTTCGCCACCACTGCTCCCCAGCATTGGAACCCCGACGACATGCCCTGCGAAAGCTCTGCGCTTGTCGATCCGTCGCATCCCGACTCCTTTCTGGCACCGTGGTGTGTAGAACCCGAAACATACGGCCAGTTCCTCATCAAGATATTCGACGAGTGGATGAAACACGACTACGGTCAGGTGTACGTCCCCTTTTTCGACAGTGCTGTGGAGCAGTGGATGGGACGCCCGTCGCCCCTCTGCATCTTCGCTCCTATCTGCGGGAAGGGCTTGGCCATGGAGCACAACGGCGACGTGTACTCCTGCGACCACTACGTCTACCCCGAATACAAGCTGGGCAACATCCGCGAAACGCCACTCGTGGAGATGGCTATGTCCCCACGCCAACAACACTTCGGTTATGCCAAGGACTTCACTCTGCCCGGCAAATGCCGACAATGCCGATACCTCTTTGCCTGCGGAGGCGAGTGCCCCAAGAACCGTTTGCTCCGGACCGACCAAGGCGAACCGGGACTAAACTACCTCTGTCGGGGGCTGTACCGGTATTTCAGCCACATCGACCCGCACATCCGCCGCATCGTACACCACCTGGGTTACGAAGTAGCCGCCGATGTTCCCCCATTATCAACAATAAATAAACAATAACTCATGGAAGTCATCCTGAACCACATCAACGAATACCAACGGGAGTTGCACATCAACACCCCCTGGAAATCCATCGAAGACGATTACAACGATTTGCTGAAACGCTATGCCCGGCTACCCGTCCGCGGCTTCCGTCCCGGAAAGACACCGCGCAGCGCCACCGAATCGTTCTACCGCCAACAAATTAAGAGTGACTTGCTCACCGTTGTCTCCACCCGCCTGTGCCGCACGGCCCTCCGGGAGAAGGAGATGACCGCCGGTTCGCCCATCGAAATCACCGACAGCCAACTCACCCCGTATGATTCGTTGCTGCTGAAAGCCATCTTCATCGAAATGCCCGCCTTCGACCTGCCCGACTACCAACACCTGTTGCTCCAGGCCGACGACGAAGAGGAACAACTCAACGAACTGTCTATACGGCTGCTGGAGCAAAGCGATATCCAGCTTCCACCTGTCTTTGTGGACGATGAATTACGCTATGCCGACCTCGTCGGCGACACCCCCACTGAAGCAGAAAGAATCGACGCCGAAGCCCGCGTAAAGCTGATGCTGATCTTGAAAAAGATTGCCGCACAGGACAATATAGAGGTTCGCCCTCAAGAGGTCGAAGAACGAATCAAAACAGTAGCTGCCGATATCGAGTCTACGCCCGAAGAACTGAAAGAGTTCCTCCTAACCAACAATGGATGGGCGCGTTTTGTCGACTCTCTGTTGGCCGAACAGGTGTTGCAATACATTATTAAATTAAGGAACTAAGAATTTCTCAAACAAATCGGCCTACCCGGTTGTTACTAAACCAACTCTAACAAACGAACCATAATTATGAAACCAAAACTGAAACCTTTGCTCTTCATGGGGGCATTTCTTTCACTGGCTGCTTGCCAAACTGCTGCCAAAAAAGAAGCTGTCCAAACCTCCATCGCCGATACCACCAACATGGTGTGGATTCCCGGAGGAGCATTTATGATGGGGACAGACAACCCTAACAGCATGCCCAACGAGCGCCCTGCCCGCCGGGTAGTGGTGCAAGAGTTCTGGATGGACAAGAACGACGTAACCAATGCCCAGTTCCGTGCCTTCGTTGAAGCCACCGGATACCTCACCACTGCCGAACGTAAAATCGATTGGGAAGAGCTGAAAAAGCAACTCCCCGCCAACACCCCGAAGCCAGATGATTCCCTGCTACAACCCGGATCGTTGGTATTCACTCCTCCTTCCCATCCCGTCGACCTTCGCGACATGTCGGGTTGGTGGACCTGGACGCCCGGCGCCAGTTGGAAGCATCCCCAAGGTCCCGGCAGTGGCATCGAAGGAAAAGACAATTACCCCGTAGTACAAGTTTCCTGGGACGATGCCCAAGCCTACGCCAAATGGGCCGGCAAGCGTCTCCCCACCGAAGCCGAATGGGAATACGCCTCCCGTGGCAAATCCGAAAACAGCCGTTACTACTGGGGCAATGAATTCAAGCGTAACGGTAAGTTCATGGCTAACACTTTCACCGGCACCTTTCCGTATGCCAATAATGTTGAGGATGGCTACGAAGGCATCGCTCCTGTAGGATCTTTCCCACCCAACGACTACGGTCTGTATGACATGGCCGGTAATGTGTGGCAATGGACAGCCGATCTGTACAATGAGGAGAATCATGCCGAAATCTCCGCCATGAGTTGCGACCGCATCGTCGACGGTGCCCCCATGCCTGTCAAAGCTGCCCCGGGCGAAGTACGCCGGGTGACAAAAGGCGGATCGTTCCTCTGCAATCCATCCTACTGTGAAAGCTATCGGCCCACTGCCCGCCGTGGTACCCCCTACGACACCGGCATGGGACACATCGGCTTTCGCTGCGTAAAGAGTAAGGTGTAAGGAAATAATGTTTAAAATTAACAGGCTTTCCGAACTTTATTCAGTTGAATGAGTTTATAATGCATGTTTTTCGAAACAGATCCTGAACCCCAACCATTCTTAGTTACCAAACAGAACATGTTTTTAATCGACATAAGAATGTTACATTTATTATCTAAAAATTAATGAGTATGAACCTGAACTTGAAACAAAAACTGAAAAATTGCGGCAAGATGGCCGCAATCGGCGCTGTTCTTGCTGCCGGAGCTTTGGTTCCACAGAACGCAGAAGCCCAGACAAAAGGCAAACAGCCTAATATCCTCGTGATTTTTGGCGATGACATCGGTCAGACCAACATCAGCGCCTACAGCCGTGGGTTGATGGGATTCACCACACCGAACATCGACCGTATCGCTAACGAAGGAGGTATCTTCATCCAGTATTACGGCCAGCAATCGTGTACAGCCGGACGTGCGGCGTTCATTACCGGACAAAGCCCGTTCCGTACCGGATTAACTAAGGTAGGACTTCCCGGTTCGCCGGTAGGCCTTCAGGCCGAAGACCCCACCATTGCCGACTTCCTGAAACCGCTGGGTTACATGTGCGGACAGTTTGGTAAGAATCACCTGGGCGACCAGGACAAATACCTGCCTACTGCTCACGGATTCGACGAATTCTTCGGCAATCTGTACCACCTCAACGCTGAGGAAGAACCCGAAAACCCGGACTATCCGAAGGGTGAAGCCTTTAAGAAACAATTCGGCCCCCGTGGCGTTCTCCGCTCCACAGCCGATGGTAAAGTAGAAGATACAGGCCCCTTGACCAAGAAACGTATGGAAACCGTGGATGAAGAATTCCTGGCAGCAGCCAAAGACTTCATGGGTCGCCAGATTAAGGCCGGTAAGCCGTTCTTCACTTGGTTCAACTCTACCCGTATGCACGTGTACACTCACCTGAAACCTGCCTCTAACGGTAAGACCGGTTTAGGACTTCAGGCCGACGGTATGACCGAACATGACATCATGGTAGGCGAACTGCTCAAATTCCTTGAGGACAACAAGATTGCCGATAACACCATCGTGATCTACACTACTGATAACGGTGCGATGAAAAATCAATGGCCCGATGGCGGCGCTTCTCCCTTCCGTTCTGAAAAGGACACTAACTGGGAAGGTGCTTACCGCGTACCTGCCATGATCCGCTGGCCGGGTGTCATCAAACCGGGTACTAACTTCACAGGCTTGTTCTCTGCCGAAGACTGGTTGCCTACCCTCATAGCTGCCGCCGGTGGCGACCCCAACTTGTCGACTAATGTTACCAAAGGCGTAACAGCCGGTAGCAAAACCTTTAAGGTACACTTGGATGGCTACAATCAGGTGCCTTACCTGAAAGGCGAAACACCTACCAAACGTAATGAGTTTGTCTACTTCGACGACGATGGAAACTTGGTGGCTTATCGCGACGCCCGCTTCAAATTCACCTTCCAGGACCAGAAGGCGACCGGTATGGCCATTTG
This sequence comes from Bacteroides sp., assembly GCA_031554505.1. Lineage (GTDB taxonomy): Bacteria > Bacteroidota > Bacteroidia > Bacteroidales > Bacteroidaceae > Bacteroides. The sequence continues at coordinate 16,051 of JAVBVI010000098.1, read as the reverse complement.
GCGTAACCCGATGACCGACTTGCGTGCTCCGCTGATTGTAGACCTCTTGGCCGACCCGTATGAATATGCCATCGACGGTTCCATTGGTTATGAAGACTGGATGCTTCACCGTGCCTTCCTGTTGCTTCCGGCAGTAGAAAAGGTAGGAGCATATCTGAGCACTTACAAGCAATTCCCGCCGCGTCAGAAACCGGCTTCCTTCTCTATCGACCAGGTAATCGAGAAGTTAAATGCTTCGATAGCTACCAAATAATTCATAGAGACTGATGAAGTAAATCTATTCGAGGAGCCGGCTTGATAGCTCAGCTATTAGGTAGGCTCCTCTTTTTAAAAACCCTAAAAGTAAGAAACGTATGAAATCTATTTACTTTCTCCTGCTCGCTTTAGTGGCTTTCTCCTGTCAACCCAAGGAAGCCGATACACAAGCAAAGGCTACCACAGATCCGCTTGCTTCATGGAACAATACTGAGAACAAAGATGCTATCATCAACTTCGTCACCGAAGCTACCACTGAGGGTGGTAAGAACTACATCCCGGTAACCGATCGCATAGCCGTATTCGACAACGACGGAACCTTGTGGTGCGAACAACCTCTCTATACTGAAATGGTTTACTCGCTGGCTGCTGCCAAACAGATGATTGCCGACAAGCCTGAACTGGCCAAAAACCCCACTATCAAGTCCCTGACAGATAAGACTATCTTCGAGAAGAACCCGGCATTGGGCATCGAAGCAGCTTTCGTACTGACGCACGCCGGAATCACCGACGGTGAGTTTGGCTACGAGGTGGACATGTGGGCCGACTCTGCTCGCCACGAGCGTTTTCAGAAACGCTACACCCAACTAATCTACCGCCCCATGGTAGACCTGTTGCAATATCTGCGCGACAATGAGTTCAAGACATTCATCGTCACTGGTGGTTCCTCAGCCTTCGTCCGTAAGTTTAGCGACGGACTGTATGGCATTCCCTCCGAACAGGTTATCGGCACCATGCTGAAAGCACAGTACGTAGCCGCCGATAATACTTTCAAGGTAATAACTACCGCCGACCTGGGCTTCAACGACGACAAGGAAGGAAAACCGATTGCTATCCAGCAACTCATCGGTAAGAAACCTGTGTTGGCCTTTGGCAACTCCGACGGTGACAAGCAAATGCTGGAGTGGACATCAACCAACAAGCTGCCCAATCTCTGCCTGATCCTGCAACATACCGATGCCGAACGCGAATATGCATACGATAGCCTTTCACACATCGGCACCCTGAAAGAAGCCTTAAAAGAGGGCATTGAAAAAGGTTGGATCATCGTCGACATGAAGCAGGACTTCAAAGTGGTGTTCGATTTCCAGGAATCTCAAAAATAATTTCTTATGACCAACTTAGAACAGATACTTGCCTTGAAAAAGAGCATGCAGGCCAGCATCATCGGACAAGATGAGGTAGTGAGCAAGATACTGATTGCCTTACTCACCGACGGAAACGTACTGCTCGAAGGCATGCCTGGCCTGGCTAAGACCCGGGCTGTGAAGAGCCTGGCCAGTAACCTGGATTGCAAGCTGAGCCGCATCCAGTTCACCCCGGACTTACTCCCGTCGGACGTCACGGGAACGGAGATCTACCAGCCCGAATCGGCGCAGAAGTTCGTGTTCCAACCGGGACCTATCTTCAGTAACCTGGTACTGGCCGATGAGATCAACCGCGCCCCCGCCAAGGTACAATCGGCCCTGCTCGAAGCCATGGAGGAACGACAAGTGTCCGTAGCCGGGAAGACATACAAGATGGAACCGCTCTTCATGGTACTGGCCACGCAGAACCCCATCGAGCAGGAAGGTACTTACCCGCTGCCCGAAGCGCAATTGGACCGTTTCGTGATGAAAATCGAGATCAGCTACCCCAGCTCGGACGACGAAGCCCGGATTGTGGAACTGGTACGCAACGAGACCAAAGGTCAGCAGCAGAAGATCACTCCCATCGACCAGAAGGTAGTGCTCGAAGCCCGCAAGGAGATCAATCAGATCGAGGTCAGTCCGGCAGCGGCCAAGTACATGGTAGACATCGTGAACCTCACCCGTCACCCTGCCGATTACGACAAGGAATTAGCTCGCTGGATCAACTACGGGGCCAGTCCGCGTGGCACCATCGCCCTGGACCGCTGCTCGCGGGTAGTAGCCTGGTTGGATGGTCGCAAGAGCGTCACCCCGGACGATACCCGGTACATCATGCACGACGTGCTGCGCCATCGGGTAGCTTTGTCTTACGAGGCCAATGCCGACAAGGTGGGTATCAACACTGTCATCGACACCTTGCTGAAGAATGTAGCCATCATCTGATTAAACGACCTAAAACCTCATGAATAAAGCAAACTATCCGATAGAAGTGGTGACGAACCTGGACGAGCTAATGCGGTTCGAGTACAAAGTGGCGGCAGGAAGCCTGTTGCCCAACCGTACCATCTACTCCATTCTCGTGGGTCGGCATGCCGCCAAGATGCGTGGACGTGGGCTCGACTTCGAAGAGGTGCGCCTGTACGTACCAGGCGACGACATCCGGCACATCGACTGGAAAGTGACAGCACGGGACAACCATACCTATTCGAAAGTATTCAATGAAGAGAAGGAACGCCCCACTTTCACGCTGATCGACCAAAGTTCAATGATGTTCTTTGGATCTCAGCAGTATGTCAAGTCGGTCACTGCCGCCCACGTGGCAGCGCTAAGTGCTTTTTTCACCATCAAACGAGGCGATCGCTTCGGCGGCATCGTGTTCGATGAGGAGGGATATGACTACATCCAGCCCCGGCGCAGCAAAGCATCGGTGCAACACTTCCTGCAATTGGTATCCGAGCGGAATCAGGCTTTGTCGCACCGTAAGGAAATCAAGAACGGAGCCAACTTGCTGAACGAGATGCTCCGGCGGATGCAGACATTGGTAACACACGATTACGTAGTGACCGTCATCACCGACGCCCTGCGCCTGGACGATGAAAGCCGCCGCATACTGCGCAGCATCGCCTACCACAACGATGTGATTCTGGTTCACGTGGAGGACCCTATGGACAGTGCGCTCCCCGACGGCAAGCTGGTACTAACCAACGGTCGGCGACAACTCCTGTGGAATAACAACCGCAAGCACTGGGGGGAGAAGTACACCAATGCTTACGAAGCCCGCATGAACGAAATACGTGACAACTTCCGCCGATATGGTATTCCGGTATCGGTGATAAGTACCGCCACCTCTGTGGAAGAGCAAATCACCCAACGCATGGGAGAAAGGTTACGCTTATGAACGATACGATACCTGCACTGAGTCCATACATCGAGCCGTCGCCGGTGATTTTCACCTTCGAAGCGCCAGGTTGGTACGCTGTCGGTGTACTACTCGCACTTGGAGCCATCACTGCCGTGATACTCTGGATACGCCATTATTACCGCAACCGGTATCGCCACCTGGCCATCCGGCTCGTCGAGGAAAACGAAAAGGTGGCTATCGCCGGCGGGGAGTACAGCAAACTGGTGTACAACGCCAACATGATTGCAAAGCAGATATGTATCCGGCTGTACGGACGAAAAGAAACAGCCTCGCTGAAAGATGCACCGTGGATCATCTTCCTGAACCGAAGCAGTGGTTCCAACATCTTCTCTTCGGCCGACGCACAAATCATCCGCGATGTGTATTACCCGACCGTTCATACCGGAAAGCAGCAAGCGCTCCACTTCACGGAGAAGATCAAACAATGGATTAAGAAACACCGTTCCCGACTATGATGCAACTATTTCCAGACATAGCGAACAATATGCACTTCGAGATAGCCTACAAGTGGGTTTTCTGGTTGCTACCCCTGCCCTTGCTGGTGTATCTGCTGATGCCCGCCTTACGCAAGAAGCGACAGGCCTTGCTGGCACCGTTCTTCGGACGGGCGGCACAAGCTTCCTCGCAGCACCCGCACCGGAGTGCCTGGATCAGCCGGAAGGGACTCGTCGCCTGGGTAGCCATCTCCCTTTGCTGGATATGCCTGCTCGCAGCGGCCTCGTCACCCCGCTTCACCGGGGAGCCACAGAAGCGCACGCGAACGGTCCGCAGCTTCCTCATTGCCGCCGACATCTCGTTCAGCATGGCACAGACCGACTGGACGGTGGATGGTAAACGAATGAGCCGCTGGGGAGCCGTGAAATACCTGATGAAGGATTTCGTCAAGGAACGAAAAAGCGATCAGATAGGACTGGAGATGTTTGCCACACATGCCTACCTGCAAGCCCCACTCACCACCGATCTGGAAACCATCGACTGGCTGTTGGACCAGACAGAGGTGGGTATGGCCGGACAGATGACAAGCATCGGCGAAGCCATCGCCTTTGGTATCAAGATATTCAGGCAAGACACCATACCGCAACGAGTGATGCTCCTCATGACCGACGGAGTGGATGGCGGGACGGATATCCTACCGCTGGATGCCGCCGAAGCTGCCCGACGGGATAGCATCGTGATCTACACCCTCGGTATCGGCAATGCTACCAGCGGAGGCTACGCCATCGACGAGCAACTGCTCACGCAGATAGCCGAGACCACTGGAGGTAAGTACTTCCGGGCCGATGGTGATAAGGATCTGCAAGCGGTCTATGCCGAACTGAACAAGATGCAACCGGTGAAGTACGAAGAGAATGCTTACAAACCGATTGTACTGTTGTATATGTATCCATTGGCCATCGCTACACTGCTGTCGCTCATCTATTATCTGTTGAGTGGACTCTGGCGATTGGTTACAAGAAGATAGTTTAAATTCTAAAGGAAATGAAGGAAATACTGCAATCTATTAGCCCCATCGACTGGAATGCGTTCCACTTCCTGCGCCCGCATGCCTTGTGGCTGTTTGTCCCGTTGGCGTTGGTACTCATCGTGCTCCTGGCTGGCAACCGCGAACAGAGGAAGTGGCAAAAGGTCATCGCTCCTGCCCTGCGACCATTCATGTTCAGCAAAGGAAACCCGTGGGCCATCATCCTACCGTTGCTGCTGATGCTCATCTCCATGAGCTGCATGATACTCGCCCTGGCCGGACCAACGTGGAGCAAACGAAGCATCCCAGGTGAGAAGATTCCTTCCGTGGTACTCATTTCGCTCGACCTGTCAAAGTCCATGCTGGCCACAGACGTGCAACCCTCACGTCTGGAACGCGCCAAAATGAAGATAGCCGACTTCGTGAATGCCAATCCGCGCGCACGTGCCGGGCTTATGGCCTATGCCGGAACACCGCATGTGGTACTGCCCTTCACTTCGGACTACAACCTCATCAAGCACCATGCACAGAGCCTGTACAACTGGGCCATGCCCGTACAAGGCACCAATATGGCACTGAACATTGCCCTCATCGACACCCTGATGAGCCCCATCGAAGCGCCCAGCACTATCCTGTTGATGACGGACAACATCGACGACAACGAGGCTATCCTGCTGAACGACTATGCCAATAACTCCATCCACCAGATGGAAATATTGCTCTTCTCCACCCCTGACGGAGCTCCTGTACCGGGCGAACCGGCCGTCGTCAGCAAACAGTCGCCCACGGCATTGAGCAACTTGCAGCAGAATAGCAAAATACACATCTCCACCATCACACTGGACAAGTCGGATGTGACGGGCATCGCCAAGCGCATCAGCGACCACCTTATCTTCGAGAAGAAAGGCGAAAAAGACGATAAAGACTGGGATGACATGGGTTGGCTGCTGTTGATACCCGCCCTCATCATCACCCTATTCTGGTTCCGCAAAGGATGGATGGTACAATGGTGCTGGATCCCCTTGCTGGTCCTCTCGCTCACCTCGTGCGGAGTAGACAGTCAGCATCCCGCATGGTGGTACACCGACGATTACCAGGGACAGCTCTGGTATGCCAAGGGCAACTATGAGCAAGCCGCCGAACACTATCAGGACATCCCCCACAAAGCAGCCGCCTACTTCCGTTCGGGAGACTACCAATCGGCTGCCGAACTACTGGCCAACGACTCTTCGGCCACCGGGCAGTACAACTATGGATTGGTGCTGGCTCACATGGGTATGTACGACGAAGCCATCGGCGCCTTCCGCCAGGCTGCTTCCGAGGACCCGACCCTGCAAAGCCAGGCCGATAAGAATATCGACGCCACCAAGTTGATGAAGGATCAGGCATCGAGCGTACTGAAGTTCAAGCCCGAGGAAAGCATGGTGGACAAGGCCCTGAAAGCCACCGAGAAAGATAAACTGAAAGAACGGAAACCGCAAAGTGAAGACGAGCAACTCAGTTCGGACACCGAAGTAAAGAAGCTCCCTACGCATGGTGACCGCACCTCCGACGAAGTCCAAAGCAATATCCACCGGGCCAAGGAACAGAAGTTCCCGCCCAAGGACTTCAAGATGGATACACAAGAACCCATCGAAACCAAAGTACTGATGCAGAAGACGAATGCCGACCCAGGCGAGTTCCTGCACCGCCGTTTCGAGATACAGAAACAAAAGTATTATCCGGATGTAAAACAAAGTAAAGAGACATGGTAAGTTGTAATGTAGTATATAATAGATTTCGTATGCCAGGGAGGCAGGGCAGAGCTGTCCGGGCGGGGTTCATCCTTGTTCTGGTAGCTCTGCTTTTTATGCAAACGCCGCTTCGCGCGCAGGTATCGGTCAATGTCAGCCTCAACCGGAAGTCGGTGTACGTGCAGCAACCATTCCACGTCACGGTCACAGTATATACCCGGACATGGTTCACGCAGCCGGTAGAGTTCGGCAACCTGCAAGTGCCCAACGCCTTCATCGTCCCATTCAATAAGTCGCAACCGGGGATGTTTACGGTAGGTGGGCGACAGTTCCCAGGTATCCAGTTTTACTACATCGTATTCCCGTACAAGGCGGGCAACTTCACCATTCCTTCATTAGAGATTACAGCCTATAGCCCGGCTGAAGGCAGTTCGGAAGCGCACAAGCTGGTGCTGCACACCGCTCCGCAACCGTACATCGTAAAAGATGTTCCAGCCGATTTGAAGAAAGCAGGCAACTGGTTCGTAGCCAAGAAAGTCACATTGCACGACTCTTGGAATCCTTCGGGAACAGAGTACAAGGTGGGCGATGTGATCCGGCGTACCATTACCATCGATGCAGCCGGAACGTTACCACAGTTCATTCCCAATCTGAATGAGGAAGAGAAACTCAACTGGGCCTCTTCCTATCCACAAGATCCGGTACTGACCGATACCCGCGGTGGAGGCGATGCCAACGGACGGAGCACGCAGACAGCCACCTATCTGATAGAAAAGGCAGGCAACTTCACCGTACCCGAGATCAAACTCTCCTATTGGAACCCTTATAGTGCCCGCATGGAAAGCGTCACCACCCAATCGTTCCACATACATGTAGCCGAAAATCCGAACCTGGGTATCCTTACCACCCTGAAAGACAGTCTGGACGCTACAATAGTCGCCAAGAATACGACCGCCGAGGCGAAGCCTCCTTTCCTGATCTTTGGCATGAAGTGGTATGTGTTCTGTGGATGGGTGGCATTGGCTATCGTCGTTCTCTACATCGCTGTTCGTTGGACACAAAGAGGCATACGGTTGGCCTGGCAGAAGTGGTCGGCCTACCGGCATAGCGAGAGGCACCTGTACCGGAAGTTCCTCCAGGCCGGTCAGGAGCCCAAACAGTTCCTACCCGCCCTGTATCGTTGGTGGGATGCCATGCCGCAGAAGCCTTCGGCCTCTGTTAGCATGTCTATGGATATCTCCGGCAACCAAGAAGGCGGCCGGTTGGTAAAGGGATATCTGGACAAAGCCATTCATGGAGATACCCCCGACAACTCTTCGTCCATTAAGAACCTGTTGAAGCAGTACCGCAAGAATATACGCCGAAAGATACTCGAAAGGAAAGCCTACTGACCTTCTCTTGCATGGATAACATTGACCACTTGGTGCTCAGTGCTGTCATTCGTGATACTTGTGACATTGCCTTGACAGTTGGTGAAGTAGACGTAGTTGCCCATATCGTAGAAACGGTACACTTTACATCCGTCGTGTTCAAATAGATATTGTACCCGATAGGTTTCGTTATTATCGGATTTCCCGCGTTTCAGGGGAACAGAAGTGAAGCACGATACCAAACTAATCGTTGAGGAGAAGAGCAGAACAGCATAAATAAGTCTTTTCATATGCACTGAATTTAGTTTATTTGCTTGCAATTACGGTATTTTACCGGAAATACGCAAGCAATTCCATACTAAATTCACTCCTCATTCTTTCCTAAGCAAGAGATCCTTTTATTGCAATTCCACCGTCCATTCCCGAACATTCTCTGTCTCGCCGACTTCGGCTACTACCTTATAATAAGAGTAAACCGTCCATCCCCAATTCACATCAATGCTTGATGCCATATAGTCATGCGTGTACATAAAGGGTATTTCCGGCTTTTGAGAAATATCCATAGTGGAAGGCAACATCTTATTCTGCATATTTATAAACCCCTGTACAAGCTGGTCGGAATCATACACCCCTTCGTATTCAAAATAAGCCACCGACCTATCATCATTGATGCCTATCAGTTCAAAGCCTTGCTTAAAGTCAATGGGCGAACCGTCATAAGGACTTTTTGCCTTCTCTTCCGATTGATAAAGTTCACCAACTTCCAACTTTGCACCATGGTAGAAGAACAACTGCCAGATGTATTTCATACTTCCCAGCAGTACCTCTTTGCTCTTGAATTGGCTTAGCATATTCTCCAGTGCCGGTTCCACCTGATGTTTCAAAGAATCGGGATATATTTTCTCAAGCTGAGGTATCAATTCGACTTTCACCAGGTCTATCATCTTTGTCAAGGTTTCCTGCAACTCGTCCCAATTGGCAAAATCGACAAAAGAGCCATTCTGGTCGGTTAACAGATAAACCGGAATATCCTTCGTCAACTCGTTGATTTCCTTCTCTACTTCTTGCGAAAACAGATCATCTGAATCGGAGCTACGATCTAACGTCGTGTATTTCACTGTATAACTATTTTCTGTAGAATCGACCACTGCCAATTCGAAACGTTCTACGACGGTTTTTCCCCAGATCGTATCCCCTTTGACCACTTTATATCGTTTATCGGTGTATTCAAACTCGAAGGCCTCATCTTTGTCCCAATAAGCGACCACTTGAACGGTAGAATCATTGAGTACCTGCGCTCGAAGAGCGGAACAGAGTGCCAGAAGGAGGAGTAAAAAAAGGCTTGTGCGTTTCATAGATTGCATATTTATTTGGATGCAAATATATGTAATATTTCGAAGGGTCGACCGGAAAGCATGAAAAAAGCCATCTACATAAATGTAAATGGCTAATCTTCAATGGAGCGGAAAACGGGGCTCGAACCCGCGACCCTCAGCTTGGGAAGCTGATGCTCTACCGACTGAGCTACTTCCGCATATCTCATTAAGGTGCTTTTCATAAAAGCGATACAAAGTTATAGATAATTTCGGAAACCGGATAGAAAGCAGATCATTTTTTTGCGGAAGGTGCAAAGAAAATCCTATCTATCCCGGCAGCCACGCACACTCCCACCGTGTAGCAAATGATATCCGACCACAGGAAACCATGCCCCAACACCAAGGCACCCAGCGTAGTAGCACGAATGGCATTGACCCAATCGGCCTGATAGAGCTGCGATACTTCGATGGCGTAAGAGAACAGTAACGCTCCAACACCTTTCATCTGAATCCGGTTGGCGGGAAACAGTAAGCTGATGCCCCAATACACCATAGCCGCCCAGAGCGTATCGCCGGCATAAGCAGACAGAAACTCGGGCAAAGCGTATCCGAAACGTCGGGAAGCCAAGCCCAATGCAATGGTGAGTAGGCAAACCAGCAGATATCTGGCACGGAGCATCTGATTCGTTTTCATGCAATAGTGAAGATCATTATTCTATTTCGGGATGGGCGGCCAATGCCTCGAGCAACTCCCCGATGGTATGCACCAGCACCGGATCACTGCTGCCGGTACAGATCAGAAACCCTTCGCCGGCAGTGACATCAATAGAGATATCCGACTGCACGTCCCGGTGCGCCAGAATCCCGTTTCGCAACAAGGCCTTACGCACCATGGCATACCGCTGCCCGCCGCCCGTCAGACGTAGTTGCGTGTCATACGACCGATCCACCCGGAACAGTCCTGTTTCAGGATCGAACGCGATACCTTTGCAAGCGAAGAAGCGACTCAATGTACCGTCGATAGATAGGTCCTCGGGCGTTCCGGTAATTACCCCTTCAGACATCAGCCAGATGATATCGGCAATCTGTAGGGCTAGCTCCAGGTCGTGCGTGGAGAGGAAGATGGTCTTGTTGGTCTCCCGACTCAGGCGGTGTAGCAGTTGCATCATCTCCACCTTGCTGGGGAAGTCGAGAAAAGCGGTCGGTTCGTCCAGGAATATCACCGGAGTGTCCTGCGCCAGAGCTTTGGCAATCATTACCTTCTGCTGTTCGCCATCGCTCAGCGTATGCACCATGCGATGAGCCAGATGCTCGATGCGTACCAACGCCAACGAGCGTTCCACCGACCGGGCATCGGCCTCATCGAGCGTACCCCAGAAGTTGGTATACGGGCTTCGGCCCAATGCCACCAACTGGCGTACGGTCATGTTGCGAATGGTGCACTTTTCCGTCAGCACCACACTGATTACGGTAGACAGTTCCCGGTCCACATAGTCACCAATCTCCTTTTCCTGAATGTAGATGCTTCCCCCAAGCTTGGGTTGGAAGGCCGAGAGCGTACGGAGCAAGGTGGACTTGCCGACGCCGTTGGCACCCAGCAAACAGGTCAGCTCACCTTCGTTGATGCGAGCGTCGATGCCGTGCGCCACGACGCAGTCATCGTTCTTGCCCCGGTAGCCGATGGATAGGTTCTCTATGCGAATGGTGGGATGTTTCATATCAATCCATATGGAATACTTCCGGCAGCGGAATAGATACCGGTGAGTTGTCCGGATTTACTTCCATGATATCGGCCATGTAGTCCCACCATTTCTGTACGATGGGGTTGGTGCCCATATCCTGCGACGATTCCTCGCCCGACGTCTTCTGGCAGGCGAAAAGAATGTTGGTTTCTTTGTCCCAATAAATGGAATAATCGTACACGCCGTTGTCCGACAACAGTTGACGAAGTTCCGGCCAGATGGCTGCGTGTCTCTTCTCATACTCTTTCTCGAAGCCTGGTTTCAGGAACATTTTGAATGCTTCTCTTCTCATGGTAATTTGTTTATTTGAGGTAATTGTTCAGTGTGCAATCTTTGAGTTCGCGCAAGCCCTCTATCAGCACATCGCCGTGAAGGTAGGCACCTTCCTGCGTATTGTGTACGCTATCTACAAAGTAAGCAGCGGCTTTCTCCCGGCCCATAGCTTCGTATCGGCGGGCGGCCCGGTCGTTCAGATCGATGAAGTACACGCCTTCTTGTTGGGCTACTTCTTTAGACCATTTGCCATATGTTTCGTCGCAACGATTCATCCGGTCGCCCGTCCAGCGGTTGCCCGGTGTGTGCGAAAGCACGATCACCGTAGCTCCTTTGGCTTTGGCCTGGCGGATATACAGACGCAGGTACTGTCCGAAGGTAAGTACCTCCTCGGTACCGCCGTTGCGTTCCATCACGACCTTCTCCGATTCCTCACCAGTACCAGGAAGCGAAGCGCGGGCGCGTCCGGTATTGAACGGTCCTCCGTCGTTATGCCCGAAGTCGATGAACAGGTAGTCGCCCTTGCGAATAGCCGGTAACACCCGGTCCCACAGTCCTTCGGTGAAGTAAGTGCGACTGCTCCGTCCGCCCAGCGCACAGTTCTCTACTGTAAGACGGTTGGCATCGAAGAAGCGATCCATGAATGTGCCGAAGCCCCACATGCCGCCTTCGCCCTTGCCATTGCCGCACTTTACCGTGGAATCGCCGATGAAGAACGCCACCGGGTTGGTTCCCTGACGGGTGGTTCCGGCCACGATATCGCGGGCGTTCCGTGTATCGGCATAGCTGAAGATGGGTGCTTTCCAGGGTTGGGGCACGTCGTAATACTGTACAGCGCTGTCGTTCATCCTCGGATGTTGGGTCTTGAGCAGATTGATCATCTCCGCTCCGGCCCAGATCACGGGACCATAGCCGTGGGCAGCGTAGACATTCACCGGACGGTAGTAATAGAAAGCCGGGTCGAAAGCCATGCCGGTACCCACACACACGCCTTCCACCTGCCCTTGCGCATTGATGGCCGTAGAGACAGCGTGCCAGCCCAGTTGTACTACCGGACCGTAGGCCATGGCGTCGATCCATCCTTTGTTTATGGCGTGCGCCATGCAATATACGTAAATGGCCGTGGCCGATGTTTCGAGGTAAGAGTCGTTACGGTCGAGCAATTGGTGCCAGAACCCATCACCACCCTGGCAAGCAGCCAGCCCACGCACATGTTCGCGGAACAGTTCAAGAATCTTCTCCCGTCCGGGATGGTTGGCAGGCAGCGCATCGAGCACTTCGCACTTGGTGAGCAGCGCCCATCCGTTGGCCCGTCCCCAGTGGAAAGCGGGATGATCTTGCATGCCTTCCACCCAACCGTGACGGTAGAGTTTCTTTTCGGGCAGCCACATGCGGTCGGCAAACTGGAGAACTTGCTTCACGGCTTCGGCATAAAACTTATCCTGGTTGTCGCTGGCATAGCGGCCCATATAAGCTACGGGCGGAATGCCCATGAACATATCGTCCAGCCACAGGGTGTTCTTCTGCGGACGGATGCGGGCAAATGTACCGTCGCTCAAGCGGTATTCCTTGTACATGATGAAGTCGAAATAATTGTCGATCAGCGGCTTCAGGTCGAGTGACTTGTCTTTCAGTTGCGCCTTGATCATGGCGGCACAGACGGCTCCGGCATCGTCCAGGGCGTGTGGGGTGAGTGCCTGCCGCATCTGCGGGTCGACGGTGCCATATCGGTTCAGCACCTGCCGGAACGCTGGCGTCACCTCAGAGAGAAAACGGAAACGAGTGGTGACGTAGTCCTGATAAGTCGCATCGCCGGTAGCTTCGGCTGCCGCCAGCATGGCCGAGTAGGTCACGCCCCATTCGTAGCTCAACAAGCGGAACGTACCCCGTTCCAGTTGGGCATCGGGCGTCAGGTTCGTATAGTCGGTGATGACCTTACCGGTCCGGCTGTCGACCACCCGGGCAGGCGTTGTGTTTTCGAGGTAACGGAGCACCCGGTCCATGTCGTTCTTCACCTGCGCAGGCGTCAGTTCGCCGTACGGAGTTTTGTAGTTGGGTTGCAGCAGGTGCAACGGTGTGTTCGAGTCGTTGGCAACTTCCTTTTTCTTTTGCGCACCGGCAGGGATAGTTCCCAGCATCAGTATGGCAAGTGCCATGCATCCTATTCGTTTGTTCATTGGTAGAGTTTTATGATTCGCTTTGCAAATGTAGAAAAATTTACCTAATATTGTACCCGAAACAAAGATTGTATAGTCAGTATGAAACATCTAAAGCTATTTTACCTCCTTATTATGTGCTTTCTTTCGGCAGGAATCTCGTCCTGCACCGGATATCTGAAAGATCCCGAAGACGAATACCAACTCGAGGAACTTCAACCAGGTACCCTGTCATGTGAGCTGAATAAGAACAAGAGTTTTGAAGAAATAATCATCAAGAACGGATCCGGGAGCTATTATGTTTCCAGTTCCGATGATTTTATAGTCCAAGCTTCCGTCGAAGGCAACAAGGTACGCATCCTGGGGATGCGCAAAGGCAATGCTTTTATTAAGGTGATGGATGTCGATGGAAATAACTACGGAGCTGCCTACATCGAAGTGCGGGTACAGGAGGATATAGAAAGACGGCAGTATAGCACCGAGCGGGTCTATGTACAGCAGGGAAAGCAGCGCCTGCTGCATCCGGAATTCGATGGCTATCAATACGATTGGATGGTGGCAGACCAAGATATCGCTTTGACGCAGATTTCACCGACCGAGGTCATCCTGAACGGGCTAAAGGAGGGAAGAACCACCATAGAAGTAAGCAAGGATTTCTGGACAGTACAGAAGTTTGACGTCTTTGTGATGAAGCAACTTCCGCTCCTCATCGACTTAGGAAAAATCACCTTCACCGTCACTGCCGAGAACCTCGAAAAAGGAATGCAGTTTGGAACAGGGGGCGTAAAGGTAGGCAACGGGAAGTACGAATTGCATGTTTCAGATGAGTCTGTTCTGGAAGCCTGGATATATCCTAACCGTGCCGATTACAACAATTATGAATACAACTCGGCCGGTATCACCTACTGTCCGAAAAAGCCTGGCACCACCACCGTAACTGTAACCGATCTGATCAGCGGAGAACAGAAGGTAATCACCGTCACCGTCATCCTGAAAGAATAATCTTAAGACAGCATTTACCATGAAAACAAGAAAACTTATCCTCACCGGCGTGCTCCTGCTTTCGGGACTCACTGCCGCAACGGCCCAGCAGCCGAAAGCACAAAAGTTCGAATATCCCTCTACCCTACCAGCCTCGCTCAACGTGTCGGCCGACCGGTTGGTGTACATCGACCGTCTGCTGCAGGAGTATGTGGACAAGGGCATCATTCCGCAAGCCATCACCTTCGTGGCCCGCAATGGCGTGGTGATGCACAACAAGGCCTTCGGCTGGAACGACATCGAAAGCGGCAAAGCCATCAAGAAGGACGACATCTTCCGCAACTATTCGCAAACCAAAGCCATCGTGTCGGTGGCGCTGATGACGCTCTTCGAACAGGGGAAATTCCAGATAGACGACCCCATTTCTAAATACATTCCCGAATGTACCGATCTGGTGCTGGTACAACTGAAAGGCGACGGTAAGTACACCACCCGTCCGGCAGCTTCGCCCATCACCATCCGTCACCTGATGAGCCACACATCGGGCATTTCAGGAAATCGCGAAATCCTGACTCTGCGCCAGGAGCAGATGAAGAAACGGAGCAACCAACCGTACGCAACACTAGCCGAGGAGGTGAAGGACCTGGTACAACTGCCGCTGGCTTTCGACCCGGGTTCGCAGTGGAGCTACCACCCGTCGTCGGACGTGATGGCTTATCTGGTGGAATACTTCTCGGGCAAACCGCTGCGTGATTATGTAAAAGAATCTGTCCTCATCCCGCTGGGCATGAAGGATTCCGACTGGTACTATCCGGAGAGCTACCGCGAACGCATGGTCACCGCATACGTAGAGAAAAATGGCAAACTGGAACCGCAAAAGAACACATGGAGCGGACGCGATCCCTTCTCTGCCGACACACGTTACTGCCAGGGCGGTACGGGACTGAACGGCACCATCGAGGACTATGCCCGCTTCTGCCAGATGCTCGCCAACGGCGGCTCGTTCAACGGAAAGCGCATCCTGGGACGCCGCACCATCGAGATGATGGGCGTGAACCAGCTGCCGAAACCCAACAACGGCGGACCGGACTTCAGCTTCGGACTGGGCTTCGAGATATATCCCAGCTATCCCACAGAACGCAAAGCTATAGAGAACTTCACTCCGATGGTTTCGCCGGGATCGCTCCATTGGGGCGGCTATTTCAATACCGATTACCTCATCGATCCGAAGGAAAACCTCATCATCGTGCTGTACACCAACCGCATCCCCGACACGAAGGTTTGGGAGAAGTTTCTGAACACTGTGTATCAGGCATTGCAGTAACCCTATAAAAGATTCTTCGTCACTTTTGGTGCACTTACTAAGTATGACCCATAGGATTATACTTAATAAGTGCACTCTTTCTAAGCTCTCACACGAAAAAACAACGAATCATCAACCAATCAACCACTAAAGTGGATCAATGGGCTGTGATACAGGAATATACGTTGGTGGTTGATCAAGATAAATTACCTTTTATCAACCACCAATCAACCACTAAATGCTGGTCAAACATGCTATCGAACAGGATTTATCCTCATGCGAAAATAAATTATCCTCATAGGATAAATAATTATCGCATGAGGATAATTTATTTTCCTATGAGGATGTGACGAGAAGCGGGTTGTCCTGCTTGAGTAGGCATGTAGAGAGGCATCACATGCCTTGAGAA
>JAVBVI010000112.1:0-11474 GCA_031554505.1 Bacteroides sp. | reverse complement strand
CGGCAGCCGACACTTGCGCATAGTCCATGTTCGAGAGAAAGACTTCCACGCTGTTCACGCCATCGACCATAAACGGCGGAACCATTTGCCGGACTTCTCCCATGAACATCGAACGTCCTTGTTCCAACGTGCGGATGGGTAGTCCGTCCACTACCGCGTCCTGACGGAGCCACAGATGGGCATGTGTATCGATTATTGTATGATTCATAGACGATCCCGTTTTTAAGAGTTTGCCCAGCTAACGCGTTGCTGTTCGCCGATAATGTCCTGCACTTCACGAACCAACTCCCAGTCGATCGGTTCTTCGATGAAAGCCACGTTCTTCTTTACGTTCTGCGGGTTGGCCGTACTGAACAAGGTAGTGGCAATCCGTGGGTTACTGACGGAAAACTGCATAGCCAGCTTTTCGATGGGATAGTTCCGGGCTTTGCAATGCTCCATAGCCCGGCGGCAAGCTTCCACCAAAGGAGAAGGTGCCGGATGCCAGGCAGGAACGCCCCGCTCGGTCAGCAACCCCATGGAAAGCGGAGAGGCGTTAATGACCCCGACACCTTTCGATTCGAAGTAATCCAGAAAATCATTGAGTTTATCGTCGCACAAACAGTAATGGCAGAAGTTCAGGATAGACTCCACTGTTCCACTGGGGCTATGTTCTATCACCCATTGCAGATTCTCGAGCTGTAGATCCGTGATGCCTACATGTCCCACAACTCCTTTCTCGCGCAGTTCCACCAAGGCTGGCAGCGTCTCGTTTACCACCTGGTTCAGATCGGCAAACTCGACATCGTGCACATTGATCAGGTCAATGAAGTCTATGTTCAGGCGTTCCATGCTTTCATAGACACTTTCGGTGGCACGCCGCGCCGAGTAATCCCACTTATTTACGCCATCTTGTCCATAACGTCCTACCTTGGTCGAGAGGTAATAACGGTCGCGCGGGATCTCTTTCAACGCTTTCCCTAATACCGTCTCGGCCTTGTAATGGCCGTAGTAAGGAGACACATCGATAAAATTCATACCGGATTCGATGGCAGTAAACACAGCCTCTATCCCTTCTTTTTCTTTGATGTCATGGAAAACCCCTCCCAAAGAAGAAGCTCCGAAACTAAGCGCAGATACTTTCATCCCCGTCTTTCCGATTTCATGGTATTGCATACATTCAGATTTTGAGTTAATTACATACAGCAAATGTAAGCGGAAAGCAGTTTCACCCGAACTAGGTACCGGAGAAAAAGCCACGTAACGGTTTACGTAAAAAAACAGGTCATTTCATACTTGCTTTTATCAGGAAATATACTTTCTTTGTAAATGTATCCAAGAAAAGTCTATCCATGAAAAGCCAGAAATACATTTCGCTCAAGGATATCGCTCAGGCACTGGGTGTATCGGTCCCTACCGTTTCCAGGGCTTTGAAAGACAGTCCTGAGATCAGCGCCGAACTTTGCGCAAAAGTCAAGGAACTGGCCCGGGAGATGGGTTATCGTCCCAACCCTTTTGCATTGAGTTTGCGGAAGAATGCCCCCCGCATCATCGGGGTGGTGGTTCCGGACATTGTCACACACTTCTTTTCCTCTATTCTAAACGGGATAGAAAATATGGCCATTGCCAATGGATATTTTGTCATCATCACCACCTCGCACGAATCGTATGAGTATGAAAAAAGGAATATAGAGAACCTGGTCAATATGCGGGTGGAAGGAATCATCGCTTGTTTGTCCCAAGAAACGACCGACTATTCTCATCTGTCTGCTTTGAAAGACATCAACATGCCACTGATTCTGTTCGACCGTGTTTGTCTGACCGACCAATTCTCTTCGGTTATTGCTGACGGTGAGCACTCGGCCCAGATAGCCACTCAGCACCTGTT
Organism: Bacteroides sp.; assembly: GCA_031554505.1. GTDB lineage: Bacteria > Bacteroidota > Bacteroidia > Bacteroidales > Bacteroidaceae > Bacteroides. The sequence continues at coordinate 9,607 of JAVBVI010000112.1, read as the reverse complement.
GGATAATGGCAGCAAACGGGTGGCATTTATCGGCGGCGGCAATCACCTGGACATCGTGCGGCGGCGGAAGCACGGCTATCTGGAAGCTTTACGCCACAACCGTATACCCATCGAAAAAGAGCTGGTAATTTGCAGGAAAATAGAATATAAAGAAGGTAAGATTGCCACTGAAGCCTTGTTGTCTCTTCCCAACCCACCCGATGCTATCCTGGCCATGAACGACACATTGGCTTTTGCAGCCATAGAGGTCATTAAAAGTCACGGACTGCGTATTCCGGAAGACATGGCCATCATCGGATACACAGACGAACAACATGCCAACTATGTGGAGCCCAAACTGTCTGCCATCTCGCATCAGACCTATAAAATGGGAGAAACAGCCTGCCGGCTATTGATAGAACAGATAAAAGGAGATAAGACAATCAAACAAGTGGTCGTCCCCACACAATTGCAAATCAGGGAGAGCAGTATTAAATAGGAAACATCCGATATTATTACTATCTTCGCCGTTTTAAAACCAATCCATTATGTTCGATAAACTTGTAGCGATAGAGCCCGTCAGCCTGATTCCATCGGCTGAAGAAGCACTGCATTCGTTTGCCCGTAAGGTAGTGATGTATCCGGATATTCCGGCAGATGACAACGAAGTGGCTGCCCGTATCGGTGATGCGGACGCGGTACTCCTGAGTTATACTTCCCGCATCAACCGCGAAGCACTGGAAAAATGCCCGAATGTGAAATACATCGGTATGTGTTGTTCCTTGTATTCGCCCGAGAGCGCCAACGTGGACATTCGCTATGCCAATGAGCGAGGCATCACCGTGACCGGCATCCGCGATTATGGCGATGAAGGTGTAGTGGAGTATGTGGTGAGCGAACTGGTACGTTGTCTGCATGGATTTGATCAGGAGTCATGGGAAGATATGCCACGTGAGATTACCGGACTCCGGGTAGGTGTCATCGGGTTGGGTAAATCGGGCGGTATGATAGCCGATGCGATGAAGTTCTTCGGTGCCGAAGTGGTGTACTTCTCTCGCAGCGAGAAGACAGAAGCAACCGAGAAAGGATATCGTTTCCTACCGTTGGACGATTTGCTGTCGGTGAGTGATGTGGTGTTCTGCTGCCTCAACAAGAACACTGTCTTGCTGCACGAAGCAGAGTTCAAGCAATTGGGGAATAAGAAGATTCTATTCAACACAGGTCTGTCGCCTGCCTGGGACGAAGCACCGTTTGCCGAATGGTTGGAAGGTGATAACCTTTGTTTCTGCGATACACTAGGGGCATTGGGTGGATCGCAGTTCTTCTCCCATCCGCATGTACGCTGTATGCAGGTATCAACCGGTCGCACGCGTCAAGCTTTCAACCGGTTGAGTGAGAAAGTACTGGCTAACCTTTCAGCTTATAGTAAGTAAGATAGAATAATAAACATCAACGAAATCTCTATGCAATCACCCCATGAAGATAGATTTACACAATAAGATATTCAAAACAGAATCGAACTCTCCAAACGGTGAAGTATCAGAAGAAACAATTTTCTATTACGAGCAGATGGAAGATGTCATATCTGCATTGTATGGCGGTGGTGCAATCATTAGAGGACAATTAATTGGCAAAATCGTAAACAATGAATATCTGGATTTTCGTTATCAACACATAAACATCCATAAAGAAATTATGACTGGAACATGTAAGTCTTATCTCGAAATGACGGAGAGTGGTAAAATCAGATTAAATGAACGTTGGAAATGGACTTGTAAAGATCGTAGCGAAGGGCAGTCATCTGTAATAGAAATTTAAATTCAGATATTAAAAATAACAATTGAATAAAACTCCATGAATATATTTATAGTCTATGCACATCCTAGCCCAAAATCCTTCACGCACCAAGCTTTAGAAGCATTGGTAGGTGGGATAGAAACGGGTGATCACCAGATTGAGATATCCGATTTATACGCCATGAACTTCTGTTCAGATATGACCCCGAAAGAATATGAGCGGGAAGGTTTTGCACAAATGGAATTGCCTCTATCGGATGATGTTATAACTGAACAGCGCAAGATTGAATGGGCAGACTGCATCATCTTTCTTTATCCTGTATGGTGGAGCGATTGCCCCGCTAAGCTTAAGGGCTGGTTTGACCGCGTTTATTCGGTCGGATATGCTTATGGATATAACAGGGAGGGACAGAAAGTGCAAAAAATGAAGTCCGTCAAATATGGAGTAGCCATTTGCACCGCAGGCCACCCAAACCACTTTCTGGAAGAAACGGGAATTGCAGAAAGTATGCGCAAAGTCATGTTGGAGGATAGGTTAGGCGTAAGATTCGAAAATAAACAGATGATTATACTTGGAGGAACGTTGGATATCGCAAAGGTTAAAGATTCACATTTGGCCGACGTCCGAAGATTTGGCGAACAAATGAATATCACTCCATGAGAATTGTTTCATTGATTACAGATTCATGCAATAATACTGTTTCTCATTTTCATAGGGATATTCAGTAAATGTCTCCAATTTCTATAAGTCCAAAGACTGATGTCCAATTTTCTTCGGGAATACCCCTATCCAATAATATATTTCCCTCCTGGTAGGTAAGAAATAATCTTACTTGTCACATAGCAACAGATATAGCAAAGGACAGAGGCTACCGGGATAGCAATCCATACGGGAATAATGGGATGGAAACCGTCGCCATTGACGAAATATTGTGCAATGGGTCCTACAAAGAACACATGCAGCAAGTACATACCAAACGAAAGTTTGCTGATGTCTGTGATGATCCGAGGTGCTTTCGTTTGACGTATGCAGGTGAAAAGCGTGAATGCGCCGAAGGAAGCGAGAAGAACATTCGGTGTACAGAATGACCAGGCATATTCGATGACAGATAAGTTTAGAGGTTCACCCGCCACGGTCTGGCTGTAGTGCGACCATCCTGTATAAGTACTACCCAAGAAGAAACATACTGAACCGATGATAAGCCGTTTCTTCTGCGACCACCTCAAATGGAAACGGATATAATGCGCCATCACAAGATACCCCAAATACCCTGAGCAATACCATAGCATGTGAAAATTGTTCCACCAACACTCACCAAAGACATATTGGAAAGGAGTCAACGCATGGATGATCGGCATAAAAGTAGAGAGTGCAAAGAGGCCGAGGAATACCCGTTCGTCCTTGGCAGACGACTTTTCCAACCAAGGTGAAACGACAGGAATGATCAGATAGAGCGAAATGAGCGGATACATGAACCACAGATGATACGCATTATCTGGAAAGTTCAGCGGCAATCGCACCAGATACTGTCCTGCCTGTTTCCAACTAAACTCACCCCACAAGGGTGGCAACAGAGCATACAGCACCATGAATACAATCATAGGAGGAAGGATGCGTATCAGGCGTTTCTTATAGAACTGATTCATCGTCACTCCTGGCTTCATCGGAACAAGCAGAAAAGCTGAGACAATCATAAACAATGGCACACAAGTGCGTGAAACGCTGCCATTCCAGAATGCTACCCAAAAACGGGTAGCATCATTGGCAAGGGTAACCATATTCTCTCCAACCTCAGCAGGTTGTGGAATATAAAAATTCTCGCATACGTGTACGATCATCACAGCAAAACACGCAATGACGCGAATATAATCTATAAAGACAAGTCTTTCTTTTTCCATCATATTGGCGGTGTAACGACAAAATTAGAATACAATCGGTGAAGTGATATTCTGCAATACATTCACCACCGACCATCCGGCAATCTCCGCCGTGGCACTATACACATCGATTACCGCATGTACCTGATCGTTCTTTATCTCCACCCGTTGCGTATCGCCCACAAAGCCGGGTGTAGAAAGCATGGACATCTGCATCTGTTCCGGGCCTACCGATGACAGTGAAGCAGCTACCGACACATTGACTTTCGTTGGGAACAGGGCGATGGCTTGCGTGGCATTGCCCGAGAAGACGGTGCATTGCTCCGTTTGCAGAGCCTCATCATAGACAGCAGTACCTCTCAACGCATTGGGTCCTTTCTCATTGAAGAACTTGGCAGAGGCATTACCCATCAGCGAAGCCGTACGAAGCACATCGAAACCACCGGTAGCACCGGAACAAAGATAGACCCGTGTACCATTCGCCCGCGCCGTATCCATCACTTCCTGATAGAAAGCCTGATCGGCCAAAGCGCCGATAGAGAGGGTGACAACCGAGGTTCCGTTCTTCAAGGCCGGCAAAGCCAACTCCCGCATGGCAGCAGGCGAAGCTGTTTCCACCAGATAATCCGGTTTTAAGGCCAGTAACTCTTCCAACGACGAACAAGGCACGCACGTCTGTCCATACTGTTGCATCTTTTCCACGATACGCCCGGCTTTGGCTGCCGTACGCGAATATACTCCCACCAGTTCGTACTCAGGCAGAAGCCCATTGATCAGGGCATCGACCACTATCCCGGCCAACCGGCCACATCCTACTATGACTATTTTTTTCATGCGGGCAAAGATAGCCTCTTAATCTGACATATCCATTCTTTGACTGAATTTATAGAAAAACTGTTAAACAATCTCCCGGTTTCCAGCGAATAAGTTTTATAAGTGTTACCTTTGTACATCTCACCCAACTTAAATAACTATTTACATGGTTGCAACACTTATTATCCTTGCTATTTCGGCAATCCTCTTCGTTCATGGAAAAATCCGGTCAGACCTCGTGGCGCTCTTGTCGCTCATTTCCCTGATGGTTTTCAATATACTCACTCCTGCCGAAGCCCTTTCCGGTTTCTCAAATTCGATTGTTATCATGATGATCGGGCTCTTTGTCGTGGGCGGCGGTATCTTCCAGACGGGACTGGCGAAGAAGATCAGTAGTCAAATCATGTCATTGGCCGGAAACAGTCAGACGAAGCTGTTCTTGTTGCTGATGCTCGTGACGTCGGGTATCGGAGCTTTCGTGAGCAATACCGGAACGGTGGCACTGATGCTTCCCATCGTGGTGAGCCTGGCGATGAACTCCAACACCAGCCCCAGCCGCTACCTGATGCCGTTGGCTTTTGCCAGTAGTATGGGAGGTATGATGACGCTTATCGGTACACCACCCAACCTTGTTATCGACAGCGCTCTAAGAGACGCTGGCCATCAAGGTTTATCGTTCTTCTCCTTCCTGCCTGTGGGTATCATCTGCGTAGTGGTAGGAACCTTATTGCTGTTTCCGTTGAGCAAGATGTTCCTGTCAAAAGATGATAAGGACAAGGATAAAAACAGTAAAAAGGGGGGAAAGTCGCTGAAAGAACTGGCCAACGAGTACCAACTGGCGCAAAACCTGTTCCGGGCACGTGTCATGCCTGAGTCACTCTTGCTCGATAAATCACTGCAGGAACTGGGTATCACGCAGAAATACAACATCAGCATACTCGAAGTACGCAGACGTACCAACCACCAGAAGCCTTTCCTGAAAACTATCAACCAGAAAGTTGCAGGACCGGAAACGGTTATCAAGGAGCACGACGTACTCTACATACTCGGCTCGTTCGAGGCCGTGCGACAGTTTATCGAGGACAATAAGCTGAACTGGATCGACGCCCATTCTGCAGAAGAATCCCGTCCTTCCTTTGCCGGACAGCTGATGTTCGACGAGATCGGGATAGCTGAAGTAGTGCTGATGTCGAACTCCAAGCTGGTGAACCAGCCGGTGAAAACTTCCGGCTTCCGGGAGAAATACAATGTGAATATTCTCGGCATACAGCGAAAAAAACAATATATCCTGCAAGATGTAAAAGATGAAAAGATGCAGGCTGGCGATGCGCTCCTCGTACAAGGCGAGTGGAACAACATCGCCCGGCTGAACGAGGAACAAAGCGAATGGGTGGTGGTAGGCCAGCCGATGGCCGAGGCTTCCAAGATTACACTGGACTACAAAGCCCCGCTGGCTGCTATCATCATGGTAGCCATGGTGGCCTGCATGGCCATCGACAGTATTCCTATCGCTCCGGTGACCGCTGTGATGATTGCTGCCGTACTGATGGTACTCACAGGCTGTTTCCGCAATGTGGAAGAAGCGTACAAAACCATCAACTGGCAGAGCATCGTACTGATTGGCGCCATGTTGCCGATGTCATTGGCTTTGGAGAAGACAGGCGCAGCTGTGATGATCTCCAACGGTTTCGTGAAAGGGTTGGGCGATATGGGGCCGACAGTTCTACTGGCTGGAATCTATTTTGGCACTTCGCTGCTGACGCTGTTCATCAGTAATACAGCCACAGCGGTACTTTTCGCGCCGATTGCCTTGCATGCGGCTACCGAGATCGGAGTTAGTCCTTATCCGTTCCTGTTTGCAGTAGCTGTCGGAGCCAGTATGTGTTTCGCCAGTCCGTTCTCCACCCCGCCCAATGCGCTGGTAATGTCGGCCGGACGGTATACTTTTATGGATTATGTGAAGGTGGGCTTACCTCTGCAGATCGTCATGGGTATTATCATGGTGTTGGCACTCCCGCTGATTTTCCCGTTCTAGTTTTAGTTCACCACAGAGTCACGCAGAGTTTTAATAAATAAGAAACTCTGTGTGACTCTGTGGTGAATCATCATCATCAAGCGTTATGCACTTCCTCGTATTCCCTCTCACTGACCGGTTTCACCCAGTCCACATTCGTCCCGCCATAGATATTCGAAATCGCTATATATATCAACTGACTATCCTTAGAGGCTCCGTGCCAATGTTCCACATCTCTCGGGATAACCACTACGTCACCTTTGGCAAGTGGACGGGCCGGTTTTCCCCGCTCCTGATAGAAGCCTCGCCCATAGGTAACCAACAGCACCTGCCCAACGGGATGCGTATGCCAATACGTACGTCCTCCAGGTTCGTACATCGTCTGTCCGATGGTATATAGTTTTTCTACCTCTTCGGGACTCACCAATGGTTGTACATACACTGTTCCCGAGAAAAAATCCGAGGTCAGCTCCCCCAATGGGAATATAGCCGCCTCGTGCTCATCTTTAGATTTATCCATAATCATTCATTATTAAAAGGTTAGATAGAGGGCCAAACCCTCAGAATTTATACGCCAGTCCTACCACCATTCCATAGTCCATTTTACCGGACGAACTGGTATCGGGTGGGCGATTATCGTAATTCAAATACAAGTTCAATGAAAAGTCGAAGTCCTTGAATAGTTCCCAGGCAAAGGTGGTGTTGGAATCGTACCGGACACGTCCCCACTGGGTCAACCCGGCATAGAACACATGTCCGGAAGATATCTGCATATCGGGATGGGAGAACCTGAAATAATCGAGAGTAAAACCAATGGGCACTTCCCACAGGAAGTTCTGGTCTACTCCGGTAGTGCTTCGCTCTTGGCTCACACTAAATCCACCAAGTCCCAGGATCTGGAAATTTTGACTGAAAACCACCTTGTATCCGGCAGCTATCGTTTCCTGCAAACGTCGGGAAATAGAGAGTTGCAGGTTGCGTTGATAGTCTATAGACCCTACGGCATACCACATGTTCTTGACATTATAAAGAACCGTGAAGTCCAAGTCTTCCCTATCGCGCGAGAAACTGGCCGAATCAATGGAAGCAATACCCGAACCGGTGATGGAGAAGTCGACCTTCTTCATCGTATAAGCCACGCTGGCGCTCAGGTTGAGCTGACCGATATTGCTGGAGCGGGAATAGCTGAACCCTGCCGAGACATTGCCCGACAAGTTCTGCCAAAAGTTAGGTTCAAGCGTCAGCAACGTATTGATATTATCGATCTGCACGTGATGACGGTGCTCCTGAGTAATGATATATACCCAGCCTGACTTCACCGAAGGCTTCAACGCTCCGAAATAAATAGCTTTGTTGGCCATTTCTATCCGGAGCGTATCAGATGCTGAACTGATGGTCTTGATCTTGGAGATCTTCAGATCGACTGTTCCGACATCGTCCGAGTCGAACGACAGCATCCCCAGATGCATGCCTTTGATATCGCCAATGACGATTTCTCCATTTCTAAGGTAAACAGTATCTCGAACTGCCTCTTCTTTTCCGAATGCTTCTGTCGCCACGAACAGGAAAAAGAATAGGAACAGCCTTCCGGCCAACGGTAAACGCCGGAGACAAAAGGATGATTTTTCACACATACGGTACAGGTTTATTTCTTCGTTCTATGAGCTATAAACAAACCGTAGGATGAAAAGTTTACCTTTCTATTTCTTCTTCACCAGGAAGCGTTTGCGAAGCCATTCGCGCACCGGCAGATCGAAGAACCGCATGGAGAGGTACGCCACAGTAACAGCCGCCACCACGGTAAGCAGAGCGGCTGGCCATGCCTCTTCCATCGAATGGTTGCCGTTGGTTACGTAGGCCATGTAGCAGTAGGCCAGCGGATAGTGGGTAATATAGATGGGATAAGAGATATCGCCCAGGAACTTGCAGACTTTCGAAGCTTTCTTGCCGGTGACTTTACCGCCCGCTCCCATCCAAACTATGAAGGGGAACAGCAGCATGATGCATGCACACTCGTACAGCCCATTGATCCATGGCTGGTCGGGAGTACCCAGACGAGGTACTGCGAGCAATACCACCAGCAACACGCTGGCAAAAAGAAACGCATGACTGTTGTACTTCAACTTCCCGATCCGTGCCAGCAACAAACCGGCCAGGAATGGGAAAGCCAGGCGGGTAAAGCCAATCCGCATCTGCGTGGCATCGTCTATCGTCCAGCCACCAATAATATCACCACTCGGGCAAGTAAGCAGGTACTGCAAAGTAACGGCAGCAGAGGCTCCTACCAAAATACCCAGCACCATCTTCGATGTGCGGCGCAGGAAGAGTGCATACACCACATTGGCAATGTACTCGAAGAAGAGCGACCAAGTCGGACCGTTCAGCGGATGCATCTCGTTCCAACCACGGATATCGAGCCCCCGACCGACAGGAATCAAGGTAGCACCGATCACCATGACCAACAACAGTTTCCAGACGGATGTCTCGGAGATAACGCCCCACCCCATTCCCGGCGAAGCCTGGAAGTAGAACAGCGCAGCGCCGATAATGGAGCCTACGATGATCATCGGTTGCAAGCGGATGAGCCGGCGTTTGAAGAAGTCCTTCATCGTCATCTGCCCCCAGCGGTCGTCATACGCATAACTGATGACATAGCCCGAGAGCAAAAAGAAGAAGTCGACTGCCAGATAGCCGTGATTAATGATTTGCTTGGCGTGGTCGCCTCCGGAATGAATTTCAAGAACATGGAAAATAACAACGGTCAGTGCGGCTACACCACGTAGCCCGTCGAGAATTTCGTAATGCGGCTTCGAGTCCGCCAGATTAATTGTCTGTTTCATCTTTGAACCTTTTCTTTTTCGCTCGCAAAAATAAGCGTTATCCTTCACATCCGATTGACTTATATTCTATTTCTTTTGCCTTATCGTTGCGAGATAACAAGTTTTAACCGATAAAACTCACCACACTATGTGTTCTTTAGTTCTTTTGTTGTCTTATACTGGAATAGGTTGACACTATTTTGTTCTTAATTGTTCTATAAAAAATTTATTCTTATGGCAAGATCAAAACGTCAGACCTATGATGAGCTTTTTAAGCTCGAAGTTTTGCGGGACTATTACTCGAGTGG
>JAVBVI010000133.1:0-10440 GCA_031554505.1 Bacteroides sp. | reverse complement strand
TATCGAGTCGTTGCTTCGGGAGGCCCGGCAACAAGGATACGAACTGATGATAGCCACGTCCAAACCGGAAATCTTTGCTCGTCGTATCGTCCGGCACTTCGGGCTTGATTCTTATTTCTCTTACGTCGGTGGAGATGGACTGGATGGTGAACGTCCTACCAAAGCCGACGTGATAGCCTATGTCATGGAGAGTGTCGGAGTGGAGGATGCAAGTCAGGTGATTATGATTGGCGACCGCAAACACGATGTGTTGGGAGCCAGGGAGCATGGAATAGCTTCTGTCGGCGTGCTTTATGGGTACGGGAGCCAGGAAGAACTTGTCGGTGCCGGCGCTAATTGTGTGGTGGAAAGTGTAGAGGAACTAAGGATGCTTCTTTAGGGGTATCCTTTGTCGTCCTGATTTAGAAGGCATGCGATGACTCGTTAGATGCCTTCTGAATTTATTTTCAAGGCATATAGTTTTCATTAACAAAGCAGCGCATATTCCACTTCGGAATATGCGCTGCTTTTTATGTTATTCACCGGAGCGATCCAGATACCAGTCTTTATCGTCGGTCATGCCGCTTTCTGCCCATTTTCTGTATCGGGGGAATGTCTTGTCGATGCGTACCCGTTCATCAGGGATGTAGAAGTTTTCCACTCCTGACAGGTGTATAGCAAACGGGAAGATATTCTGTTCAATGAACTCGCCATTCATATCGTATACCTTGTCTCCACCTAAATAATAGATACCTTCTTCTACGTTGGAGCGGTCATCGAACTTGCCGAACCAGTATTGAGTGGAGTAATCGATCACCCGTTGAGTAGGCATGTAGCCCGGTAAGTGTACCTCGAATTTTCCATCTCTTCCTTTCTTGGCGTAGTAAGGAGTGATGAAGGGATTGTAAGGTGCCATCCAACTATTATTCTCAAAATCGGTCATGGTAAGTGCCTTGTCTTTCAGCGTGACTACTACCTTGTAAATCTGAGGGGGAGTCTTACGGTCGTATGCGGTGAGAACTGCTTGCGGGCTGATGCAAACATCGAGTACAAAACCATTCCAGTCCTTTTCGAGCGCACTGCCCAGTACCGTTTTAGTGTTGTTCAATTCATCGGTGATGGCTACTTTTTCTACCAGATCCCGGCTGAATGGCATGGATACACTAAACTGGTTGTCGAAGTCGGCACCAGTAAATACCATGGTGTATTGGTCTTCGATGGTAGTAATATAGGTCTTGGTGTCGGCATTCTTACCTGTTTGAGTCTTGGTGTTTACCGTTGATTGGTATTTCACCAACAAGTCATTCAAGTCGTAGTCGAAGTATTGTGGCCAGTAGTCCTCAAAGCCGAGATAGCCGACATACTTTTGTGTTGCGTAAACATCTTCCGGTTCTTCGTCAATAGTAGGAGGAGGGTCCAAAGCATCAATCGGGTTGAGTTGTACATTGAACATCATATCATTGCAATCGCGGTCACGGTAGCCTCCCCAAACGGCATCATTTCTCATATCCTCAAATCCGAAGCAGATGAAAGGTGCACTGCTTGTTCCGGCATTGAAGTAAATATTATGTTGTTTCAGGGTTTGATCCGGTTCCGGATTCCAGGCTGAACAAGAATACAAATAAGTGCCATTGATTTGCGAATTTGCTGCAGAGTTACTTGGATGGTAAGGACGCAATGCCCATCCGAGTGTGGTTCCTGCCGGGAACTTATCTTCCAGATTGCCTGTTGCTTTATTGTAATACTTCAACTTCACATATTCTCCTACGAGTAATGTTTTGCTTGGATTCTTTACATCTTTCACTTTAGCTTGTTCGAAAGCACAGATGATTTGCAACTCTGCTTTCTGGGTATCATTCATTGTTGCCAGATCCGATGCCGGCCCGTCATAACAGAAATAGCCAAAACCGTTCTGGAAGTCTCCATCGGAAACCAGGATAGTCACCCACACTTCTGCTTCTTTCTCTATGTACAGGGTAGCATCTTGCAGATAGGGGCTGTTGGCGGGTACTGTTAACTTCCCGTTGATCCCGTTGGGAAAGGCATCATTGATTTTAGTAAGCATGTCTTGAGAAATGTCTACCTTTTTGCTCTCGTCAATGTATGTGGGTCTTCCTTTCGCATCAGTCTGTCCCAGATACAGGTCATACTTGTTGTTTGCTACAGATCTGGTAATGGCGCTTTTTGCTTGCGCCGAGTTGTCACTGACGGCCTCAAACGTAGCTGTGCCATTACTGATTTTGGCATGCAACAATCGAGGTGCAAACAGATTCGAGGAATAAGCATACAGTTCATCTACATAACCCGGAAACACCTTGCTTCCCGTGAATTTCCCGGAAACGGAAACACAGCTTCCTATGGGATTCACGCCCTCTTTCAAGGTGGTTACCCAATCGCTCGTTTCGCAGGGATTTTCCGTGTACAAATCAAACTCGGCTACATAACCTGTCGGTACATCAAAAGTCAAGTTGAATTTTACTTTCTGTGTTGTGGAGAAGTCTAGATCTGTCGCTTCTTTGCTTACAACAGTGACCGAGGGGTCGTACAAATCTTTTTGGCATGATGTCAATAAAACAGGTGAAATCATAGCACAAATGATCAATAAAATAACTAATCGCTTTACCATAGATAATTTCTTCTTAAAAATGAAAAACTGATACGATAACTCTTTTCTTTCTTTAATTATTGGAGCGCACAAATTTAAGAATAAATTCTATTAATAGCCTGAATTTTAGCGCATATTTTAAATTAAGGAAATTATTTTATTGGAAAGTATGAAGGATGTGCCAAGAACGCATTGGTGAATGCTTTGGGGCTTAATGCATAAAGCCCACTGAAAAATGCTGATATATATCAACGTTCTCAATGGGCTTTCTTTGTATGGGAAAATGTATGCTTTCAGACTTACTGTTTCTTTACAGGAATGAGCTTGACTACACCGTTCAGTCCGGAGGGCATCGGCTCCCAGTTGCTATACATAAGTTTCTTGTAATTCAAGTCCAGGATATTGGCATCCTTGAACTTGCGCCATTCCACTCCCTGCCGGTCGAGTTCGGCAATGCGATTGGCAGGAAGGTTGGTTACTTCCACTTCGATACGGTTTTCTCCCGGGCGTAACAGCTTCCCTATTTTGAGGCGATAGGGGACGGCCCAGACCGTTCCGGCGTCGTTCCCATTGATACGCACGCGGGCGCTCTCCCGGAGATCGCCTAAGTCGAGCATCCATTCGTCGGCAGGTATCTGTGGGAGATTGAATATATGGGTGTACAGTCCGTTTCCCATTGTGATCTTGGCCTGCGGATGATCCAACTCTGTCCATGACGAAGGGGTGTCGATAGCGAATGTGCCTTCGATGGACGGCTGACTTTCGACGAAGTGGAGTGTCCAACCGTGATCCAGACTCAAACTGAACGATTCTTCCTGATAGTAGATCCAGGCAGGTGCATCGACCGGATGGTCGAATGTTTGCAGGATGATGCTTTCGCCCGATTGCAGTTGCATACGCACTTGCAGACGTCCGTTGGCGGTTCGTGTCCGGGCGGTTCCTTTCGCACCTGTCATCGGGTCGAAGAACATGACAGTCTGTACCTTGCCAGCCGGGATACCCAGTGTGATCCAGTCGTCCACCCCTTTACTTTGCAGAGAACTGATGAAGTAATGATAACCTGCCGGGTGGGTGCGTCGGATGCATTGCAGACCGTGGTGGAGTTTCATTTCTTCGGGTTGGACATCGCAATGCTGCAAGGCCGACCGATAATTGCTACCGGTGATGACACGTCCTTTCTGCAAAGTCTGCGACCCGGTATCCTCGAAGGAAGCGACTGCCGGTAGCTGGCTTTTGGCGCGTGCCAACTGTTGGCGGCGGACTTCCAGTGCTCCGAGTCCCGGCACATCTTCCGGATAGTTCTCCATGAACACCACCGTAGCACCCTGTTTGGCCAGTGATACCAGATGCTCCAATACCGGAGCCGGCATCAGCTTCACGGCCGGGACGATGATGGCTTTATAACTTGATCCGCCTTGTGTATGCAACTGTCCGTCCACACAGCGGGTGCTCTTCACATATTGGTCGGAGATGTAGTCCACATCGTATCCGGCGTTATTGATCTCATGGATAGTCTCGATGAACTTCGGCGCCATCTTTTCCATGCTGTGTATGCTGAATAATAGCAAGCGTCCGCTCTGTTCCTGCCACATGTCATACACCGGCAGATAGACCAGGAAGTCATTGTCCGGCTGTCCCATCTGTAGAAAACTCTGGCAACGGGTGATGTAGTCAAAGAAGGCGGGAGCATCGCGCCAGATGCTATTGGTGGGCGACATGTTGATGCTGGCATAGAACAACCATCCCGGCCATGCGTCGTTCTTGGGCGAGTAGGGGGTACCGTGGAAGAACATGTGGTTCACTCCCGAAACGAACATCAGGTCCATATCGGGTTTGCATTGCGACAATGAAGTGCGGAAATGCTCGGTGAGCCAGGTGAAGGTTTCCGACGAAGTATATGTCTTGCCGGTGATGTGAGCAGCCGACGAGGCATACTTCAGCATCGATAAGTCCGAATCGTTCTTGCGAGTCAGCGAGTCCTGGCGCAATCCTTGGATGCCGAACTGCGACAGCCCGAAGCCTTCGCATTCGGGAATGTCCACTGCTGCGTAGGTATCGATCAGGTTGGCTGGCGAGCCGTGCGCCTGGTTGCGGGTGATGCTTCCGTGCTTATGCGCCCATTGGGTCCATTGGGTGGTGAAGTTCTCGATCAGGATGTCAGAGATGGTTTCCCGATAGTCCGAGATCACCCGGCGGGTAGCATCGGGACGGGCGGGGTCCAGAAACTCCGGAAAATGTTCTTCGAGCTTGTACCCTCTGCGACGGGCAAACTGCTCCAACAGATCGGCTGTCCAGTCGCCTCCGTACACCTCGTACGAATCGTTGAAGAAGGTATGCGGGTAGGGGGTACCGGTTTTCTTGAATGCCTGGTCGAAGCGGGTGAGATAGCGGTTTACGGCTCCTCGCGAGAGATGATCCATCACGAATCCTTCGCCACCGGGAGCGGCCCGTTTCACCATCTGGCCCGTCTTGCCTATATGCAACACGATGACGTGCCAGTCGCCTGCAGGGGCTTTCCACTTCAACGTACCTTCTTGGGCCTGGGAGGTGAGGTTGAGGCATTTCCTGTCAGTATAAGCCATAACACGGCTCAGCCGGGCATAGTTTCCCGGTTTCAGACCTTCGGGAGCGATGCTCAACTCTATGGTTTGCCCGCCGGTTACGTGGTACGATTGGAAGATGGCTTGGGTGGCTGCATCCTCTACGCTCACTCCCGGTCCGCCAAAAGGCCATCCGGTACCGGTGTTCATATCTACTTCGATACCTGTACGTTTCCCTTCGGCTTGGGTGTGTTTCAGCATCTCCATCCAGGGAGTGGACAGGAAGTCGAGATTGTTCGCGTCGTTGCCTTGCACGCCGTAAATAGGAGTAATCTCTACGGTACCGAGTCCTGTCCGGGCATACTCGTCCAGATTGTAAGTCAGGTTGGATGCGTCTACGGCGCTTCCCAGCCACCACCATCGGGTACCGGGTTTAGCTTCGGTGGTTACCTGCGGCCACTCTTGCGCTATCAGGTTACTGCCGGCCAGTAGTAGTCCGGCTATGAAAAGAGTCTTTCTCATCTGATATAATTCATTAAACGTTGCTATTGAGTAATCATAATAAGTTGTGGCAGTTTTCAGGAGAGCTACAGGTCTTTAGGTACAGAGATTTTTCTGTTTACCTAAACGCGAAAATCTCTGTACCTACAGAGAAAAATCTGCTTAGTAGCGCTAATCTGCACCAGGTTCTTTTCCATTACTTAATTTCCATCCGGCTTATCGAGTTCCGTGAACGGGCTGTCATTCCAGTGGAACGAATTGGGGGCATCCGGATGGGCCGGATCGAACGGGCGGTAGTCCGGAGCCAGGTGCTTCACAATGTCCGTAAGCCCTGCCTTTTTCATCCCTTCGATGACACACTTGGCTATTTCGTAAGCTCCGTACGGGTTGAAGTGCGTATTGTCCTCCAACGCTTTTTCCTGTCCCGGGTAACTGCCTGCCGGATAGTGAACGAAGGCATTCTTCGATTCCTCCATACCCATGGCCTCGTACAGCACCCGCGTCATCTGATGCAGGTCGATGAGGGGAATGTTCTCCTTGGCAGCCAGCCATCTCATCGCTTCGGGGAAGTCTAGGTGCGTATCCTGTATCTTACCGTTGGCATCGAAGCTGCGGCGTTGGGTGGGAGTGACCAATACCGGCTGTACACCCCGTTCGCGCGCTTCGTCCACAAAGGTTTTCAGGCTGGTGAGGAAGGAGTAGTATGCCCCTTTGCCCGGTCCTTGCTGTTTCTGGTCGTTGTGCCCGAATTCCATGAATAGATAGTCGCCCTTCTTCATTTGCGTGAGTGCTTTCTTCAGACGTCCGGCAGCTATGAACGTGTTGGCCGACTCGCCCGATTCGGCGTAGTTGGCAAAGCATACCTGATTGTCGAAGAAGCGTGGGATCATCTGTCCCCAACTGGCCCATGGTTCATTGTCCTGATCCACCACGGTAGAGTTTCCGCACAGGAAGAGAGTCGGTATGCCGGGGGCGGTTTCGATGGTGAGCGATGCCAGACAAGGCGCTTCACCGTTAAACTCCAGCGTCAGTTTGTCGTCCCAGTTCAACTTGTACTTCTCACGAGGTTTGATGCGTACCTCCTCCTGGGCATCGATGTGCGTGTTTCGTTTGTTGATCGCGAACGATCGGGTGATGGATTCTCCTTTCTTCGTAGGTTGGTTCTCGATGAACAACCGGCGCGATTCTCCGCGTACGGTGGTGTTCCCGGCTTGCTTCTTGCTTCCCAGTACGACGGTCACTCGGTAGTTCCCGTCGGGCACATCGATGGAGACGAAGAACGGCCTTTTGCTTCCTTTTTCCGGAACCGGTTGCAGGTCGAAGCCCCGTCCTGTCTGTGTGCTGTACACCGGAATGTCGGCGAATTCTGCTTGGTAGACTACCTCTTGTCCCCGGGCTGTATATCCTGCGAGGAGCAGGGCGGCCACCCATCCTATTTTCTTTTTCATACGATCCATGTATTGAAACTCTCCATTGATTGAGTCGCTAAAGTACTCTTTTCGATGCTAATACTCAATAGGCAGGTGTAGATATGTAAGAAAATAGTGTGATTTTACTAACATTTCGGACAATCTGTAGCAAAAAACAGCTATTTGAACTCCAACTACTGTTTTCTTTCTGCATTCTGTATATCTTTGTAGGTGAACACTGATTACTTAATAAATAGATGATACCATGAAGAAACTCATTACTTCGTTGGCGCTTGCTCTACTTTGCCTGGGTTCGCTCTCGGCACAGAAGCACGCTTATTTGTTTTCTTATTTTATCAACGACAGCCGCGACGGTCTGCATCTGGCGTATAGCTACGACGGTTTGACGTGGACACCGCTTAACGACGGCCAATCGTATCTTACTCCCGATGTAGGGAAGGACAAGTTGATGCGCGATCCAAGCATCTGCCAGGGACCCGACGGAACGTTCCATATGGTGTGGACCTCGAGCTGGACCGACCGAATCATCGGCTACGCCTCGTCGAAAGACCTTATCCACTGGTCGCCGCAGCAGAGCATCCCTGTGATGATGCACGAAGAAACGGCGCATAACTGCTGGGCACCCGAACTTTATTATGATGCCCTCGCGCGTACCTATTATATATATTGGGCGACGACCATTCCCGGGCGCCACAAAGAAGTGCCTACTTCGGAAAGCGAAAAGGGACTGAACCACCGCATTTACTGCGTGACAACGAAGGATTTTAAGACCTTCTCGGAAACCCGGATGTTCTTCGATCCCGATTTCAGCGTCATCGATGCAGCCATTGTCAAAGACCCGAAGCAGAAAGACCTGATCATGGTGGTGAAGAACGAGAACTCCAACCCGCCGGAGAAGAATCTGCGGGTGACTCGTGCGAAGAACCTGGCCGACGGATTCCCTACGAAAGTGTCGGCTCCCATCACAGGCAACTACTGGGCTGAGGGGCCTGCACCACTTTGGGTGGGCGACTACCTGTATGTCTATTTCGACAAGTACCGCGATCACAAGTATGGTGCTGTTCGTTCGAAAGATGGAGTGAAATGGGAGGATGTGTCCGACCGCGTATCGTTTCCTCAGGGAACCCGCCACGGCACTGCATTCACCGTGAAGAAGGAAGTTCTGGATAATCTGCTGGCGCAACCCGTCTGGTTCAAGGATAAGGACCTTACCCTGACCGGCGTTTATTACTACCCCGAACACTGGAACGAAAGTCAGTGGGAGCGTGACATGAAGCAGATACGCGATCTGGGGTTCGACTTTGTACACTTCGCCGAATTTGCCTGGGCGCAACTGGAGCCGACCGAAGGTACTTACGACTTCGCCTGGCTGGACCGGGCTGTGGCCTTGGCTGCCAAGTACGACCTGAAAGTCATCATGTGCACCTCCACCGCTACGCCACCCGTATGGCTCAGTCGCAAATATCCCGAGATACTACTTCGTAGCGAGGACGGTATCACGCAGGATCACGGTGCCCGCCAGCACGCTTCGTTTGCCTCCCCGCTTTACCGCGAGCTCTCCTTCAAGATGATCGAGAAGTTGGCACAACATTATGGTACCGATACCCGCATCATGGGTTGGCAGCTCGACAACGAGCCCGCCGTGCAATTCGACTACAATCCGAGAGCCGAGCTGGCCTTCCGCGACTTCCTTCGCGAGAAGTACCACAACCATATTAAAGAGGTGAACGATGCCTGGGGAACCGCTTTCTGGAGCGAAGTGTACAGTTCGTTCGATGAGATCACCCTTCCCAAGCGGGCGCAGATGTTCATGAATCATCACCAGATACTCGACTATCGACGCTTTGCCGCGAAACAAACGAACGATTTCCTCGACCAGCAATGCCTGCTCATCAAGAAATACGCCCGCAACCAGTGGGTAACGACCAACTACATCCCCAACTACGAAGAAGGACACATCGGTGGTAGCCGGATGTTCGACTTCCAGAGCTACACCCGCTACATGGTGTATGGCGACAACGAAGGCATCGGTCGTCGTGGCTACCGGGTGGGCAATCCGCTGCGCATCGCGTTGGCCAACGATTTCTTCCGCCCTATACAAGGTACTTACGGCGTGATGGAGCTGCAACCCGGTCAGGTGAACTGGGGCGGCATCAATCCGCAACCGCTGCCCGGTGCCGTACGGCTCTGGATGTGGAGTGTCTATGCCGGTGGTTCGGACTTTGTCTGCACGTATCGCTACCGCCAGCCGCTTTACGGCACGGAGCAATACCACTACGGCATTGTAGGAACCGACGGAGTGACGGTGACTCCCGGTGGAAGGGAGTACGAAAAGTTCATGCAGGAGATCAAACAGCTACGCGAACACTATGCTCCCCGTGAGGAGAAGCCGGCCGATTACCTGAAACGACGTACGGCTATCCTGTTCAACCATGAGAACTCATGGAGCATCGAGCGGCAAAAGCAGAACCGTACCTGGGATACCTTCGGGCATATCGAGAAATATTACCGCACACTGAAATCGTTTGCCGCCCCGGTGGACTTCATTACCGAGGACAAAGACTTTTCGGTTTACCCTGTGATGATAGCGCCCGCTTATCAGTTGGCCGACAAAGAACTGGTGGCCCGCTGGATGGAGTATGTGAAGAAGGGTGGTAACCTGGTGCTGACCTGCCGCACGGCGCACAAAGACCGTTACGGACGCTTGCCCGAAACTGCTTTCGGCTCGATGATCGATGAGCTTACCGGCAATCACATGGAGTTTTATGACCTGCTCCTGCCCGAAGAACCGGGCGTGGTGAAGATGGACGGCAAGGAATATACCTGGAATACCTGGGGCGAAATCCTGAATCCCGGTAAGGAAAACCGAGTCTGGGCTACCTATACAGGTGAGTTCTACGAAGGCAAACCAGCCGTGACGTTCCGTCGTCTGGGCAAGGGCACAGTAACCTATGTCGGGGTGGATAGTCACAACGGCGCTTTGGAACAAGATGTACTGAAACACCTTTACGCCGAGCTGAAGATCCCGGTCATGGATCTGCCTTATGGGGTAACGATGGAGTACCGAAACGGTATGGGTATCGTGCTGAACTACGGCGACAAGCCTTATACGTTCGCACTTCCCAAAGGAGCTAAAACGTTGATTGGCGAACCGGTGATTCCTACAGCAGGAGTATTGGTCTTCAAGTAAAAGAGAAAAAGAGCAGCCGTACTGGCTGCTCTTTTTCTCTGAATTCCTTTTGTTTTTCCCCGCTACGGTCGCTTGGGGGCGTGTAGCTGTGTTGGTGGGGGCCCCATCCCCGTCCCGGTGTGGGGGGGGGGGGGGGTGGGGGGGGGGTTCGGACTGTCTTGGGTTGAAGAGGTGAAGAAATAGGAAATTTGCATT